>NZ_CABHOU010000075.1 GCF_902168175.1 uncultured Chitinophaga sp. | reverse complement strand
CCTTCGATAGAAATATTATTATCGTCGTAGAAGTAAATGAGGTTACCTAGTTGCAGATGACCGGCCATAGAAGCGGCTTCCGAAGAAATACCCTCCATCATGTCGCCATCACTGCAAATAGCGTAAATGTGATAATCGAACAGGTCGAAACCAGGTTTATTGAACCGGGCGGCCAGGTGCTTTTGCGCGATAGCCATGCCTACCCCATTAGCAAACCCCTGCCCCAGCGGGCCGGTGGTTACTTCAATGCCGTCGAGCAACCCATATTCCGGGTGACCGGCAGTTTTGCTGCCCATCTGGCGGAACTGCTTCAGATCGTCGAGGGTGATGTTATAACCCGTGAGATAGAGGTAAGCGTATTGTAACATAGAGCCGTGGCCTGCCGACAGCACAAACCTGTCGCGGTTGGCCCAATGCGGGTTTTGCGGGTTATAGCGTAGGTAGTGGCCCCAAAGCGTATGGGCCATTGGCGCTGCGCCCATTGGCATACCTGGGTGGCCCGAATTGGCTTTCTGCACACCGTCGATGGCCAGCAAACGAGCTGTGTTGATGGCCTGTTCTGCAATATTTACTGAATAAGATCCCATAACTATTTACTGCGATTTTTTAACTGGTTATAATTCCTGTAATACCGCTTCTTCGCCTGCGGGCAGGGCCGTTACCCAAAGGCTGGCACCTCCCCTGAGGCCTTGTTTGGCCGATACCAGGGTAATGTTTTTATCAAGATCGAAACTAATCATTTCAGCGTTACCACCGCTGATATACAGGTGATCGTAATTAAAAACTGTTTGTAACACGGCTATTACGCGTTTCAGGCGTTTGTTCCACTTCTCCGCCCCTTCCTTTTCCAGCGCTTTGGCGCCAATGTAGCTGTCGTACGTATTTTTAGAACTGAACGGGTGCTGCCCTATTTCCAGGTGCGGCATTAACACCCCATGGTGGAACATAGCTGTACCAAATCCTGTTCCAAGGGTGATCACCATTTCCAGGCCGTGCCCACTGATGAGCCCAAGGCCCAGCATATCCGCATCATTCATTACATGCACCGGACGTGATAGTAACTCTTCCAGCCTGGACTGCAGGTTTACACCGTACCATTTTCCGGTACCGAGGTTAGGCGCAGTGATCACCACTCCTTTATCCACAAAACCGGGGAAACCTACAGATACTTTGGCGTAAGGCGGGAAGTTTTTCACCAGCTCGCGGATGGCTTCCATCACTTTAGCCGGGTCGGGGTTTTTAGGGGTTTTAACAGACTCGTAGTTTAACTGGAAAGCCCCCTGGGCATCGATGATCGTCGCTTTAATATGCGATCCGCCAATATCGATGGCCAGGATATTGTCGGCAACAGGCGCCTGGTTCATAAGTAATTGATTAAACTGGTTATTGAGCCAGGAAGAATAACAAGTCCGCTGTACAAATTGTTGCGGCCCCTTCCCGGAAGTATGTAAAGCTACGTGCGGGCGGTGCGGTGGACAACTAATAAATGAAGGGATCTGTTGTACATTTTATCGCGGTAAGGTGTTAGTACTTCTTTTAGGCAGATGCAGATGTTGTTGAATAGAGCAGGTTATAATGAGCGGTGTATATACCGTACAGCAGCGATGACAGCCCGGCAGAATTGTTGCCGCTGAAGGGTGTGACACAACGGCGGCCTGTGTTTGTTCTGAAGCTGGTTACATAAAAAAAGGAAACCTGCATAACAAGTTCCCTTTCGAATGCTTTTACCAGCCGCCACCACCGCCGCCGCCGCCACCACCGCCGGAACTTCCGCCGCCACTGCTGCCGGAACTCCAACTGGAACTGCCGGACGAACTGCTGCCGGAAGAACTGCTGCCACCGCTACTCCTTACCGGCTCAGGACTTTTAGCGGCCCTGTCTACCGAAGAGGCGAAGCGGTTGCTGAATGAATCGCCGAAGTGAACGTAGCTAAAGGTGCCGCCACTGTACCACTCCGGGCTATATTGGATGGATTCGAGTACATCTTTAAACTTTTTACCCCAGGCGTTTTCCAGTTCCAGGGCAATCGCATACGGGAGTAAACGCTCAAAAAGTTCGGGCGTGCGTTCGGGAGGTGTTAACATGTCCAGGCGGTCTTCTTCCGCTACAGAGAGGTACAGGCAAAAGCCTTCTATTTCGGCCATCACTTTGGTGCCCATCTCTGTTGGTGCCTGCACCAGCTTCATATACACTGCGAAACAAACGATAACGCCCACCACAAACACGATCGATACGACGGGCAGTTGCCATATGGCCGTCAATAAGATGCCCATTGGCACCAGGCTAAACACCACGCCCATTAACAGTAAAAACACGCCCGCACAGCCCTGTTTGAGCGCTTTAATACCGGCGAACAGCAATGACAGCCCGATAACGATAAAAGGCACGAGGAATACCAGGAAGATGAGCGAGCCTACATTAATAAATGCCAGGTAAACCGACAATACCAACATGGTTACCAGTCCGCCGCGCCACATATGCTTTTTATTCTGCTGGAAATATTCCGTTAGGTTATGCCCTGTCTTCAGTTCTTTTTCAAAGGCTTCGCGGGCAGCGCTGAACTTAAATTTATTGCTATCGTCTACCTCGATGGTCTGGTTGGTGTGCAGCAGTTTATTACAAAGTTCCCTTTCCTCCTGCGCAAGCAGACCGATCTTCCCTTTTTTACGTTCAATAAAAAACTTCCCTTCTTCCTTTCGGATGGTGATTACCTTTTTAACCGCCATATTCACCAGGGCTGCGGCGAGCGACCTGCTATCGTGTACTTTTTTATAGATATAACGCATAGAGGCAGGCGAAAGTCCGTCCGGTGGTTCGAATCGCGCTACCACCACCGGCTTTTCGGGATCTTTACCATATTTGCGCCACTTGTTGTATAAATAGGGCAGCAACACCAGCAGGCCAATGCCCGCCAGCACATATTCGATAAAATTCAGGAACCAGTCCACCAACATACCCCATAAACCTGGGGGTGGCGGGCGTTCGATAATGCCGGCCGTAAAACCTACTGCAATGGTAAAGCCCGAACCCGGCGACATCAATCGCTCTGTTTTGAATACCGGATGCTGGTCCCTGTCGTATTCCATGCTACAGTCGGAGGCGGTAGACCCCTTTTCTCCGGTATAACAGGCCGACTGCTTCACGGAAGCGCCGTCAGGCAAGGTGACCGTGGCCGAAGCCTTTACGATCGGCAGTTTCCAGTCGTTGCCCGTAACGTTCCAGTACAACTCGTCGTAGCCGTCGAAGAAGCCAACATGGCCGCGCGATTCATAAGTAATCGTGTAGTCGTACACACCCGTGCTTAACAATACATCGGCACTGCCTATACGAATATTCAGCCAGCCAGCTTCCTCTTTCGTAGAATACGGTTCGGCATGACCATCTTTAAGCACGCTAGTAACATGAATGGGTACATCCACCCTACGCCCGTACTTGTTTTTACGGAAGCCAGGCAGCTCGCGGAAGATACCGCGTTTAATTTCGTTGCCTGTGGCGAACACCTTTATATGTTCTGTTATTTTAACGAGGCCGTTCTTTTCGATGACGATATCCGCATGAAAGTCGATAATACCTTCGGAATAATGTTGTTCAGGCTCCTCCTGGTAGGAGGCGTCCACATAGTGCTCGTCGGGCTCCTGCGGGTAGGATACCTCCATAGTATCCTGGGCAATTACGGCGCCCGCCAGCGGCAGCAGGGCAAATAAGAGAATCAGTAAGCGCTTCATTTACATAGTTGGTTAGCGGAAAGAAACATCAGGTCTTTCGCGGTGAGCAGTATTATCGATTTCGAAGAAGGGGCTGGTTTTAAAGCCAAACATCCCGGCGATAATATTGGAGGGGAAGCTTTCTACGAGGTTATTATTTTCGCGAACAGTACCGTTGTAGTAACGGCGGGCCGATTCCAGGTTATTTTCGATACCGGCCAGCTCATCCTGTAATTGCAGGAAGTTGGTATTGGCTTTCAGGTCGGGATAGGCTTCGGCTACGGCCATCAGCGAGCCAAGGGCGCGGGTGAGTCCGGCAGCGGCTTCTGCTTTTTCGCCAGGGGTGACCGCATTCACGGAGGCAGTGCGGAAGCTGGTTACTTTTGCCAGCGTTTCCTGTTCGTGGCGGGCATAACCTTTCACGGTTTCCACCAGGTTAGGTACGAGGTCGTAGCGTTTTTTGAGGCTCACATCAATACCACTCCATGATTCCTTTACACTGTTGCGGCGGGCAACAAGGCGGTTGTACAGGCTAACTATCCAAACCAGCAGTACGCCGAGTACCAGGATAACAATAAGCGAATAATTCATCGTTTTTATTTAAATATCGCGATCCAAATGCACGATTTCTCCTCACCAACAGCACGGAAATTAAAAAATATTTCGGAGAGCATTAAACTTTACGTGATTATCGCCATCTAAAAATGCAAGTAAACATATTGCGCCTGCTGTCGTTATCTACATATAAGGCAGCAAAACACCTATCTAAAATCAGAAGAAATGAAAAACCGATTATCCGCCGCTGTATTAGCCGGCCTTACACTAACTGCGTTACTATTTGCCTGCCAGAAAGATGACCGTAACAGCCAGGGAAAAGCAAAACTGGAAATTCGCCTGACCGATGCACCGGCAAGTTATGATGCCGTCTATGTAGACATTCAGAAAGTAATGGTCCATGCTTCTACCGATGCCGAAACAGAGAATGGCTGGGTTGAGCTGCCTCTTCTGCATCCGGGCATTTACAATTTGCTCGATTTCAGGAACGGGCTGGACACTGTGCTTGCTGATACAGAGGTACCAGCCGGAGAAATTAACCAGGTACGCCTGGTGCTTGGCAACAGGAATTCGGTAGTGATCGACGGTGTTGAGCATGAATTAAAGACACCATCAGCGCAGCAATCAGGTTTAAAAGTAAAATTCAGGACTGTATTAGAGGCTGGTATTGTATACCGCCTGTACCTGGATTTCGACGCCAGTCGTTCCGTAGTAACGGCAGGCAATAGTGGTCAGTATATTCTTAAACCCGTTATACGTGGATATTCAGATGCGATCGGCGGTAGTATTAAGGGGATTGTACTTCCTCCGGCGGCATTAACACAAGTTTGGGCGATCCAAAATACCGATACCCTGCTGGCGCTGCCGGACATTGCCACGGGTCATTACTTCTTCGGCGGCCTGCCTGCGGGAGCCTGGAAGCTGGTTTACGACGCCCAGGTGCCACCTTACCGCGACACCACTGTTACAGTGAACGTAGCCACCGGTGTTGTTACCAATGTAGAAACCATCCAGATCACACAGTAGTAGTCTTCCTTATAAAAATGAAGGGCCGCCATTGAGCGGCCCTTCATTTTTTGCCTTTTTTCATTATTTTCGGCCAATGCAGGAACCGATTACGATATACAATACATCTCTGAAAAGCCGCGCGGGTTACCTGGCGTCTACCCTCCTTGGGCTTTGTGTGATACTGCTGGCATTCTACCTCATAGCATTGATTAAAGGAAAAGTGGCGCTCAACTTCAGTACAGATAAACAAATCGTTACCATTCTCTGCGGCGTTTATCTTACCTATACCCTGTTTGTAAAACATTTCGCGGCTATACAATTTGATCATGAAAGTAAGATCATCACGATCAGTACTTTCCGCATCATCGGTGGATTTAAGGAACATTATATCCCTTTCGATGATTTCTTTTATTATGAAGAGGAACGACGGATTAAGTTTCGCGACAGGATATTCTTTTACCGGTTGAAGAAAGAAATTGCAGGCGTGCCTAAACGCCATTTGAAACAACTGCCTGAACTCCACGCAGCCCTGGCCGAAGTAGAAAAGCTTTACCCGGAAGAAGCCTAGGCGATCAGCCGGTTAATTGTGCATGAGCTCCGCTGCATCCCCAGGGTTGAAAATTACCGTAACGAGTGTACCCTTTCCCTCTTCACTACTAATTACCAGGCTGCCATCCATATCGGAGGCAAGACCTTTCATCAGGCTCATACCTAAAGAGTCGTCAGTAGGTGGCTGTGCTGAAGCCGGCATCCCTACACCATTATCCGCAATTTCCAGCACGACCGCATGCTTGCCTTTCTGACGCATGCGAATCGTAATAAGACCTTCATCACGACCGCGAAAAGCGTATTTAAAGCAATTAGTAACCGATTCATTGAGAATAAGCCCTATCGGCAAGGCCTTATTAATGTCGAACGTAAGCGGTGCTATATCGAGGTCGAACTGAATGTAAAGGCGCTTATCGGAATAATCGTACAACTGCTCGGTAAGTTCCTTTATATAATGGGGCATCACTACTACTGACGGGTTTTCTGACTGGTACAATTTTTTATGTATCAGAGAAATGGCGTTTACCCTATGCTGGCTATCGAGCATAGCGGATTTGGCCTTTTCATCGTGCAGGTAGTACGACTGGATATTGAGCAGGCTCATAACCACCTGCAGGTTATTTTTCACCCGGTGGTGTACTTCCTTCAGCAGCCATTCTTTTTCATCTACCAGCTTTTCCAGCGATGCATTTTTCAAGGAAATAATAGCCTGCTGATGTTCCAATTGCCGGTTACTTCGCTGTTTAAGGCGGTAACGGCTATAGGTTAGCATCACCAGCAGGATCAGCAGCGCGGCACCAATGCCCAACAGGTTTCGAAACGCATTTACCCGGGTCACCAACATTTTCTGCAATCCGGCTTCCTTACCCAGGAGCAGGATTGTTTCCTGTTTTCGGCGCAGGGAGTCGCCGCGTTGTTTTGCATAACTTCGGGCATCCTCTACTTCACGTTCCAGCAGCAAGAAGCTTTGGCGTTCGCTTTCCTCCATTTCCTCCAGCAGGGCCTGGCGGAGCCGGCCACTTTCTGCCAGCCTGGTTACTTCTTCCGTTTTTTGCAGCACCTTCTTCTGCCGCTCGTTCGCCCGGGAAAAAACATTGAACTCTTCCAGCCTTACAATCTTTTCAAAGTTGAATAAGCTGTCGCTATAGGACCGGTAAACCGAGTAATGCGATAAGGCCCCTGGATAATCCCCCCGGATGCTGTCGATTTTATAATGTAACCATTCTTTATTCGTGAGTACATGTAGCCCCAGCGACTTTTGCGGCAACGCATCCACTTTTTTAAGATAGGGACCTATTTTATCGTAATGCCCCTGCCGGTAGTATATTGTAGCTATCTGAAGAAAATTGGTTGCCTGCAGCAGGTTAGCTTCCCTGTAACTGATCCGCTGCAATAACTTTTCGGTTTCATTAAGGTGAATAAGCGCAATACTATCGTTTAGGTTACAATAAAAAGCCCCCATGTATTCGTGATATTCCATTAGCCGGGTCCGCAAAGTAATAGGCACACTAATAAATCGTTCTTTCAGATAGTTAATGGCTGCCATTTTACTTCGCCTGAATGAAAGTTCGTGGGCATAGTTGATGATCTCCGTCCAGTCAGTAAGGTTATCCGGCTGCACTTCATCCCGTACTTTCTGCATTAAGTCCTCATATTTTTCGAAGCTTCCAAACTGATCAGATATATACAGGATTTTTTTCAGGTAGACCAGAATTTGTGCAGCGGGAATGCCCTGCGCCTGCAGACTTTGCAGCGCCGCCCCGGCATACAACATAGCTTTCGCACCGTCTCCTTTCAATTTGTAGATATTGTGCAGCAAATCGAACAATTCATGCTTTTTCAGCTGGTCGGTCGACATATATACTGCGTCTATTGATAACAACACGCGTTCAGCTTCGGCTATTTCACCCTTTCTGAAATGTGCCTGGGCAACCTGGTACTTTTCCCATGGCGTGTGCCCCCCGCTATCACCTCCCAATACAATTATTGAATCAAGCAGGTCG
>NZ_CABHOU010000074.1 GCF_902168175.1 uncultured Chitinophaga sp. | reverse complement strand
CGTAAATCAAATACTTCTTCCTCATCTCCTTATACTGGCTCAAAGCCGGCTCCCAGCTCTTCCGGATCTCTTCTTCCGGCACATTATCAATGATCTGTTGCCTGAACTTCGAATCGCCTGTACGGAAGTCGATATTTCCAATTTCTTTGCTCTTGGTGTAATCAAAAAACTCCGCCTTATCGGGGTAAGCCGCATACAGTTCTTTCATCCACTGTATATTTATTTTCTTTTCTTTTAAAAGCTTGTTCACGTCGTAGTTACGAAGGTCCATACCGTAACAAACCTGGTTCATGTACAGCGGTGTTTCAGACATGCCTTTGATGCCTACGGGGGTGTAGGAGAAGGTATACTTACCTTTGAGTTTGGGCGCGCCCATCACTGTAAAGGGATAATAGGTACCACGGCCATGGTTAAGGATCGTACCCTCATAAATACAGGTAGTCGGGTACAACATGATCGCAATTTGCGTATTCAGGTTGGGCGAAGGTTTTACGGGGAGCGTGTAATACGTGTCATGCGTATAATTCTCCACCGGTATGATCTTCAGTTTGCATTGCAGTGGTTTACGGATCCATTGTTCGCCATTGATCATCTTCGCAAATTCGGCAATCGTCATACCATGGGTAATGGGAATGGGGAACTGACCGATCCCCGATTTCAGTTTCATGTCCATCACAGGGCCGTCTACGAAATAAGCGTTCGGGTTCGGGCGGTCCAGTATCAGCAGCTCCTTATTATTTTCTGCACAGGCTTCCATTAGTTCGGCGAGGGCATTGATGTTGGTGTAGAAGCGGCAGCCCACATCCTGTACGTCGTAGATCATGAGGTCTACATTGGCCAGGTCTTCTTTGCTGGGCTTTCTTTTAGCGCCGTATAAGGAGATGATGGGGATGCCCGTGGCTTTGTCCACCTCGTCCTTTACCACTACGCCGGCGCTGTTGTTACCCCTGAAGCCATGCTCGGGTCCAAATACCTTCACGATGTTGATGCCGAGCGATTTCAGACTATCTACCAGGTGCGTGGTACCGATCACGGAAGTCTGGTTGCCGAGTATGGCCACCCTTTTTCCTTTAAGATAAGGCAGGTATTTCTCTGTTTGGTCGGCGCCGGTTTTAAGTGTGGCTCCGGGCGATGATTTCTTATCTGCCTTAGCAGCAGTGTGCGATGAATTAGAGAATGCGCAGGCCATGCAGGCGGCCAGCACCGGAACAATTACGAGGAACCTCATAAACAAGTGGTTTGTGCTTTACAGTAAACGAAAGTAAGAAGCCGCAAATGAATGCGGCTTCTGTAAGATACTAAACTTTATAATATTGCTCCCAGCCCTTCCGTGGCGGTGGGCCAACCAGCAGTTCATTCGCTTTTTTACTATTGGTGATCACCTTTTTCTCCCTGTCGAACTTAATGGTTTCGCCAGTCCATTGGGCGAGTACGCCCAGGCAGAACACCTGGCTTAACGGGCCTGCAATAGAGAATGGTGAACGTGTTTTCTCCTCACCTTTACAGGCCAGCAGGAAGTTTTTAAAGTGATTAGACGGGCTCTTAGGCACCTGAGGCAGCTTTGATGCCATTTCCTTTGCTTTCTCCTCCGGAATGATCGACAGTGTAGTGCCGTGCGAACCACCTTTGAAAGTGAGGTCTTTGCCATAAATGATCTTACCCGGATTCAGTTTCGCCGGTTTGATCGCACCATTACTTGGCGGTGGAATGTTCGGGTCGAGGCCCTGTACACCGTAACCGGCGGGGATTGGCGGCAGGTTATCTACACCATCGTACCATTTCACCTCTACGGCCGGCATGTTGCGGCGTTCAGGGAACTTGAACGATAAGGTTGAAGACATTGGATAGAAGAAGTCGTTATGTCCGTCCAGTTTCAGCGGAGCTACTTCGTACGGCAAACCAAGATCGAGGAACTCGTGCGCCGTATCGAGAATGTGCGCACCCCAGTCGCCCAAAGCCCCCATACCGAAGTCGTACCAGCAGCGCCACTGACCGTTTACGAAGTCTTTGTTATAACTGTGGCCCTGCGTCTGCATTTGCCAAACATTCCAGTCCAGGGTAGACGGTGCCGTTTCCGCTGCAGGGAATGATTTGATCTTAGGGTCCCATCCATGCCAGCGGCGTGGAGAGTTCATATGTGCGGTGATAGCCGTTACATCTTTAATAATACCCGCTTCTTTCCAGGCTTTAAACTGGAAGTAGTTACCTTCCGAGTGGCCCTGGTTACCCATCTGCGTAACCACTTTCGGGTTTTTAGCAGCAGCTTTCATCATCAGCTCCACTTCCCTGAAAGTACGCGCCATTGGTTTTTCCACGTACACGTGAATGCCCAGCGACAGCGCCATCATCGTAATAGGGAAGTGTGAGAAGTCAGGCACACCGATCGTTACCGCATCAATCTCCTTACCCATTTTATCGAACAGTTGCCTGAAATCCTGGAAGCGCGGCACATTCGGGAATTGTTTCATGATCGCCTGCGTATGCGGAGCGCCCATATCCACATCACAAAGTGCTACTACGTTGGCCAGCCCCGTTTTAAAGAACTCGGGGATGATTTCGCCACCGCGGTTACCAATACCTATACAGGCCAGGTTCACCTTATCATTAGGACCAATTTTACGGGGACGACGTGGAGTAGCGGCCAGCAGTAAGCCTGGCGTTGCCATTGCTGCCGATGCGAGCATGGCTTGTTTCAGAAAGTCTCTTCTTGAATTTTGATAATTCATTCGATTGCAATTTTATTGTATCAGTTAAGTTTTTACTTACGTATTCATTGGTTCCGGTACGTGGCACCGAAAAGCGTTTATTGGAAAAGGTGAAACAGGTGGTAACCGGCTACCTGTTTCTTTAATATCTTTCACGGACCGTCCCGCTTTTTAGATGATTAATGTGGGTCACGAGCTTCCGGTGCCAGCAGCGGTTCTTTTTTACCGTTATGGCAGGTATAGCAGGTTACCTCCAAATATTTCTTTTTAATCTTCGCCGTCATCTTCATCATATCTCTCGCTATTTCTTTGTGCCTGTTCTCATCGCTGGCAAAGTCCATTTTCTTAGGATCATCTTTGCTTGGTGTGTGGCAAAAGTTACATCTTACACCCAGGGCCATATTAAACTGTTTCATCACACTATCCACTTCCGCTTTCGTCGAGCGCTTCGACATCACCTTCAGGTTTTTAGCTTTCCACTCTGATTGCTGGGTGGGTGATAACGAACACAATGTAACCGCGGTCACCATTGCCGCGGCCAGTATAAGGCCTTGTTTGGACTTCATAATTTGCATTTAACGGTTGTAAGCTTCCTTCTATTTGACTGATAATGATACAAAGTTATCAGCAATTCTGATAGCCGTTCATCATTTTTGGGGTAAAAAGAGGGGAAATGGAGGGAGTGTAACGATGGAAATGGAAGTTGAGGCAACGAAAACGGCAGAAGCTCCCTTTTTCTGATGAGAATTTAGTGCAGAATAAAACATGTTGTTTAAGATGGAAGCCGGCCTACTTCCTGCAATACAATATACCCGTATCCATTTTGGGCTGAGGTTTTCCTGATGATGATATAGTTGCCCTGATACACATGGTTTTATAAAGGCCACCATTACGTACCACCTGCTTAACCGTTAAGCCCACCCCTTGAATTTCCTTCACCCCAGCCAGCGATTTGTTAAAAATTCTCAAACATTCGTCAAAAACCCTTAATAATTCTAAAATATATTGGTTAACTCCCCATTGAGTGTTAATTTTGCGGCTCCAAGGCTTTTGTAACCAACCATAGTTGAAAAATCCCTGGACAATGTCACATAGATTAAAATATATTGCACTTTATAATGTATCCGTTTTCAAATAGTATTCCTTCAAATAGGGACCGTTCCAATGCCATTTCGGCGGAGGCAGGCTGTTCCCGCTAAACTGAGGATTGCCGTTTATGAGGGCAATCTTTTTTTATAATTGTTCCACGCAGATTACACGTTAAGGAAAAATTGAACTGAAAGGTATTACGGGCTTAACAGACCGGGAGAAAACGAGGGCAGGACACGCTGTAACAAGGCGTATACTGTAGAGTGGCAAAAAGCATGGCACAATATTTTGGAGAAATATTTATTTAATTGATCATGAGTATTGATAATAACGCAGGCAGAGACGAAGCGGACGTTGTATTGATCGGCGCCGGTATCATGAGTGCAACTTTAGGCATGATACTTAAAGAGCTGGAACCAGGCCTGACTTTACAGGTTTTTGAAAGGCTGGACGTTGCAGCAGCCGAAAGCTCGGACGCATGGAACAATGCAGGCACGGGCCACTCTGCTTTTTGCGAGTTAAACTACACCCCACAGGCACCAGACGGATCTGTGGAAATTAAGAAGGCCGTGAAAATCGCGGAGTCGTTCGAGGTTTCTAAACAGTTCTGGGCGCATCTTATCGAAAGCAAACTCATTTCCTTACCCGAATCGTTCATCCGCCGTACACCGCACATGAGTTTCGTATGGGGCGAAGATGGGGTTTCTTTCCTCAAAAAACGCCACGAAGCACTCACCAAATGTCACCTCTTCAGTGACATGATGTACTCCGAAAACCAGCAACAGCTCGCCAAATGGATGCCCATCGTGATGGAAGGACGCGATCCTGCCCAGAAAGTAGCGGCTACCCGTATGGAAATAGGCACGGACGTGAACTTCGGTTCGCTCACCCGCCACATGTTCGAAAGGATGAAGGCAGACGAAAAAGTGTCGCTTTTCTTCAACCATGACGTTAAACAACTGCGCCAGAAAGATGGTTCCTGGTATGTGGAGGTGAAAGACCTCGCTACCGGCAAACGCCGACTGGTAAAGGCTCGCTTCGTATTCATCGGTGCAGGTGGCGGTTCCCTCCCACTGCTGCTTAAATCTAAGATCCCCGAAAGCAAAGGCTTTGGCGGATTCCCGGTGAGCGGCCAGTGGCTGAAATGTAAAAATCCTGAACTCGTAGAAAGACACTACGCCAAAGTATATGGTAAAGCGCCTATAGGTGCGCCACCTATGTCGGTGCCCCACCTGGATACGCGCGTAATCAAAGGGAAAAAGGAACTGCTGTTCGGCCCCTACGCCGGCTTCACCACTAAATTCCTGAAAAAAGGCTCGTTCCTCGACCTGATCAAAAGTATCCGTTTCTCTAATATCCGTCCCATGCTGTTTGCCGGCGCGCGTAATATGCCGCTGACCAAATACCTGATCGACCAGGTCCGTCAGAAACCGGACGACCGCCTCGATGCCCTTAAAGACTTTTTACCGGAAGCACGTTTGGAAGACTGGGAGCTGGAAGTTGCCGGTTACCGTGTACAGGTAATTAAAAAGGATGAAGAAGAAGGTGGTATCCTCGAATTCGGTACAGAGGTGGTTAGCGCTGCCGATGGTAGCATTGCTGCCCTGCTGGGCGCATCTCCCGGCGCGTCTACATCCGTTTCCATCATGCTCGATCTGATGAACAAATGTTTCCCTAAACAAATGCAAAGCCCCGAATGGCAGGCAAAACTGAAGGAAATGATCCCCTCCTACGGCAAACAACTCGCGCAGGACCCCGCTTTATGCGACAACCTCCGCGAATGGACCGGCCGCGTGTTAAAGATCGAAGAGAGCGAACCGATTACAGCGTAATAGTCAATGCTATATATTTCCAGAGCTGCGTCGTAAGGCGCAGCTTTTTTATTTAGGGACCAGCGGTGGTACTACTATGGGGCCGCCGTTGTGTCACTCTCTTCAGCCGCTGTAACAACATTGGGCAATATGCAGCTTCTGCTATCGCGGCGTTGTATACACCGGCCTGCAAATGGCGGATGAAGAATAATTCGTCCATCAAACAAATGAGCATATTACAGGTCGTGTACCGGTCCCATTTGCGGGACAGGAGTTGGCAGATGACGGCTAGTTTAACTGAGGCTTCATCTTTCAGGAAAGTACGCTGTACGCTGGCCGATAAGGTGAAGTAAGAATAGTTTTCCAAAAAAAGCGCCGCCCTTGCAATGAAGAGCAGCGCCTATCCACGAACAATAATTAGCTACCTGTAAAAATTAAGCACCACCGGCCCTAACAGCCCCGACTTACGTAGGGGATAATCTGCTTTAAACTTCTTTACGTTCGTTTTGGTGAAACGTTTGTTCGCCGGCAGTAACTGGTCGCCGATAACACGGTTGGGCCAAAGGTTCACTACCTTTATCTCCAGTTCATTCAGGCCTTCTTTTACAAAGTCAGAAACATCATTAGTAAAAGGATGCGTCCACCAAACGCCGGTATGCCTGCCGTTGATAGTCACCTCTGCCAGGTTATGCACTTCGCCCAGGTCGAGGAATACGTGTTTGTTCCGCAACTGTTCTTTGGTAACGCGGAAGCTTTTTCGGTACGCCACATCGCCTGAATAATATTTAATTCCACTATCGCGGTGGTCCGTCCAGGAGATCAGTGAATCGAAGGCGATGTTTGCAGGGCCGCCCCATTCGGGAGAGAACTGTAGTTTCCAGGGACCGTTTACCGGTTGAGTATACACTACATTCCTGCCGCTAACTTTCCTTCCGTTTATTGATTTATTGTATGTAGCGTTGCCTGTATACACCAGTTCTCCCGCTGTGGTCGTAATAAAAGGGGCCGTATTAAAAGTATCCGCAGGCAAACCAGGGAATAGAGATTGACCATTCTTTTCCAGACTGGCACTATGCGATTCGCCAGGCTTCCTGAACACCACGAAAGTCGATCCGAAAGGGTCGAGGAACAAGGGCATTTGTATACGACCACCCTCGGTATTATACAACTGTTGCGGGATGATCGTGCCTTTATCAGGGTTCCAGAGTTCAGGTACTTTATTTTCTATCCTGAATGAAGTTTGAATATACTCTGGCCGTTCGTTGCGATTTACGATGTAATAGATATCTGCCTCGGGCGTGCTGCGATGGATGTAATCTATGAGGGCATGGGGTTTACGGCTTTCGTAGGTAAAGTCGGGTTGCACGCCTTTCTGCAGCAACACTTCGCGCAGGGTTTTATCCTTCACTACTAAACCTTTCCCATATCGTCCATCGCCTCCCCACATCTTATCTGCTATCTCTTTTATTTCTTTTCCTTTATTTCGAAGACCAGCCGCCGCTAAAGGCTTAGGCCCCACAATCGTAGCGCCGTCCCGCACCAGTTGCTCCAGTTTCACCAGCACTTCCGGTGTTATTACTTTCCAGTCGGGCAGTGATAATACTTCGTAGTGCATACCATCGGGCAATACAATCTTTCCATCTTTCACCGTCATACGGTTCAATATCACATCGGTATTGCATACATCGTAATCGTATCCCTCACCCAGCCCCGGTTCTATATGTTTCAGCGGCACCTGGTTAGGCACATTATCACCATAATAAAAACACACATCGCCTACAAACAACCCGCGCGACAACAGGTAAGAGATACGCGAATTCCATTGCAGGAAGGCTGGTGCCTGTTTCCACCAGGTAACGTTTGGGTTGAAGTGGGTGCCTGCAAAGTATTCATTACCGGGTTTACCCGCTTCTTCGGGCGAATGCGTAAAGGTGTGGATCACCAGGCGGTTCAGACCTTCGCAATACACCCGGTCGAGCGTAGGTTTCATGTAAGCAAAATCTTCCTCCCAATGCGGGCCTATACTGGTAGGCCCTTCGGCCTGCGCAAACTGTTTACCATATATATGTGCTGCAGATGCGGGCTGTTTTACATACAACCTCCGGTGAGGCTCTACACGATGCGTAGTGGCCCTTATCCAGAATTCGCCCATTGGAATAGCGTTCAGGCCAAGGTTCTTCAGGGCGTCTATCGGTGCAGGGTGCGGGCCACCACTTTCTGAGTGAATGCCCATGCCTTCTGCCGCTGCCAGTCCGGCAAAACGCTGATAATGGTTTTTATAGATAAGGTCAGCGATCGTGCGGCGGAAGTCGTACAGGAAATTGTTGGATACGTCGCGGTTGTCGATAATACGGCCGGTGAGTACGGGCAGGTATTTGCGGATATCGTAACCGTTGGCGGTTTTGAACTCCGCCTCAAATGTAGGCGTCCAGTTACTCGCGCCCAGTTCCCAGCTATCGTCGTGCAGGTATTTGAGGCTTTTGCTTTTATGCCCGCCGGTAACAGCGCGTACTACTTTGTCGTACTGCACGTCCATGGCCTCCGTACTCATATAATCGATGGCCAGTCCGCCGCCACCGGGGCTGTGCGTAGACACATGTATGCCGGTACCGGTATACCCGAAACGCATCAGCAGGTACTTACCTTTTGGCACTGTCCATTTCACGCGGCCATTGGCATCTACCTTATCACTGATGTCAATGATATCTTTTAAATCGGCATGTGCCTGGTGTGCAGGGGAGGCTTCCGGTTTCATGAACAGGTTCCAGTCGTACCCAAGACCCGTTTTCGTAAAAGGGATGCTGTAAATACTGTGTACCGCTTTAATATCGAGGTTCTCCAGTGGTTTAACGCTATCGTAGTTCTCATGCAGCTTTACCGCCAGCACTACGATGGGTTTGTAGTAACCGGGATACAGCTTTGCGGGCATAGGTAGCTGCATGTCCAGGCTACGAGGGCCCTGTAACAACGTATCACTCCATACCAGTTTTTTAGAGGCAAGATCAGGCGTCACCCATGGCCCGCCATCGTTCCAGCCACTGCCTATGTTCAGGCTCAGTTCCATATCCAGGCTATCGGCTACATCGCAGGCGTAATGGAACAAGGCTTTCCATTCCGGCCCCAGGAATACAGGGCCGCTTTTGGTTTTCTCCATGTTCTGGTAGGAAGAAGAGCCGGCATCGAATAAAATAGCACCCTGAATACCTGCGGTCTTCATGGCTATGAGATCGTTGCGGATGCCCTTCTTCGTCTGGTAACCTTCGAGCCACCACCAGAATACACGCGGTTTTGCTTCGTCAGGCGGATTGATGAAACCTGCTTCCATGGCAGCAGCAGGCGTGGTTCTGTAATCACCGCGCTGCTGCCCATACGAAACAGCATGACACAGGCTCACGAATGCCGTTGCCAGCAATACTTTTCTTATCAACATACATCAATAGATTAACGTGGACCCACCCACAGCTTAACGGCGCCGCCGCCTGCCAGGGTAATGGTATAACTTCCTTCTTTTAATACGGGTTTTACTTCTTCGTTGCCCATCAGCACCTTAAACTTCTTTTTGGTGTAACGGGCAGGTAGTACTACCTGTGCCGTTGCGTTGGCGGGTAATTGCAACTGCATCAGCAAACCATCGTCTTTTTTCTCGTATACCGCACCAATACTGCCTTTAATAGTTGGTACGATGATCGAGGCATATGTAAGTTCACCCGGTTGTGGTTTAATGCGGTAAGTATCCCAGCCCGGTGTGAGTGGTTCTATGCCCATTAATTTCCGCGGAATGATATTGGCCGGCACTGCGCCCCAGGCATGGTTCCAGTCCTGGTTCGGTTTGTACTTGTTACCCCAGGCCTCCATGGCAATGGTACTCCCCTCGCGGATCATATTGTACCAGCTACGGTCGGCGGTGGAGCGTAACAACTCCAGTCCATATGTTTCATCATCACCATCATACACCGCATCCATTAAAAACTGGCTGCCATATACACTGCACGCCATACCGCGCGAACGGATGAACGCGGCCACATCGCTTTTGTATTTATCTTCCACGAGGCCAAAGGCCAGCGCAAACATGTTCGTATGTAATGAGGCATGTACAGTATCGATGCCATCCACAAATACTTTGCGTTTTTTATCCCAGAAGTGTTTGCGGTAACTCTCCCGCACGCCGTCTGCTTTCTTTTTCAACAGCTGCAAATCCTCCTGTTTACCCAGCACCCCTGCTATATGCTGCATATCGCGCAGGGCCTTGTAGTAATAAGCATTTACCACCGCATTGTAATCCTTAAATCCAAACCCGTCGGTTTCACCACCCTGGTTGGCAGCCAAACCTAAAATGCCAGTATGCGGCCAGTCCACAATGTCTCTTAAGTTGCCCCCATTAAAGTGGATCTCTTTCATCAATACAGAATCCTGTTTGCCAGTGCGGGTACTGATAAGACCATTTGGCATTTCCAGCTTCATTAGCAACTTCGCTTTCAGGTCGTTGTAGTAGTGGCGGGCCGAGCGGCTGTCGCCTGTATACAAAAAATCATTGTACGCCATTAGTACCGACTGCAATATCCACTCTGTGGGCCAGGTGGCGTGGTGCAGCAGGTATTCGTGCGAGGCACGGGCAATAGTGTATTCGCGGGCGGTGGTGTAATAGCCCAGTTGGTTAATGTAGGCATCCGCTTCGTATGGAATGCGCTCCCGGTCGCCATCCACAAAGATGCCTGCGAACGAAGTGGCCTTCATACTGTATTTGCTCATCTCCCAAACCTGGTTAAGAATACTATCGGAACTGGTAAACGAAGCAGCATTATCATCAAAAGGATAATTAACCGAAGCTCTTACGATATCTGTAGCTGGTAATTTTTCTTTATAGTTTCTTATTTCGCAATACCGGAAAGGCAATACCTCGCCAATGTAAGCAGGCATTTTAATCGCCTGCCTGCCCGTATTACGCGCATCCGGCCTTATCCTTACCTGGTACGTATGTGTGCCTGCACGCAGGGGAATGCGGTACAACTGGTAACGTATGGTACCACCAGGTGCGCGGTTAACGGTGCCGTTAGGCAACATCGCCTCGCCCAGATGTACATCTACAGTATCGCTCGCACCAGTGCCCGTTAAACGCAGCTTCAATTGTCCGAAAGCCGCTTTACCAAAGTCGGCCAGCAACAAGGTATCCGTTACTTTTAACTGTTGCGGGAACTGATCTGTTTTCTGCAAAGGGTATTGCGCGGTGGCATAATCGGTAAGCACACTATCTGTAAAAAACACGGCGGGCGCAGAAAAGGGGCTGAACAAAGTATCCGTGACCACTCTCACCTTCCAGTAATAGAGCGTGTTTGGGCGGAGGGGTTTGCCTTCGTACACTACTGCGTTCGAACGTGCTGCGCCGATTTTCTTCGAGTCCCACATCTCACCGATATCCTTTTTTAAACTGTCGGCATTCGCAGATACGAGTACCTGGTAGGCCTGTTGCTGCAACTTAACGCCTGCGCCATTTAATGCCCAGCTGAATGCAGGCCGGCGGTTCTTAATGCGTACCGACTGGGTAGACAGAAAAGCTTCTTTCGTCCAGGTTGGCTGTACGAGGTAGCCATGCAGCGACTGGTGATCGGTATAGGCTATCAGATCGCACATCAGTCCTTCGGGTTGCTGTAACTGGGCTTTTGCAGCAATACTGGCAGAGAGCAATAGAGCAGAGTAAATAAGTTTCCTGAGCATGTTGACAATATAGTTAAAAAGCCGGGGCGGTAGTCACCCCGGCTTTAGATATTTAGCGTTTCCAACCATCGTTCTGGTCCAGTGGTTCGTCTTTATTTGTATCGATAATGATCTGTGGTATAGGCCACAGGTTGTAGTTAAACGTAAGTGTAGCCTGAGCTTCGGGCCAGTAAGCGTATTTACGGATGCGATCTACGGCTACGGTGCCGCCCATACGTAACAGGGTATTCCAGCGACATTCTTCGTATACCAGTTCGCGCGCACGTTCGTCCAGTATCAGGTTAAAGTTATCGTCTACATCGGCGGCGGTTACCTGGTAAGTACACTGAGCGCGGGTGCGCAGCAGGTTGATGTCGTCTGCAGCGCCATGTTTATTACCGGCGCGTTGCTTGGCTTCGGCCCGCAGTAGTATCGTTTCTGATAAGCGGATGAAATAGTCATCACGGAACAGGTTACTCATGTTTTCACCATCGGCCAGGCCAGTGTATTTATCGGTAGCTATTTTGCAGGACACCGGGTAACAAAGGCTACGGTTGTTGGTATTGGTAGTAGCATCCGCACTGCCGTTGTATAAAACAGTCCAGGGAATGGGTTTATTAAAGTAAGGTGATGTGGCTACGTTGCCGTTAAAGATGCGGCGGAATACGATATCGGTGTTACGCATATCGTTTGCCCAAACACCGGCGTAAATATCGTCGCGGGTGTACATGGTAGGCATCATCAGCGAAATACCACGACCGCCAACATCTACGTTCGTACCTGTCAGGTGATCCTTGGCACCATCGCGAAATACAGGGCTGTATATGCGGGAGTACGGCAATTTAGATTTACCGTCTTCGGCCCTGTAAGCGGCATAATCTATTTGTATAGCCCATACGCATTCTTTATTACCATCCTGGTAGTTCACGTTGTTTTCCTGGAAGAGGTCCCAGTACACGTTGCCCTGCGCTTCCGTTCTGCGGCTGCCGTAGCGGGCATTCATCAGGTTATAGGTGCCGCCGTCTATTACTTTGCTGGCATAGGTGATAGCATTGGTAAATGCAGTTTGTGCTTCCGCTGTTTTCCCATCCGCCTTTAACTGCGTACCTAAAGCCAGGTACAGTTCTGCCAGGTTATGCTGTGCAGCACCCTGCACTACCCTGCCGCCCCTTGTAGTAGTCACAGGCAAATCATTTTCGATGGCGAGCAGTTCGTCTATCGCAAACTGGTACGTTTCTGCGCGGGTAGCGCGTTTAAAATCATAACGCGGCGCCTTGGATATTTCCGTTACCAACGGCACACCACCGAACAACTCGCCCAGGTTACGGTAAGCAAAGGCACGGAAGAAACGCGCCTGCGCAATGGTATACGATTTATCAGCAGGTGTGGCCCAGGTGATGTTCGGCAGTTCTGCCGCATACAAAGCCATATTGGCCTTGGATATCATCTGGTACCAGGTGCTGTATACATTATAGAACGTTCCGTTTTCGGCGTTGATGTTACCATAGTTATTAAAAGAGCTGGATTTACGGATACTGGGGATATCGAACATATCGGTACCATTACCACGCAACACGATGATCCACCCTTCCTCGGCCGGGTTAGCCCACAAATCGCGGAGTTGAGAGTAGATAGATACCAGCACCTGGTCTACCTGGCTCGATGTGGTGAAAGCATTATCCACCGTGTAAAAGGTAGCGGGCCTCTCCTGCAGGAACTCACTATCCGACTTACAACCCTGCACTGTTGCCAGCGACAGCAGCAACGCCCATTTCAGCTGATATATTGACTTTTTCATATTGAGCAATTTGAATAATAGTTAGAAACTGATGTTGGCACCAAAAGAATAGGTAGATGGAACAGGGAAGGTATTTTCCCTAACCGGTGTACCTGTTTCAGGATCACCGCCGAACCAGTCGGTAAAGGTGGCCAGGTTCTTGGCACTGAAGTAAAACTTAGCCGAATTAACATGTAAGGTCCTTAACAGTTCTTGTTTCAGGCGGTACGATACGGTAACATCCTGCACTCTTACAAAAGCGCGCGACTGTAATCCAAGGAAACGGCCATCACCGCTAAAGAAGGCAGACGGGTACACGTTACTCTTGTTCTCAGGCGTCCAGTAAGGTTTAGAGGTCATGTTATCGTTAAAACGACCCGTACCAGATGTAAGATAGGCAGCCGCATTGCTTCTCTGGTAGTAACCATTACCACCAAAGTTGCCCGACACCATTACATACAGATCGAATTGTTTATAATTAAACATATTGCTCATGCTTAAGCGGAAGTTATCGGGCGCATATCCCAGTATCTTACGGTCGGCTGCGCTGATACCATCTACTTTATCAAGGTCGCGGTACATAGGCGCACCCGCAGCAGCGCCTGTTTTACGCATATAGGCAGTATCTGACTCCTGCACGATACCTATTTGCTCGTACCCATAAATAGCACCCAGTGAATGCCCGATAAACAGGCCGCCGGAAATATCATCGTCTTCTTTACCATCATTGTTTTTATCCTCTCCATATAATTTCACCAGCTTGTTGCGGTTCTTCCAGAAAGTAAAAGAAGTATTCCATCCCCAATCTGCCTGTTTAATGTTCACGGTACGCAGCGTAATTTCAAGGCCCTTGTTATCTACCTGCCCCATCGATGTTCTCACTGTTTTAAAACCAGTCATCACGGGGATGTTACGGGTAAATATCTGGTCGGTGGTTTTTGACTGATAAATATCCAGGTCGAGTGAAATACGGTCATTTAACCAGGAAGACTCGAAGCCGGTGTTCCATGATTCGGTGGTTTCCCAGCCCAGGTCAGAGTTGCCCAGTGCGTCCTGGAAGAGGCCGTAAAAGATCTGGCTCGCCGTGTTCGAAAATTCGTAACGTACACCACCGGAGGCACCGTTGGCAATGGTAGACAGTGTACCGTAGGGGCCAATACCCTGGTTACCGTTTTGTCCCCATGAGAATTTAAGTTTCATGTTATTGAGATACGGCACCTTTTTCATGAACGCCTCTTCGGTGATACGCCAGGCCATACCGGCGGCGGCGAAGTCGGCCCATTTGTTATTGGCGCCAAATACAGAGGCACCGTCGCGGCGATAAGAACCAGTGAAGAAGTAACGGTTGTTATAAGAGTAGCTTAAGCGACCGAGATAACCAATATTCGCTCTTTCGCTGATGTTTACCGTTACGCGCTGCACAGTAGCTTTCTGTAAGCCATACATACCCAAAGCCGTATTACCGTTCGCCTGGTAGTCGCTACCCGTAGAGTTTTCCGACTCAAACTTCAGGTAATCACGTGTAGCTACCGCCGTTACATCCACACCATGTTTACCAAAGCTGCGTTTATAGTTCAGAATGTTATCGATCACATAACTGTAGTTGCTGCTGTTATCGATGTTGCCGTTGGCGCGCGACAGGAAACCCTGTACCGTAGCAGGTGCATAACGCGCTATGCCTTCACCTTCAGCAATGTAGTAGCTTTCATTCGTAAAGTTGCCCGATTTATCTTTATCAAGGTTCAGCATGTAGTTAGCCCTGTAGCTCAGCCCCTCTATCCATGGTACCCTTACCACAGCGTGCGCATTCAGGCGGAAGTTATTACCAATGTCCATGTTATCCCGCGTACCATCCTGCACACCCCAAAGCGGGTTAATAGCCGACTGCGTGTAAGGATACTTCTCAAGGTGCCCGAGGCTGTCGCGGTACATCACGCCGTAAGGGCTCATGGTTTGCGCTTCGCCCACGTTGGCGGCAAAACCAGAATAATCGCGTTTCGTGTAGCTACCATCCGCACCAATTTCCAGCCATGATGTTACGTTCATGTTCAGTTTGGCGAGAATAGAGATCCTTTTAAAATCATCCCCCTTCACAATACCTTTATTCTGATCGAAAGAAGAAGACAGGTAGTAGTTCGTTTGTGGTGTAGCACCAGAGATGGCCGCCTGGTAACTTTGGATAACACCCGTGCGGGTTACCTCGTCCAGCCAAACCGTTTCTTTCCCGGCGTTCATATTCGCAATTTCCCCGGGCTTCATCCAGTTCGTAGAACCCGGTGTATACTTGTTCCTGGCATTCACTACTTCCAGCCACTCCTCCCCTTTCATCATCACCGGTTTGTTTTGCCAGCTTTGTAAACCTGTAGAAGTATTAAAAGAGATAACAGGTTTACCGATACGTCCTTTTTTAGTGGTGATGGCAATTACCCCGTTGGCAGAGCGTGAGCCGTAAGCCGCGGCGGACGTAGCATCTTTTAATACGTCGAAGCTGGCGATGTCGTTCGGGTTAATATCGCCGATACTACCCAGGAACACCACCCCGTCCAGCACGATCAGCGGATCGTTGTTACCGCTGATAGAGTTCTGGCCACGAATGAGCATAGAAGGCTGGCCGCCGGCAGAGTTACTGGCACCGATGCTTAAGCCCGACACGTTGCCCTTAAGCGCTTCCAGCGCGTTCTGGTTAGGAAGGGAAGCCAGTGGCGAATTCTCCATTTTCACAGAACTCACAGAACCTGTGAAGTCCTGGCGCTTTGTAGTACCATAACCAATAACCACGAGGTTATCGAGCGTAGTGGCTTCTTCCACTAGCAGGATGGTTACATTGGCGACATCCGAAGGCGTAACTTGCTGCGTTTTGTAGCCCAACATCGTTACTTCCAGCACCACTTCCGTATTATCCGGTACAGTGAAGTTAAACTCCCCTTTAGCATCGGAGGTAGCGCCTTTGGTACTATTTTTCAATCTAATACTGGCACCTGGTAAAGGCTCACCCTTTTCATTGGTGACTTTTCCTTTTATCAATATCAGCAGTGGTGCTGCGGCTACTGTTCTGATAGCGGGTAATGGTTCGTCCTTTTTACGTACCACCACCGTTTTATCTACAATTACATAATTGAAGGGTTGCCCGCTGAAGCAGGCGTCTAATGCTTCCTGGAAGCTAACCTCGTTGAGGTGCAGGGATACTTTGCGGGCATTTTTAACCAGCCTTTCATTAAAAAAGAAATGATAACCGGTTTGCTTTCCCAACTGCGCAAATACTTTGTCCAGCGAGCCGTTTTTTACATGTAACGTTACCTGCTGGCTAAAGCCTTCGGCTTTTACCTGTAATAATGCAACAAGAAGCAAAATAGTAGTGAGCTTCATAATCAAGATCATTTTTCCGGATGGCCGCAGTTGTGATAGCAGCACGCTGCCGCGGCCCCGTTCAGGAGTGGAATTGCTGAATTTAAATTTCATAACTTAGTGGTTTGTTTGGGTTTTACCCTGTTCTACAGTTGTCGATAGCTGAAAAACGGACGCTCAGACTACAGCCGGCAGTACCCCCGTACTTCCGGCCTTTTTGTTTAAGCCCGTTTGCGAAAAAAATTTAACCTGTATCAGTTCTCCGGCGCAAGTTACCGGCCTTCAAACGTTGATTCTGATTGATGTTACTTGCTGTTTACAATAACTCTCCGGTCTTTTATTACTGCGTTTATATCACTATACACTAATATCTGCAAAAACTGCTCAAGACTTACATGCCGCGGCAGGGTACCGCTAAAGGCATCTGACGGAATACCACGCGGGAAATCGGTCTCTATATCGTACCAGCGCTCTGCCTGCCGCATCACCAATCCTATGTTGGCCTGGCTAAATTTGAAGTAGCCGTCTTTCCAGGCCGTCACTTCTTCCATATCGGCCCGTTCCATTTCTATGATTTCGCCCATCCGGGCCTGGTAACCTACTGTAATGGGTATTTTTTGCTCCTGCCGCAATATCAGCACTTTACCTTCGAGCAGGGAGGTTTTTACTACGTCTTCGTTATCGTACGCGTTTACGTTGAAACTCGTTCCTAACACCACCAGTTCATCCTTCTGCTTCCCTTCTTCGCTCATAATGTTTACGTAAAAAGGGCTTTGCGCGTTGAGGGAATTCACTTCAAAATATACTTCGCCGGTGATCTTCACCCTTCTTTCTTTTCCTGTAAAGGCAGTGGGATAGGTAATGGAAGATGCGGCGTTGAGCCAGACTTTCGAACCGTCCGGCAATGTAACCTGGTATTGCCCGCCGCGGGGCGTACGCATGGTATTATATACTACCTCACCTCCGCGCTGCCCGTTATGATCATAGGCCAGTTTCCCGTTGGCGAGTTTCACTACTTTGGCATTACCCTGCTGGCCCAGTACACCGTTAGCGGCGCTATCCAGTTCAATTACACTACCATCGGCCAGCGTAAGCATGGCATGGTTACCGCCTGGACGAATGGGCGTTTTGGGCGTAACGGCCTGCGCCAGTTCCACTGCTGGTGTGTTTTTTTTTGCATTAAACAGGAAGGCACCTGCCGAAAGGCCGATCATACAGGCTGCGGCAGCCCACCAGGAAAGCTTTTTGATCATTCCACGGCGCTTGCCCTCGTGCAGTACTTTCATCACATTGGCCAGCGACTCCTTTTTAAGGTCCTCACCCTGCATACCGGCGCCCTGCTGTTCCCAAACCTGGTGCATGAAGACCGTCCAGGCTTCCCGGTGGCCGGGCTGCCGCAAGGCATTCCACAGCTGGCTGAACTCCGTTTCCGTAAGTTCATCCGCTACGTATTTTTGCATAAGTTTGAGAAATTCAGCTTCTTTCATAATAACCAGGCAAGGTGGCCTCTATCATAAAGACCCGTGAAAAAGGAAACAGGAAGTGTCTTGCTAAAAATATTTTTTGAGCAGGAAAGAAAGGGCAGTAAAAACGAATACCAGCGCATGTTCACTGAGGTATTTACGCAGGAAAGAAATAGAACGAACGATATAATCCTTTACCGCCCCGCGGCTTACGCCCATTTGCAGGCTTATTTCCTCATGACTTAAACCGCCTTCGCGGCTTAAACGAAAGGCCTTTTGCTGTTGCGGGGGGAGTTTACAAATACCTGCCTCCACGATGGAATGCAATTCTTTAAACTCCGTTACCTCACCCGCATGCTGAGCGGCATTTACGGGTTGCCCGGAAAGGTATTGCTGATAGGCATCTTCCAGTTTCAGGCGGCTCATCTTCTTAAAAACCAAATTACGGGCGCTGATAAACAGGAAACCCTCCAGCTTCTCTATATCCATCGCCTGTTCACGACGCTGCCATAACTGCAGGAATACTTCCTGCGCTATATCCTGGGCCATTACGGGCGATTTGGTGAGCAAAAGGGCGGTGGCGTACACTTTGTTCCAATAGATATCAAACAGCCGGCAGAAAGCAGGTTCGCTCCCGGTTGCCATTTGCGCGAGCAGCAATTGGTCTGTATAACGTGAATCCGACAAAGTGAAAGGAGGCTTTTACAACATAAACTTAGGAAAATTATTTTCATATAGTATCCGTATACAGGATGGTACAGGATGGTTTGGGGATAAAAAAGGGCCTATGACGATGAAACGTCATAGGCCAGGGGGTCCATAGATCACAATTAATATTAGTTCAGGTTCGTATAACCCGCGTCTACTACTTTGCCGAAGCCAGTGAGGGTGTAGTAAGACGATGCGGCCGAGCCGCTTATTTTGATAACATCGAGTTTGCCGGAAGTAGCTGGATTAGCTGGTTCAAACACACCTACAGTAATGCCGAGGATGAGTGGTTCCAGTTGCACCTTGTTGTAAATATCGGGACGGGCCTCTACCTGGAACCACTGCGCAAATGAGCCCACGCGGTTCTTTAACAGGGTAATTTGTGCTGAAGCACCGTAATCTTTAATCAGGATCAGTTCTTCTGTATCCAGGTTATAACGGTATAGTTTACCACCTTTGCTGTAAAGAAAGTACCCGAACTGGTTGTCCATAATGAAATTCTCTGCGCCAGCCAGGTCGGTAAGCGTAACTTCCTTCAGTGAATCTGCTGCAAACGTACCAGACGTCGTAAACTGCATCCTTGCCAGGTAACGTTTATCAGCCGCGTCTTTTAAGATAGCGATCGCCTGTCCGCCAAAAGCACTTGTATGCCCCATCCACACCAGGTCTTTGTTCATGTTGTTAGGATCAAAGCGCTTGGGGGTGAGGGTGGTCATGAAATTGGAAGCGTTATGTTTCAGGAAGCGTTTATTGTTACGATCAAACACCAGTGAAACGCCACCAGTAGACATTGCAATGTGAGGCGCTATACTGAAAGGCTCGCCGGTAGACAAACGATTAACAGGTACTCCCCATACAGCACGAAGCACGGGGTAGGAGAAGAACAGATTTCCTTCCTGGTAGGCGTATCCCTGAGTAGACAAACCTCTTACCCAGCTGGGTGTAGCAGGATAAGTGCCGGTAGCCGTTTCAGCTTTTATGGAATACAAGGGATTTTCCCAGGTAAAACCATCTGTGATATTAATCTTCTCCCCGCTGTTTTCAGTACCGATGTACAACCACTGTTTTGCACCGGTTACGCCTGCTACCGTATTAGAAAACACTTCTATAAACGTAGGTTTACCCTGCAGCGACATAGGCGTGGCTGTTACCTTATCCAGCACCCTGGCAATAAAATTGCGGTACTCCACCAGGAAGGTACCCGGAGCGGCCATATCTTCTTCAAAATAATCCAGTTTCGCTTTGTCCGACACATCAGACAATACAAACCATCCCCTGCGTTTAATGGTACCGGTAATAATCACCAGTATTTTTTTCTGCCAGGTAATACCGGTCGACTTTTCCTTTACCGTATAGTAAACATTGTAGTTACCAATACCTAAGGGTAAAGTCATTTTAAGGTCGCGAGTATCTGCCAGCACTTTTTTGGTGTATACATCCGCAAGCCTGGGATCGTAAGATACCCACTCGAAACTATAATTGCCCGCTACCGTATCCTGCGTAAAATCAAGTCCAGGCTCTATATTCACCGCCTGCCCGTTAATAAGGCTTAAGGTATCGGGAATATTTTTAATGGTAAGTGTGTTGATATCCTTATAAGTATAGTTACCCAAGTCCTTTTTGCAGGCTGTAAACAGGCTGGCAAATAAAGTAAGGCAACAGATATATTTAAACCATTGAAATGTCATGATCGCACATTTAATATTGTAATAATTATCTCGCGTTCGGCCCCATTTTGATTTCTGCTCCAAACTCATCGTAATAAATTCGGCCTTCGGCCTTTTCTTTACCCAGCCAGTAAACCATGTAATTACTCCATATCAGGAAATAATCAAGGCTAAACCTTGCAGGCAGCACCGGTTCTACAGTTACCACCTCGATCTTAATATCCAGCACATCGATCATCAGCAGGAACTTAGCTTTTGAATAGGTACCGAAATATCCTTCTGAATAGGTTTTATAGGTGGTGCTGGTCCACAGGAAAGGCTTACCGGTGATATCGTTGGCCTCAACCTGGTAATTGATGATACTCCTGGTAGCATTGCCCGCATAGTTCTTTTTAACAGGCACATTGATATTGAAATACTCATTGGCTTCCAGGGTGAGGTTAAGCGCCAGGGTAGTATCTCTCATACGCTGGTTACGCAGCAGTTTCACCTGTATTGAGTCTGCCACACGATTTGCTTTCATCACGAAAGGTTTTACAAATACGAAGTCCGTTCCTTCTATCATAGTACTGGAAGTATCGATCACCACTTTATAGACACGATCTGAATCCGATACATTGCCGGTAAAAGCAACCGGGATATTAATAATAGTATCGGTTACAGCCAGCGGAGTGTAACCCAGCGTAATATATTTATTGATGAACAGCGGTGCGTATTGGTCAAGAAGGTTATCAAATTTCTCTTTAAAATAGATGCTGGAACCTTCCTTATCCTGGTTGTATAAGTCCAGTTTTTCCCTTTCGCAGGAAATAAGAAGGAGGCTGGAAAAGCAGGCGGCCAGTATGCCAGTTACAATATTTTTCATCTTCATTTATTTAAAAGATTTTGAAGTAGGTTTACCTGGACGAAGTTTCCGAATCAGGTAAAGGGAATACGTATTTAGACAGCGAATAACTAACCGTACCGCTGCTTGCAGACGCCACACTGGTTAGTTTTTTCCGTTTATAGAAAAACCATAACTGCCCCTCTCCTGCAAATTCCTTCATATATTCTTTCCTGATCTCGGTTTCCAGGTTGGCGGCATTAGTAAGATCGGCATCGTAACCACGGTTCGCCCTGATCAGATTAATATACTTCAACCCTTCCACCGGATCGGGCTCACATTCTGCGGCAATCATATACATTTCGCTCATACGGATTAATGGCGCCATAAAACGGAATAGGTAAGCGCTTTTGTTGGTAACATCCGAGTACTTGTAAAGTGTGCGGAAGTTTACCCCCGAAGATGGCAACAGCCACAACTGCGAGTAGCGGTAATCTGCCTGGCTTTCGAACAGGGATTCCAGGTAGGTGGAAGGCCCCGCCGCCAGGATATTATCCGTTGTATTTTCGGGATTAAAAAAGCTGTTGTAGTTGGTGTACATGTTACGGGCGTAGAGGCCGAACAACACCTCGGTACCAAACACCCTGTCCGGATAATCGCGGTTACTGGTAATAGCCGCCCTGGTAACCCAGGGAAATTTAGTTTGCAGGGCTATTACCTCTTTAGCTGCTGCCAGGGCACCGGTTTTATCGCCACGATATAGCAGCACTCTAGCTTTTAATGCGTTTACGGCATACAGGTTCATCCTGAAATTACTCCCGTTCTTATAACCGTTAATTTTAACGCTGTCGTTGGTCAGCAACTCCTCCGCATCCTGAATATCCTTCAGAATAAAATCTATCACCTGGTTAGCTGGCATAAAATCGCTGATAGTTTCGCCCACCTTCGTATACACGGGAATAGAAGGTGCGGTGGAATCAACACTGTTATACACCGGCCCCCACATACGTAACAGGTCGAAATGCAGAAACGCACGTAACGCAAGTGCCTGTCCTTTATAAGATTTCTCTACTTCCGGCTGCAGGTTTTTTCCATAAATATCGAAATTGCCAACATAGCGGTTCAGGTTAGCAATGCATACATACATACTTTCCCAAATGCTCTCCAGGTTACCACGCACACCGTTATCACCGTAGTTAAGCGTGGGATACTCCCGCCATTTAGAGTTGGAAGATGTACTGTAATAACGCTGAGCAAACAGGTCGAGGGTTGTCATAGTGAGATTGGCACCATAAAGGTTGTTCTCGGCCATTTTGATGTATACACCATTCAGCGCAGACAGGAATCCCTGCTCGTTCTTATATATCATATCCTCGGTAAACTTATCCTCGGGCTGCACTTCCAGCCACTTTTTACAGGAGCTGAGCGCTAACACGGAAAGGAGGAGGATCGTTATTTTTTTCTTGAATATCATGCCGTACAATACTTTAACAGTTATTGAAAATTAGCGGTCAGGCTAAAGGAGAAAGATCGTGCATAAGGGTAATCGATCCCTCTTTCACGTCTTATATTGGATATCCTGAATATCTCGTTCGTAAACGCGCTGAGTTTCAGGTTAGAAAGGCGTGCCTTCCTGATCCATGGAGCGTCGATGAACTGGTAGCCAACATTAGCTGCTTCCATGGTAAAGGAGTGTTCGCGTTGTACAAAGCGCGACGACATAGGCGTGTAATCAGTAATAGAGATGTTTTTAAACTCCGACTGATCACCTGGCTGCTTCCAACGATCGTACAACGCTCTTTTATCCTGGTTGTTTGCGATAAGGCTCGACATGCTGATGTTTTCTACACGGTTGTACAATACGCTGTTAAAAATGTCCTGCCCCACGATATAACGGAAGTTGAGTGAGCAGTAGAAACCTTTATAAGTAACCGAGTTGGTGACTACCCCCTGCAGGTTCGGGCGGGAGTTACCCACTACCACCTGATCGTCATAACTAAAGTCGAAGGTATTGGTACCATCCAGTTTGCGGAACATTTCGCGCCCGGTAACAGGATCGATACCCAGAGAAGGCACAGCCCATATATCGTCCGGAGAATGATTATCGCGGTAGCGGACCAGCGAGTTCGACTGACGGAGTTTTTCATTCATACCCATCAGCTTGTTATTAAAGTTGTCGTAAGTTTGGGTGTATTTAGAACCAGTAACGCCGATCGTCCATACCTTACGCTCCGCAGGTAAAAAAACAGGTGAAGCACGCACGGTGAACTCCAAACCAGTTACGGTAAGGTCGCCTGCATTAAATGGATAATTTGTCAGACCGGTAGAGGAAGGCAGCGTAACAGCCACTACCAGCGGATCGGTTAATTTACGGTAAGCATTCACCTGCACACTGATCCGGTTCTTTAGCAATTGTGCATCCAGACCGGCGCTGTATTGCAAAGTATTCTGCCATTTCAGGTTTGGGTTACCGAGGGTAGACAGTACCACACCCTGGCCGAAGTAGTTATAAGCAGCCTGGTAGTTATAGGTTGATACAGAAGATGTAGAACTGAAGTTCTGGTTGCCGGTAAGACCACCGTTCACTCTCAAACGGAGAGAGTTGATCCATTTATACCTCGACATAAATTTCTCTCTTTCCATATTCCAACTGGCGCCCAGCGAGTAGAAAGGCGAATATGGATTAGATTGCCCGAACGCGGTAGAGCCATCATAAGTGAACGATGCATCCAGGTTCACACGCGTATCAAATGAGTAACCGCCGGCTAACACCATAGAGTTACGGCGCGAAATGCTGGTAGCTGCGGAAGGCGTACCACCTTCGGCATATCCATATGCAAAACGGGGGTTACCGTTACTGGCAGCGGGAAAGCCCACTGCTGAAAAACCTTCAGCGCGGTTTTTGGTCTGTGCCATTTCTCCCCGTAAAGAAAGGTTGAATGTTTGTTTACCTACGTTTTTGAAATAGCTAAGCATGGCGTTGGTAGTATAAGAAAACATGCTACCACTGCTAAACTTATAAGCGCCCTTTTGTTCAATGGCCACATCGCGATAACTGGTATTCAGCGGCGAGGTAAACTCATTATCCTCTGACGTTGCTTTAATTACCTGCAAAGACGCCTGGGCGCGAAGGCCAGGCACGATATCGTAGTTCGCCTGCAGGTTATTGGTAATGGTAAGTGTGCGGCCCCTGTCAAAGCTATTAAGTTTCGCGTTGTAAAGCGGGTTCGTTATAAACCCGGTTTTACCGGTAGTCTGGTCCAGGTAGCTTTCGAGATTCATTACATTAGCGTCTGCCTTACGGTAATAAGGGTTCATATTCACCCAGGTAGTAAAACTGCCATATGGCGACTCCGTAGATTTCAAACCACTGATGAACGCATTGTTGCTTACGCTCAAACCTTTATTACGATAAGAAAGATTCAACCGGGTAGCCCAGTCTTCCTTCCCGCTGCCGATCATAACACCATCCTGTTTACGGTAGTTGCCACCGATATCGAAAATCAGTTTTTCACTACCGCCACCTATGTATAAAGAGTTACGCTGCGACACCCCGTTACGCACAGGATCGCTGAGCCAGTAGGTGTTTACGCCACGCTCAATTTCCTGCATACGGAAGGAGTATAAAGGCTGGTAGAAACTGCTAACCCTTTCCAGGTTATCGAAACGTCCATTTACATAACGACCGGAAAGCCTTTCGAACTCCAGTTTCTCGCGGGAGTTCATCCTGTTGTAACTGGTGAGATCGGGAAACTCGAAAGTAAGGTCATTGGTATAACTCATCGACATTAATCCCGATTTCGGTTTAATCGTTTCTACTACCACCACACCGTTAGAAGCCCGGGAACCATAGATAGCAGTAGAAGCTGCATCTTTCAGGATAGTAATAGATGCTACCCTGTTAATGTCCAGGTCGATGATTTGCCTGAGTGTTGACTCAAAACCGTCGAGAATGAAAAGCGGCTGGTTGGGATCGATAGAGAACTGATCGCGTAAAGCGTCGTTAGAAATACTGGTCTGACCACGAAGTTCGATGGTAGGTAACTGGTTAGGATTACTACCCTGCAGGTTATTTTCCAGCACCAGGAACGAGGGGTCTAACGTGCGGAGGCCCTGAATAACGTTTACGTTACTCACCGTTTTCAGTTGATCGCCCGTATAAAAAGCCGTAGCACCGGAAAAGGTTTTCCTGTCGCGGTTCATCATCCCCGTAACTACCACCTGATCCAGCTTCTGGTCTTTTAAACGCAGTTTTATCCTGAGAAATGTGGCGGCCGACCCTTTAAACTCGGCTTCTTCATAACCCATGAAGGTGACGCGCATTTTTACGTCATCCTCCTTGGTCTTAATGGTAAAGTTGCCATTGGCATCGGTTACCACCCCATTTTTCGCCCCCACTACAAATACGCTGGCGCCGGGGATGGGATTTCCGTCCACATCTACCACCTGCCCGCGTACTGTAATAAGGTCGGCCACACTTGCGTAAGGTACCAGGCGGCGCAGTTCACGCTGCTTTACCACGATGGTTTTACGGGTGATCGAATATGTCAATGGTTGGTTCTTGAAACAAAGGTCCAGCGCTTCCTCCAAAGGCGCATTCTGGAGATTGATATCCACTGTAGACGCGTATTGCATCCACTCGGTACGGTACACAAAGGTGTAACCCGTTTGTTCTTTGATCTGGCGGAAAACGTTTTCCAGCCGGGCGCCTTTTGTAGTAATAGACACCTGTTGCGCGTAACTGGCGGCGCTTAGTTGTAATGTAAAGCCCAGAATAAGGCAAAAAGTTAATCTCATAATCAGCAGGATTTGTGCTGTACATCGAAGCCTGACCATCCCCCTTACGCTAATAAGCGGCATGATCTTGCATTTTGCAAGAAATTGCATAGATTTGAAATGTTTGGTTTGATAATTCAGTTACGCAAAACGGTATTACTCACCACACCCAGGCCGTGATGCTCGAACATTACGGCCTATTTTTTAGTGGTAATCCCTAAACTCGTTAAACAGATTAATTACTGCATCGTGTGGTTGTCCACGATACTGCCGATTTTGTACGACAAACTAAATAGATCATTTTCCTCGATTTTGATTGATAAAAAAACATATTTCGGTTGGCTGCTCACTCGTCTTTTTTATTATTCCACTATGATGATTTTATTCTCCAGCCGGCAGTCTACGCCGCATATTCTTAATATATTCAGTACCTCTGAAAGTGCATAGTCCCTTGGGATTTCCCCATTAATGTGTCCTTCTTCTTTTCCTTCATATCTTACTTCCACCCCATACCATCTTTGTATCTGGCGGATCACCGAGGAAACATTGTCGTTGTCGAATACAAAATACCCGTTCTTCCAGGCCGTAACGCTGGCAATGTTCACTTGTCCCTTTTCACGCAGTTGTATGGCACCGGTTGTACGGTCCACCACCGTTTGCCTGCCTTCCGTAAGTACAACCTCATCCCCACCCAGTACCACTTTCACCTTTCCCGATACCACTGTTGTATTAACACTGGCTTCGTTGGCATAAGCCATAATATCGAAGCTGGTGCCCAGTACTGTTACTGTACCGGCAGGCGTTTTCACGCGAAACGGCTTGTCGGCCCCGGGTGCTATTTCAAAATAGGCCTGACCATCCAGCTCCACCATTCTTTCGTTACCATTAAATACTACCGGGTAGCGTAAGGCCGACACTGCGTTCAGCCAAACCTTACTGCCATCGGGCAACACCAGGCTAAATTGGCCGCCATTCGGCGTAGTAAGTGTATTGTACACTACTTCTCCATTATCGTTATCGATTCCATTATATATAAGCTGACCTCCCTGTTGGTTCAGGTTTACACCGCCCTGTGTAAGCGAATGTGTTCCGTTACTGTCCAGCGTGATACGGGAGCCATCGGAGAGCGTGAGTACCGCTTTATCAGTACCTGGCATTACATCGGGCCCTACCACCATTGGAGCGACCGGTTTAGGACTGCGCATTTGCCATAGTACCGCGCTGCCGGCGAACACCAGCAGTAAAAGACCGGCGGCTATGGCAGGCCAGTAGCGCCTGCGGCGCATAGGTACCACTTTGGCTGGCGAGGCGGCTAATATCGCCGGAAGCATATTGTCCAGCATTTCCTTTATGGAAGGATCGATCGTTACGGGCATAGATGCCTGCGTGAACTGTTGGCCAATCAGCGCAGCAGCCTGCGGGTCGGCATGCTCACTTCCCAGCCAGCTTACCAGTTCCGCCGTTTCGGCGGCCGTACAGTTACCCTCCAGCAACCTGTTGAACAGGTTGGTATAATAAATCGCTGATCGCTCCATCTATTAATATGACAACGGAAATAAAGAAAAGGGGGGAGCGGATGAAAAGTTTTTTTTTAAAATAATCCGTGTTCTGCCGCAATAAAGAGCAAAATGATGACCAGGCCTGGATTATTACCGAAGCCGGCACGTATTCTTTTATTAGCCTCTACCAGGTATTCTTTTACTGTGAAGGCAGATATTCCCATAATGGTGGCGGCCTCTTTGTAGGAACGGCCTTCCACTTTACAAAGTTCATAAACACGGCGCTGGCGTGGTGTTAGTCCATCCAGCACCTGATTCAGTAATTCGGTGCTTTCGCGAAAATGTAGTGCTTCCTCGATATGTGAATAGTGTTCTTCGGCAAATATCCTAAAATCTTCCATACGCTGCCGGTCGTTCCGGAGTCGTTTAAAGAAGTTGAGTACACGGTTCTGGCCAGCCCGATAAAGATAAGCGGCCAGGTTTTCTATTTCAAGCCCCTCGCGGTTTTTCCAGATATCTGAAAAAATATCCTGCACAATTTCCTGTGCAGCAGCAGGATCTTTCACCATGCGTAGTGTAACGGTGTAAATAACAGGACTATAATGACGGTACAGCACCGTAAACGCCGTAGCGTCACCATCCTGCATGCCTTTGAGCATATCCGCTTCATTATGTAAAGCCTGAACCGTCATTCGTTAACCTGGATTTTTCACTGCTCGTAAAACTACATATTTATACAAGAACTCGTACACTTTTAGCCATATCAAAGGTTGTAGTGGGTATAAACAAGCAGCAGGAGCCATTTCAGAATGTAAAAACAATGATTAATTTTAAGACAGGCCGCTTCCGGATTTGCCGCCCTTAACACGCCTTACATGCAAAAAACTTTCATTATCTATCTTGCCCTGGTGCTTGTCATATTGTTATTAGTGATGCTGGCACACCGCCTGAAAGTAGCCTATCCAATCGTACTCGTAGTGGCCGGCCTGGCCATCGGCTGGTTACGCATCGTTCCCGACATCACCATCGACCCGGAACTTATTTTCCTGATTTTCCTGCCGCCGCTGCTATATGAGGCGGCCTGGCAAACCTCCTGGAAGGAGTTCTGGAAGTACCGGCGCATCATCTCAACCTTTGCATTCGGCATTGTAATCCTTACCTCCTGTGTGATCGCCTGGTTCTCGAGCAGTGTTATACCAGGCTTTACGCTGGCGCTCGGCTTCCTGCTGGGTGGTATCATCTCCCCTCCCGATGCGGTGTCGGCCACATCCATTTTAAGAACTACGCCCGTTCCTAAAAACCTGGCGGCTATTATAGAAGGAGAAAGTTTGCTCAACGATGCGGCCAGCCTTATTGTATTCCGGTTCGCAATTATTGCGGTGGCTACGGGCACCTTCAGCTTCCAGGAAGCGGCTACCAGTTTTGCCAGCATGATCGTGATGGGTATTTTATGCGGACTGGCCGTAGCCGCTATCTTTTACGCCATCCACCGCTGGATGCCTACCACGCCCAGTATCGATACCATTCTTACTATCGCCGCGCCTTATGTGATGTACCTTACGGCGGAACAGTTTCACTATTCCGGTGTACTGGCGGTGGTAAGCGGGGGACTCTTCCTCTCTAACCAAAGCCAGCGCATATTGAATAATGAAGGCCGCCTACAAACCAATAACGTTTGGGCAACGCTGGGTTTTGTGTTAAACGGGATCGTGTTTATGCTCATTGGCCTGGAATTGCCGGTCATCGTAGCACAACTGGGCACCACCTCGATCTGGGATGCTATCAGGTACAGCATTTACATCTCTATAGTAGTAATTGTTTCGAGAATGATCTGCGCGATGGGCGCTTCCATCTTCACCCGCTTCGCCACACATTTTATTACAGTAGCTGATCCGAACCCGGGTTACCGGGCGCCGCTTGTGTTCGGATGGGCGGGCATGAGGGGCGTGGTGAGCCTGGCCGCAGCCCTGTCGATCCCGCTAACGATTAATCACGGGCAGCCGTTCCCGCAAAGAAACCTCATCCTGTTTATCACCTTCTCCGTTATCCTGATTACGTTGTTGTTCCAGGGACTTACGCTGCCATGGGTAGTGAAGATGGCAGACGTGAAAGCGCCGGACAATTCCATTCCTGCTCATGAACAGGAAGCCATTATCCGCAAAAAACTGGCAAACAGTTCGCTGACGTTACTGGAAGAAAAATATAAAAACGATGTGGAAGGAAGCGACCTGCTGAAAGCGTATGCCCATCACCTTAAAAACAACCTGCAATACTCGGAGCATTTTACAGAGATGTTATTGAACGGCCGTACCGATGGCAATATCTATTCCGCCTATCACCGGATTAACACAGAAGTGATCGATCACCAGCGCAAGGTGCTGCAGAAAATAAACGGGAAAGAGGAGTTTGACGAGATCATTATCCGCAAGTATATGCTGGAACTGGATTTAGAGGAAGAGAAATTAAAGAACCTGTTTAACCTGAACGAGCTGCATTAGACCGTTTGCTGTGCCCGTATCTTTTTACGGTGCTGCTTTCCCCAGGTGATCATAGAGGCAATTACCGGCCCCAGTGACTTGCAGTAGTCGGTGGAGCTGTACTCGACCAGCACAGGCGATTCGTCGTACACTGTGCGGGTGATCAGTTTATTCATTTCCAACTCCTTCAACTCGCGCGACAGCATACGGGTGGTAATGCCCGGGATACTGCGTTCGATTTCCCGGAAACGGTTGTTGCCGTTGCAAATTGCGTTGATAACAGGCAGTGTCCATTTTCCACCGATCACGTAAATGGTATCCTGTAGCGCTTTCAATTCATCCGCCTGGCTGCGGACCGTTTGTTTATCCTGTTCCATCATGGTATACTCTGTGTAACTGGTTACAAAGGTATACCAATTTGCCCAACGATGGTTCAACTCTTTTGGCGGCATTTTTGTTACTTCATCACCGGGGAATGACTATCTTCATTCTCACGGAAACTAAACCCAAAACCTTTTACATGAAAAATATCATCCTCCCGGCCATAGCCGCGACCTTCATGTTATCCTGTAACACAGGCGCTCCCAAAAGCGGATCAACGCCCGCACCGGCAGCCCTGAAGCAGGAAACAGCAGCCAACTGGAAAGGCGAAATACCCTGCGCTGATTGCGAAGGCATAGCTTACCTGCTCCAATTACAGCCAAACGACTCGTTCTACGAACGTTCCGTTTACCTCGGTAAACCCGGCGATGCATTTGTAGATAAAGGCACCTGGGAAATAGCGTCCGACAGTCTCGTTACACTGAAAAACATTGCAGGCGAAACGCGGTTCCTGGCCTTTCGCGGCGACAAACTGGAAATGCTGGACAAAGATGCCAAACCCATCAACTCCCCGCATGCTTCCAAGTATAAACTGGAAAGAACCACTATCGAAACCAATCCGGCCATCGCTAATGCGCAGGCCCTCAGTGGTGTAGATTTCGCCGGCGGAGGTAATGAACCTTTCTGGTCGCTGGAAATAGATTTCGATAAGTCGATGCGTTTCAAAACGCCGGACGGGATTGATATATCAGCGCCTGTTGGTAAGGGCGAGCGGGCCATGGACGCTCCGGTTACGCGATATCATGCCGAAACGGAGGCAGGCACCTTAACCGTACAGTTGTTCCGCCAGCAATGCGAGAATGATATGTCGGGCGCGATGAGCGACTTTTCTGTAACGGTAGATCTGAAGCAGAAAACCGACAGCGCTGTAAGAACTTTTAAAGGCTGCGGGCAATACCTTGGCGCTTATCGCTTAAACGCATTATGGCAACTGGAAAAAGTGGGCGATAAAGCGGTAGATGCAAAACAGTCCCCCAAAGGCGCACCTACCATGGAACTGTCGCTGGCCGAAGAAAAAGTAGCCGGCTACGGTGGTTGTAACCGCTACGGCGGCCCGGTAAAGCTGGAAAACGGCAAACTGACCTTCGGTAATTTGTTCGCCACCGAAATGGCCTGTGCCAACATGGAAGCAGAAGCCAAACTCTTAAAATCACTAACCGGCCAAAGTGTATCGTACCTACTGGACGGCGACATGTTATACCTCGGCGAAGGTGAAACGAAACTCACCTTTAAAAAACTAGCCGTCGATCCGCATGCGAAAGGCGCTAAAAAATAATTAACCAGGCAACACCCGCTCCACAGCGGGTGTTGTTCTTTATGGCTTTGAATGTATAAATTTGACGAATGAAAATGTTTCAGCAACTCATACAACTCAGTGCCCGTAAACGTGGTTTTCATCTTATCACCACAGAAGTATTACATGCCCTTCCGCAACTGACGGAAATAAAGACAGGCATGCTACAGGTATTTATCCAACATACCTCTGCCTCGCTCACCATCAATGAAAATGCTGATCCTACCGTTCGCAAAGACTTCGAAACTTACTTCAACAAAGCCGTCCCCCAAAACGACCCCGATTACCTGCATAACGATGAAGGTCCGGATGATATGCCGGCACACCTGAAAGCGGCGATGCTGGGCAGTTCGGTATTAATACCTGTACACAATGGAAGGCTGGCAGTGGGCACCTGGCAGGGCATTTATTTATGCGAACACCGTGATTACGGCGGACCGAGGAGATTGATGATTACGGCCTGGGGTGTGTAACTATACGGTGGTTTCCTCCGGAAACATCAGTGTAAAAACAGTTCCCTTGCCCTCTTCCGAACTTACCTCCATTTTTATATCATGATAGCGGGCAATGGTGCTTACGATGGATAAACCAAGTCCATACCCCTCGTTACCCGATTTCGCCACCTTTTTAAAGCGGGAGAAAATGTGCGTGAGTTCCTTTTGCGGGATCCCAATGCCTGTATCGCGAATGAACAACTTATACGGCTCACCGGGTTTACATACATCGCTCACTTTAATGCTTCCCCCCTGTTGATTATATCGAATGGCATTATTGAGCAGGTTATATATCAACTGGAAAATAAGGTCATGGTTAAGTGAGCGAAGAATGGCGCTGCGGGACACGTTCACGGAATAATGTAAGTCCTTTTCGGGCAGGCGGTGTTGTAGTTCTTCCATCACTTCTTCCAGCAAAGTATGAATGGCAAACGTATCCGACTTTGGGAACTGATCGTTCTCGATCCTTGAAATAAACAGCAGTGAATTTACGATCTTCTTCAGGCGGTGCAGGGTTTTCATCATGCCGGTGATCTTCTTTTCCATCTCCTCCCCTAACTCCCCATCCACCATCAGGTTTTCCATTTTGGTTTGAAGGATGCTGACAGGCGTCATCAATTCATGGGACGCGTTCGATGTAAATTCCCGTTCTTTCTCAAATGCCTCGCGTATGCGCTCCATTAGATCTACCAAAGAGTCGTCGAGGTATTTGAAGTCGGTGGTGCTTGTTTTTACGGGCGGCGCATGGTCTTTAAATGGAAATTTCCGGTTCACGAGCCGGTTACTGATAATCACGCCCAGCGGACGTAGCAGCAGGCGGGTAAAAATAAGGTCGATAACGATGGTAAAAACAATGAGTCCTATCAGTACATACAGCGCCATCTTTTGTAAGGGGCGGTTATACTGTCCGATGGTGGCAGTAGTTTTCCCAACTTCGAGCATATAACGCTTGTTCTCATAATCAAAAACATGGCTTAACACCCTGTAGGTAAGCGTATCTTCCTCCACCACCCTGCGTAAGGTGGCAATGGTATCGGGCAGTATGTTTTTTCCAGCGGGCTCCAGGGAGATGTATTCCTCCTTTAACATGGTATAACTGCCGTAATCCGGTTCGCCCTGCAAATAGAAATCGATACCATTTTTGTTGATCACATTCAGCACCTTCTTCTTTTGCTGGCTCAGGTAAAAGTCGTTGTACTGCCTGGCAATGTTATCTACCAGGGTTGGTAATATCAGTACAAACAGTAGTACCACCGCCAATTTCGACAGTGTAATAAATAAAGTGAGTTTTGTAAATAGTTTCACGTCAGAGCTTTATTTTATAACCCACATGCCTGATGGTTTGCAGCCATTCCACCGTACCAAACGCCGACAGCTTCCTGCGGATATTTTTAATGTGCACATCGATGTAATTGGAATCAGCGTCATCATCCGAAAAATTACCCCAGATGTGTTCACTGAGTTGCATGCGTGTAAGCGGCCTGTTTTTGTGCAACAACATGTAACTCAGTAGATCAAATTCCTTCCGCGACAGCTCAATTTCCGATTTATCGAAGAATACCATTCGTTTATTCAGATCTACCTTAAAATCGCCCAGCGGCACGGTACTGTCATTCAGTCCGAACTTGCGGCGGGCGATGGCCTGCATGCGCGACTGCAACTCCAGCAGCGAAAAGGGTTTGGGAAGATAATCATCCGCTCCGAGGTCCAGGCCTTTAATGCGATCTTCCAGTTGTCCGCGGGCGGTGAGGATGATGTAAGAAGCGTCCGGGCAGTTTTTCCGGGCTTCCTGAAGTAACAGCAGGCCATCTTTATCCGGCAGACCGAGATCTAATAAGATAAAGTCATATTGGTTCTCTTCCATTTTTTGTAGGGCCTGACGGGCGTTGTAGGCGAGGTCGCACACGTAGGCCTTTTTCAGGAACAATTCCATTTCGGCCGCCATGGCCCGTTCATCTTCTATGATTAATACCTTCATCAGAACTGGTAATAAAAAGAAAAACTAAAAAATGAATTGGCAGTACCGGCACCCGTTTGCGCCTTTTTGCCCAGTACCGAAAGCTGATAGGCCGCCTCTATCACAAAATGATCGCGGTTATAGGCCAATGGCACTTTAAGGTTATAGGAAATAAGATCGAAACTGGTGTTAGTTTTAGTCGTGATAGTAGGCTCCGTACCTGGCAAACCTGGCAGCAGCACATCTAAAACGCTGTCGCGTAAGCGTTTCTCCGTAACATACGTTTCATAAAAACGCTGTGTACCAGCTGTAACATTAATAGCCGGTGTGAGGGTGATGAGATCTTTTGGGCTGAAGCTGCCAAGACTGATCATCTTCTCCGTACCCAGTGTCAGGAATATATCGTGGTCCTGTTTGCCCATCATATAATCCGCGTTAACGGAAGTAGTCATCCAATACGCGTAGCTGAGCGAGGCAGAGAAGTTATCCGGGTTAGAGGCCTGCAGGAACGGGGAACGGGAAGGATAAAAAGTGTGACTGTAACTAACATCAGCCGTCAGCTTTTTACCTAAATTAAATTGCCAGCCAATACCTGCGGCACTGGCAGACACCACTGCATTCGAGTCGTTAAGCAGGCGGATGCCCGTACCCGTAAAGTACAAGCCTGGTTTAAGCTTAAGCGTACCACTGGCCGCTACGTAAGCCATCGTTCCCTCCGACTTCTGCCCGTAATAATCTGCATTGTTCACGTAGGTGGCCCCTACCGTAAAAGTTGTTCTCTTTTCCTCCGCCGTGCTGTCTGTTTGTGCGAAAGCACTCATGCTGCACATCCACATGATAGATAAGGTGAGTATTACTCTCATACTAGCGTTTTTAAACCGGCCTGCTAAATGCCTATCTTAATGACCTTTGGTTTGATCACCTTCAGTGGCTTCACCGGTATAGGAGCAGGTACCGCGATTGGTTTTACTTTCCGACGCGATTTTGGCACTTCCTTAATGATGTCGGGTACCTTTACTTCCTGTTTTGTTTCAGTTGTTTTTTCGACAGATGATGGTTTAGGCGTCTGCTGCGGTGTAACCGAGGTATCGGTTACGGCTGCCGCCATTACCGGTACTTCGGACGTACGGCCGTACCCGCAAAGCGGGAAAGCGGCTGCCAGTACAGCGGTAAAAATATAATGATGTAGTTGCAGTTTTGCCATGCCCATAAAAGTAACAGATTTTTGCCAGCTAACGTCGTGGCAAAAATCTGTTTATTTGTAATTAAAGAATCTTCAAACCTGCGGCGGCGGCCACGTTCGCGTTAACCCTCACCGGAGTAGGTTTTACATGTACCGATTTGCTTATAGTTGTATTTACCGTAGCGGCAGCATTAGCGGATGTTTGCGTGGCCGTTTTTAAGTCATGATTAACAGTCGTGACAACTTTGCTCTTTACCGAAGCCGCAGTGCCCGAGGTTACATTCACAGCACTCTTGGCTGCTGTGCTTACATCCGCGGCTGTACTAATGCCCGTATTGACACTGCCTGTCGCTGCTACGGCTACCTCTGATGTTGCATGTTGGCCCGCGGTAATAACCTTATTGGCACTGCTAGCTGTTGTAGCAGATACCTGTGAGCTCACCTCTCCGCCTGTGGTGCTAGCCGCCCTTACATTGTTAGCAGTAGCTGCTGTTGCCGCTGACGCACCAGACATTGATCCATTGCCTGCATTACTTAACACCACTGTGTTTGCTGTTTTTTTAGTTTGGGTAGATGAAACACCTGCTTCGTTGGCCGTAACAGCTGAAGTACCGCCGCCTTTTACTTCGGATGAAGAATGGTGCGATGCCTCCACACTTCCTTTTTTCACGGCCGCCGACGTATTTCCCTGCGCGGCTACGCTTACTGACTTTTCCTGGGCAAAAGCAGCACCAGATAATAAAAGAGCTGCCATCATTAGTCCTTGCTTTTTCATAATATTCGGTTTTAGGTGTGATTTGATAAAACAAAACTAGCCCCCGTAGATGAAGCGAAAATGAAAACTGGAAAAAAACTGGCATCGCTTTACCTTTGCCCGCGATGAAACTGACGAAGTATTACCTCGCCGCTATAGTAGCCTTTGCCACCTGGGGATTCTTTAGCCTGGTATTAAAGCCGCTGCACAACTACCTTTCTGCCGATATTCTCTTTTACCGCGTATTCTGTTGCGCTGCCCTCATGATGCTCATATGCATGCTGTTCCGCCGCCAGTCGATGCGCGACGCCCGTGATGCCTTTAAAACAATGACACCAGGTGAGAAAAAGCGAACGGTGTGGTTAACGTTAAGCGGAGGGGTATTGCTGACAGGCAACTGGTTCTTTTTTATTTATGCGATGAACCACATCAGCGTAAAGGCTACTTCGCTGGCTTACCTCGTTTGCCCGATTCTCACAGCTGTATTGGCCGGAGTAATCCTCAAAGAAAAACTTAATAAATGGCAATGGGCCGCAGTTGCACTCAGCGCTTTTAGTTGCATGCTGCTGTCTTTCAACAGCCTGCTCGACCTCTTCTATAGTATCATCACCGCATTTACGTACGCACTTTACCTGGTTAGTCAGCGCCGCAATACGCAGCTCGATAAATTCCTGGCACTCAGTATACAGATCGTCTTTTCCGCCCTGCTGCTGCTCCCATTTTTCCCGGTATACAGCGGGCCGGTACCGCAGGAACAGTTCTTCTATATATCTATTCTTGTTATCGCTGTGGCTTTTACCATTGTGCCCCTGTTCCTAAATCTCTACGCCCTTAAAGGCATCAATTCCTCCACAGTGGGCATGCTGTTGTACATCAACCCTGTTATCGCCTTTTCACTGGCTGTGTTCCGCTATCACGAGGAAATAAACCTGCTGCAGGTACTCGCTTACGCGCTCATACTGGTGTCGATTGTAGTATTTAACGGCAATTTACTGGTGAGGACGAAAAAGCCCATCCTCTCACCTAAAAATATTTAAGACTGATAACCAAATACTTATCATTATTCAGATAAAAATACTTGGAAACTAAACACTGTTCAGTATATTTGCATCGTAAACATTCTAACTATGGGCATCAGCGAACGCAAGGAAAGAGAGAAGTCGGAAATGCGGAAACGCATAGTAGATGCTGCTGTACAGATGTTTAAGGATGAAGGGTATGAGAAAGTGAGTATCCGTAACATTGCGGACAAGATTGAATACAGCCCCGCCACCCTTTATCTCTATTACAAAGACAAAGACGAACTGCTGCTGGATGTACAACGCGACGCCTTTGACCAGTTGAATATGGCTTTCCAGAAAATCCCTTTTGCAAAAGAACCGTTTAAACGACTGGAACAGATTTTTGAGAACTACATCCGCTTCGCCCGCGAGCAACCGGAACTTTACGACCTGATGTTTATTATGAAAGCCCCCATGAACGCGGTGCCCGACGCCGATAAGTGGGATAACGGCGACGATGCTTTCGATGTGCTGAAGAAATGCGTGGAGGATTGCATTGCAGAAGGCGTCATCCGTTTCACCGATCCGGTGGTGGGCGCCATTTCCATATGGGGCTTTGTACACGGACTTTTAAGCCTTGATCTGAAATGCAGGTTTAAGCCCACACACCTCCAAACAGAACAGATAGCCGAGGTACTCCGACAGGCTTACCGCAACTACCTGGACATGATCCATACGTAACACTTGCAAGGTTAATATACACACCAGGCCCTTATGGGCTTTATTTTTTGCTTTACCACTAAACACTGTTCATTATGTCAACACTACTAAGTAAAGTACCGACGTTAATAGCACTACTGGTGTTTACCAGTACGCAATTGGCAGCACAGCAGCCGGTGCTGGACGACTACATAAAACAGGCATTCGACAACAATAAGGGCCTGAAGGAACAAAACTTCCAACTGGAGAAATCGATGCTTGCGCTGCAACAGGCCAAAAGTCTGTTCGGGCCTAATGTATCGTTGCTGGCCAATTACACGGCTTCCAAAGGTGGCCGTACCATCGATCTGCCATTGGGCGATTTGCTGAACAACGCATATAGCACGCTTAACGATTTAACTAACAGCAAACAGTTCCCTCAATTAAAGAACCAACAGGTGCAGCTAAACCCGGAAAACTTTTATGACGCTAAGTTCCGCACGACGCTACCATTGGTGAACGCAGAAATCTATTATAACAAAAAGATCCGCCAGGAGCAGATTTCGCAGCAGCAGGCGGCAGTGAATGTGTACAAACGCACGCTGGTGAAAGATATTAAGACTGCCTACTATCAGTATTATCAGGCATCGCAGGCAGTTGGTATTTACCAGAATGCATTACAACTGATTAAAGAAAGCATTCGGGTAAATGAAAGCCTGGTGAAAAACGGCGTACGAAACAATACGGCTGTATACCGTGCTAACACGGAGATGCAAAAGATATCGGCAGACATTAACAAGGCAGTAAACGAAAAAGAGAACGCGAAGGCTTACTTCAACTTCCTGTTAAACCGAACGCTTACCGACAGTATTGAACTGGATGAAAGCGCCGCGCAGGCAGCCCTGCAAATACCGGAAGCAGATAACAATTTGCGTAACCGCGAAGAGCTGCAACAGTTAAGCCGGGCCACCAACGCCGCTATGTTAAATGAAAAGATGCAGCGCTCTTACCTGCTGCCTAAAGTAAACACCTTCCTCGACCTTGGTGCGCAGAATATGAACTGGAAGTTCGATAGCCAGAGCCGCTATTTCCTGTTTGGTGTCAACCTGCAATGGGATTTGTTCGCCAACCGCGCCAACCAGCATAAAATCAAACAGGCTGCCATTGATGTACAGTCGGTGCAAACGCAGCGCGAGAACCTGCAGGACGCATTGGCGCTTCAACTTCAACAGGCGGTTAACAACTATAATACTGCGGTGCTTAACCGGCATGCAGCGGGCGAGCAGCTTTCTTTCGCCAAACGCTATTACCGCGATCAACTGATCGTTTACCGCGAAGGCCAGCTTCTGTACCTCGAACTGCTGGATGCACAGAACCAGCTTACACAGGCACAACTGCAACTGTCTATTTCAGAAGCCAGTCTGCAAACTGCTGCTGCGGTTGTAGAACGTGAACAGGCGGCTTATCCTTTACATTAATCTCTCTCTAAAAATTATTATATGAAACACTTTATCCTGCTATCATCATTATCCATCCTGCTTTTTTCCTGTGGCACCAAACAGGAAACGGCCAAACAGAAAGATGAAAATATTATCCCGGTGAAGGTGATGGCATTGGGCCAAACCGGTGTTGGCGGAAGTATTGAAGCTTCCGGAAAATTTACTACTGATGATGAAACTTACCTGTCTTTCAAAACGGGCGGCATCATCAACAATATTTATGTAAAAGAAGGAGATGCGGTAAGAAAAGGTCAATTGCTCGCCACCTTAAACCTCACCGAAATTAACGCCCAGGTATCGCAACTGGAACTGGGACACGAAAAGGCATTACGCGACCATCAACGTACACAACGCCTGTTTAACGACAGCGTGGCTACGCTCGAACAGTTACAGAACAGCAGAACCGCCCTGGAACTGGCGCAGCAACAACTGAACAGCGCACGTTTTAACCTGAATTATTCATCGATACACGCCACCTCTAACGGTTATGTTCTGCACAAACTTGCGAATACAGGTCAGGTGGTGAATGCCGGCACGCCTGTATTGGAAACCAACGGCGCCGGCAGTGGTAACTGGCTCCTCCGCATCGGCATCAGCGACAGAGATTGGGCTTCCATAAAAATCGGCGACAAAGCCAGCATCACTACCAATGCTTTACCCGGACAAACCTTACAGGGAACGATCAGCAGAAAAGCGGAAGGGATTGATCCGCAGAGCGGCACTTTTATTGTCGACATAAAACTGGATGACAGCCATGCGAAAGGACTGGCGGCAGGCATGTTTGGTCAGTGTACCATTGCCCGCGCAGTAAGCAGTATGGATGCCTGGCCGGTACCCTACGATGCAGTGCTGGACGGCAACGGAAGCGAAGGTTTTGTGTTTATCACGGAAGATGATAAAACAGCGCGTAAAGTAGCCGTACGCATCACCGGTATAGAAAAAGACAAAGTGCTGATCAGCGCCGGTGTTAAAGCAGGAGCCAAACTAATCATCTCCGGCAGTGCTTACCTGACCGATCATTCACCCATTAGCATCATCCAATAACTGCCTTTCCCATGAAACTCACAACATACGCTGTAAAAAACTACCAGTTCACACTGATCATCTTTATTATGATCATTGTACTGGGCGTTACCACGATACTCAACATGCCCCGTTCCGAGGACCCGGATACGAAAGCGCCACAGTTCTCGGTAGTGGTAGTATACCCGGGCACCAGCCCGAAAGATATGGAAGAACTGGTGGTAGATCCACTGGAAAAACAAATCTATGGACTGGAAGACATCAAAAAAATACGCACGAAAATAAGTGACGGTGTGGCCGTGCTGCGGGTGGAATACAAGTACAGCTCCAACGTAGAACAGAAGTACCAGGAACTGGTGCGCGAAGTAAACAACAAACAGAAAGACCTGCCGCCAGACATTGCCAATATTGAAATAAATAAACAGCAACCGTCGGATGTAAATGTACTACAGGTTGCACTGATATCAGAAAATGCGCCGCGTGATAAGCTACAGTTTTATGCGGAAAAACTGCAGGATGAACTGGAAAAAGTAACCTCTTTAAAAGAAGTGAAAATCCATGGTTTGCCTGAACAGCAGGTACGTATAGAACTGGCACTGGACAAGTTATCCCAGATGCAAATTCCTGCTACGGCCGTAATTGCCAGCCTGCAGAACGAAATGATCAACATCCCCGGTGGCAGCATAGACGCAGGCAACCGCAGCTTCAATATCAAAACCAGCGGCACTTACCAGTCGATCGATGAAATTGGTAATACGATCGTATATACTGCGGGCGGTAAAAACATCCTGTTAAAAGATGTGGCTAAAGTGTACTATGGTTATGAAGATGAAAAGTATTCTACGCGGCTGAACGGCCACCGCTGCATCATGGTATCGGCCGCGCAAAAAGCTGGCGAAAACATCACCAAAACACAAGACATGTATAAACCGGTGATCGATAAGTTTAAAGGCACCTTACCTGCCAACATTGACGCCGTACAGTTCTTTGACCAGGCCGATGCGGTGAACATGCGCCTTGGTGGTTTGGGTAAAGACTTCCTGATCGCGATATTACTCGTAGGTATCACGTTATTACCGCTCGGACAAAGGCCTGCATTCATTGTAATGATATCTATCCCCCTCTCCCTTTCTATTGGTATTATGTTGCTTAACCTGTTTGGCTACAATCTCAACCAGTTAAGCATTGTAGGCCTCGTGGTAGCGTTGGGACTTTTAGTAGATGATAGTATTGTGGTGGTAGAAAACATCGAACGCTGGATGCTGGAAGGTTATAGCCGGATGGACGCCACATTGAAGGCCACGCAGCAAATAGGATTAGCGGTGGTTGGCTGTACTGCAGCGCTCATCATTGCTTTCATTCCCCTTGTATTTTTACCGGAAGGTTCCGGCGACTTTATCCGCAGTTTGCCGCTGAGCGTAATCTTTTCTGTACTTGCATCGATGATGGTATCGCTTACGATCATCCCCTTCCTGGCCAGCAGGATATTGAAAAAGCACCAGGGACACCCCGATGGTAATATTTTCATGAGAGGTCTTAAAAAGATCATCCATGGCAGTTATGCACGTTTCCTGGATAAAGCATTGGCCAGGCCCATACTAACGATAGCAGTGGCGGTAGTAATTTTCGCAGGTTCCATCTTTGTATTTAAGATCGTGGGCTTTAGCCTGTTCCCGGCTTCAGAAAAACCACAGTTCCTGGTGAATGTAATTGCTCCATCGCAATCGAGCCTGGCTTATACCGATGGCATTGTGAAGAAGCTGGAAGCGGTACTGGCACAGGAAAAAGAGGTGAAATACTACGCGAGCAACATCGGCAAAGGCCACCCGCGCATTTATTATAATGAGATACAGGAGAACGAGCATAGCGACTTCGCACAGATATTCGTGCAACTCGATCCGCATACCAGTCCTGCCGTTAAACAACAATTGATAGAGAAACTCCGTACCGCATGGACGCCCTTCCCCGGTGCGAAAGTAGAAGTAAAGAACTTTGAACAGGGCCCTCCTATGGCAGCACCTGTGGAAGTTCGCATCTTCGGCGACAACCTCGACAGTTTGCGCACGGTAGCGGCTAATATTGAAAAGATGCTGCAGCAAACAGAAGGCACCATCTACATCAACAATCCCGTAAACCTGCTGAAGTCCGACATCCGTGTGGATATTAACAAAGAGAAGGCACAGCAGCTCGGCATCCCGACCGCTAACATCGACCGGATCGTCCGGCTGGCCGTGGCAGGCATCAACCTTGGGTTGTACAACGACCGTAACGAACGCGATTACGAGGTATTACTGACTTCTCAAAAAGAAGGCAAACCGACGATGGACGTGTTCAACAACCTGTTCGTCAACAATACCCAAGGCGCTGCCGTTCCACTTTCGCAGGTAGCAGGTTTAAAACTCGAAACATCCCCATTGAGCATTAACCACCAGGAAAAGAAAAGAGTGATCAGTGTATCTGCTTTTGTGAAGAAAGGTTATTTGGTTGACAGGGTAATTGCCGACGTGATAGGCAAGATGGATAAAACAATATTGCCAGCCGGTTACAGTTACGAAATGGGGGGAGAAGTGGAAAGCAGGAACAATTCCTTCAGCGGATTTACCAGCATCATTATCGTTACCGTATTTTTATTCGTAGCTGTACTGATACTCGAGTTCAAGACCTTCAAAAGCACGGTGATCGTATTGTCGGTAATACCTTTAGGCGTGGTGGGTGCAGCGGTTGCGCTTTGGCTGACGGGCAATTCCTTATCGTTCGTGGCGATTATTGGTCTTATTGCATTAGCAGGTATAGAAGTGAAAAATACCATACTGTTGGTAGATTTCACCAACCAGTTACGCATGCAGGGCAAACCGCTGGACGAAGCCATTCGTGAAGCCGGGGAAGTAAGGTTTCTGCCCATCGTACTTACCTCGCTTACTGCTATCGGAGGATTAATTCCCATCGCTATTTCCACCAATCCGCTTATCGCACCACTCGCGATTGTGCTAATTGGCGGTCTGATCAGTTCTACCTTATTATCCAGAATAGTAACACCAGTTGTCTATAAGTTAATTCCACCGGCAGTAAAACCGGAAGAATAGTGTTTAACAGTTGTAGGTGTGTAATAAGCCTGTGGGAATCATCCCGCGGGCTTTTTATTGGTACAATATTTAGGCATGATATGTAAATCCTTTTATGGAATATGTTATCGTCACCATCTTCATCAGCAACATCCCTTTTCGATTTAATGTGTATATCGACGAAAAGGAAGAATCGACCACCTATCATGTGTCGGCTAAAGACATGGGGAATGGGCAGATAGATGTGCCCGAGACAATGAAAATTAATGTAGATGGAGTGGTTACCGTAGAGATGGGCACCTTAACTGCAAAGCAGGCACAAACTGCCCATCTGGTGTGGGAAGAGATCCTCAAGAAATTAAACCGGTGAAAGCAATGCACCCCCACCGGGTATAATATTGATTTAAAAACCGTACTGTTCTTCAGTTCTGTCGCCACTCATCACCCCTGTTAGCCGGTTGATATCATCGCGCTCTTTTTTAGATGCTGTATGTGCAGGACACTCGCGCCCCTCCTTCTTATCAGATACTTCCATTTTTTTGCGCATATTGCCGGCATTTGCTTCGTCAGGCATTATGTTGGCCATAAAAACGTGCATCTTGGTTTTACCGCCGGATATTACCTTAGCTTCACCATTCATTAAAGCCTTGTAACCGTCGAGTGCTACCTCTTCAGGCGTTTGCAGTTCTTCCTCGCGATAAGTAACCGTAGACTCTGCATGTGCTTTGTGGAAAAAGTCGGTATCGGCTGCACCGGGTAACAATGCTGTAACCGTTACACCACTGCCTTCCAGCTCATTAGTCAATGCTTCAGAGAACGAGAGTACAAAAGCTTTGGTAGCTGCGTAAACAGACAGTAACGGCATCGGTGCCTTTGCTGCTTCAGAGGCCACCTGCAGAATTTTTCCGGCACCACGTTCCAGCATCGGCGTCATGAAATACCTGGTTAGGGCTACCAGTGAGGTGATATTAAGCTGGATGATATCGAGGCTGCGTTGTAACTCAATATCCGCAAAATGCCCCCATTCGCCTTGTCCCGCATCATTTACCAGTACATCGATATGAATGCCGCGCTGACGCACCTCCTCATATATTTCACGGGCTGCATCACTATAAAAAAGGTCTTTGGCCAAAGGAATAGCCGTAATCCCGTAATAAGACATCATTTCATCTGCTACCTGTTGCAGGCGGTCTTCCGAACGGGCTACCAGTACCAGGTTATATCCATCTGCAGCAAACAACCTGGCGAACTCATAGCCAAAGCCACTGGTGGCTCCGGTAATCAGTGCATATTCTCCTGTATGTTTTCTCTGTTCCATAACAAACGTTTTTAAGTTGATTTATTTCGTTGTTTTCCCGGCCACCTTCATATCATAATCGCTTAAATCTTTACGGGCAGGACCGGTAAGCATTTCGCCCGTATAACTGAACCTTGATCCGTGGCAGGGGCAATCCCAGCTTTTCTCTGCCGAGTTCCATGCCACGTCGCAATGAATATGTGTACAGGCGGGGTTATTCATATACACTTCGCCCGATTCATCTTTATAAATAGCCAGTTTCGCCCCCTCATATTTCACGATGCGTGCTTCGCCGGGTGCAATGTCGGCCAGTACATCGAGTTTCGCAGGTGGTTTTAGTTTGCTGAATAACAATCCCGTTACATCCGCCGCCTCTTTTACAAAAGCAGCAAATCCAGCTACCGGTTTAATACGGCTGGGATCGAACAGTTTTGCAAGGGGCGACACTTCGAGTGTAAACATTTCCGCGAAGGTTTGAGCAGCTACGGCACTGTAAATCATACCATTACCTCCAAACCCTGTAGCTACGTAGATATTATCACTGGTGATACCGGGTAACAACCCGATATAAGGCAAACCATCTGCCGGGTCGAAATACTGCGACGACCACTTA
>NZ_CABHOU010000073.1 GCF_902168175.1 uncultured Chitinophaga sp. | reverse complement strand
TTTTTTCAAGCAGAAGACGGCATACGAGATGCTCAGGAGTCTCGTGGGCTCGGAGATGTGTATAAGAGACAGGTTCAGAACGTCGCAAGACAGTTCGGTCCCTATCTGTTGTGATCGTTAGTAAATTGAGAGGACATGACCTTAGTACGAGAGGACCGGGTCGTACGTACCGCTGGTGTATCTGTTGTGCCGCCAGGTGCAGTGCAGAGTAGCTATGTACGGACAGGATAAACGCTGAAAGCATCTAAGCGTGAAACCTTCCTTAAGATGAGTTTACTTTTAAGGGTCGTCGGAGACTACGACGTTGATAGGCTACAGGTGTAAAGGTGGTAACATCAAAGCCGAGTAGTACTAATTGCCCGTAAGCTTTAATTTTATTTTGATATCGAAGTACAACTATTCCCAATATGTAAATTATTAGTCTGAACAAGACGCAAGATCTTATGGTGGTTTTGCCGAGGGTGTTCACCTCTTCCCATTCCGAACAGAGAAGTTAAGCCCCTCATGGCCGATGGTACTGCACCACAATGCGGGAGAGTAGGTAGCCGCCGTATTTATTAGAAGCCTCATCGTTTTACGGTGAGGCTTTTTTGTTTTATATCCTATCCTCAATTCGTTTCCCAGCCCAGCCCTCTATTTTACTATCTCGGATCTAAACGCAAATACAATGCGTAGTAGCGACTGATCTTACAGCACACGAAATTTACTTTATGAAATCATTAAGCGGAAAAATTGCCGTTGTTGCCGGTGCTACCAGAGGAGCGGGCCGCGGTATTGCCTGTATGCTGGGGGAGGCTGGTGCAACAGTTTATTGTACTGGGCGGAGTAGCCGCCTTGGCGTCGTTAACCCTGGCCGGCCAGAAACCATTGAGGAAACGGCGGAAATGGTAACCAGTTATGGCGGAATTGGCATCCCGGTAAAGGTGGACCATAGTAAAGAGGAGGAAGTAAAGGCATTATTTGATAGAATTTCTACAGAACAGGGAAAACTGGATATACTGGTTAATGATATATGGGGCGGCGAAAAGCTCACCGAATGGGGGAAACCATTCTGGGAACTCGCTATGGATAAGGGATTTGCGATGTTGCAACAGGCAATTAATACTCATGTTATCACCAGTAAGTATGCTACTCCACTGATGCTGTCAAACAGATCAGGAACCATAATAGAAATCACGGATGGCGACGGGTATTTTTATCGCGGTAGTTTCTTTTATGACCTTGTTAAGACCAGTATTATCAGGATCGCTTTTACCATGGCGCATGAATTAAAGGAGCATAATATTAGTGCTATAGCCGTAACACCTGGGTTTCTTCGTTCAGAGGAGATGTTAGCTCACTTTGGTGTAACGGAGGAAAACTGGAAGGAGGGCGCGAAGAAGGAGCCACATTTCATTGCATCGGAAACACCGTTCTATGTTGGCCGGGGAATTGCCGCACTGGTCGCTGACCCCAATGTATTCCTGAAAACAGGAAGAGTGTTCGGGTCCTGGTCGTTGGTGCGGGAGTATGGATTTAAAGATGTGGATGGAAACCAGCCAATATGGGATGAATATGTGGAGAATAATGCAAGGGCTTTCCGGTCGAAGAAGTGTGATGAGGGCTTTTACAGTTATTGGAGATATCTCAGGGAGGATGAGTAAACGGACAGAGAACTTGGTGATATCGAAATTCAACTACGGGCTGTCGGGCTTTCATGATTAAGGATGGAAGTTTGAGGGGATTCAGCTTATGGTTAGGGTATTTTAAACTGCTGTGATGACTGCGATGATAGTCTCCAGACCAACCTGTATCTATTGCCGTCATAGTTTCCAACGTCTCTTTTTGTTACCGAACCGTATCTGGAGTAGATGTGTTGGTGTTAAAAGATCTGGCAATGACGTGTGTCCGTGAGATACTCCTTTAATTAAGGATTGGTCCGGAATGAAAGAATGTATGTAAGTGTCACTATTGCGAGAAAACAGCCGGTGTGTTACGACGCCGGAAGCGGAGTATAATTCTTATACGTGAGGCAAATACCCAAACTGCAGATGAATATTCGCAGTTTTTATGCCATCTGTCATCATACGTATAAAGCCTTCATTAGTAAAATATGGGGATGAACGATGTCTTTTTACCTCGGTATATGCCTCTGATCATGAGGCGGAAGAAGCGTATTGTTAGGTGAGGAGTGAAATTGCAAAAAAACTATGCGTTGTTGCCAATTTGAAGTGGGACACACTTAGATGTACCGGGCATAACGGTGTTTGGCGTTAGCATGGAGACGATTTTGATTTACAATTAGCAGGAAATGTGTTGATTGTTACAAGTGTTGCCGCTGATAGGGACAGGGTGATGTAGTATTAACCGCGTATTTACACACCTGGAGAATATGTTGTTAAGGGAATTCATCTGCAGCGGCATTATGATTATAGCTACGGGATGAACCCCCAATAATAAAAGACGCCCCTGCTTTCTTTTATGCTACAAAGACAAAAGGGCTGCAAGGATAATTTTCCTCAAACGATTAGTCGGGTATTTTTTATTTCATCCGCGGATGGGAGTACACCAAAGGTAATATGGTCTAATAAAAAAGGCACGATCGCATTACTGCAACCGTGCCTCTTAGCAATATTCAGTTCAATCTATTTAAAGTCGAAATTGGCTATCTCGTCCGCGGCAACTTTAACCTGTTCGCCGGTAACCATGTTTTTTAAACTAACGACATTATCCTGCAACTCACTCTCTCCGATAATAGCTACATAGGGTATTTCGCGTTTGTTTGCATATTTCATCTGCTTATCCATCTTCGCATTTTCATGAAACAATTCGGCAGCTACACCACGCTCACGTAAAGCAAGGATGTGTTTGTACGCAAGTTTAATATTCTCTTCACCAGTGTAAAGAAATATAACCTTAGTAGATTGTTGTGCAGTTGCCGGGAATAAGCCCATTTCTTCCAACACATCATAGATACGATCTACACCGAAAGAAACACCTACGCCGGAAAGGCCTGGAAGACCAAACAAACCAGTAAGATCGTCGTAACGCCCACCACCACCGATACTACCTATCTTCACCACTTCCGGTGCCCGGGCTTCGATAATGATACCTGTATAATAGTTTAAGCCACGGGCCAGTGTCAGGTCGATTTGTGGGTGTTCGTTGTAGTTAACAAGCTGGTTGTTGAGTACGAACGATAATTCTTCTACACCTTTTAGACCGGTTGGAGAATCTTTCAAAACTACTTTCAGCCTCTCCAGCTTTTCATCATTACTGCCAGTGATCGAAATGAAATTTTCTACGATGGAAATTTCTTCATCGTTCAATCCTCTTTCACTTAATTCTTTTCTCACACCTTCGATACCAACTTTATCCAGCTTATCGATAGATATTGTGATGTCTATAATAAGGTCGGGGCGTTTCACCAGTTCGGCGAGGCCAGCCAGTATTTTGCGGTTATTTACACGAAGTGCGTAACCGCTGAGGCCAAGCTTTGTAAATACAGTATCGTATATTTTGAGCAGTTCTATTTCGTTGATCAAAGATGTACTGCCAACAACGTCTGCATCACATTGATAGAATTCACGGTAACGTCCGCGGGCCGGGCGATCGCCGCGCCAAACAGGTTGTATCTGGTAACGTTTGAAAGGAAACGTAAGTTCGTTTTGATTCATTACCACGTAACGGGCAAAGGGAATGGTAAGATCGTACTTCAGTGCTTTTTCGCAAAGCAGGTTACCCAACTCCCGACTGTCTTTTGCCTGTTGCGCTCTTCCAAGAATATCACCGTTGTCCAGTATCTTAAAAATCAGTTTATCACCTTCTTCCCCGTACTTACCATTAAGTGTAGTAAGGTTTTCCATTGCCGGCGTTTCCAGCGGTTGAAAGCCGAACAACTCGAATGTATTACGTATCGTTTGCAGTATATAGTTCCTTTTCCTTACCACCGCAGGACCAAAATCACGGGTGCCTTTAGGAATACTGGGTTTTACCATTATTGTTAAATTGTATGACGTTATATTATTTATTTAGATAAACCAGTAGCAGCGACAATACGCTCACAGCCATTCAGAATGAGTTTGAATACCGGTTCAAAAAGTGCATCATCGTACCATGGATCAGGCACTGGTTGTTGCCGCTCCAGCAACAATTGCACCTTGCTACGATCGGCTTCTGTACGTGCTTTACGCAACACATCCCGGTAGTTATCGAGATCCATTACGAAAATGCGATCGAACGCATCAAAATCGGTAGTTTGAAATTGGCGACCACGTAAGCCCGATATATCTATGCCATACTTCCTGGCTACGCGTACCGACCTGGCATCGGGCGGATCTCCTACATGCCAGCTGCCCGTCCCGGCCGAATCAATTGTCCAATCCAGGTGTTTCTCTGCCGCCAGGTGCCTCATAATACCTTCCGCCAGCGGCGAACGGCAAATATTTCCCAGGCACACCATCAGAATTCTCATTTGCTATTATTTTGAGCCGCCTGGTAGCAGCTTTTTTCCAGCCGCAAACCTACATGTTTTTCAGGGAAGTGCATAGGGCCAGCTTATTCTCCTCCAACGTGTTTTATGGAAAATCAGCTCCTCCGCATCTATATTATGCAAAGAAACCGCTACTTTACTTACTACAGATAATGGAAATAAAAGCACTACATAGTAAAGAAAAACGCAAACCGGGGAATTGGCGTTTGTTGCGCCTTTTTAACCTGCATAATTTTTATCGCAACCTTATGTACAGGCGTTCGATAACAGGAATGCTTGCTGTATTGCTGATACTTTTAATGACAGGTCCTTACGCTTGTATTAAAATTGATATGCTTAAGAAGTACGGGCCTGAGAAACGCAATACCCAGACTTCTTTGTTATACAGGAACTTATGGGATATAACCGCAAATTGAGGGTGAGAGCGGTCCGCAAGGCAGTCCCGGCTAAAAAATTTTAACCTTCCTGTAAACTTTATACTTCCAGATTAAAACTATTTTTTTGTATACTTGTAACTCGCAGAACTATGCAGAACGAAGAAACATATAACAACGAAAGGAGAAACCTGCAATACCGTCCGGTAGGTGAAGTGATCAGGGGAATATTTTTTATTCTCTTCGCTTTATTTATCTTTTTTGCAGAGAGACTAGGAGTGGGTGAATTTTCCCTACCGCCAATTGTAATGTACGTTGGTGGAGGAGCATTGATTGTCTATGGCCTGTTCCGTGTGATCAACGGTGCCAGGAAAATTTTATCTAAATAAGCAAAGGGGAGACGAGTATGAAACTAAGGTCTAAATACCATACGGGCATCGTATTGCTGTTAGCGACTGTTTTTTTGTTGAATTCATGTGCTGAGAATAAATCGGGGAAGAAGCTGGATACGCCAACAACCGGAAGTATTCATATTTCTGTGGATGAAACATACAAGCCGCTGATAGACTCTGAGTTAAAGGTGTTTCATTCCCTTTATCCGAAAACAAACATCATCGTTGAGTACAAACCGGAGGCGGAATGTTTCAAAGATCTTTTTAATGATAGTGCTCGTTTGGTGATCGTTACGCGTGAACTGAAGCCGGAAGAGAAAGAGTATTTTAAAAAGGTGAACATTACTCCCAAAAGTTTGCTGCTTGCGTGGGATGCACTGGCGCTGGTAACCAATAACGAAAACCCTGATTCTATCTTTACGATGGACCAGGTACGCGATATTATGGCTGGTAAAAGTGATCGCAAATGGCAGTTGGTGTTTGATAATGAAAATTCAAGCACGGTGAGATATATTATCGACTCTATTAATAAAGGGAAACCGTTGCCGCCTACAACAATGTCGGCTAAAGGAAACCCTGAAGTGATAGATTACGTAGCTAAGAATAAGGATGCGATGGGTGTGATCGGTGTAAACTGGATTTCAGATACGGATGATTATAAATCTGTCGACTTTACGAACAGGGTTAATGTAGCAAAATTGCGTGCCGACTATGGATCCGAATTTGTACAACCTTACCAACTTTATATTGCTGCAAGATCGTATCCACTGGTGAGAGGGATGTTTTTCATCCTCAAAGAGCCGCACCAGGGCCTCGGTTCCGGATTTGCCACTTTTCTAGGAAGCCAGGAAGGCCAGTTACTGATCAGGCGTTTTAAACTATTTCCTGCCCGCTCGAATGTAGTGTTCAGGAACGCAACAATCAAATAAGCTAAACACATAAACACAACTTTAAAAAACCGATTGCTCATGAACAGAAGGAACTGTTTGATTGCTGCGTTGCTCTGCTTTTCCGGTAGCGCGATGGCCCAATCTGTAGAAGAGGGGATGAAAAATTTGTACTACGAAAAGTACCAATCTGCGAAGCAGGATTTTGAAAAGGTGATAGCCGCCAAACCTACAGAAGACAAGGCTTACTATTATCTGGGTATCGCTGAACTTGGCCTGGAAAACAAAGCCGGTGCCGTTGCCGCTTTCCAAAAAGGTTTACAGGCAGTGCCTAACTCACCTTTGCTTACGGCCGGTCTCGGACGTATCGACCTGATCGACGGCAAAGTGGATGCCGCCAAACAGAAATTCGAAGTGGCCAGCACTGCAACAGAAGGTCGTAATGGTGATGTAGCCCGCGCTATTGCCGATGCTAACTCTGAAGTAGCTGGTGGCGACAGAGGTTACGCACTTGTTGTAATGGAAAAACTCCTGAACAACGAAGGCCGTAAAAAGAAAGAGGTATACACTGCAACTGCAGCTGATTATATCGAACTGGGTGATGCTTACAGGATGCTCGGTGGTGAAAATGGCGGTAAAGCTATCACGACTTACGAAAAAGCACTGGAGCTTGATCCTAAAAATGCTGAAGCAGTAACCAAACAGGGTATCGTTAACTACAACGCCCGCCTGAATAAAGACGCGCTCACAGCCTGGTCTAATGCAACTGCGATGGATCCGAATTATGCGCCTGCTTTCCAGGAACTGTTCGAGTATTACTTCACTCCTAAACCTAATCAGTTCTCTGTTCAATATGCAAAAGAGTTCCTGGAAAAATACCTGAAGGTGGCTGACCAGGCAGATAAGCTGAAAAATCAGTACTGGCTGGCTTATATGAGCTACCTGAGTAACGATTATGCTGACGCGATCGCTAAATCTACCGCAGTATTGCCAGAAGCAAATGATGCATATAAAGCTAAATTCACCAGGCTTGTAGGCCTCTCTCACCTGCTGAAAGGCGATTCTCTGTCGGCCCAGAAAGTAGCGGAAGATTATGCAGCAACTGTAGGCGAAGAAAAGCTGGAAGCACCAGACTTTAAATTGCTATACCAGATTTACGCTAAACTGAAATCTGCTGATTCAGTTACACAGGCTGGTCACACTGCAAAATCCCTGGTTTACCTGGAAAAATATGCAGCCGCCGACACATCAAAAGAAGCTGACAAATACACCACCGTAGCGGAAGCTTACAAAGCGGCCAACCAGTTGGCTAAAGCAGGCGACTGGTACACTAAAGCAGTGGAAGCTAAAGTGGCAAACAAAGAAAGCGTAAGCGCAGCAGATTACTACTATCCCGGCAATAGCTACTTCTTTGGTAGCGCAGGTGGTACCGATACAGTATCGCTGAACAAAGCCGCAGCTGCCTTCCTGGTACTTGCTGAAAAATATCCTGATATTACTACCGGTCACTATTGGGCTGGAAGAGCTTTTGCGGCTAAAGATCCGGAAGCCAAATCTGGTATTGCCAGACCTTACTTCGAGAAATACATCTCGATGGCAGAAGGCGAGCCTCAGAAAAATAAAAGTGGCCTGGTAACCGCTTACACCTATATCATGGTGTATTACTACAATATTGAAGATAAAGCGAACCTGAAAACTTATATCGATAAAGTACTGCCACTTGATCCTGAAAATGGTACTGTAAAACAGATTACCGAAGTAATGAACAAAAGCACCGCAGCACCTGCTAAAACAGCGGCTGCTGGTACAAAGAGCAAATAAGTACGATAACTATTCCATTATTGAGAGCAGTGCTGTATAAGCGCTGCTCTTTTTTTGTCCCATTACCGTTTATCTTTAAAATTTAACGAAACCTCAACCTTTTAAGCCAGCTGTCCCAGCATTTTGGCATGTTTTTTTAGATATAATTAAAATCTTCCGGCCTATTTGACCAGCTTTTGAAAAAACGTTAAATTAAGGGTAGATAGGAAGAACTTGTACCACGTGAAAAAAGGACTTTAAACGAGAAACCATTAAACCGATTAGTTCATGAAAAGGAAAAGTTTAACCATAGCGTTGCTGGCACTGGCAACAGGAGTTATGGCCCAGTCTGTGGACGATGGCCTTAAGCATCTGTATTATGGAAAGTACCAATCTGCAAAACAAGACTTTGAGAAAGTAGTAGCTGCAAAAGCTACTGACGATAGAGGATATTACTACCTGGGCCTGGCCGAGTTAGGCCTTGAGAACGAAATAGCTGCTGCAGCTACGTTCCAGAAAGGACTACAGGCAGTTCCAACTTCGCCGTTACTAACAGTGGGGGCAGGTCGTATTGATTTGCTGAAGGGCGATGCAGCAGCGGCCAAACAAAAGTTTGAGACCGCTACTGCCGCAACGAAGGGAAAGAACGGAGAGGTGGCGCGCGCCATTGCCGATGCTAACACGGAAGTGAAGGCGGGCGACAGGGCTTATGCATTGAAAACAATGGAAACATTGATGAATAATGAAGGTGCCAAGAAGAAAGACGTGTACAATGCCACTGCGGCAGATTATATAGAACTAGGTGATGCGTTAAGGATGCTGGGAGGTGAGAACGGAGGTAAGGCGATTGCAGCTTACGAGAAAGCGCTCGAAGTAGACCCTAAGAATGCAGAGGCGATCATGAAACAAGGTCTCGTGAACTACAATGCGAAACTGAAGCAGCAGGCGCTGGGCGATTGGGTAAGGGCAACCACAACCGATCCTCAGTATGCCCCGGCTTTCTTTGAATTGTATTCATTTTACTTTACCCAACGCGCCGACCAGTTCGATATTCCGAAAGCGAAAGAGTACCTGCAGAAATACCTGGCTGTTGCTGATCCTACCGATAAGGTGGGCAATGAATACTACCTGGCCGCCATTACTTTCTTTAATAAAGATTATGATGCTGCCATTGACAAGGCTAAAAGTCTGTTACCTGTAGCAAACGAGGCGTTTCAGGGCAAACTTAACCGGTTGATCGGGGATGCTTACCTGCAGAAAGGAGATTCGCTGACCGCACAAAAAACAATGGATGAATATGCGGCGAAAGTTGGTGAAGCTAAACTGGAAGTGAATGACTATAAATTACTTAGTGAAATTTATGGCCGTTTGAAGCTTAGCGATTCTGCTGCCCAGGCCGCTAACGATGCCAAGGCACTTACGTACCTTGAGAAATACGCTACTTCTGATACTGCTAAAGATGCTGAACGTTTCGAAAGCGTGGCCAAAGCTTACGCAGCCGCCAGGGTTTATGGTAAAGCCGGCGAATGGTACCAGAAACTGCTTGACCTGAAAATTGAGAAAAAGGAAAACCCAACAGCAGTTGACTACTATAATGTAGGCCTTAATTACTACCGTGGTTCTGCCAGCGAAACAGGCACAGATACCACGTACCTTAACAAGGCCGATTTAGCCTTTGGCGCCCTTGCCGAGAAATTCCCCGACATTACGACGGGGCATTACTGGAGAGGTATGGCTAATGCTGGTAAGGACGTAGAGGCAAAAACGGGCGTGGCAAGGCCTTACTTCGAAAAATATATCTCCATGGCCGAAGGCGAGCCTGAAAAGAACAAAGCCGGTCTGGTAAAGGCGTATACCTATATAATGGTATACTACTATAACACCGACGATAAGGCTAACATGCAGAAATTCATGGATAAAGTACTTCCGCTCGATCCAAATAACGAGGCCGCCAAGGCTATCAAAGAAAACCTGGCCTCAAAAACCACTACCGGAAAGTCGACGAAATAGCATTTTACACGGCAAACTAGCTGTTGTAACATAAATCTTAAGGAGTTTTCACAGTTTTTTGGATGCTGTGAAAGCTCCTTTTCGTTTCTAATAGAAACTCATTCATATCTGAGAATATTACATATGCAAAAAAATAATTAGATTTTCCCCGTTGTTGATTTGTATTTTGCCATACTATCAGTATTTTTGCCTGCTTGGAATTATATTTCAACTTTTTAGGGGAAGCTTATGTTATTTGGAACTGAATTTTTAACAGCTACGAACACTCCATTTAGTTATTTTCCTATTGTGCTTCAAATGGTTGCGGCACTGGGATTTGTAGCGATAACGATGGTGGGCACGCATTTTCTTGGGCCCAAACGTAAAACAAGTGACAAACTGATCAACTTCGAGAGCGGTATCGAGCAAAAGGGTAATGCCCGTCAGCCGGTAGCGATCAAGTATTTTCTGACGGCGATCCTTTTTGTGTTGTTTGATGTGGAAGTGATCTTTTTCTATCCGTACGCTGTTAATTTCAGGGAACTTGGTTGGGAAGGCTTTTTGGCGATGTTGATGTTTGTTGCCTTTTTCGTAATGGGCTTCATTTACATCTGGAAGAAAGGCGCACTCATGTGGGAAGATTAGGGCATTGTAGTTGCAGGTATTAGTCTGATAAGGAATGTTTTTGAAACTTATATAAATCTCCCGTTCCGGGAGGCTAGGAGGTAAATATGTCACGTCCGGTTCAATTTAACAACAAAGTGAAGATGGTGGAGGCGCCGGAAGGTTACGGCGGCGAGGGCTTTTTTGCCACCTCTTTAAATAATATTATTGGTTTGGCCAGGAAAAACTCCATCTGGCCGCTTCCGTTTGCAACATCCTGCTGTGGTATTGAGTTTATGGCGACTATGGGTGCGCACTACGATTTGGCCCGTTTTGGTGCAGAACGTATGGGCTTTACCCCGCGCCAGTGCGATGTACTGCTGGTAATGGGTACTATCTCTAAAAAGATGGGACCTGTTTTACGTCAGGTTTACCTGCAAATGGCCGAACCCCGTTGGGTAATAGCCGTTGGCGCCTGTGCGAGCAGCGGTGGTATTTTCGATACCTATTCAGTACTACAGGGCATTGACCAGGTAATTCCTGTGGATGTTTATGTACCAGGTTGCCCACCCCGTCCCGAAGCTATCCTGGATGGTTTTATGAAGGTACAGGACCTGGTTGGCCAGGAAAGCCTGCGCCGCCGTCACTCCGATAAATATAAGGAGCTGATGAACTCTTACGGAATTCAGTAATGCCCATTGCCGGACCTATACCCGGCGTTTAAGCTAAGTAAACAGTAATTGTATATTGTAATGTCTTTGACGAACGAGCATATAAAAAGCAGGCTGGTAGAGAAGTTTGGTGATGCAATTACCAACATGGAAGAGCCGTATGGCATGCTTTCCTTCACCGCACCTAAAGATTTAAATCTGAAAGTGCTCCAGTTCCTGTACGATGAGCAAGACCTGCAATTCAGGTTTATGACTGACCTCACGGGCGTACATTTCCCCGACCAGCAGGGAGCTGAGTTGGGCGTAGTGTACCACCTGCATAACATGAGGGAGAACGTAAGAATCCGTTTCAAGGTATTTACAGCCGTTGCCACTCCACAGGTTTTTACAGCTACGAGGCTGTTTGAAGCTGCTAACTGGATGGAAAGGGAAACTTTCGATTTCTATGGTATAGACTTCGTAGGCCACCCGAACCTGAAACGTATCCTGAACGTGGATGAAATGGACTACTTTCCTATGCGTAAGGAATTTCCACTGGAAGACCAGACACGTATAGATAAGGATGATGAGATGTTTGGAAGGGGAGAGATCGCCAAGTAATTAATCACAGAATTGAAATAAGACACAAAATGAGTAATGGAAAACAGATGGAGTTGCACCGATGGAGTTGTGGTAAAGCACACCCCGTGGCCGCCGCATCTGGTTTCCATTTCCTTTTTATATCATAATAAAGGCTATGTCAGAGCAGCAACATATAAACCTGCCGGAAGGCTCGATTGAAAAGCAGACAACAACGCTTAACCTGGGTCCTACCCACCCGGCTACGCACGGGGTGTTCCAGAATATCATGGAGCTGGACGGTGAAAGGGTGGTATCGACCGTTCCAACAGTAGGCTATATTCACAGGGCTTTTGAAAAGATAGCCGAAAGAAGGCCTTACTACCAGATTACACCGCTTACAGACAGGCTTAACTACTGTTCTTCTCCTATCAACAATATTGGCTGGCACCTTACTGTAGAAAAACTGCTGGGTATCGAAACACCTAAACGGGTGGATTACCTGCGTGTTATTATCATGGAACTGGCGCGTATTGCAGACCACCTTATCTGTAACTCGGTAATTGGAGTGGATAGCGGTGCGTTTACCGGCTTCCTGTACGTAATGCAGTACCGTGAGCTGATATACGAGATTTACGAAGAAGTATGCGGCTCCCGCTTAACTACTAACATTGGCCGTATCGGTGGTTTCGAAAGAAACTTTACGCCGGTGGCTTTCCAGAAAATAGAAAAGTTCCTGAAGGAGTATCCTGCGGTGTTGAAGGAGTTTGAAAACCTGTTTAACCGCAACCGTATTTTCATGGAACGTACTATCGGCGTTGGTGCTATAACAGGTGAAAGGGCGTTGAACTATGGTTTTACAGGTCCTAACCTGCGTGCTACCGGTGTGGATTACGATGTGCGTATTTCCCAGCCATATAGTTCTTACCAGGACTTCGATTTCTCCATCCCTGTTGGTTCTACCGGCGATACGTACGACCGGTTCCTGGTAAGGAATGGTGAAATGTGGCAGAGCCTGGGCATTATACGCCAGGCGATGGATAAACTGAAGACCCTGCCGGAAGATATTTTCCACGCAGACGTTCCTGCTTATTACCTGCCTGATAAGGAAGATGTATATAACAAAATGGAAGCGCTGATCTATCACTTTAAAATTGTGATGGGTGAAACTGAAATCCTGCCCGGCGAAGTTTACCATGCAGTAGAAGGTGGCAATGGCGAACTGGGATATTACCTGATCAGCGATGGCGGCCGCGCTCCTTATCGTTTACACTTCCGCCGTCCGTGCTTTATTTACTACCAGGCATATCCTGAATTAGTGAAAGGTGCGATGCTGAGTGATGCGATTATTTGTATGAGTAGCCTGAACCTGATTGCAGGTGAGCTGGATGCATAAGCAGGAATAACAAAGCGAAACAATAAATTACAAACTCGAAGGGGTTTACTTATGATACAATTTTCTGAAGAGAAGCTGAATAAAGTAAAGGAGATCATGGCACGCTATCCGGAAGGGAAGCAAAAAAGTGCATTGATACCGGTGTTGCACCTGGCGCAGGAAGAATTTGGCGGCTGGCTGAGTTCCGATACGATGGATTATGTGGCGAGCCTGCTGAGCATTACCAATATTGAAGTGTATGAGGTGGCCACCTTTTACAGCATGTTTAACATGCAGCCGGTAGGCAAATACCTTTTCGAGGTATGTCAAACGGGCCCCTGTATGGTAAACGGTTCGGACCAGATCATTGATTACATTAAACAGAAACTGGGCATTGGCGTTGGTGAAACTACTGCTGATGGCCTTTTTACTTTAAAGACCGTGGAATGCCTCGGCGCTTGTGGGTATGCGCCGATGATGCAGCTGGGTAAACATTACCGCGAACATCTTACGCCTGCCAAAGTGGATGCTATCATCGACGAATGCAGGGCTGCGGTGAAGAACTAAAAGAAAGCCGGGTCAGTATTCCTGCGGTTGAAGTGTGCGACGCAACGGATGTTGAACAGCCTTACTGCCGCCCGGAACATAAAGAAAAAACGAACGCCGAAAACGGCCTGTAGATACATAAACAGCTAACAGCGAAGGCTAAAAGCGCGACAATGGGACGAAAATTATTACTAGACAAAGCTCATATTGAAGGCATCCGGTATTACGATGTATACCGGAAAAATGGCGGTTATGCAGCGGCCGAAAAAGCCCTGAAATCCATGACCACCGACCAGGTGCTGGACGAAGTGAAGAAGAGTGGCCTGCGTGGCCGTGGTGGTGCTGGTTTTCCTACTGGCCTTAAGTGGAGTTTTATTGCCAAACCGGAAGGCGTACCGCGTTACTTAGTTTGTAATGCGGACGAATCGGAGCCTGGTACTTTTAAAGACCGCTACCTGATGGAGTTTTTGCCCCATTTGCTGATAGAAGGGCTGCTGATTTCCAGCTATACACTTGGCGCCAACGCTACTTATATATACATCCGCGGCGAGTATGCATGGATCCCGGACATCCTGGAAGAAGCCATTGCAGAAGCGAAGAAAGCCGGCTGGCTGGGTAAAAACATCCAGGGCACTGGTTTCGACCTTGAAATATATGTACAACGCGGTGGCGGCGCTTATATCTGTGGTGAGGAAACTGCCCTGATCGAGTCGCTCGAAGGCAAACGCGGTAACCCACGCCTGAAACCACCATTCCCGGCTGTGAAGGGTTTATGGCAAAGCCCAACTGTAGTAAACAACGTGGAAACGCTGGCTGCAGTAGTGCCTATCATTAATATCGGCGGCGAAGAGTATGCGAAAATCGGTGTTGGTAAATCAACCGGAACGAAGCTGATCTCTGCATGCGGTAATATCAACAAACCTGGTGTGTATGAAATTGACATGACCATCAGCGTAGAGGAGTTTATTTATTCTGAAGAATACTGTGGCGGTATCCCCAACGGGAAACGCCTGAAAGCCTGCATCCCCGGCGGTTCATCGGTTCCCATTCTGCCTGCTAACCTGTTGCTGACCACCGCAAAAGGAGAGAAAAGGTTGATGAACTATGAAAGCCTGAACGATGGCGGTTTTGCCACCGGCACTATGATGGGATCGGGTGGATTTATTGTATTGGACGAAGACCAGTGCGTGGTTCGCCACACTTTGAGCCTGGCCCGCTTCTATCACCATGAAAGCTGCGGACAGTGTAGCCCATGCCGTGAAGGTACCGGCTGGATGAAGCGAGTACTGTCGAACCTCGAGAACGGTAAAGGTAAAATGAGCGATATAGACCTGCTGTGGGACATCCAGCGTAAGATAGAAGGTAACACCATCTGTCCGCTCGGCGACGCAGCAGCCTGGCCGGTAGCAGCAGCTATCCGTCACTTCCGCGACGAGTTTGAATGGCACGTGAACAACCCGGAAGAAGCGGTTAAACGCAACTTCGGTCTGGCACATTATGCAGATCCTTTGCCAGTACCACAGCCTGTAGCCTAACATTGAAAACATTACGTGCAGCAAAGCGCGAAAAAATATAGTCATAACCATGGCGGACGAGAAGAAATTATTTAAAGTAACGATCGACAATATCTCGGTAGAGGTAGAGCCGGGCACCACTATTTTGAATGCTGCCCGACAGATTGGAGGAGATATAGTGCCCCCGGCAATGTGCTACTATAGCAAGTTGCAGGGAAGCGGTGGTAAATGCCGTACCTGTCTGGTAAAGGTGAGCAAAGGTTCTGAAGCAGACCCACGCCCTATGCCAAAGCTGGTGGCCAGTTGCCGCACAACGGTAATGGACGGTATGGAAGTAGCCAACATTACTTCTCCCGAAGTAATTGAAGCACGTAAAGGTGTGGTGGAATTCCTGCTGCTCAACCATCCCCTGGATTGCCCCGTGTGCGACCAGGCGGGTGAATGTCACCTGCAGGACCTTAGCTACGAGCATGGTGTAAGTGCCACCCGTTACGAATTCAAACGCCGTACGTTCGATAAGATCGACCTGGGTGAACACATCCAGTTGCACATGACGCGTTGCATACTTTGCTACCGTTGCGTATTTACCGCCGACCAGCTTACCGAAAAGCGCGAGCATGGTATCCTGGGCCGTGGTGAACATGCAGAGATCAGCACCTATATTAAAGAATCACTGGACAACGACTTTATCGGCAACGTAATCGACGTTTGCCCTGTAGGCGCCCTTACCGATAAAACCTTCCGTTTCAAAAACCGCGTATGGTTCCTGAAACCGGTTGATGCACACCGTAACTGCGAGAATCCTAAATGTTGTGGTAAAACCACCTTGTGGATGAGAGGAGAAGAGGTGTTTCGCGTAACTGCCCGTAAAGACGAGTACGGGGAAGTAGAAGCCTTTATCTGCGATGTTTGCCGTTTCGAGAAAAAAGAAGCGAAAGACTGGGTAGTGGAAGGTCCGCGGAAGATTAGCCGTACCAGCGTTATTTCACAGGGCCACTATGTAGGCACCGTGAAACCGCAGGAAACGATCCAGAAAGTATTGGATGGCCGCCAGCCTAAACTGCTGATGGACATTCATTCAGTAAGCCAGGTAAACCAGCCAAACGTAGACCTGTCGAAGATCGACGGGCCTGCGCATTCCGATGACTTTAACAAGAAAGGTGTTCAATAATTGAATTATGACGTTCCTGGGAATAGATTTATTATTTGCTCTTGAAAAGATATTGCTGATATCCGCCGTACTGGCTGTATCGCTCGTAGTTGCCATGTATTGTACCTGGGGCGAGCGTAAAGTAGCCGGCTGGATTCAGGACCGTATTGGTCCCGACCGTGCGGGTCCGCTGGGTTTATTACAACCTTTGGCGGATGGCGGTAAACTGTTCTTTAAAGAAGAGATTATCCCTACCAACGCCAACCGTGGCCTGTTCATACTCGGTCCTTCGCTGGCAATGTTAACAGCATGTATGACCGGTGCGGTGTTACCATGGGGCGACACGCTCACCTTTGGAAATACGCAGGTATCGCTGCAGGTGGCCGACATTAACGTAGGTATTCTTTACATATTTGGTGTTGTAGGCCTGGGTGTATATGGTATTATGATAGGCGGATGGGCTTCGAATAACAAGTTCTCCCTGCTGGCGGCAGTACGTGGTGCTTCACAGATCATCAGTTACGAACTGGCGATGGGGCTTTCCCTGATCGCGCTGCTGATGCTTACCGGTACACTTAGCCTGAAAGAGATCGTAGAACAACAACGTGCCGGTTACTGGAACGTGGTATACCAGCCACTCGGGTTTTTCCTGTTCCTGATCTGTGCGTTCGCAGAATGTAACCGTGCTCCTTTTGACCTTCCGGAGGCGGAGAACGAATTGAACGGTGGTTATCACCTGGAATATTCTTCCATGAAACTGGGTTTCTTCCTGTTCGCCGAGTATATCAACATGTTTATCAGCTCTGCGCTGATGGCTACATTGTACTTCGGCGGTTACAGCTTCCCTTACATGGACCAGATAGGACTGGACGGCAACTGGCTTACCATATTGGGTATGGGCGCGCTGTTCTTTAAAACCATCTGTTTCATCTTCTTCTTTATGTGGGTGCGCTGGACCTTACCAAGGTTCCGTTATGATCAGCTGATGAAACTGGGATGGAAGGTATTGATACCGCTGGCATTAGTAAACATGCTCATTACCGGAGCATTAATACTGTGGCAGCAGAGCTAATTAAAATATAATCAGACCAAGAGGGTCGTTAAATAAACTAATTGATATGGAAGCATTAACTAACAGGGCGCAGGCAGTAGACAGGAGGCCAATGAACTTCTGGGAGCGGATTTACATCCCTGCCATTATGAAAGGCCTGGGCATTACGTTTAAACACCTGTTCAGGAAGAAGGCCACCGTACGGTTCCCTGAGGAAACAAGACAGTTCAGCCCCGTATTTCGCGGCCTGCACGTATTGAACCGGGATGAGGAAGGACGTGAGAACTGTACAGCCTGTGGTTTGTGCGCAGTTGCCTGTCCGGCAGAGGCCATTACTATGGAAGCGGCGGAACGTAAAGAAGGTGAAGAACACCTGTACCGTGAAGAGAAGTACGCTGCCCGTTACGAGATTAACATGCTTCGTTGCATCTTCTGCGGTTTCTGCGAAGAAGCCTGCCCTAAAGATGCGATTTACATGACCGAAACATTTGCACCGGCTAACTACCAGCGTAAAGGTTTTATATATGGAAAAGACGATCTGCTGATCCCCAATCCTAAAGAAAAAGCGTAACTGAAAAATTATAAGCCAGAAATGAGTTTACACGAGATAATCTTTATCATTCTGTCGGTTGTGTCCATCGTTACGGCGTTGGGTGTGATCATTAGTAAGAACCCGGTGAATAGTGTGTTATCGCTGATCGTACTGTTCTTTTCCATTACCTGCCATTATGTGATGCTGAATGCGCAGTTCCTCGCCATTGTGAACTTCATCGTTTACATGGGTGCCATCATGGTACTGTTCCTGTTCGTGATCATGTTGCTGAACCTCAACTCCGAACTGGAGCCACAGAAACGCAACTGGTTAAAGTATGCAGGCGCTGTTAGTGGTGGTGCATTGTTGCTGGTGATTACAGGCATCCTGCGTTCGGCCAGCATGGCGTCGCTGGATATGAACACTGCCAGCGATATCGGGTTGATCAAAAACCTGGGTAACGTATTGTTCAAACAATATGTGGTACCGTTCGAGATCAGCAGCATCCTGTTCCTTAGCGCCATGATCGGTGCAGTGGTACTGGGTAAAAAAGACTAGAATTAATCAACAGAAAATAAACGCCCGCAAGGGTAACTGTATATGCCGGTTCAGTATTATATCTTTTTAAGCATTGCGTTGTTTTGTATTGGTGTGATGGGAGTGTTGATCCGCAGAAATGCCATCATTATTTTTATGTGCATTGAGTTGATGCTTAATGCCGTAAACCTTTTGCTGGTAGCTTTTTCAAAAATGTGGGTAGATGCGGGTCGTACCGACGCAGCGTCTGCACAGCTATTCGTGTTCTTTGTCATGGTAGTGGCCGCGGCCGAAGTAACTGTAGGTTTGGCGGTAATTGTAATGATGTACCGTAACTCGCATTCTGTAGACATCAACATTTTAAACAGGTTAAAGAACTAATATTCTGTTGCCCGTACGTGAATGTTCGGCCGGGCGGAATTCTTAACCTTTACTGTAATTCGTTAATTAGTATTTGAGCAAATGATACATCTTGTTTGGCTGGTTCCTTTTCTGCCACTGTTAGGTTTTCTGATCAATGGATTGGGAAGGAAAAGTTTATCCAAATCGTTGGTAGGCATTATTGGTAGCGGCACTATTATCGCCGGTTTTGTGATCAGCCTGCTCATATTCCTCGAGGTGAAAACGCCTGGCTTTACCGCACAGGTAGTTCCCCTGTTCGACTTTATCACTGTGGGTAGCCTGAGCATTCCGTTCGCTTTCCAGGTAGACCAGCTGAGCGCTTTGTTCCTGCTGATCATTACCGGCGTAGGTTCGCTCATCCACATTTATTCTACTTCTTACATGCACGAGGAGAGTAACGAAGGTTTTGCCCGTTACTTCGCTTACCTCAACCTCTTCGTATTCTCCATGCTGTTGCTGGTGCTGGGCGCCAACTACGTGATGATGTTCATCGGCTGGGAAGGTGTAGGTTTGTGTTCGTACCTGTTGATTGGTTTCTGGTTTAAAAACACCAGCTACAATAAAGCCGCTAAAAAAGCTTTCGTGATGAACCGTATCGGTGACCTCGGCTTTTTACTCGGTATCTTCTTAATGATCACGCATTTTGGAACGGTTACTTTCCCTGAAGTATTTGAAAAAGCTGCTGCACTGGGATTAAATAGCGGTATACTGATGGCCATAGCTGCCCTGCTTTTCGTAGGTGCTATGGGTAAATCGGCGCAGGTGCCTTTGTATACCTGGCTGCCCGATGCAATGGCGGGTCCTACCCCTGTATCGGCCCTCATCCACGCTGCAACCATGGTTACCGCAGGTATTTATATGGTGGCGCGCAGCAACGTGATTTATTCTCTCTCTCCATGTGTACAGGCCGTTGTAGCGATCGTGGGTTTGGTTACCGCTTTGCTGGCGGCTTCCATCGCGCTTAAACAAAACGATATAAAGAAAGTACTGGCCTATTCTACAGTGAGCCAGTTGGGTTATATGTTCATCGCCCTGGGCGTTGGTGCTTATACTGCGGCTGTTTTCCATGTAATGACGCACGCTTTCTTTAAAGCCCTGCTGTTCCTTGGTTCTGGTAGCGTTATTCACGCTATGGGCGGCGAGCAGGACATCCGTAAAATGGGTAACCTCAAAAAGTGGATGCCCATCACCAACATTACTTTCCTGATTGGCTGTTTGGCCATTGCTGGTATACCCGGTTTATCGGGCTTCTTTTCTAAAGATGAAATATTAGCGCACGCATTTGTTAGCAATAAGGTTATTTATGCGCTTGCCCTGGTAGGTGCGTTAATGACTGCCTTCTATATGTTCCGCCTGTATTACATTACCTTCTGCGGACAGTTCCGCGGTACACACGAACAGGAACACCACCTGCACGAAAGTCCCGCAGCTATTACTTTCCCGCTGATCGTACTGGCCGTGTTGTCCGTAATTGGCGGTTATGTAGGCCTGCCCCCGGCATTTGGTCTTCCTAACCTCCTGGAAGGATACCTGGCACCGATATTTGCACATGCACACCTTGGCGACCATGCCGAACACCTCAGTCATTCCATGGAATGGATACTGATGGGTATCAGCTCTGGCCTGGTGATCGTGGTAATCCTTTTCGCCCGCAGCAAATTCATTAATTACCAGAACGATGGTAAAGAAAATACTGGATTGGCGAAGGTGCTGGAGAACAAATGGTATGTAGATGAAATTTATGATGCCATTATCGTGAAACCACTGATCGCCCTTTCCGGCTTCTTCCAGGATGTAATTGAACGTTCGGGTATTGATGGACTGGTAAATGGCGTAGGTAGAAGCGTTAAGTGGGGAAGCCGCCAGGCAAGGTTGTTACAGAATGGTCTTGTGGGCTTCTACATTTTTGCCATGGTATTAGGTATGATCATATTATTGGTGATCAGTTTGTTTTTATAAAAGTTGGTAGCGGATTTACAAGCGTAAGATAAATTATGTTGACAGTATTACTAATATTGATCCCCTTGGTAGCAGGCCTGATAGCATTCGGTCTGAAAGGCGCAGGCGCCAGGGTGCTGAGTTTGATTGCCTCTATTGCAACACTTGCAGTAGGCATCGGCGCATGGTTGCAGTTCCGGTCGCAGGGGGCCGAAAGCCTTCAGTTCACCGCTGAATGGATACCGCAACTGGGTAGCCAGTTCAATGTTGGGTTGGATGGTATGGGCCTCATGTTGTGCCTGCTCACCGCTATCTCTTTCCCCCTCATTTTTATTACTATTTACACCCGCCAGTATGAACAGCAAAACAGCTTTTACGGCTTAATGCTGCTGTCGCAGGCAGGTTTGATGGGCGTATTTACTGCTTATGATGCCCTGCTGTTCTACGTATTCTGGGAGTTGGCGCTTATTCCTGTATACTTCCTCTGCTCTATGTGGGGTGGTGAGAAACGTATTGCAGTTACGTTCAAATTCTTTGTGTATACTTTCCTCGGTTCCCTGCTAATGCTGGTGGGACTGATTTACATCTATAACCAAACACATTCCTTCAGCTGGAGCGTGTTTACTTCGCTCACCCTTCCGCAGGGTGAACAAAGCTGGTTGTTCTGGCTCTTCTTTGTGGCATTTGCGATTAAGATGCCGGTGTTCCCGTTCCATACCTGGCAGCCGGATACTTACGAGCAATCACCTACTCCTGTAACCATGGTGCTTTCGGGTATAATGGTGAAGATGGGCCTCTTTGGTGTAGTACGCTGGCTGTTGCCGGTATTGCCACAGGGCGCTTACATGTGGTCAGAAGTGGTAATGGTGCTTTCTATCATCGGTATCATCTACGCTTCCTGCATCGCCATGCTGCAGCAGGATATCAAGAAGCTGATCGCTTACTCGTCTATCGCGCACATCGGCTTAATGGCCGCTTCTATATTCGCTAACAACGAAGAAAGCCTGCAGGGTTTACAGGTACAAATGTTCAACCACGGTATCAACATCATAGGGTTGTGGATCATCGTAGAGATCATTCAGCAAAGGCTGAATATCAAAAACCTGAACGAAATGGGCGGTATCGCAACGTATGCGCCACGCCTGGCTACTTTCCTGGTAATCATCAGCCTGGCCAACATCGCACTGCCTTTAACCAACGGGTTTATTGGCGAGTTCCTGATGTTCGCCGGTTTGTTCGAGTATAATGTGTGGTTTGCAGCTATCGCCGGACTGGGTATCATCCTTTCTGCCGTATACACGCTTAACATGATCCAGAAAGTGATTTTCGGTGAGGCGAATAGTCTTACCAGCACCATCACTGATCTGAAAACCGGTGAAACTATTTCGCTGAGCATCATCGTGGCGATTATACTGGTACTGGGTGTTTATCCCAAACCATTGCTGGAGCTGGTGTCGCAGACAACTGCCTGGCTCGATAAAGTGATTTGATATTGAAGAAACGAGGCAGTTTACTCAACTGCATTCATACTAAAAGGATTTTGTAACGCAAAAATATGAACGCATTAATCTCTTCTGCTCTGTTTGGTGTTTTCCTGATGTTTGTCGGGTTATTCGTGAAGAACAAGCAAAGCATTAAATATTTCGCCATCGCAGGAGCTATTATCGCTTTTGCAGCTAACCTGCTGGACCTTCGTCTTACCGAAACAGGCAGCACTACGCTGTACAACATGATAGAGGTAAGCCGGTTTTCGGTACTCTTTAACGCAGTAGCCATTGGCGCCACCCTTGTTTATTTCATATTATGCGGCAGTTCGTTTGCAAAAGTGGGAGAGCATGTGGCCGATTACTTTGCGCTGATATTCTTTATCCTTGCAGGTATTACGCTGGCATCCTCTTTCAGTAATTTGCTGATACTGTTCCTCGCTATAGAAATTATCTCTATCCCGCAGTACATTCTCGCGGGCGCCGATAAAAGGAACCAGAAGAGTAACGAAGCTGCCCTCAAGTATTTCCTGATGGGCTCTTTCTCTACAGGTATTTTGTTGATGGGTATTGCGCTGATCTACGGGGCATCCGGTACTTTCAACATTACCGAAATAGGCCTGGGTACCGGTGAACTGCATCCGCTCACACTTTGTGGCATACTGATGATGGCCTTCGCGCTTTCATTCAAGGTATCCGCTGCTCCTTTCCACTTCTGGACGCCCGACGTGTACGATGGTTCTCCTACCGTATTCACCGCTTTTATGGCCACGGTGGTTAAGGCTGGTAGCTTCATCGCCTTTGCACGCCTCTTCCACAACGCATTCTCCACTGGCGCACTCAGCCAGCACTGGATACTTATTATCGCTATCATCACCGCCCTTACCCTGCTTATCGGTAACATTACCGCCGTATTCCAGCAGAGTGTAAAACGTATGCTGGCCTATTCCAGTATTGCGCAGGCAGGTTTTATGCTGTTCGCCATCATCGCTTTAAATGCTACTGCCACTCAGGGTATTATCCTGTACGCAGCTGCTTACAGTGTGGCGAGCATCGGTATTTTCGCCGTGCTGCTTAAACTGGAAGATTATACATTAGATGGTTTTAACGGCCTGGCTAAATCTGAACCGCTGCTGGCCTTCGTTACCACCGTATTTTTACTCTCTCTGGCAGGTATCCCGCTTACAGCCGGTTTCTTCGCCAAGTACTTTGTACTGGCAGCAGCCGTGCAGCAGGGCGGTTTGCTGTGGCTCGTAATACTGGCCGTACTTTGCGCTGCTATCAGTGTTTACTATTACTTCCGCGTAATTATGGCCATGTACTTCAAACCAGGTACTCCGCAGGTAGCCGCCGTTAGCACTGGCTTTAAAGCCGGACTGATATTCGCAGTGATCATTGTGGTGGTGTTGGGCGTTTATCCGAACATCCTGCTCAACTGGTTGTAATACAGCTTGTAAACGATATTTAAAGGGAGGGATGCACTGCATTCCTCCCTTTTTCTTTAAACCGGCTACCTCTCATATATTTATGCGCCGGTTACATAAGCGATTTATCTTAACTTTAGGGTAACCCGGTTTTTATGAAATTCTTCGATACTTTCTTTCTCGCACTCCGTTCTGTATTGGGCAACCGCCTGCGTACATTCCTTACTGTGGCTATTATAGCCCTGGGTATTATGGCGCTGGTGGGCATCTTTACGGCCATTGAAAGTATCAAATCGGGTATCTACAGCAGTTTTGCCAGTATGGGCGCCAACGGGTTTACCATCCGTAACCGCGAAATGATTATCCGTGTAGGCGGCGGCGGGGGCGGAGCCACCAAGGGTAATACGACCACCCGGCGCAAGGTAAAAGTATCTAACAGGAACAAGATCATCAAATTCGAAGAGGCGATGGCCTTTAAGAACCGTTTCGCCTTCCCGTCGATGGTAACAGTATCGTTCCGCGCGGGTGGAGGTATTACGGTGTATAATGGTGATAAAAAAACGAACCCGAACGTACAGGTAATTGGCGGTGATGAAAACTATCTCCGGTTCTCAGGCTACGATCTGCAGCAGGGCCGCGACTTTAACTCACTCGATGTAGAGTCGGGCCGTAACGTGGCTGTATTGGGGGTGGACGTGGCGAAGAAGTTGTTCGGGGAGGACCTGAAGAATGTGGACGGTAGCAGCATTCGCGTGGGCAATGTGCGGTACAGGGTGATAGGTGTACTGAAGTCGAAGGGTAACAGTGGTTTTATGAGTGCAGATAACGTGGTGCTTACCACGGTGAGTAACACCCGCCGCGTGTTTATACGGCCTAACGCTTCTTATAACATTGGCGTAAATGTAAATGACATCAAACAGATGGATGTGGCTATTGGCGAAGCCACCGGCACAATGCGCATCATCCGTAAACTGGCGCTTGATGAAGAGAATAACTTCTACATCGCCAAGAGCGACAGCGTGGCTGAAGTGCTGTTCCGAAGTTTGGGTATGGTTACCTATGCTGCCATCCTCATTGGTTTTATCACCTTGTTTGGTTCTGCTATTGGATTAATGAATATTATGCTGGTATCGGTTGCCGAACGCACCCGTGAAATAGGGGTAAACAAAGCTTTAGGGGCAACCGCCTCCGCCATCCGCATGCAATTTTTGCTGGAAGCCATATTGATCAGCGTAATGGGCGGCATACTGGGCGTGTTGCTGGGTATGACCGTTGGTAACGTTATGTCGTTGCTGCTCAAAACGGCCTTTATCGTTCCCTGGTTATGGATAAGCCTTGGGATTTTATTGTGCGCTTCCGTTGGCCTCATTTCCGGTTTATATCCGGCTATAAAGGCATCCCGCCTCGACCCGATTGTAGCGCTGCGCTACGAATAGGCTATAAATCATAATTTTATTATGCTCGATTTACAAAGTCTGGGCGACCTCGGTATCTTCGATCAGCTGCATCCCGACCGCGCATTATTTAAACTGATAGATCATACCCGCACTGATAATGGTATGGAGCGACTTAAAGCCCGCCTCAAACAACCCATCAGCGACCGCGAAACCTTGCTTAAAACACAAGAGGCCATCCGTTATCTGCAGGCTAACATACAGCAGTTTAACCTGCCCGTAGCCAACGACGATATGTATTACCTCGAACGATACCTCGAGTCGAACATCGTACCGGTGAACGTTCATAACAAAGTAAAACGCACTATGCAGATCGTGAGCCGGCAACTCACCGATAAAAGCAATTACTTCTATATTACCAGTTCCGCCAAACGTGCTGCCTACTTCATGTTCTCGCTACAGCAGTTCCTCACAACTGTAATAAAACCAGAAGTGCCCGATGTTTTAAAAAGGCTGTTGGACCAGATGGACGATACCATCAATATGTTCGGCCTGCAAAGTCTGAAGCTGGACGATGAAGTGAGTGAAACCTCCATGTTCGTGTTCGACCATGCGTTTCGGGCAACCTACAAAAAACAGGTATCTGAGTTCCTGGAAATACTGTACGAACTCGATGCTTTATGTTCGCTGGCAAAGTTCAGTCATCGTTATAATTTAGTGTTCCCGGAAATTACCGAAGATAAGTTTGAGCTGAAAGGCCTTTACCATTTGCAGGTAAGACATGCCATTCCCAATGATATAGATTTTAACGAAGCGCACTGCCTGTTCCTCACCGGCGCTAACATGACCGGTAAGTCGACCCTCATCCGCGCTATTTGCCTGTCGGTGTATTTCGCTCACCTGGGCATAGGTGTTCCGGCAGCAGCAGCGCGTATCCCTTTATTCGCCGATATTGTGATCGCCATCAATAAAACCGACGACCTGCAGCGCGGTTACAGCCATTTTATGAGTGAGATCAAAAGAGTGAAACTGGCAGTAGAAAAAGTAAATGAAGGCAGAAAAGTATTCGCTGTATTCGACGAATTGTTTTCCGGCACCAATACAGAAGATGCCGCAGCCTGCCTGAGCATTGTATTAAACGGTATGGCCAAACGCCGTAACGGATTTTTTGTGTTCACCTCACATCTCGCCGCCATCCTGGACGAACTGCCGCATATGCAGCACGTGCAGCGCCGCTACCTCGAGGTGTTACACGAGGGCGAAGAAATTATCTGTACTTACAAACTAAAAGAAGGTGTGGCCCGCGACCGGATAGGGTTGTATACGTTAAGGAAAGAAGGACTCGAAGAGTTGCTGAAGTAATAAAGAAAACGCCTCCCGTACAGGAGGCGTTTTCGTATTTAATAAAATAACTGCGTAAGCACATTCGCCGCATCCGCCGCCTTAGGTTTAAGGCCCAGGAATTTCGTGTACTGCGCCAGGGACAATATCCCTTTCAGTTTACCGAAAAGTCCGTTTTGTAAGCCGGTAAGTTTAGAAGTATAGGCCGCTTTGTCTGTATTAAGCAATCCCATAATCCCCGATTTATCTTTCAGGAAACCGGTAACCGCGGTAAGTACGTTCGGCTTTTGCGCGGCGGAGAGGCCCAGCGCCGGTGTTAGTTTTCCGAGTATGGCATTGGCCGCACTGTTTACGTCGATACCGCCGGCTTGTGCAGCGCTTTTGGCTTTATCCAGTGTAACCTGGGCGGAGGAGATTAATGGCGAAAAGGCCAGTAGCAAAAGGAGGGGAATACATTTTAACATAGCAATGCTGATTTTAGTGTTTGTATAACAGGCAGCGCATGCTAATAGTTCAGGTAGGCATAAAAAAACAGGCCGCCGGTGAGGGCAGCCTGTTTAAACGTAATGTTTTATGGAGTGAACTACTCAGCCACTACTTCAAATTCCAGTTCAGCTTCGTTGCCTTTACCGAAATCAAGTTTCGCTTTGTAAGTACCCAGTTCTTTAACATCATCCAGGATGTGGATACGACGACGGTCGATCTCATAACCTTTCTGTTCTTTGATAGCGCGGGCGATCTGAACGCCAGTTACGCTACCGAAAATTTTACCGGAAGTACCGGTTTTAGCACCGATTTTAACAGGAGAAGCTTTCAGTACCTCAACCACTTTCGCGATTTCGGCAAGCATTTTCTCTTCCTTCACTTTCTGTACTTTCACGCGCTCGTCCAGTTGCTTCAGGTTAGAAGGGCTGGCTTCTACGGCAAATTTCTGAGGGATCAGGAAGTTCCTGGCGTAACCATTTTTTACGGCTACCAGCTCATTCTTCTGGCCCAGATTATCAACGTCTTGTATTAAGATAACTTGCATAACTTTCTTACTTTAAAAGGTCAGTAACATAAGGCAACAGAGCCATTTGACGGGCTTTTTTAATAGCCTCGGCTACTTTTCTCTGGAATTTCAGAGAGTTACCGGTGATACGGCGGGGCAACATCTTACCCTGGTCGTTCAGGAACTTCTTAAGGAACTCAGCATCTTTGTAATCGATATACTTGATGCCCAGTTTCTTGAAACGGCAGTATTTCTTCTGGCGTTTCTCAGTCTTAACAGCCGTTAAGTACTTAATTTCTTGTTTAACTGCCATAACTTTTAAGCTTCAACGGTTTTTGATTCAGCATTCAGGCTACCTTTTTTCCTTGCATTGTACGCTACTGCGTGCTTGTCAAGTTTAGTAACCATGTAACGCAATACATTTTCATCGCGATTAAGCTGGATCTTCAGCTTCTCATTGAGGTCGGATGGCGCAGTGAACTCCAGAACCAGGTACATGCCCGTGGTTTTCTTCTGGATCGGATACGCCAGTGATTTTAATCCCCAGGGATTTTCGTGCCCAATCACACCGCCGTTATCTCTGATAACGTCAGCAAATTTCTTCTGAATGGATTTTGCATCTTCTTCAGACAGCACAGGGGTAAAAATCACCATCAATTCGTAGTTTGACATAATTCCCTGATTTGTTTGTAAATGATAAAAAAATTAAAATTGGAGTGCAAAGATAGGGGTATTTTCTCAATTCCAAGCCTTGTCTGCCTTGTATTTCAAAGAAAAAAGGCCATCCACCCGGACAGCCTTCCTAATTGCATGGTTTTTTCAAAAAAGATTGTCCGGTTAACATGTTTTCGGGTGCCTCATTGGCTTCTGTATTATCAAAATGTTTAATGCTTACGTGGTTAGCAGGCATCATTTTCTGATAATGAGCGCAATTTATAACAGTTCACCCAATTTGACGAGGTTTCTATATAATGGAATTGTAATATTTTGGTTAACAAGGAATAGTAACAATATTAAGCCGCCGTTGTGTCACTCTCTTCAACCGCAAACCGCTGGCCGGGCGATAGGAGAAAATAATATCATCTTTGGCCTATCGACCGTCCGGCCATCCTATATCGATCCTTTATCCATCCTATATCCAAATCTTCTGAAACCCTTTGTGGTGGTGGTGGCTATTATAGGATGGATAAAGGATCGATATACCTTCGGTAAAGGGGGGCGCTATGGTGGCCGGTTTCGCCGTGTCGCCAGAAGAGGAACGCTTGCTGGGGCACAAGGTGGTATTGTAGGTTATTACCAGTTCGCTCGTTCTCCCGGCGTCGTTCGTAGATCATTCGAACATCCTTCTTACATCCTTCTTAAAAAGTGCCTGATTTACGAGGGTTTCAACAACAAATTACGAAGGATGTACGAAGGATCTTAAATAGATCCGTATCCACAGCGGGTTTCAACCGTAATGCAAATGTTGGGGAATTCCGGCTTTCAGGGGCAGATTGCGACAGTTTTTTTGCCCAATGTTGTAGCTGAAGTTGAAGGGAGTGACACAACGGCGGCTGAATAGTAGTACTGTTGCTGGTCCCATCCTTCTTATCCCGTCATCTTGTCAGCCTGCCGCCAATGGCACATACTTTGAAAATCATAAGGTCTAGCCAAAAAAATTAATTCATTATGCAGAAAGGAGCCATCCGCGTTCAAACGGAAAATATATTCCCCATCATTAAGAAATTCCTCTACTCAGATCACGAGATTTTTATCCGTGAGCTGGTGAGTAACGCTGTAGACGCCACCCAAAAACTGAAAACCCTTGCCAGTGTTGGCGAATTCAAGGGCGAAGTCGGTAATATCGACATTGAGATCAAGCTGGACAAAGAAGCTAAAACCATCACAATTTCCGACCATGGTATTGGTATGACCGGCGAGGAAGTGGATAAATACATTAACCAGGTAGCCTTTTCGGGTGCCGAAGAGTTCGTGAATAAATATAAAGGACAGGAAAACAGCGCCAACATTATCGGTCACTTTGGCCTGGGCTTCTATTCTTCCTTTATGGTGAGCGAAAAAGTGGAGATCCGCACCAAATCCTGGAAAGATGCCCCTGCGGTTCGTTGGGAATGCGATGGCAGCCCGGAATTTGAACTGGAAGAAACCGAAAAAGAAGACCGTGGTACCGACATCGTGATGTACGTGAATGAAGAAAGCCAGGAGTTCCTGGACGAAGGCCGCATCCGCAGCATCCTCGAAAAGTTCTGCCGCTTCCTGCCAGTGCCTATAAAATTTGAAGGTAACCAGGTAAATAATCCTAGTCCCGCCTGGACAAAGAAACCCAGCGAACTGACTACAGAAGATTACCAGAACTTTTACAAAGAGCTGTACCCGTACTCCGAACCACCGCTGTTCTGGATTCACCTGAACGTAGACTATCCGTTCAACCTTACCGGCATCCTGTATTTCCCGACGATCAAAAAGACGTTCGAAATGCAGAAGGATAAGATCAACCTCTACAGCAACCAGGTATATGTAACCGACGAGGTAAAAGACATTGTACCCGAGTTCCTGATGCTGTTACACGGTGTGATCGACAGTCCGGACATTCCGCTGAACGTTAGCCGCAGTTACCTGCAGGGCGATCCGAACGTGCGTAAGATCAACTCACATATCACCAAAAAAGTAGCCGACAAGCTGGACGAGATATTCCGCAACGACCGCAAATCGTTTGAAGAGAAATGGGAGCATACCGGCCTGTTCGTGAAATACGGTATGATGACCGACGATAAGTTCTATGAGAAAGCAAATAAGTTTTTGCTGATGGAAGACGTGGACGGTGGCACCTTTTATACTCTTGACGAACTGCGTGAAGCCAGTAAAGCGTTACAAACCAATAAAGAAGGTAAACTGGTCATCCTGTACACCACCAATCCCGTGCAGCAGGACAGTTACATATGGGGAGCCAAATCAAAAGGGTATAAGGTAATTAAGCTCGAAACCATTGTGGATGCGGCCTTCATTAACACCATTGAGCAGAAGTGGGATAATGTGCAGTTTACCCGTGTAGACGCCGATATTGCGGACAACCTGATCGACAGCAACGAAAACACCGACAGCGTGTTGACCGAAGACCAGACTACACAACTGAAAGAAATATTCACCTTCCAGTTGCAGTCGCAGCCAAATATTAAAGTGGACCTCAAAGGTTTGCAGGCCGACGCGCAACCAGTAATCGTAACCCGTTCCGAGTTCATGCGCCGTATGAAAGATATGGCGGCAGTAAGCGGTCAGGCCAACAACTGGTATTCCCAGTTGCCCGATGAAATTACGATGACCGTAAACGCGAACCATCCCATTTACCAGGACGTGCTGAAAGAGGCAGATGGTGGTCGCCAGCAGAAGCTGGTGCGTAACCTCGCCGACCTTGCTTTGTTATCGCAGAACCTGCTCACCGGCGCAGACCTTACCGCATTTGTGCATCGCAGTGTGGAATTATTAAAAGCGTAATTACGTTTAAAATAGCATATTACGGCATAGAAGAAAATATTCTTTTATGCCGTATTTTTTTAATTTATCTTTTTTCTAATAATATATTTGTTTTAATAATAGATAGCTTTTACGTTTCCCCCTAAATCCTCGTCTGTAAAAGGATTGCGGAGCCTGTTGTGCATCAGCACAGCAGTTGGTTTCTGGCATAAGTTTTTCCCTTATACAATACAGCCTTAGTAAACCGCGTTCGCTGATATGAAAACCCGGGTGCTTTTCGAGAGGGCATCCTTTTCTGGACATTTATTTACCATATCACTTAAAACCTCTTTTATGTTTACCATTAAAAGCATGACTGCTATTGCAGTAAAAAGAATGTTCGTGCCCATGGCGGCCAGTTTAACGATGTTTTTTGCATCGTGTTCTAAAGAAGATAGTACTGCACCAATTACTACTGACGATGAGGTACTGGTAGCACCCAACCAGGCAGGTTTCGTAAAACAGCCCGCATTATGGTCGGTTAAAACCCTTACCGGATCGAGGGCTTCAGAAGCCGGCGGTATTAATCCGCAGTACCTGCTGTACACCACTTCCACCTACAACACACACACCAGTTCCAAATGGCCGGTAATTATCTTCCTGCATGGAATTGGAGAGCGTGGCACCAACATCAATGTCATTAAAAACGTTGGTCTGCCTAAGAAAATAGGCAACCAAACCGATTTCATGTTCCTGGTAATTGCGCCACAGTGTAAGCCCGACACCTGGTGGGACATTCGTAGTCTGAACGCATTGTATGCAGAAGTGATTGAAAAGTACAACGTTGATCCTCAGCGCATTTACCTCACCGGTTTAAGCATGGGCGGTTACGGTGCATGGGATTGGGCCATGCTGAATCCGGAGAAGTTTGCGGCAGTAGCACCTATTTGTGGCGGTGCCGACTACCTGGACAAAGCGGCTAACATGAAAAATGTGCCCGCATGGACGTTCCATAATGCCAATGACCCAACTGTGGGCGTAGAAAACACCAGGGAGATAGTACGTGTATTGCGTAATGCAGGTAATACCCGCGTGAAATACACCGAAAACCCAACCGGAGGTCACGATGCCTGGACCAAAGCTTACGCCAACAACGACCTTTACAGCTGGTTTAAATCTTATCGCAAGTAAACAGAGAACACTGATTTTTAGCCCTGGGGGAAATATTTTCGAATATTTCCCCCATTTTGTTTTTTTATAAAGTGTGATAATTAAATCGATCTATATAGCTGATAATTAAAAGAATGCTCTAAAAATACAACGCACTAATAGCGCGGTCAGGTGTCAGTCTCATCCGTGGTAAGCCCCTCTGCTACCAAATTTGGCGCAATTTTTTCTACAGATTGGGAACCTATATCAAAATAAAATCCAACGAATCGAGTTTTAGAGGAACGCCTCCGAAGGCCATTTTTACACCATATCAAGGAAAACTAATGATAACAACACAAAACCAATGGTTTACCAGACCTATGACACTAGCCACGTTCTTTTTTGCAGCGTGGATTTCCATTACATCATGCGGTAAAGAAAACAGTATCACGCCTATTACAGATGGGCATGGTAATGTAGATACCACCGGCACAGGCGGAGGCAAGGATACCACCAGCACCGGCGGCGGTAAAGATACGACCAATACCGGCGGGGCTAAAGACGACTTTGCGCAGCAAACACCAGGTATATCCGTTAAAACCCTGGTACGTTCAGCACCGGCGATTAACAAACAATATGTGCTGTATACACCGTCGACCTACAACACCGATAAAACTAAAAAATGGCCGCTTATTATATTCCTGCATGGAGTAGGAGAGCGGGGTAGCAATATTAATTCCGTAAAAAATGTTGGACTGGCGAAGAAACTGGCCAACGATAAAGATTTCCAGTTCGTGATGATCGCACCACAATGTAATATCGATAGCTGGTGGGATATGCCAAGCCTGAATACACTGCTTACCGAGGCGCTGGCCGATTACAACGTAGATCCCAGTCGCGTGTACCTTACCGGTTTAAGCATGGGTGGTTACGGTACCTGGAACTGGGGAGCGCTTTATCCAGATAAATTTGCAGCCATTGTTCCTATTTGCGGTGCCACCGATTACCCCGATAAAATAAAGAACCTTAAAAACACACCAGTTTGGGCCTTTCATAACGCAAACGACCCAACGGTAGGAGTAGAGCATAGCCGTAACATTGTGGCCGAATTGAAGGGGCTGGGCAACACCCGGGTTAAATATACCGAAAACGCCACCGGTGGCCACGATGCCTGGACTAAAGCTTACAACACGCCCGAATTGTATACCTGGCTGTTGCAGTATAAAAAGTAATCATCATTGCCAGATAAGTCCCTGAAAATTATATTAGAAGGGAAACGCGAAAGTGCAAAATGAAAAACGTGCTATTGTTTAGTACGCGATCATTTTGCACTTTTGCATTAATACAAGTTCGAGATACCTGTGTATTACGTTTAACCTGAGGTAGAAAAACAAGTTAGTATTTTAGCAGCAGAAAAAAATTAAACGAAAAGGCTATTGAGTAATGCAGTGAAACTCAGCGCCCGCTTTATCCATCTCATACTGATTTTAACCGCCTTTATAACCTACGCAACCGGCTTGTTATGACAAGCGCGGGCCGTGTTTTTATACCGATTATCTAAATATCTATGTACAGCAAATTGACCCGTATGCCACTGGTAGTGGCTGCCCTTACTATGTTCCTGGGCGTAATGTGTATGTTATCCTGCGGAAAAAACAATGTTGATCCGGATAAAAATCCGACAGACACGATCACTAACCCCGGCGGCGGTGGTGGTGGCACCAAACCTGTAACCTTTGTACCACAAACTTCCGGCTTATTGGTGAAGAAAATGACAAACAGGGATACCGGAGGTATCAGTTCCCAATACGTTCTTTACATTCCGCAGGGTTATAACGACAATAAAGAAAAGTTGTGGCCCACGATCATTTACCTGCATGGCCTGGGCGAGCGAGGTAATGATATTGAACTGGTGAGAAATACCGGTCTTGCCAAAAGAGTAAATGGCACCACCGACCTGAATTTTATTGTTATTGCGCCACAGTGTAATAAGGGCACCTGGTGGGATTTGCCGAGCGTAGCGAGGTTATATGACGAGGTGATTAAAATCTATAATATCGATCAGTCGCGTATGTACCTTACTGGCAACAGCATGGGCGGTTTTGCCTCCTGGACCTGGGCTATTATGCGCCAGGACCGTTTCGCGGCCATCGCACCAATTAGTGCGCCTAAGCCAGACAACTGGGCCGATGTATGTAAAACCAGCAGCCGCCCGATATGGACTTTTCACAATGCGAACGATGAGCAGGTGCGTGTGGCGGATGCGCGTTTTATGGACACGGCCATTATGAAATGTAATGCTACCAAATTCAAATACACTGAAAATCCTACCGGCGGCCACGATGCCTGGACGAAAGTATACAACGATCCGGCTTTTTATGAGTGGATGCTGCAGTATAAAAAGTAGAAGTGACAACGAAACTATTTCCCCGGTATATAACGTTTATCAATGATGTTATGTCCGGGGATTTTTTTTTGATACATTTATACCGGAAACTAACCATCGTGCTATTTAGATCTATACACCGACTGCTATGCTGCTGCCTGCTTATATGCATGGGCACCTCCCCCCTATATGCTTTTACTGAGCCAGATACGACTTATTATTATACGAAGCAGCCTCCGGGTATTTCCGTGAAAAAAGTAAGGTTGCCGGGCAAAAGTATCGATCAGTATGTGCTGTATACACCATCTACCTATAATACCAATACCAGTAAACGTTGGCCGGTACTCATTTTCCTGCATGGAAAAGGAGAGCGGGGTGATAATATAAACCTGGTGAAGCAAATGGGGATTCCGCATCGCCTTCGCGATATGAGTAATTTTCCATTTGTGGTGATTGCGCCGCAGTGTAAACTAAACGTCAACACCTGGGATGTGGCGAGCCTCAACGCTTTGTGGCCCGACATTGTACGTCTGTACCGCATAGATACCAACCGCGTATACCTTACTGGCCTGAGCATGGGCGGTAACGGCACCTGGATGTGGGGCATGAACGATCCTGATAAATTCGCCGCGCTCGCGCCCATGTGTGGCTGGGGCAATCCGGCTAGGGCCTGCGCGCTGAAAGACAAGCCCATGAAAGTATATCACAATACCGATGACGATACCGTGCCGGTTACCGGTTCAAGGAAACTGGTAAATGCGATCAAAGCCTGTGGCGGAAAAATGCTGGAGTACATAGAGAAACCAACCGGCGGGCACGATGCCTGGTCTACTCCCTATTACGATGTGAAGTTTTACGAATGGCTGCTGAAGCAGTCTAAATAAAAGATAGTCGAATTAAAAAGGGCTGGCTACACCACGTATAGCCAGCCCTTTTGTTTTCATATCAATCAGGAGGGGCGAATGTCTATCACCTTCAGTTGAAGGGTAGTGGCGCCATTCCATTCATTTTCTTCGATAGTAAATACGATGTCGAAAGGTTTTTTGCTGCTCACGATCGGGTACTTATCAGCCATATAAAAACCGATGCCGGAGAAAGACGGTCCGTAGCGTTGTTTCACAGATATCTTCAGGTGTTCTTTTACTATACAGGAGTGGCCGGTATCGATTACATATTTTGCAATAAAAACGGGGCGCAGGTTTTCCGGGCCCAGCGGTTCAAATTGTTTGAGTATGTTAAAGAACGCCGGTGTGATATCAGCGAAACTGATTTCCGTGTCGATTACAATTTCAGGGATCAGTTGGTCAGGACTGATGGTAGACGACACCACTTCTTCGAACTTTTCCTGGAAAGCTTTCACGTTTTCCGGCTTCAGTGTCATACCGGCCGCATAAAAGTGGCCGCCGTAGTTTTCCAGCAGGTCTTTGCAGCGGTGAATAGCTTCGTATACATTGAAGCCAGACACCGAACGTGCGGAGCCCGCCACTTTATCGTTTGATTGAGTAAGAATGATAGTGGGACGGTAATAGTATTTATCGATCAGTCTCGAAGCCACAATACCTACCACGCCTTTATGCCAGTGTGGTTGAAATAAGACCGTAGATTTCCGGGATGCCTGCGTGTCGTCGTTTTGAATGAGTTCAACAGCTTCTTTGGTAATCGTCATGTCAATTTCCTTGCGGTCGAAATTGTCGGAGTGCAGTATTTCGGCGATTGCCATCGCTTTATCGAAATCCTTTTCTATGAAAAGGTTTACGGCTTTACGGGCATCGTCCATACGGCCGGCGGCATTTACGCGCGGGGCGATAACGAATACAAGGTTAGAAGTAGTCAGTTTTTCTTTCAATCCGCTTAACTGCACCAGCGATTTGATAGCAGGGCTGGGGTCTTCATTCACTTTTTTGATGCCGAAGAAGGCCAGTACGCGGTTTTCGCCGGTCATGGGTACAATATCGGCGGCTATGCTGGTAGCAACGAGGTCGAGGAAAGGATACACCTTTTCCATGGGCATGCCTCGTTTTTGGGCGAGTGCGCTTATCAGCTTAAAACCAATACCACAGCCACTTAGTTCTTTATAAGGATAAGGGCAGTCGCGTTGCTTGGGATTAAGGATGGCCACGGCTTCCGGCAATATTGCATCCGGCAGGTGGTGATCGCATATAATGAAGTCGATGCCTTTGGTTTTGGCCTGGGCTATCAGTTCTACCGATTTAATACCGCAGTCCAGCGCTATAATAAGGCTGATATCATTTTCAACCGCGTAGTCGATACCTTGTTGCGAAATACCGTAGCCTTCGCGGTAGCGGTGCGGCAGGTAAAATTCAATATTACTGTAAATAGATTCGAGGAAAGTATATACGGTGGCAACGGCGGTGGTGCCGTCTACATCATAATCGCCATATACCAGTATTTTTTCCCTGCGGAAGAAAGCTTCTTCCAGGCGGGAAATGGCAATGTCCATATCCTTCATCAGCCATGGATCTACGAGATCGTTGAGGGTAGGGCGGAAGAAGTGTCTGGCGGCATCAAAAGTTTTTATACCGCGTTGCACGAGCAGGCGGCATAGTATGTGATGAATGCGTAGCGCAGCCTGAAGCGACCGTTCGGGCCCCGGTTCATATTTTTTTACTGTCCAACGTTTCTGCATGAAAGATGCTTGCAATTTTAGAACGTGCGATCGGTTGTATATCGCACGAGTGACTCAAGGCCACCTCTGATTTCATTGTCTGGCAGCTGATGTAAGATCTCTAATGCTTCATCACGGTATTGCAGCATTTTTTCCTGGGCATATTTGATGCCTCCGCTGGTTTTCACCAGTTCGATTACCTGCGCAACTTTGTCTTTGTCAGTATTATGATTCTTGACAATATTAATAATTTGCTTACGTGTGTCTGAATCGGCATTTTGGAGAGTATAAATAAGAGGGAGGGTCATTTTCTTTTCCCTTATATCTATCCCGGTAGGTTTACCGATGTTGGCAGTCCCGTAATCAAAAAGATCGTCTTTAATCTGGAAGGCCACGCCTACTTTCTCACCGAATTTGTGCATGAGTGCTGTGGATCGCTCGTCACCGCTGGCGCTCCAGGCTCCGGCAGCGCAGGCAGCAGCCAGCAGGGAGGCGGTTTTGCGGCGGATAATATCAAAGTAAACATCTTCTTTAATATTAAGTCGCCTGGCTTTCTCCATTTGCAGGAGTTCGCCTTCGCTCATTTCCCTGACAGCTTCGGTAAGAATTTCCAGCGAGCGGAAGTCCTTGTTATTTAAAGATAACAAAAGTCCCTTAGAAAGGAGGTAGTCGCCGACTAAAACGGCTATTTTATTCTTCCACAAGGCGTTTACGGAGAAAAAGCCCCTTCGTTCAAGGGCATCGTCCACCACATCGTCGTGTACCAGGGAGGCAGTGTGCAATAATTCCACAAGCGCGGCGGCCCTGAATGAACTTTCTTCGATCTTATCTGTAAATAATCTGGCAGAAAGTAACACAAACATGGGACGGATCTGTTTTCCCTTTCTCTTCACGATGTAATGCATGATCCTGTCCAGCAGAGGCACATGGCTCTTCACCGAGTCAGCAAACTTGCTCTCGAAATCGTGTAATTCCTTCCTGATCAGATATTTAATTTCCTCCATTTGTTAAAATAAAAAAGGATTGCTAAGCTAGGCTTAAAATACCACATTTTGATAATTTGGCCCCGAATTTGCTAATAATGCTGAAATTGCAATGGTATAGAACATTGAATAATACTTAATTTTGAGGCACTTATCAATGAAAATAAAATCGCAATAAAAATTTGTATATTCATTAAGGATTTTTACCTTTGCTTGGTAAAAAACGAGTTAATAGTAAATTTTTAACAGTTTTTAAATAAAAAAACAATTATGGCAAGCAAAAAGTACTTATTACTGGCAGGTGCTATGAGCCTTCTGGCTTCTACCAGTTTTGCGCAAGTTAAGCCCAACCTGGATGTTCTGGACTCTTCCAAAGTAGCCCCGTCCAAAATGGCGCAATTTAACGCATTCAAAAATCATCAATCTGATTATCCTGCGAAACCAAGGGATATGTGGGAACTGGGTTTCCATGGCGGTCTTCACTTCATCGTAGGTGACGTTGCTGCAAGACCAGGTTTCGGTGGCGGTCTGTCAATCAGAAAATCGCTGGGTCACGTATTCTCTATCCGTGGTGAGTACACAGGTTCTTTTGACTACGGTCTGGATTACAAACTGCGTCCGGTGACTTCAAGCACTGTAGGTGGTAACCCATGGGCTACAACTGCAGCTGCAAATGGTGGTAACATCGTTGCAAACTACAAAACAGCTACACACGCACTGTCTTTGGATATGATCGCGTCCCTGAGCAACATCCTCTTCTACAAATCACAGCCTAAAGTAAACTGGTATGTATTCATGGGTTACGGTCTGCTGCTTGCTGACGTAGACGTTGATGCCCTGAACGGCGGTGCTGCTTACAACTACTCTGGTATTGACTTTGGCGGTAAACGTAAAGACATCAGAGATCAGTTGAAAGATCTGTATGACCTGGATTATGAGCAAAATGCTCCTTCTCAGGGTAACAGGGTTACCATTGGTCGTAAAGACGACAACCAGCTCCTGCGTCATGCACTGGAAACTGGTACTGGTCTCTCTTTCAAAGTATCAAAACGCTTTAACATTGGTGTTGAAGAAAAAATCACCCTGCCTTTCGATGATTATCTGGACGGCTTCTTCGGTGGTGCTTCAGACCAGAATAAAGACTTCATCAGCTACACCAGCCTTCGTCTGAACTTCAACCTGGGTAAAACTTCTAAACGCGTTGAGCCACTGTGGTGGGTTAACCCGCTGGATTTCGCCTACAACGAGCTGACTTCACCTCGTCGTATGAAAATCCCAACTCCAGTTCTGCCTGACGCTGATGGCGATGGCGTAACTGACCAGTTCGATCGCGAGCCTAACACTCCTGCTGGTGCTCCAGTTGACGTGAACGGTGTTGCTAAAGATACTGACGGTGACGGTGTTCCTGACTACAAAGACAAACAGCTGATCACGCCTACTTACTGCTTCCCAGTTGATGCAGACGGTGTTGGTAAATGCCCAGATCCTGAGTGCTGCAAAAACATGGTTCAGCAGACTCCATGTGCTTCACTGGTTCTGCCTAGCGTTACCTTCAAAGGTTCTTCTACCAAAGTTAGCAGCGACAACGAAGCCATCCTGGCTAGCGTAGCTGCTTCTCTGAAAGCTAACCCTTCTTGTAACGTGCTGATCACTGGCCACGCTGGTGAGAAAGCTAAGAAAGGTGGTGTTGACCTGAGCTCACGCCGTGTTGACGCAGTAGTTGATTACCTGGCTGACAAGCAAGGTATCGATCGCGGCCGCTTCATCAAACAAAACACTCCTGGTGATGCTGGTACTGTTGATATAGCTCCTGCTAACTAATCAATACCACACACTGGTAAAATAACTGAACAGGCTGCCTACTAGGTGGCCTGTTCTTTTTTTAGTAGCTATTGGCCATTGCCGATATTTATACTTCGCGATCTGATTTTTTCCTCCTACATTTGACATGCCTTTAATCATTATGTGTGTTAAAAGATTTCAATAAAGTTACACTGGCCGGTCTGATCGTGGCGCTAGGCATCATTTATGGCGACATCGGCACCTCCCCACTTTACGTGTTCAAAGCAATTGTTGGCGGTAATCCTGTAAGCGACCAGCTCGTTATCGGGGCGATCTCCTGTATTATATGGACACTTACCCTGCAAACCACCGTCAAATACGTTATTCTTACCCTCAAAGCGGATAATAAGGGCGAAGGTGGCATTTTCTCCCTCTACGCGCTGGTGCGACGGCATGGGAGATGGACGGTAATACTCGGTATGATCGGCGGCGCAGCACTGCTGGCTGATGGTATCATTACGCCGCCTATCACGGTAACCTCCGCTATCGAAGGCTTACGAACGTTGCCCATCTTTAAAGACCTGGAGCAGTTCACTATCGTAAAAATTGTTCTGGGTATTATCGCACTGATGTTCTTCATGCAACAGTTCGGTACCATGTCTATCGGTAAAATGTTCGGGCCGATTATGCTGGTATGGTTCGGTATGCTGGGTGTGTTGGGTATTACGCACATCGGTACCGATTTCTCTGTATTAAAGGCGTTTAACCCCTATTATGCTATTGAGTTATTAACTACTTACCCGCACGGCTTCCTGATCCTGGGAGCGGTGTTTCTGTGTACTACGGGGGCCGAAGCCTTGTATTCGGACCTTGGGCATTGCGGCAGGGGCAACATCCGGGTATCCTGGATATTCGTAAAAACCTGTCTTATACTTAATTACCTGGGCCAGGGGGCCTGGTTGCTCACGATGCGAGGGCAAATTATCCCTAAAGACCAGAACCCGTTCTTTACTATTATGCCGGAGTGGTTCGTGATCTTTGGTGTGGTAATAGCTACTATGGCATCGGTAATTGCCAGCCAGGCATTAATATCCGGCTCTTTTACACTTATCTCCGAGGCAATGCGCCTTAATCTCTGGCCTAAACTCAAAATCAACTACCCTACCGAGCAACGCGGCCAACTGTTCATTCCTGGTATTAACTGGATGCTGCTGTTCGGCTGTGTGGTCATCGTACTGGTATTCCAGGAATCGTCGAGGATGGAGGCGGCTTATGGACTGTCGATCACCATTTGTATGCTCATGACTTCCTGTCTCTTTGCCTTCTATCTGTATACGCGAAGGGTAAAGATGGCCTGGGTAGGCGTGTACCTGCTGGTATACCTCACTATCGAGTTCTCGTTCCTGCTGGCTAACCTGGTGAAGTTTACGCACGGTGGTTATGTAACGGTGATCGTGGGTGGCATCCTGTTCCTGGTAATGTTCGTGTGGTTCAAATCGAGGAAGATAAAAAACAGGTATGTAGAGTTTGTGAAGCTGGAAGATTACCTGGGCATCCTGCAGGAGCTGAGTAATGACACCACCATCCCAAAGTACGCCACGCACCTGGTGTATATGAGCAGTGCCGACAATCCAAAGGAAATTGAACATAAGATCCTCTATTCTATTCTCAATAAAAAGCCGAAACGGGCGGATATCTACTGGTTCGTGCATGTGGATGTAGTGGACGAGCCTTATCTAAGCGAATATTCAGTACAAACAATTATCCCTAATGAAGTGATACGCGTCGAGTTCCGCCTTGGATTTCGTGTAGAACAGCGTATTAACCTCATGTTCCGCATGGTGGTGGAGGATATGGTGCGCAACAAGGAAGTGAACATTACGAGCCGCTATGAGTCGTTGAGTAAGAATAACGTGGTAGGCGATTTCCAGTTTATCGTTATGGAAAAATTCCTGTCGCACGATAACGACCTGCCGCTGCACGAAAGACTGATCATGCGCTTTTATTTCTTCCTCAAAAAGATCTCCCTCTCCGAGGAAAGAGGTTTTGGTCTGGACTCAAGTTATGTAACGATCGAGAAGTTCCCGCTGGTGGTGGCGCCTGTTACCAACCTTCAACTACGCCGAACTAACTAATTTCTCATATATTGATGCAAAATGCCTTCCGTACAGGGAGGCATTTTTGTTTGGCAGATAATGATATAAAAAGGAAAAGTCCTTCGAAGAGTCGAAGGACTTTTTTTTAACACAACTAAAAAAACAATCAAAAACTTTCTAATAGAAAATGCTTGCTATCAATCGGGCTTTTTACCATCCAGGAAGGTATTGATCGTATTGATCTCTACCTGGTCGTTACCATTGTCGCCAACGGAGTACCCTGAATAGAAGTGTTCTGCTGAACCGGCTCCGTTGTCCAGGTTGATGTTGCGGCGCAGGTATGCGGGCACATTCTCAATTTCCTGGTTACTATCCATTGTTTTTACATTAAAGCTAATGCTACGCAGTTTAGCGATCCTTTCCGCCTGTTTACGCTTTTGTTCTTCCAACTGCTCATCGGCCTGCGGGTTGGCAGACTGTTGTGGCTGTGGTTGCGGTTCGGGCGTTGGGGCAGGATCTTCACGGAACACCATTTTCATTTCCGGTTCGTCTTTAGGCAGGTTACCAGGTGTGGTAGGCTCTGCGTAAATATTAGCCGGGCGCGAAAGGTAGCTGCCGTTAGAAGGTGTGTGTACCTGTTGCTGCTGTTGTTGTTGCTGTGGCTGAATTACATTGATGCTGTTAGAAGCGGGTGTTGGTTGGGCAGGCGGGGCCTGTGGTACCGAAACCGGTTCTATGTTCAGCGTGTAAGTCTGCCTTTCGTCAGGCTGAGGTGTTGGCGCTACAAAAGAAGCTGGAGTGGCCGGGTGAGATATCACCGGTTCTACCAGGCGCGGAGCCATTACATCTTCAGGTTCGCTAAAGAGTGTGCCCTGGTTCTGCGCGCTCATCTTTTTCTCTTCGCCGTCACGTCCCAGTTGCATAACGATCTTCGGCTCCTCCTTTGGGGCTGATGGTGTTTGACCACCTTCAGGTGCTTTTTGCTGTATAATCGGTTTTTGCTCAAAACCAGTAGCAATAATAGTAACACCCAGTTTGCGGTCGAGCGTATCGTCGTAGCCAACACCCAGAATTACATCGCAATCTTCGCCAGCCATGCTTTGTACATATGCCTGGATGATATCCATTTCGTCCAGCGTGTGTTCAAACTCGCCTTCGGAAGAGGAGATATTGATAAGGATCCATTTGGCTCCTTTGATGTCGTTGTCATTAAGCAGGGGAGAAGTAAGCGCTTCTTCGATAGCGATCTGTGCGCGATTTTCTCCTTCGCAAACAGCCGCGCCAAGGATGGCTACACCACCATTACGCATTACTGTACAAACGTCTGCGAAATCCACGTTAATCTGACCGGTGCTGTTAATTACATCTGTAATACATTTAGCAGCAGTGGCCAATACGTTATCTGCTTTTTCGAATGCAGCCTTGAACTTCAGGTCACCGAACTTCTGACGGAGTTTATCATTCGAAATAATAAGCAGTGTATCTACGCTTTCTTTTAGCCTGTTGATACCCTCTTCAGCCTGTAGCATCCTTTTTTTACCCTCGTAAGAAAAGGGCATGGTTACAATACCCACGGTAAGAATACCCAGTTCTTTACAAATGCGGGCGATGATGGGGGCGCCGCCTGTACCTGTACCACCGCCCATACCGGCAGTGATGAAGGCCATCTTTGTATTAACCTCCAATATCTTCTTCAGCTCTTCTAAGGATTCTTCGGTAGCCTGCTCGCCGATCTTGGGATTAGCGCCTGCTCCCAAACCCTGTGTAAGGTGTGGGCCCAGCTGTACCTTGTTGGGTACTGGGCTGTTGGCAATAGCCTGTGCATCGGTATTGCAGATGATGAAATTCACCCCTTCAATGCGCTGGCTATACATATGATTCACCGCATTGCTTCCTCCGCCACCAATGCCTATTACCTTGATGATGGATGACTTCTCTTTTGGAAGATCAAAATGTATCATGACTCTTTCTCTTTATTGGGTTAGTTATTCGGTTACTTTTTCGCGGAATTAAAGTTTTGCATCTTCTTCTTCCGTAAACATATCGATGATCTTTGTTTTCATTCTGTCCAGGAATGTTTTCAAAGATGCGTTACGTTCCCTCGATTTTCTGTCCTGTACCTGCTGTGGGGTGGCGGTTACTGTTTCTTCTATTGTAGCTGTTTCTTCATCTTCCATCCACTCTTCCTCCTGTTCTGCCTGCCTGCGTGCGGCCTGCTCTTTGGCGAGGTAGCTGGTGTTTATTTTAACATAGTTCTCTTCCAGGGCGCGGCGATCATTTTCGTAATCGTTGTAGCCTTTCAGGATAAGACCTATACATGTTGCGTACATTGGTTTCGTCAGCTCGTCGATGTGGCCGCTGGCGAGGTGTTCATTCGGATAACCGATACGCGCACTAACGCCGGTGCTGTATTCAGTAAGCTGAATGAGGTGTTTAAGTTGTGAACCACCACCAGTAAGTATAATGCCGCCATTGAGCATTTTATTGTCCATACCGATCTGTTTCAGGTGAAATACTACGAAATCGAGTATCTCGCTCATACGCGCCTGAATGATGTGTGCGAGGTTCTTCACGGAAATTTCTTTCGGGCTCTGACCGCGCAATCCGGGAATGGTGATGTAAGCGTTGTTTTTCGCTTCATCGGCCAGTGCATAACCGAATTGTACTTTCATTTGCTCTGCCTGTGTTTTCAGCACACCCAAACCATTTTTGATATCGTTGGTGATGTTTTCGCCACCATAAGGGATAACGGCTGTGTGTTTGAGTATACCCTCATAGAACACTGCGAGGTCGGTAGTGCCACCGCCGATGTCTACTATTGCAACACCTGCTTCGAAGTCCATATCGCACATTACAGCTGCGGCAGAAGCCAGTGGTTGTAATACGAGGTCACGTATTTTAAGACCAGATTTTTCAACGCTCCTGTTGATATTCCGGATGGCGTTTTTATCGCCGGTGATAATATGGAAGTTGGCGCCCACTTTTACACCACTCATACCAATAGGGTAGGTGATATTCTGGAGAGCGTCCACAATATATTGCTGGGGTATAACATCGATGATCTGGTCGCTGGCCGGTATAACAGTTTTATACTGGTCGTTGATCAACTGGTCGATATCTTTTTGAGATATTTCAGCGTCGGTGTCGTTGCGAACGATATCGCCACGGGTTTGAAGGCTTTTAATGTGGTGACCCGCGATGCCCACATATACTTCATTAATCTCCAGGTTTGGATTGGAAGCATAGCAGTTCTCAAGCGCCTGGCGTATAGCCTTGATGGTCTGGTCGATGTTCAGTACCATACCGTGCTGAACACCAAATGATGGGGCCTTACCGAATCCCAGGATTTCCAATTTCCCGTATTCATTCTTCCGTCCTGCAATGGCAGCAATCTTCGTAGTTCCAATGTCGAGTCCTACAATGATGGGAGCTTCCTGATTCATGTACTTATATTTAAAAGGTGCGTTTTTAACTTAGTTTCTGTTGTTAGGCTTGTATACTGCTTTCGGCTTTTTATCGCCGGAAGCGACGTTCGCCGGAGGTTTGGGCTTTACCGGTTTGGCTGTGTTGTTAGCCTGTGCCGGTTTAGTCGTCCTCTTTTCCGGTTCCTTGTCCGGTCGTTTTTCCGGTTTCGGTTCCGGTGCGGTAGCCATGGCAGCGGAATGTACATCAATGTTAACTGTAGAATCTACAGGAGGCGGTGGTGGAGGAGCTGATTTTCCATCTCTTCGTGTTCCTACTACCTGGTCTTCATAAGCAATATTGATCCGGGTGTATGTATTCCACCCCACTTTGCTTAATCCTTCGCGGTAGAAGATCATCAGCTTGTTAAACTTCTTCGCAACATCCGTGCCTTCTCCAAATTCTATAACATGATCGCCCAGTTTCGGGATGATCTCAAACCGTTTATCGCCTGTTATCACCACCTGTTCTACCTGTGCTAACCAGAAGGTGTCTTTTGTGATGTAGTGCGCCATATCGCTTATCTGGCGCAGCAATGCACTATCCTGTTTGCCGGGTTTCGCCGCGTCACTTGGGAAACCTGTAAACACTGGTACCCTTGCCGCATGACGATTACTTACCGGTATGCGTCCGCCTTCATCATCAAGATAAAAACTGTTACCTGTGAAGGTAAATACACGCGCCAGCGGGTCGCGTTGTTGCACATCTACGCGTAATTGATTGTTATTGTCGATGAATATCTCCGCCGACTTCACCCAGGGATCACGCGCTACCAGCTTTTCGATACCAGCGATATTGATCTCGCTGACTGCTTTGCCTACCGGGTTTTTCTGCGGACCACTGATCACCAGTGCTTTAATATCTTTTTCGCTGATAAAGAAATTCGTATCGTCGCCAGACATTTTTACGATGATGCCTTTGACTTTCGAATTGTTCTTATCATTTACAGCCGACACCAACAGGAATACAAAGCCCGACAGCGCTCCTGCCCAGAGCAGCGCTTTGCCGATACGTTTGAATACTATTTTGGTTTTAGACTGCATATTTATTTATCAGCTTAATAATTCTTTTAATGGTTCCCTTAACAGGTCGATGTCGCCGGCACCTGCTGTTATCAGCATCTCTGGCCTATGCTCTTTTACCAGTGCTGCCACGCTGTCGCGGGGCATAATGGTCACGGAGGGGCCTTCGATCTTAGCAGCGATCATTTCGCTCGTTACACCTTCGATTGGCAGTTCGCGGGCAGGGTAGATGGGCAAAAGGATCACCTCATCTGCCAGCGAGAGACTTTCTGCAAAGCCATCTGCAAAGTCGCGGGTACGGGTAAAAAGATGTGGCTGGAAGATGATCGTACACTTCAGGTCGGGGAAAAGCGTTTTGGCGCTGGTAATCAGTGCCCGCAGTTCTTCGGGATGGTGTGCATAATCATCTATATAAACCAGGTCATCTTTCTTTACCAGGTATTCGAATCTTCTTTTAATGCCTTTGAAGTCTTCCATCGCCTCGCGAATCTTATCCTGGCTTATACCCAGGAGGTGCGCTACCGCGATAGCCACTACGGCATTTTCCACGTTGTGCATACCGCCAATGTGCATACGTATATCCGTAATCATCCAGTCCTGCTGCACCACATCGAAGAGGTAACCGCCGTTCTGTATTTTGATGTTCTGTGCATATACGTTGGCTGCATCATTTTGCAGGCTGTACGTGAGTTTATTGGTCGCCTTCAGGTCTTTATTGCGATGCAGGCCGAAGCGTGCGAGCAAAGTGCCGTTAGGTTTGATGTTTTGTGTATACTGAATAAAAGCTTCTTCCACCGCTTCTGCTGTTCCGTAGATGTCGAGGTGATCGGCATCCATAGCCGTTAGCACTGCGATGTCAGGGCTTAGTTTAAGGAAGCTGCGGTCGTACTCATCTGCCTCAATTACGGCTACTGCCTTATCGCTGCTCCAGAAGTTACGGTCATAGTTTACACTAATGCCGCCCAGGAAGGCGTTGCAACCGTAACCAGTATGACGCAGCAGGTGTGCGATCATGGTGGACACTGTTGTTTTACCATGCGTGCCGGCAACTGTGATAGCGAACAGTTCGCGGGTAATTTCCTGCAGTACGTCACTACGTTTTACTACCTCGAAACTATTGTCGCGATACCAGGTAAGTTCATTATGTGTGGCCGGTATAGCCGGGGTGTACACCACCAGGTCGGCGGTTTTGTCCAGCAGGGTTACATCATCCGTATAATGAATGCTGATGCCTTCGGTTTCCAGTTGCCTGGTAAGCACAGTGGAGGTGCGGTCGTAACCGGTTACTGTTACGCCCTTTTCATGGAAGAAGCGGGCGATGGCGCTCATGCCAATACCGCCTATACCAACGAAATAAACACTCTTAATGCTTTTCAGCTCCATATACTTATTTATATAACTTCTTAACTTCTCCGGCTATTATTACATCCGCATTGGTGTTACCCAGTGTGGCAATGTTTCTTTCCAATTGCTCGCGTAACGATTTGTTGTTCACGAGGCTAAACAGTTCGGTACCTAAGCTGGTACGTGCCTGGTCATCCTTTATAAGCAACGCTGCCTGCTTATTCACAAGACTCATGGCGTTGGAAGTCTGGTGATCTTCGGCCGCAAAAGGGTAGGGCACAAAAATCGTTGGCTTCTTCACAACACAGAGTTCTGCAATGGCCAGCGCGCCAGCGCGCGATACAACAACGTCTGCCGCTTTGTACGCAAAGTCCATGACGTTGATGAAGTCATATACTTTTACGTGTGTTGAATACTGTGCTGCCGCTGCCTTCGCTGTTTCGTAATACAGTTTACCTGTTTGCCAGATCAGTTGTATATCCTTATTCACAAATTCTGCTAACAGTGGTTGCAGCGATTCGTTGATAGAACGGGCGCCTAAGCTGCCGCCTACAGCAAACACAGTAGGTTTGTTCGCATCTAGTCCGAAGTGGAACATTGCATCCTGTTTAGATACCGCCGACTGGCTGATGTTACTTCTTACCGGGTTGCCCGTATATACTATCTTATCCGCAGGAAAGAATTTATCCATCCCATCGTATCCCACACATATCTTAACTGCTTTCCGGCCTAATATCTTATTGCTTTTGCCGGCGTAGGAGTTTTGCTCCTGTATAAGGGTGGGTATACCCAGCCTTTGCGCCTGCCTTAAAATGGGGAAACTGGCATAACCGCCAACACCCACCACTACATCGGGCTGAAAACGTTTGAGGATGCTGCGTGCTTTGCTCAAACTCTTGAGGAGTTTAAAGGGGAGCAGGATATTTTTAAAGATATTGCTCCTGTTAAAACCGACAATCTCCAGACCTTCAATCGGATAACCTGCCTGTGGTACTTTCTCCATCTCCATTTTACCAGCAGCGCCCACAAACAGTATCTCTGTATTTTCATCTGCCTTACGCAAAGCATTTGCAATGGCAATTGCCGGGAAAATATGGCCCCCGGTACCTCCGCCTGCTATAATTACTTTGTGTGGCATGTATGTTTTTCTGTTTCTTATAATTTTTAATTGTCTCCTTTATGCCGCAACAGGCACATTGGTAACCTCTTGTTTGCCTTCTATTTCTTCCACATTTCTCGAAACACTCAAAATAATCCCGATAGCAAGACTTGTAAATATCACCGATGAACCTCCCATACTTACTAACGGTAACGTAACACCGGTTACGGGCAGCAGCCCCACATTTACGCCCATATTCATTAGCGCCTGTATTACAAGCGTAACGCTTAATCCCAGTGCCAGGAATGCTCCGAAGGCATAAGGACAGTTTTTAAAGATGCGTATACTTCGTAAGAGCAGTAGCATGTAACACGCTAAGATCAAAAAGGCGCCAAAGATACCATACTCCTCTATAATAATCGCATATATAAAATCAGAATACGGATGCGGCAAAAAATTTCTTGCCGTACTGTTACCGGGACCTTTACCAAACAGGCCGCCGGAGGCAATACCGAAGTTGGCTTGTTGTACCTGGTAAGGTACTTCATGCGCCTCGTCGCTCGTAAAACTCATCAACCTGTTCTTCCACGTTTCAGCGCGCATTTTGAACGGTGTAACCTGTGCTATTGCAAACATCAGCAACACCAGTACAAGGCCTGCGCCTACCATCGACATCAGATACTTCAAAGGCACGCGGCCGATAAAACACAGCAGCATGCAGCTTGCGCCGAGCAACAATGCGGTAGACATGTTGGCCGGCATAATCAACATACAGATAATTCCTACCGGTATGATGATGGGCAAAAAGCCTTTCTTAAAGTCCGTGATCACGTGCTGCTTTTTGGAAAGCTGCCGCGATACATACATGAATATGGCCAGCTTGGCAATATCCGATGTCTGGAAAGTAAGGTTAATCACCGGTAGCCTGATCCAGCGGCTCGCATCGTTAATGTTCGAGCCAAATACCAATGTATACACCAGTAACGGGATGGATATCAGGAACCCGACCTGCGCCACGCGTGAATAAATAGTGTAGTTCACCCGATGCGCAAAATATATGATAAGCACGCCCAGGCCCAGCAGTGTTAACTGCTTCACAAGGAAATACTCCGTGTGACCATTTCGGGCACGGTAAGCAAGTGAACCGGTAGAGCTATACACGGCCAGCAAGCTGACAGCGGACAGGAAAAACACGATCGTCCAGATCACTTTATCGCCTTGTGTTTTTAGCAGCCTACTCACGTGATAATCATTTATTGTTAAAACTATGTATACACCAACCGGGTATTATAGCGCTTTCACTTCCTCTTTAAACTTGCGGCCTCTTTCTTCATAGTTTTTGAAGAGATCGAAGCTGGCGCAAGCGGGAGAGAGCAATACCACATCGCCTTTATCGGCAAACTGGAACGCTGATTTAACCGCATCGGCCATATTGTCTGTATTCACCATTACTTCGATATCTTTCGACAGCGCCTCGTGAATAGGTCTGTTGTCGATACCAAGGCAGATAACGGCTTTTACTTTTTCTTTTACCAGCTCGCGGATGGCGCTGTAATCATTGCCTTTGTCCACACCGCCCATGATAAGTACTACAGGGCGTTCCATACTTTCGAGGGCAAACCATACGGAGTTAACATTGGTAGCCTTGCTGTCGTTGATGAAGTCTACGCCGCGGATAGTGGCTACGTACTCCATACGGTGCTCAAGGCTTTTGAATGAGGTAAGGCTTTCACGGATCTTCTCCTTCCTGATGTCCATCGTCTTACCCGCTATCCCTGCAGCCATAGAATTATAGAGGTTATGTTTACCTTTTAACGCCAGATCATAAATCGACACGATTACCGGTTCGTCGTTATCTCTAACCTGGATGTTCAATTGTTCGTTCGCAATAAATCCGCCTTCTTTCTTAGGTTCCATAATCGTAAAAGGTATTGTCGTTGAATAAATGGGTTTCTTTATCAGGTAATTCCTGATCTCAGGATCGTCTAAACAATAGATGAAGTAGTCTTCCTTCGTCTGATTCATCGCTATGCGGAACTTTGAGGCCACATAGTTTTCCATCTTGTAATCGTAGCGGTCCAGGTGGTCGGGGGTGATGTTTAAGAGGATAGCTACATCCGGTTTAAACTCCACGATATCGTCCAGCTGGAAGCTGCTTATTTCGATAACATAATAATCGGCCGGGGCAGTGGCAACCTGCCTGGCATAACTCAAACCGATATTTCCAACCATGGCGGCGTTAAGGCCGGCCTGTTCAAAAATGTGGTAGGTGAGCGCCGTGGTCGTGCTTTTACCGTTGCTTCCCGTTATGGCAATGATCTTTTTATCTTTACTGTACCGCCAGGCAAATTCAATTTCAGAGATCACCGGAACGCCTTTCTCTCTCACTTTCTTCATCAGTTCCGACTTCTCCGGTATGCCCGGGCTCTTTATCACTTCGTCCGCCTCCAGTATTGTTTTCCAGGAATGCTGGCCTTCTTCGAAATTGATGCCGTTAACTGCCAGTTCCTGTTTATATATATCCTTGATCGTACCACCGTCTGATACAAATACTTCAAACCCTTTCTGCTTTGCCAGCAAAGCTGCCCCTATTCCACTTTCTCCTGCGCCTAGTATTACAAGTTTCATAAGCCGTTACCTCATTTTAAGTGTGGCGATAGATACTACTGCACACATGATAGCTGCAATCCAGAAGCGGGTAGCGATTTTGCTTTCGTGGTAACCGAGCTTCTGGTAATGGTGATGCAGCGGTGACATGCGGAAAATCCTTCTGCCTTCGCCATATTTCTTTTTGGTGTATTTGAAGTACGATACCTGCAAAATCACGGAAACATTTTCTACCAGGAATACGCCGCAGAATATCGGTATCAGAATTTCTTTACGTACAATAATGGCCAGTGCAGCGATAATACCACCGAGCGCCAGGCTTCCTGTATCACCCATGAACACCTGCGCCGGATAGGCGTTATACCAGAGGAAACCTACACACGCACCCACAAATGCTGCAATAAATATGGACAGCTCTCCAAGGTTGGGGATGTACATGATGTTCAGGTACTCCGCGAACTGTATATTACCGCTTACATAGGCGAACACGCCTAAACAAATCCCTATCACCGCACTCACCCCCGAGGCTAGTCCATCGAGCCCGTCCGTCAGGTTAGCCCCGTTGGATATGAACACGATAATGAATATCACGATCAGGATGTAGGGGATAAAGGTGTACTTTTCGGCATTCGGTCCCATCCAGGAGATCAGTTTGGAATAATTGAACTCATGGTTTTTAACGAACGGGATGGTGGTGATCGGCGTTTTAACGTCCACGAAGCGGTGACCGTCTTTCGTAACACGTTCTTCCTTGCTGATCAGTTTTTCGTAAGAGGCTACCTGGGCTTTAGGTCCCTGCACCTCGCGGGAAATCACTACGTTATCGTTGAAGTAAAGAGTGGTGCCGATAATCAGTCCCAATCCTACCTGGCCCATCACTTTAAAACGGCCGGCCAGACCTTCTTTATTCTTTTTAAATACTTTGATATAATCATCAATAAATCCAACCAACCCTAACCAAATGGTACACAGCAGGATGAGCAGGATGTACACGTTCATTACCCGGGCAAACAGCAGGGTAGGAATGAGGATGGCTGCCAGGATAATAATACCACCCATGGTGGGTGTACCCTTCTTCTGATTTTCGCCCTGCAGGCCAAGGTCGCGGATAACTTCGCCGATCTGTTTGCGTTGCAGGAAGCGCACCAGTGTTTTGCCAAAAATCAATGAGATCACCAGTGACAATAGCAAAGCCATTGTCACACGGAACGTGATGAACTGGAACATCCCGGTACCGCTGATATTGAATTCCCTTTTTAAATAATCAAATAAATAGTACAGCATAAAATGGTGATCTGTATTCGTGTTGCTTTTGTTTGAGCGAATTATTTTTCCAGTATATCGAATGTTTCTTTCAGTACCTGTTTATCGTCGAATGGATTTTTAACGCCGTGAATTTCCTGGTACTTCTCGTGGCCTTTACCTGCAACGAGAATAATATCTTCTTTACCGGCGAGTGAGCAGGCTGTTTTAATGGCCTCTCTGCGGTCGGTGATCGACAGTATCTTTTTACGCAGATGCACAGGTACGCCGGCTTCCATTTCTTTAATGATCGCGGCAGGATCTTCAGAGCGGGGGTTGTCCGAAGTGAAGATGACCTTATCGCTGTGTTCCGCTGCCACCTCGGCCATAACAGGTCGTTTGGTGGTGTCGCGATCGCCGCCGCAGCCTACCACGGTAATTACCTGTTCGTGCCCCTGGCGTAATTTTTTAATGGTTGCCAGTACGTTCAGTAGTGCGTCGGGTGTGTGTGCGTAGTCTACAATGCCGATAATCCTATCCTTGGCAGATGTGATGTATTCGAACCTTCCTTCTGCACCGGGCGTATCGCTCAGTGCCTGTAGTACGTCATCTTTATCTTTACCAAGCAGGACCGCTGCACCATATACTGCCAGCAGGTTGTATGCATTAAATTCACCAATAAGCCGGAAGTGCACTTCCTTTTCGGCGATATTCAGAATTAATCCTGTGATATTGTTCTCCAGGATCTTCCCTTTAAAATCGGCCAGGCTGCGCAGACTGTAAGTAGCCTTACGGGCCCTGGTGTTTTGTAACATTACGGTGCCACGCCTGTCGTCGAGGTTTGTCAATGCAAACGCTGTAGACGGCAGGTTATCGAAAAACGATTTTTTTACCTTGATGTATTCGTCGAATGTTTTGTGATAGTCCAGGTGATCGTGCGTGATATTGCTGAACAATCCACCCGCAAACTTCAATCCCGCTATCCTGTGTTGATGGATAGCGTGAGAGCTTACTTCCATGAAGGCGTAATCACAACCCTGTTTCACCATTTCCGCGAGCAAGGCCTGTAAGCTGATAGCATCGGGGGTAGTGTGGGTAGATGGGATGACTGCATCGCCGATCTGGTTCTGTACAGTGCTGAGCAGGCCGCAATGGTGACCCAGTTTGCTGAAAAGGCGGAACATCAGGGTAGCGATGGTGGTTTTACCATTAGTGCCCGTAACGCCAACCAGTGTAAGCTTTTGCGAGGGGTTGTCGTAAAAGTTGCCGGCAATAATACCAGTTGCTTCGCCGCTTTCCTTCACCTGTACATAACAAACATCCTCCTTCAGTTCAGCCGGTAATGTTTCGCATACAACAGCAGCCGCGCCCAGTTCAATCGCCTTAGCGATGTACTGGTGCCCGTCGGCATGTACACCTTTGATGGCGAAAAACACATCACCGTTTTTCACCTGCCTCGAATCTATATGCAAAGCATTCACGGGGATAGTGTTATCTCCGTGAATGGCAACGATGTGCGTGTTATATAATATTTCCTGTAAGGACTTCATTTAGCTTAATTCAATTACGATCGTTTGTTCCTGGGCAATAGCGGTACCGCTGTTTATTGATTGGTTGACCACTCTGCCTGCACCTTTTACCACTACCCTTAAGCCTGCATTTTCCAGCAGGTAAAGTGCATCTTTTAACCCCATGCCTTTTACATTAGGTACAAAACCGCGTGGCTGGGCCACGGGGCGGAAGTCTACTTTACTATTCTCCACGTCTGCCACCACCCAGTTACTGCTCGTGAGGTTACCCTGGTAGGGCAGGCCAAGTGTGCGTACAATGCTTCTCCACTCACTTCCTTTGCCATTTTTCATCACCATCACCGAGTCCAGTTTTTTACCACCCGCCAGCAGCGATCCCTGTTTTTCTACCGAAAGTGCGTACAACTTGTCCGACACCTCCCTGAACACTGGTCCTGCCACCGAACCTCCGTAGAACTTGGCGGCAAAGGGTTTGTTTTTGATGATCACCACGCAGGTATACTGCGGATCGTTTGCCGGGAAATATCCAGCAAACGAGGATTGGTAGATATGGTCGGTGTAGCCGCGGTTGCCGTTGGCCACAAGTGCTGTTCCGGTTTTGCCGGCAAAAGGGTAGTAAGGCGTGGTAAGCGCTTTCGCAGTTCCTCCTGTTACCACGCCCTCTAGGATAGTGTGTAGTTGTTTTAATGTCGCCGTAGAGCAAATTGAATCCTGCAGTACTTCCGGTTTAAATTCTTTCACCGGTTTGCCGTACTCCATGATAGAATTTACCAGGTAGGGCTTCATCATTTTACCGTTATTGGCTACTGCGTTGTAGAGCATGCACGTTTGCATCGGGCTCACCAGTACTTCATAGCCAAACGCCATCCACGGTAAAGTGGTGGCGCTCCAAGATTTTGATGCCGTTGTTTTGATCACCGGTTTGCCTTCTCCCATGAGATCGATACCGGTGGGCCTGTCGAGCCGGAGCCTTTTCAGATGGTCCACAAATTTGTTCGGCTCTTCGCGATAATATGTCCAGGCCAGTTTCGCCATGCCCACATTGGAGCTGATTTCAAAGGCCTTTTTAATTGTAATATGATTGATGCCCCTGTGCGGCTCCGAGTCCCATACCGTTCTTCGTCCTACCTGCCAGGCACCTTCGTTGATATCGACGGTATTGTTCAGCGTTACGTGCCGGTCTTCCAGCACAGCGATCATGGTAGCGAGTTTGAACGTGGAGCCGGGTTCGGTAACCTGTATGGCGTAGTTCATATCCTCGAAGTAGCTGCCATCGGGCTGGCGGCCCAGGTTGGCGATCGCTTTCACTTTACCTGTTTTCACTTCCATGAGTATGCAGGTACCGTATTGCGCTTCATTTTCTGAAACCATCCGCATCAGTGCTGTTTCAACAATATCCTGCATGTTCACGTCGATGGTGGTGATGATATCTTTCCCATTTTCCGGTTCGATATCGTAACCTTCCATCGGCATATAAGTACCGCCTGCAATGCGGCGCATCAGCCTTTTACCGGTTACTCCGCTCAGGTATTCGTCGTAAGTTCTTTCCAATCCTACGTTCTGCGCATTTTCGCGGGACAGTCCGATGGTACGGTTGGCGAGGAGTTTAAAAGGGTTAAGGCGTTTGTTCCTGGTTTCTGCGATGAGTCCACCCTTATTTTTGCCGAGGCGGAACATCGGGAACTTGCGAACGTCCTGGTACTGGCCAAAAGTGATGTCTCGTTTCAGCAGGAAATACCGGTCTTTATCTTTATATCCTTCTTCAAGCGTGTGTTTGTATTCCGAAGTGCTTTTGTCGCCGAAATAGCTGGAAAGTGTCATCGCGAGCGAGTCCACATTATCTTTAAACACTTTGCCGCTTTTGTCACGTAAACCGTCTGCTGCAAAATCGATGTATAGATTGAAGTAGGGGATAGAAGTAGATAACATGCGGCCTTCTTCGGAGTAGATGGTGCCACGGTCTGCGTCGAGGGTTACAAAACGGGTGTGCATGCTGTCACTCATTTTGCGCCAGTAGTCGCCGGTAATGTTCTGGAGATAAAATACTTTGCCCAGTATAGCCACACCGAAGAGTGCCATGCCAATAAAGCACAGGTAAACACGCCAGAGTATGTCTTTTTTTACTTCCACGTTTGCAGGGCTGTTGAGAATATTATTACTTAAAAAATGTTTGTCCGGTGTTGTTTATTTAGTCCGCAGTATTCTCTTTCACAATGATCCGCTGTGGCGGGGTACTTAATTCTTTTAATCCTAAAGGCTCCACTGCTTTGCTTACTTCGCTCATTTTGCTTTGGAACATCAGTGTGCTTTTCAGGTTCAGGTAATCCCATTTCAGTTCTTTAATATCCCGGCTTAGCTTGTTGATCTTACGGATCTTCTTTTCGGCCAGGTGACTGTTCGCTATATATATAAGGGCCAGCACGGACAAAAACAGGATGAAGGGCAGGTTTTGCGTAATCAGTCTGTAGTTGATCCGCAAACGCCATTCTTTCCTGGTATCCGGTTCGGGCAACATGTCGGTCGGCTTGCCGTCGCCTTCAATCTCCTTATCTATATGCTTCTCCTCTTCCTGCAACACGTTACATGATTTATGTTTGTTGTTCCAATATTTTTTTCTGTTAGAATAGGGGATAGTAGGCGTGCCCTCGCGGCTTTACAACTTTTTCGCTACCCGTAACTTTGCGCTCCTCGACCGTGAATTGTTCTTCAGTTCCGTATCTGTAGCCGTTACAGGTTTTTTAGTGACCAGTGAAAATACTTTCGGGGGCGTTTCTGCCAGGAAGTTTTGATCGTCTGGTGTTTCAAATGCGCCATTTTTCATAAAATTCTTCACCAGCCTGTCTTCCAGCGAGTGGAAAGTGATGATGGCGAGTAAACCATCAGGCTGCAACACTTCTGCCGACTGTGTCAGCAGATCTTTAAGCGCGCCCATTTCATCGTTTACTTCAATACGCAGCGCCTGGAAAACCTGGGCTAGGTATTTGGCTGGATTTCCTTTTACGACCGGCTGAATCATCGATTTGAACTCGTTGATCGTGCGCAGTGTGTTGGATTTCCTCTGGCTTACGATAGTTTGGGCCAGCGTTTTGGCGTTCGTTACTTCTCCAAATTCCTGGAAAAGCAGTTGTAGTTGCTTTTCGGGGTACTTTTTAAGGATATCCGCTGCGGTTTTGTCGCCACGGTTATCCATCCGCATATCCAGCGGACCGTCGAAGCGGGTGCTAAACCCGCGGGCGCCGGTGTCGAACTGGTGGGAGGATACGCCGAGATCGGCCAGTATACCGTCCGGGGTGGCTTTGTGCAGCCTCAGGAACCTTTGCAGGTGCCTGAAGTTTTGCTGTACAAACGTTACCCGTTCGTCCTGTATCCTGTTCGCGTAGGCATCTTCATCCTGATCAAACACAATTAACCGCCCTTCGGGACCGAGTTTTTCCAGGATGGCCCTGGAGTGGCCCCCTCCGCCAAACGTAGCATCCACGTAGGTGCCGTTGGGTCGGATCTGAAGCAGGTCTATTACCTCCTGCAGCAGAACGGGTAAGTGATATCCGGATGTTTCCATACGCCTCTATATTATATCTCCAGGTTATTACCCTCTCCGGCCATAACCTGTTGAGCCAGGTCGCTAAAGGCCGCAGGTGAGAAATTTTCAAAGAACTCCTGGTACTTACTCTTGTCCCAGATCTCAATTTTATTAGTAGCCGCCGTTAATACAAGGTCTTTGTCTAAACCCGCGTACGACATCAAATTTTTTGGCACCAGCAGTCGTCCTGCACTGTCCAGCTCAAGAATGGTCGCGCCGTTTAGAAAATAGCGACGAAATTCCCTAGCTTTAGGATCGAAGTCATTGAGTTTACTGATCTTCTCGAATATGGGCTGCCACTCGTTCATCGGGTATAACGTGAGACATTTCTCGAATCCCCGGTTGAGTACAAACTGATTGCCAGCACTTTCCGCTATCTGCTTTTTGAAACCAGCAGGTAGCAGGAAGCGCCCTTTGGCGTCCAGTGTTGCTTCATATTCTCCGAGAAAACCTGTCAAATTCAGTGATTTATCCTATTTAATTCTACTTTCTAACACAAAATAACACTTTTTCCCACTTTCTAACGAAAAAATGTATTGCAAATTTTTTCCACAGGAAGGATCGTGCCTGCCACCGGGGCTTTTCATGGCAAAAACTGCGTGTAACCGTTGCTAATGGTGGATAGTGTGTGGATTGGCTGTGGAAAACAGCTGTTTTATTGTGGATAAGGGCGACCAGAAAAATCAAAACGGTCAGGACAGGGAGTTGTAGCCCGCCGGCCTGGATGATTGAACAGATAGATGAGGTTGATAAAATTGGGGTTGGCAACGGTATTTTATCCTGTTAACGCATTTTTTTGTGGTTTGGTGGTGAAAGGTGGGAGAGGTGGAAAGGCGGTGTTTTTTCAAAAAAATGACGTTTTGGACGTTTAGGTGGTGGAAAGTGGGAGAGCCGGCTTTTACGCTATATGCTGGTATCGTATTCTGAATTGGTTCGGGCTTTTTTTAGTTCATTTCCCATGCCTTCGTTTGTCATTCGCCGTAGCAAGCAGTTCGTTACCAATGTTTTGGAAGTTTACAGTGACGGGTCGGTAGCGCGCAGCACCGGGATGGCTATTTACAATAGCGGGATGCCTGCCCGCAGTACCGCCCGGAGAGATCAGGAATGACGCCTGTCGTCAATATCTTCCGGACTGTCGGTGAAAAACCGGCGATAATCCCTTTCTGTCAACGATTTTGCAAAATTTTAACGGTTCCCAATCAGCCCCTTACTTATATTTACATTTCAATCTTAAATTTCTTAACTTTGCGCTTCTTTATGCGGAAATTTCTTTTATACATCAGTTTTGGGATATTGGTCATTACTACTGCAACTTCTTGTAACAGGGAACTGCGCAGGATAGAGAAGAGCAATGACGTGGAGAAGAAACTGGCCTTTGCTGACAGGATGTACGCCAAGAAGAAGTACCAGATGGCTCAGACCCTTTACGAAGAACTGATTCCTGTATATAAAGGAACAGAGAAGTTCGACAGTCTTTACTACCGTTATGCGTACTGCTCTTACTACCTGAAAGACTATACCCAGGCGGGTTTCCACTTCAAAAACTACATCGACGCGTTTCCCAGCAGTCCGAGGGCAGTAGAGATAGATTATATGCAGGCTTACTGTTATTATAAACTGTCCCCCAAAGTGTCGCTTGACCAGGCGAGTACCAGTAAGGCAATTGCCGCTATGCAAACGTTCGTAAACAACTACCCCCAGGCCCCTAAAGTGGCCGAGGCTAACATGGTTATCGAACTTTGTCGTAAGAAACTGGAAAAGAAGGAGTTCAACACAGCCGAGTTGTATTACAACCTTGGCCACTTTAAAGCAGCAGGCGTGTCTTTCACCAACCTGATGCGTAACTACCCGGATTCTGAGATCAGCGACAGTTATAAGTACATGGCTATCAAGTCTTATTACCTGTACGCTAAGAACAGCATCTTCGAAAAACAAAGGGACCGTTTTGAAACCGTTCTTTCCGAATACCTGGAGTTTAACGAAAGGTACCCGAAAAGTAAATTTCACGACGATGCCGAGAAATTTTATACCTTAGCTAAGAATAATTTAAAAACGCTGGAAAATGAGCAAATTAAAGAGAAGTCTAACCAGTAGTCTTAACCCTTGGGTTGAAACTAAAAATACTACTGATATCAAGAACAGAACTGGTAACCTGTACGAATCTATTGCCATTATCGCCAAAAGGGCTAACCAGATCAATATATCTGTAAAGGAAGAGCTCCACTCTAAACTGGAGGAGTTCGCCAGCCACACCGATAACCTGGAGGAAGTGCACGAGAACAAGGAGCAGATCGAAATCTCCCGTTTTTATGAGCGCATGGCAAATTCTCCTATTCAGGCAACTCAGGAGTTCCTGGATAACAAAATTTATTTCCGTAAGAACGACGACGACCTGTTCAGCTAATATTGCGAAAAATACTAACTTCATAGCGGCAGAATATTATTCTGCCGTTTTTGTTTTATAGCATGTTACAAGGAAAAAAGATCCTACTGGGCGTTTCGGGAAGTATTGCCGCTTATAAATCGGCCATACTGGTACGCCTGCTGGTGAAAGCCGGCGCGGAAGTAAAAGTAGTGATGACGCCCGATGCGGCTCACTTTATTACCCCGCTTACCCTTTCCACCCTGTCTAAAAACGAGGTGGGTGCCGCTATTAGCGAAGGCAGCAGCTGGAACAACCACGTAATGATGGGCCGCTGGGCCGATGTAATGCTGGTTGCCCCCGCCACCGCCAACACCATTGCTAAAATGGCCAACGGCCTTTGCGATAACCTCCTGCTAGCCGTTTATCTGTCGGCCACCTGCCCGGTGTTTTTTGCCCCGGCTATGGACGAAGATATGTGGCATCACCCCGCTACCCGCGCCAACGTAACAAAGCTGCTTGGCTTTGGTTACAGCCAACTGCCTGTAAATAAGGGCGAGCTGGCCAGCGGGCTTTTTGGCGAAGGACGCATGTCCGAACCGGAAGATATAGTAGCTTTCCTCGAACAACACTTTTCTGAAAATAAACCACTCGCCGGTACAACCGCCATGGTAAGTGCCGGTCCCACAGTGGAACTTATCGACCCGGTAAGGTTTATCAGCAATCACTCCAGTGGTAAAATGGGTATTGCGATTGCAGAAGCGCTGGCAGAAGCCGGCGCCGATGTAAAACTGGTGCTTGGCCCTACTTCTTTAAAGGCCAGTCATCGGGGTATTACTACTATTCCCGTTCAAACTGCGGCCGACATGCTGGAGCAATGCACTGCCATTTTTCCCCAAACTAATATTGCCGTAATGGCTGCAGCCGTAGCCGATTACCGACCGGCAAATGCCGCTGACCAGAAGATTAAAAAGGATGAAGACGTATTGACGCTTCAGCTCGAAAAAACGACAGATATCCTTAAAACGCTCGGCGGGCAGAAGAAAAAAGGTCAACTGCTGGTAGGCTTTGCATTGGAAACGAATAATGAAAAGGAATTTGCGTTAAAGAAGTTACAAACCAAAAACCTGGATATGATCGTATTGAATTCTCTACGCGATCAGGGCGCAGGTTTTGGTCATGATACCAATAAAGTAGTACTGCTGGACCGCCTGGGCGGCGAGCAGCAACTGCCGCTGAAAAGCAAACAGGAAGTAGCAAAAGATATCGTAAAGGCAATAATAGCACTGCAACATGCGTAAATCATTCCGTTTCATTCCATTATTATTCATCGCCCTCTGTAGCAGCCTGTACGCCGGTGCCCAGGAGTTGCGCGCTAATGTAAGCGTGGTGGCCAACCAGGTGGGTACCTCGGTAGACCGCAAAGTTTTTGTGACCCTGCAAAACCAGCTCAACGAATTCCTCAACAACCGCCGCTGGACGGACGATTCTTATACCCAGGCAGAACGCATCGACTGTAATTTTATCATAAACGTACAATCCACCGCAGGCAACAATATTTACAAAGCACAGATCACCGTTCAGGCCACCCGCCCCGTGTTTAATTCCAGCTATATTACCAGCACTTTTAACACGCTGGACGGTAACGTGGCATTCAAGTACGTGGAGTTTCAAAGCATCGAGTTCAATGAAAACCGGGTAGCCGGCAACGACGCGCTGGTATCTAACCTGCCCGCCACACTGGCTTACTATGTGTACATGATACTGGGTATGGACAATGATTCCTTTTCATTACGTGGCGGTGATCCTTACTTTAAGAAAGCGCAGACCATCGTAAACGGCGCGCCGGATGGCAAAGAAATTTCTGGCTGGAAAGCCTTTGAAGGCAACCGTAACCGCTACTGGCTGCAGGATAATATTCTGAATACTAAGTTCACCCGCTTTCATGAAGCCATGTACCTGTACCACCGCCAGGGATTGGACGTTATGTACGACGATGTGACCAAAGGCCGTGCAGCTATTCTGAATGCACTCGGTTTACTGCTCGCCATTCATGAAGATACGCCCAACACCATGTTGCTGGCCACCTTCTTTAACGCAAAGGCCGATGAGTTGCTCCGTGTATTTTCTAAAGCGCCCCCGCAGGAAAAACAGCGCGCTTCTGCCATGTTGCAGCGCATGGACGTGCCTAACGCGCAGAAGTATGCGCAATTAAAGTAACTTTGCCTTCCAACAAAAAATTATGAGGAGAACAGCTTTTCTGTTATTCATATTTACCGCCTTTGCAATAGCATGTGGAGATGCGGGTAAAGTGCCGAAAGGAATTATCGGGAAGGATAAAATGAAAGATATCCTGACGGATATGACGGTGGCGCAGGTGTACGGTAATGATATTGTACAGGAAGATACCATTCCTATTACAGATTCGATACGTGAATTACGTGTTAAAACTTACTACTCACAAATACTCAGCCTGCATAAAGTATCCGTAAAAGAGTTTATGGATAGTTACGCTTTCTACGAATCGCACCCCGACGTTTTGGAGGAAGTATTTAAGAAAATGGAATCTGAACTTGCATCAAAAAAAGCTTACCTCGATACGCTCGAAACACGCAAGCAACAGAAGATTACCGACTCGCTCAATAAAATTCAGAAGATGGTGGACGATTCCCTCAAAGCCGTGCAGAAAGCGGATTCTATTGCGGGTAAGAGCGGTAATAAGGCAGATTCGATTGCTAACAAACACCGCCTCGATTCATTGGCGAAAAAGCATAAAATCGATTCAATTGCCGGTAAACATAAACTGGATTCTATTTCCGCCAGACGTAAAATGGATTCACTTTTACGCAAGCGTCTCCTGATAGAAACCACGGCGAAGAATGCACAAAAGCGGCTCCTGGATTCGCTGGCCCGTAAAAAGCGGCAGGACTCGTTAAGGAAGGTTTTACGCAGCAAACCAATCATCAAACAACAATAGTTAGCTCCGTGCCTACCCCGGCACGGAGTTTTTTAGCTCCCACATCTTAAGACAGAGAAAACCTATATTTGCTCATTATCAACTTTTATTCACACCAAAACAAAAACGCTTTATGCACAAAGTCGTTGCAGATGCTAACGAGGCTATACATGATATTCCGGACGGTGCAACTATAATGCTGGGAGGATTTGGCTTGTGCGGTATTCCGGAAAATTGCATTACAGCCCTCGTAAAAAAGGGGATTAAAGAGCTTACCTGTATTTCCAACAATGCGGGCGTAGATGATTTTGGCCTTGGGCTGTTACTGCAGACCAGGCAAATAAAAAAAATGATGTCGAGTTACGTGGGAGAGAATGCTGAATTTGAAAGGCAGTTGCTGTCCGGCGAGCTGGAGGTAGACCTTATTCCACAAGGCACGTTGGTCACTCGCATACAAATGGCGGGCATGGGCATTCCTGCTTTTTTTACACCGGCTGGTTACGGTACTGAAATAGCCGAGGGTAAAGAAGTGCGCGAGTTCAATGGCCGCAAATACCTGATGGAGCTGGCATTGCATGCCGACTTCACGATCGTAAAAGCCTGGAAGGGTGATACGATGGGCAACCTTCAATTCCGCAAAACTACCCGCAACTTCAGTACTTCTATGGCTAAGGCAGGTAATATTACCATTGTTGAAGTGGAAGAACTGGTACAGCCGGGAGAAATTGATCCCGACCAGGTGCATGTGCCCGGCATTTACGTGCACCGTATTTTCCAGGGCGGCGGTTATGAAAAGCGTATTGAAAAACGCACGGTAAAAATGTAATCCCATCATCCAAAAAAGAAAAAACATGTCTCTCGATAAATACGGTATTGCCAAAAGGATTGCGCAGGAACTGCAGGACGGTATGTATGTAAACCTGGGCATTGGTATTCCCACCCTGGTGTCCAACTTCGTACCCGCCGGCATTTCTATCATGTTGCAGTCCGAAAACGGGATGTTGGGCATGGGGCCTTATCCTACTGAAGAAGAAATGGACGCCGACCTGATAAATGCCGGTAAAGAAACGGTGACAGTGCTGCCAGGCGGTTGTTACTTCGATAGCGCCGAAAGTTTTGGAATGATCCGCGCAGGTAAGGTAGATCTTACCGTGTTGGGCGCCATGGAAGTGTCGGACACAGGCGATATTGCCAACTGGAAAATCCCTGGTAAAATGGTAAAAGGCATGGGTGGCGCCATGGACCTGGTAGCCGCGGCTAAGAATATCATCGTGGCCATGATGCATACCAATCCCAAAGGAGAAAGCAAGTTATTGCCACAGTGCGGTCTGCCCTTAACCGGCGTTAAATGTGTAAAGAAAATAGTGACCGAACTAGCCGTACTCGACATTGTTCCCGAAGGTTTTCGCCTGCTGGAACGTGCGCCAGGCGTAACTGTAGAGGAAATAGTAGCAAAAACCGCCGGACGTCTGATCGTTCCTTCGGAAGTTCCCGAAATGAAGATATAATAGTCATTAACAATTCACCGCTTCCGCGCAATAAATCGTAAATTAGGGTTATGCTGTTGTGTTATAACGGAAAATTTATTCCGGCGGATAAGCCTTTTCTTATGGCCGACAACCGTTCGTTCCGATATGGCGATGGATGTTTCGAGACCATGAAAGTGTACCAGGGGCAGCTCATGCTTGCAGACTTGCATTTCGAGCGTCTTATGGCGAGCCTGCATATACTGCACATCGATCCCGCACAATTTACAAAGGAGTATATAACTGGCCTGGTGCTGGAGCTTTGTAGCCAGAACGGCCTGAGCCAGGGCGCCCGCGTAAGGTTTACGGTATATCGCGGCGGAAGCGGTTTATACATCCCCGAATCCAATGCGCCGGAGTTCGTTATTCAATGCTGGGAGCTGCCGGGCACCGTTTTTGAACTGAACGAAATGGGGCTGCAAATTGACGTGTACCCCGAAGCACGCAAGGCTACAGATAAACTTTCCAACATTAAGTCGAACAACGCACTGCCGTACGTGCTGGCCAGTATGTACGCCAAACAGCATCAGTTAAACGAGGTGGTGTTGCTCAATACTTATGGTCGCGTGGCCGATACAACCATTGCGAACATCTTTGCCGTAAAAGGTAAAATGGTGTATACACCACCGTTAGCGGAGGGTTGTGTTTGCGGCGTTATGCGTAAACACCTGTTACAAATGGAATTGCCTTTCCGTATAGAAGAGCAGCCGCTAACCATAGAAGACCTGGAAAATGCAGATGAGATTTTTCTCACAAACGCTATTTACGGCTTACGCTGGGTAGGCCTCTTCCGCGACAGCAGTTATGGCAATGCAACCGCTGCTATTCTGCACGAATTGCTGCACGAAGGCTTGTGGTAAAACTTTTAAGCTTCAATGAAAGATATGGTAAATATTTGCTGGCTTCGCCGCGACCTGCGCCTGCACGATAATGCGGCGCTTTATTATGCATTAAAGGCCGGAGATCCTGTGGTGCCTGTGTTTGTGTTCGATTCCAATATTCTCAACGACCTGGAGAACAGGGAGGATAAACGGGTAACATTTATTTACGAAGCGCTGGAGGAGATACAAACCGAACTGGAGAAGCTGGGCAGTACTCTCGATATATATTTCGGAACACCGCAGGAAGCATTTGAGCATTATACCACGAGGTATGAAGTTCGCGGTGTATATACCAATCACGACTACGAACCCTACGCCCGTAAGCGCGATGAGGAAATTCGTGCCTATCTCGGTAAAAAGGAAATTACTTTTCAGACTTACAAAGACCAGGTGATATTCGAGAAGAACGAGATCGTGAAAGACAATGGGGAGCCGTATTCGGTGTTTACACCTTACAGCCGCAGGTGGCTCGACAAACTGAACGATTTTTACCTTAAATCCTACCCGGTAGAGAAATATAAAAAGCATTTCCACCAGCAAAAGCCTATAAAGTCCCCTACGCTGAAACAGATGAACTTTAAGGAAACGGAGAAACATTTTCCTGCCAAAAGCGTGAAGGAAGAGATCATCAGGCATTACGACCAGACGCGCGATTTTCCGGGAATTAATGGTACTTCAAGACTGGGTATACACCTGCGTTTTGGTACTATCAGCATCCGCGAACTGGCAACTACAGCGAAGTCGCTTAACCAAACCTATCTTAAAGAGCTTATCTGGCGCGAGTTTTATATGACCATCCTCTGGCATTATCCGCAGGTGGTGGAAAACTCGTTCCGGAAAGAGTACGATGGTATACAGTGGCGTAATAACGAACAGGAGTTCGCGCGCTGGTGTGAAGGTCAAACCGGCTACCCAATTGTGGATGCAGGGATGCGCGAACTGAATGCTACCGGGTTTATGCACAACCGCGTGCGAATGGTGGTGGCGAGTTTCCTCACCAAACATTTGCTGATCGACTGGCGCTGGGGGGAGGCTTACTTCGCGGTGAAACTGCTCGACTACGACCTGGCCGCGAATAACGGCGGCTGGCAATGGGCGGCGGGTTGCGGTAACGATGCGGCGCCCTATTTCCGGGTGTTCAATCCGCACCTGCAAACGCAGAAGTTCGATAAAGACCTTAAATATATCCGCAAATGGGTGCCCGAGTATGATGGCCTGCAATACGTGCAGCCGATGGTGGTACATGAAATGGCGCGCAAACGTGCGCTGGAAGTGTATGGGAAGGCGTTAAAAAAATAGTAGGGAACAGGCATTAGTAATACTATTGGGCCGCCGTTGTGTCACTCCCTTCAGCGCCTGTTTCATTTATGGGCGTTTTTTAGACTATTGTCGCAAACACACCCGCGGGTGCTAAAGCATGCCTCATCGTCCGCTCATCGTCCGCTCATCCTCCGCTCATGTGCCGCTCAGATTATATCCACGTTATATCTATCCTCCATGTTAGTGCCTACATGAGTAGTGGGCTAAGCACTGCTTTCGGGCGTCATTTGCGGTACATGGGATTCACGCGATGTACCTGCTATTACGGCGGTTTATATACCGCCAGCAACACTCCTGCCCCCGTACCTTTTTACCAATAGTTCCGGTTTTTACCTGTTTAATACATCCAATCATACAATTGATGCCCTCCCGCATTGCCGGGCAGCGTAGGCGCACGTAATATTGCAACAGAATTTAAACCCCAGAAAATGAAAAAGATATTGTTTGTACTGCTGCTGGCATCGTTATCGCTGGCAGCTTGTAGTAAAGACGCGGAGAAGGCCTCCGCAGACACCGCATCTATCATCACTGCATGGCATAGTGAGCCTGGTTTCGGGCCTTCGGGCAAACCATTTCGCAGCGCTGCCTGGCAATTGCCCGCGGGCGTGGAACTTACTTCCGGAGGTATTCACGAATACAGTTTCTGCACGGGCAACTCCAAAGGTAATTTCGATTATGCTACTGTGAAAGGTGTGCCGGGCGGCGTGTTTAACGTGTGTTTCGAATTGAGGAACAGTACTTCACAACCTGTCACCATCAACTTTCCCGACGACCTGCTTATTCAGAGTACCAATACGAATTATCAGAATGGATTATTAATGGGAATCGGCTCTGTTACACTGGCTGCCGGCGAAGCGCAAAAGGTATACGCAAATGCATTTTGCATCAACGAAAAACGGGCAGTGCCGGGCGCTTATGACTACGAGGGCAACCTGTTGTCGTTCAGATTTGGGCCGGGCGAGGTGCCTGCCGCACTAAAAACCGTTACAGATATAGCGCGCAGTAAAGGATTGACCAGCAGCCACATCACCGACGGATCGGGCAAAAAACTGGACTATAAAAAGATGGAAAATATAGGCCAGATTCAGTTAGCAGTGTGGGAAGTGACCAGCGGCAAGGGGCTTAGTCCCGCAACGCTGGCACTTCTTAACAGCATCGCTGTACGCTAAACTGCCTGCTGTAACCTGGCAATGGCCCTTTTGCCTTCCTCACCCAAATCAAGCGAAAACTGGTTCACGTAAAGGTCGATGTGCTGGCGCATTACCTGCTCATCCATTTCCTGCGCATGTGCCGTTACGTATTCAGAAAGGGCGGGGTAGTGGTCAAAACCAAACTCAAGGCTTTGTCGTATTAACGCATCGATCTGCCGGCGGGTTTCCGCTGGCAGGTCTTTGCGTATTACAATGCCGCCCAGCGGAATAGCGTGGCCGGTGGTTTGCTCCCAGTATTCGCCAAGGTCCATGAGTTTATGCAGACCTTTCTGCTGGTAGGTAAAGCGGCTTTCGTGGATAATAACGCCCGCATCTACACGGCCATCCAGTACGGCTTTTTCTATATCGGAGAAAATGACGAGTTCTTTGTTTTCTGCTTTCGGGAAAGCGGTAGAGAAAAGTAAATTGGCAGTGGTGTTAAAACCGGGGATGGCAATTTTATAGGTATCCATCTTGTCGGTATCCAATGGCGTTTTGGAGATCAGTAGCGGGCCACAACCTCTGCCCAGTGCGCTGCCGCTGTTCAGTAATTCGTATTGGTCCATCACTTTAAAGTACACCCCGAAGCTCAGCTTCGTAATATCCAGTTTACCTTGTAAGGCCCACTGGTTTAAAGTTTCCACATCTTCCAGTTGTGTTTTAAAAGTATATCCCTTCGTATCTATCTTATTATTTACGAGGGCATCGAAAATGAACGTGTCGTTCGGGCAGGGCGAAAATCCTAATGTCAGCTCCATGATTCGTCTTTTTGATCTGTTATTTCCTGCAGGGTATGGATGAGTGCCTGGTTAAGGTTTTTAATCGCCAGGGGAATGTTCCACTTGCTTTTGTCGCGCACCTCCACGTAATTGGAAATGCTGCGCAACTGTATAAAGGGTACCCTTTCGTTCAGGCAAAGATAGTGAAAGGCCGCGCCTTCCATGCTCTCCATATCGGGGTTGTACTTTTGCTGTAGGTTATCGACGGTGGCCTGCGTACCGGTTACGGTATTGATTGTCACTCCTTTAGCCTTTCTGTACGCTGGCAGTATACCATCATTAAACAGACTGCGGCCGCGGAACGGAGCCGTATCTTCTTTCCAAAGGCCTGTATCGAACAAGTCTTTGTACGCATCCTGCTCTTCCACCCCTAAATCGCCCATCACTTCTTCATAAATAACCACTACCTCGCCCAAGGGCCAGCTATGGTGAAAACAACCGGCTATGCCCGCCTGAATAGCCAGTTGTGGCTGGTAAGTGAACAGGGCTTTACTTACGTGATAAGCCGTATGCATCATGCCTATACCTGCTGCCAGTATCTGTATTTCGTTTTTGAATAATGTGTAAGTGTCCGGCCCTGTTTTAGTCCCTTTTTCTTCCAGGAAGGCGGTAAATGGCCCGATTTCGGCTGCTGTAGCCGCTGTTACGAGTATTTTCATAGTGTAAACTTACAGCAAAACTGCTAACTGAGCGTTATCGTACATTACACTGATCTTCATCATATCTCAAAGCCCCTTAAATTCCCGGATATGTGGTAACTTTGCGGCAAATTTTAAGATATAATGATCTATTTAACGCGAGTGGAGCATTTTAATGCGGCGCACAAGTTATCGAACCCGAACTGGACTAAGGAACAGAATACGGAAGTGTTTGGCAAATGCGCGAACGATAACTGGCATGGGCACAACTATGAGCTGCATGTAACCGTTAAAGGTAATCCCGATCCGGAAACTGGTTTCGTATACAACGCCAAAACATTGGGCGTGCTGATAAAAGATGTGATTATTGAACAGGTAGACCATCGTAACCTGAATGTGGACGTGCCGTTTATGGCTGGTAAATTTACCTCTGCCGAAAACTTCGCCATCGCCATCTGGGAAGAACTGGAAAAACACCTGCCCGAAACAGTACTGCTGCATTGCATTAAACTGTACGAAACACCGCGCATTTACGTAGAATACTACGGCGGTAAATAATACCTTGATTTAAAACCACGAACAATGGCTTATAACAAAGAGGAGCATTACGACGAGCACATCACCGAAGGACTGATAGCGAATTATAAGAGCAGCATTGAATTGCTGGGTGAGGACTCCACCCGGGAAGGCCTGTTAAAAACTCCGGAACGGATGGCTAAAGCGATGCAGTTCCTTACACAAGGCTACCAGCAGGACGCCAGGGCAATACTGAACGGTGCCAAGTTCACCGAAGCGTACAGCGAAATGGTGATCGTAAAGGATATAGAACTGTATTCGATGTGCGAACATCATATGTTGCCTTTCTTTGGTAAAGCACACGTGGCTTACATTCCCAATGGATACATTACCGGTCTTAGCAAAATAGCCCGCGTGGTAGATGTATTTGCCCGCCGCTTGCAGGTGCAGGAGCGCCTTACACACCAGATACTGGACGCCATCCAGGAAACGCTGCAGCCCCTTGGCGTAGCGGTGGTGATCGAAGCGCAGCACCTTTGTATGATGATGCGTGGTGTTCAGAAACAAAACTCTACCACCACCACTTCTGCATTTTCGGGCCAGTTCGAACACGTAGCTACCCGCTCGGAGTTCATGAAACTGATCCAATAAGTTGGATATCATCTTTTTTTCCGTTTCTTTGCCCGACAAATGCAAAAAAAACATTAACCATGAAGCATGCATACGTATTCCCCGGACAGGGTTCCCAGTTTCCGGGTATGGGCAAAAATCTCTATGAGACCAGCGAAAAGGCTAAATCTTTATTCGAAAAGGCAAATGATATATTAGGCTTCCGTATTTCGGACATTATGTTCGAAGGCACGGAAGAGCAGCTGAAACAAACGAATGTAACACAGCCTGCCGTATTCCTCCACTCGGTGATCGCTTTCCTTTGTTTGGAAGATGCGAAGCCTGAAATGGTAGCGGGTCACTCTCTTGGCGAATTTTCTGCACTCGTGGCTAACAAGGTGTTGTCGTTCGAAGATGCGCTGAAACTGGTAGCCATTCGCGCTAACGCCATGCAAAAGGCCTGCGAACTAAACCCTTCCACTATGGCAGCGGTTTTAGGTTTGGAAGATGCAAAAGTAGAAGAGATCTGCGCTTCTATCACTGACGAGGTAGTAGTGGCCGCTAACTATAATTGTCCCGGCCAGCTGGTGATTTCCGGCTCTATCAAAGGTATTGATGTGGCCTGCGAAAAAATGAAAGCTGCTGGTGCTAAAAGAGCACTGGTACTGCCTGTAGGCGGCGCTTTCCACTCTCCGTTAATGGCACCTGCACAGGAAGAACTGCAAAAAGCGATTGAATCTACTACCTTCAGCACGCCTATCTGCCCGGTTTACCAAAATGTGGTAGCAAAAGCGGTAACGGAAGCGGCTGAAATCAAACAAAACCTTATCTCTCAACTTACCGGTGCCGTAAGATGGACACAGTCGGTTCAGGCAATGGTAGCCGATGGTGCGGGTCGTTTTACAGAAGTAGGTCCTGGGAAAGTATTGCAGGGATTGGTAGGTAAAATTGACAAAACTGTAACAGCCGACGGGGTGAATTAAGCACAACGTTTGTAATAATACTGGCCGGGTAATGTTTACGCATTACCCGGCTTTTTTTATTAATCCAGATGATGTGCTATGAGAAACCTGTTGACTGTTTTCCTGTTTGTACTACTCGCTTCGGCCTGCCGCCAGCGTGCGGGTGTACCCCGCGACCGGCCGGATACCAGTTCTGTGCCGACTGCCACGAACATACTGCCGGCTAAGATAGTCGCCCCGCAGGCCACTACACAGCCCCGCATAGATGGAGTAGGGGATGACAGCTGCTGGAACCAAACCACCTGGCACGCCATCGATCACAACTGGATAGGCCCGAAGTACGACAGTATTGACTTTGCGGGCCGGTACAAAGTGGCCTGGGATAAGGAATACCTGTACATATTGGCGGAAATTAAGGACGATACACTGCTAAACACCCATAAACCGCTCGATAACTATTGGGACGACGACTGCCTGACGGTATACCTCGACGAGGACCATTCTGGCGGCGATCACCAATATACCTACAATGCGTTCGCTTACCACATTGGCCTTGATGGCCGTATTGTGGATATGGGGCCAGACAGTACCGCGCAACTTTACCCCACACATTGTAACGTAAAAATCGACACCCGTGGCGATACCGCCACATGGGAACTGGCCTTTCGCCTGTTTCCGCATACGTATAAAGGGGATGTGAAAGATAAACCGGTAAACTTATTCGACGGTAAACGCATCGGTTTTGCCATTGCCTATAACGACAACGACCGCAGTCCCATGCGTGAAAATATGATCGGCAGTGTATACATCGACGGGCAGAACAGGAATCTTGCCTGGATAACGGCAGACGTGTTTGGCGATTTATTCCTGGAGGGCCGGTAACTTTTTGGGGATGAAGGCGTTCTATATTCAAACGCTTTAACATCATGAGATTTACAATAACACTGATAGTGCTGTTAGTAGTGATGGTGAGTTGTGAAAGAGAGAGGGATAATTATCTTGTAAAGGAGGAAACACTGTCGGAAGTGACCCTTGCCGAGCCGCTGGTGCCTGCGCGCAGTGGGCATTTGCTGGTACTGCGCTCGCGGTACGAGCAGGCTGAGTATAATAAGGGGAAATAAAATATGGTTGCCTGTGGTCCGGCTGGCGACAGCCTCTTTTTGTGGACAGCTGTAAAAGCGCAGTGGCTTTTCCGGCAGAAAAAGTAACTTTTCAGGGGCATGTCCCGTTACACGATTACAAAAACCTATAACAATATGAAATGGTTGTTACCGCTACTGCTTCTGGCCCTGTTTTCATCCTGTTCCAAATCCGACTCCGCCGGGCCGGACAGGCGTACCAGGTGGGTTGAAACATCCTTAAGAAAAGATACGATCACTTTCCCGATGGCTTCGCCGGACGGTAAGAGTGCCGGTACTCAGTTATATATCCTGGAACTGAGGGTGGGACTGGAACCATTCGATTCCAGGCATTTTAATTCAAGTTATGTATATGAGCTTAGCGGTGATAGCATACAGGTATCAAATCTGTTATCTTCAAGCCGTTACGGTGAAAAGTATTTCTTTAAACTGAACGATTCGAAGACAAGTTTCCAGGTAGGCAACTTTTACCACCGGATTGACCTGCCAGACATATTGGAATTTACGAAGTTATAGTACGACGAGTGTGATTTAGGAATAATAATAAATGATGCGGGCAGGTCTTTATGACCTGCCCGTTCTCATTTACATGATATCTATGCTGGCGTTCCACCACCCGGGGTCAAACTTTGCATCATATTTTTTATAGAAGTTGATGCCCGGCTCATTCCATTCCAGCACCTGCCAAACCATACCACTGAACTTTTTCTCTTTGGCCTCCGCTATCAGCTTGTCGAATAACAGGCGGCCAATGCCCTGGCCCCGATAGCTTTCCGTTACCAGCAGGTCTTCGAGGTACATGCGGCACCCCTTCCAGGTAGAGTAACGGATGTAATAAAGCGCAAAGCCGACGATCTTATCCCCATCTTCGGCTACAAAGGCCTTCCATACCGGGTTAGGACCGAAGCCCGACTCTTCGAAGTGTTCGAGCGTAACAGTCACCTCGTCCGGTGCTTTCTCATAAACAGCCAGCTCCCGTACCAGCTCCAGCAGTGCGGCGCAGTCTTCGCGCCGGGCTTCCCTGATTATCATGTTGTTATTCATATTTATGCTTGTAATGCCTGTTCAAGGTCGTTGATAATATCTTCTATAGATTCGATGCCTACGCTCATGCGGATTAATCCATCGGTGATGCCATATTGTTCCCGGGTTTCCTTCGGAACACCGAAGTGCGTCATGCTGGCCGGGTGACAAATAAGCGTATCGCAGGTGCCAAGCGAAACGGCCCTGATACACATTTGCAGTTTGTTGATGAATTTAACGCCAGCCTCCATGCCACCTTTCAGTTCAAAGCTCATCATAGCACCTGCATGTTTCATTTGTTTGGCTGCAATGGCAAAGTCGGGGTGAGAGGGCAGGCCCAGGTAGTTTACCTGCGAGATTGCCGGATGTTGTTCCAGGAAGCCCGCTACTTCCATTGCATTATGGCAATGGCGCTCCATACGAACTTCCAGGGTTTTGATGCCCATGGTGAGCAGGTACGCGTCGAAGGGGTTACTGTTGCCACCCAACAGGTGGTGAGTTTTAAGCATGCCCTTATTCATATGCGCTATATCACGCCCAATAATCACCCCGCCGATAGCGGACCCATGGCCGTTCAGGAATTTAGTGGTGGAATGAAATACGTAATCGGCGCCAAACGCGAAAGGCTGTTGCAGGTAGGGTGTGGCGAATGTATTATCGACCGCTGTTATAAGGTCATACTCAGTTGCCAGCGCAATCAGTTCTTCCAGGTCGACGCAGCGCAGGGTTGGATTGGATGGCGTTTCGATATACATCATTTTGATCGAACTATCCGCCTTAATGGCCGTTTCAGTAGCTGCGATATCGTGCATATCAATGACCAGGGCCGTAATGCCCAGGCCGGGCAGTATTTTCTGGAATAGTTCGTCGGTGCCACCGTAAAGAGAAAGGTGTGTAACGATCTTATCGCCCGCCTTCAGGTTGCCCAGGAACAGCGTGGTGAGTGCCGCCATGCCGGAGGCGTGCAGGATCGCTTTGAGCTGCAGTGGCGTACCGTCAGGCAAAGCCAGTCCGAAAGCTTCCAGGGCCGCTATTTTACGCTCCGCTTCCGTGAAGTTGGGATTACCCATACGGGTGTATATATACCCCTCTTCGGTACCTGCAAACCGGCGCATACCTTGTTCGGCCGAGTCGTAGGTAAAGGTAGAAGAGGCATAAATGGGCGTGAGGTGCGAGTAATTGGGATCGTTTGTATGTCCGCCATGTATGCAAACAGAACTAAACCCGTTAAGATGGAGATCGGCCATAAACAAAATTTTAGTCACTATGAATAAGGGTTCCGGATTTACAGGGGGAACGCTTACATTTATAGAGAATGCTGATAAAACACAAATATACATGAAGGAACTACTTCAACAGGCCGCAGTTTATAACATTTGGGCCAACCAGTGTATTTGCAAAGCATTACTCGTATTGCCGGATGAGATACTGGATAAGCCCTTTGTCAGCAGTTATCCTTCGTTACGGCTAACGGTGTACCATATATGGGGCATAGAGGCGTTATGGTACCAGCGGTTCATGATGGCCGAGCGTTCGCTGATACCGCAATACGAGGGCAGCTTCGCCGGGTTTGCAGATAAGTTCTTATTGCAGTCAAAAGCATTGCGTGATTTTACCGACAAGGCTACACAGGTGCGGCTGGAGCATACGATGGAGTACCGTAACGGCAGGCTGGTGAATTGTAAGTCGCTGGTATGGCAGTCTTTATACCACCTCTTTAACCATTCTACCTATCACCGCGGGCAGGTAATCACCCTGTTAAGGCAGGCCGGTGTTGTTAAAGTGCCTAATACCGATTATATTGAGTTTTCGCGGAGTAAAGTGAGGATCTGAGGATAATTTATCAACCATAATAACTAATTTGAATTTTATAATTACCACGTATGAGTGTTACCTCGTTTTACACCGGTGCGCCCCGGCACATGGTGGCAGTAGATTGTATCATTTTTGGGTTTGAGAATGGCCAGCTTAAACTGCTGATCGTAAAGCGTTTGCCTGCCCCTTACCATGGCGCCTGGTCGCTGATGGGTGGGTTTGTACACGATGGCGAAAGCTTAAACGATGCCGCCGCCCGCGTACTACAGGTAAATACAGGGCTTGACAATATCTACATGGACCAGCTGCATTGCTATGGCGACGTAAACCGCGATACAGGCGGCCGGGTAATATCTGTTGCCTACTATGCTTTAATCCGTATCAGCGAACATTTACCACAGCTATCGGCTGAATATGATGCGCACTGGCTTACTTTACAGGAAATCCCCGATCTGATATTTGATCATGGGCAGATGATAACCGATGCATTGATGAAACTGCGCGACAAAGCCCATTTCCATCCGATCGGGTTTGAATTATTACCAGAGAAATTCAGTTTACCACAGCTGCGTAACCTTTACGAAGAGATTTACCAGCGCCCGCTGGATAAACGTAACTTCAGAAAAAAGATATTAGCGATGGATATTTTAGAGAAGCTGGATGAGAAGGATAAGAGTACTTCCAAAAAAGGAGCGAACCTTTACCGGTTCGACAAGTCGAAGTATGGTGAGCTGATGCAGCGCGGGATGGTGTTTGAGATTTAAGATCATTTATACGGCCGGTGCTGTTGAGTGGCGCCGGTCTTTATATATTACCGTGATGTATACACCGCCTGTTCCTAAAGATTCATCATCTAGTCAAAGACATTAGGCATCACGCCATGTATACACCGGTCATCTAAGGCTTCTGCAACCCACGTCTAAGCGAAGCATACCGCACATACGCTACTTCACCTCCGCCAGGTCAATCCCCAGTTTCTTGAAGCCCTTTTCGCCTTCAGGCGTTATCTCATAATGTTTATCCTCCGAATTGCCTTTGGCAATCCAGCCTTTTTCGATGAAGTTTTCGAGTAGCAGGGTACCTAGTTTGCCACCAATATGATTGTAGCAGAGTTTTGCGGGTTTGGGAGCGTCTGTTTTTGTCATAAAAGAAATAATAGGTTACTAATTTACGACAAAGATTTCCCGATCGCGTAAATCGTTTTCCCGTTTCGCATAGGATCTATATAACCTGCTTCCTATTTTTGCATCGTTCAAATACTCCGCCCCGAACACCCGATAAGACCATTGTAGCATCCGCCTGCTATTCTGGAATTTCAATTTAGCCCAGCCTCCGCCGGTTGTAATTTCCGACATAATGCGTATTGACAAATCTCTGCAATGCATGTTGCTTTGCTTGGTTTGCTTCCAAACGTATGCCCAGGACAGTTCTCTGCATGTGAAAACATTGCAGGGGGTTGATGTTAGGGCTGTGCGTATGGAGCCTCTTACCAGTAAAGCCTCCATGCCAGTAACTGTTATCAGTAAAAAAGCGCTCGACATGATGGGCAGCCGCCGGCTGGACGAAGTGTTGCGCGAACAAACGGGCCTTGCCCTGGTAAGCGACATTGGCGCTGGTTCCAGAGCAGTGGGCGTGCAAATGCAGGGCTTAGGTTCGGCCTATATCATGGTGCTCATCGACGGGCAGCCCATGATCGGGCGTAACAGTGGCAACTTTGATTTGTCGCGCATTACTGTATCGGAAATCGAACGGATCGAGATCGTAAAGGGCGCCTCTTCCTGTTTGTTCGGCAGCGAAGCGCTGGGAGGCGTTATCAATATCATCACCAGACAAAACATTACCAATGGCCGCCAGGCAATGGCGCAGGTAAGGTATGGAACGCAGAATAATACCGATATCACGCTGGAAGGAGAAACACCTTTTGCGGCTGGTAAAGCGGATGCCTCGTTATCACTTAACTTCTTTCATACCGATGGGTTTAATGTAAACCCGTACCTGACCCAGGGTGTAACAGCCCCGCCTTACAATAGTTACAGTATGCAGGGGCGCATGCGCTATAAACTGGGGCCGGCACACACGTTAAGTTTTACGGGCAGGGGTGCTTTACGTACCTCGGTAAACGAATCGGTGTATGGCACAGGCATGGCGGCGAACAAAGACAAAATGAACGAAAGTGACCTGAATGGATCGGTAGCGTTGTTATCGTCCATCAGTAACAACTGGAAGCTGAAAACGCAGTACTACCTTACGCGTTATGAAAGCAACCAGCGGGTAAGCAACGGCAAAGCTACTTTGCAGCGCAACGAGTTTGCCCAATATTTCCACCGGCTCGAAGTACAAACGGTTAATAACATCAGCAACACGGTTTCGGTAACAGGCGGCGTAGGCGGCAACCTGGAAACCATGGCGCACAACGAATTCATAAATGGGAACGCTATGTCAGCCGCTTTTGCCTATATGCAGGGCGACTGGAAGCCTGGCGTTAAAGCCGGCGCCAGGCTGGGTTTCCGCTACGATTATCATAATTATTACGGAGGGCGCATCAACCCAGGTATTGGATTTAATTATTCGCCCTTCTCCTTTTTAGACATTAAAGCAGCGGTAGGTACGGGATACAAAACACCCGGTTTTAAAGAACGTTTCCAGGTGTTTACCAATCCACAGGCGGGTTACACGGTAGTGGGGGTAGAGCAGGCAGCAAGTGTGCTGGCCAGTATGCAGGCAAATGGACAAATCAGTGAGATCAGGCCCATTGCCAAAACGATCAGTAACGACCTCAAGCCCGAAACATCTGTATCGTACAACCTGGGTATTACACTCACGCCGGTTAAAATGGTGAAAATAGAGGTGAGCGGATTTTACAACGATCTGAGCAACTTTATTAATACGGTGCAGGTGGCTACGCAAACGAACTTTCAGCCGGTATGGTCGTACATCAACCTGAAGAAATCATTTACTGGTGGGATGGAAGCCAATGTTAGCTGGGCGGGTATTAAAGGTCTTGAAGTAAGCGCCGGTTACCAGTTATTATATGCAAAAGACAGGGGCATGATCGATTCTGTGAAGAGCGGCCGTTATCCCTATAATAAAGTTCGCAACAACGAAACCGGTGAAACCCGCGCCTCAAAAGCGTCTGATTATATCGGTCTCGAAAACCGCTCGCGGCACATGGGCAATGTGCGTGTGTTTTATGAATACGCGCCACTGGGTATGAGCGCCACCTTTCGTGTGAACTATCGTGGTAAGGCCGGGTACGACGACGCAAATAACAACCGCTTTCTCGACAAATACGATACGTTCATCGATGGATATTACCTGCTGAACGCATCGCTGGAAAAGAAACTGGTGAAAGATAAACTATCGGTACAGTTGACGGTAGACAACCTGATGGATTATACCGATATGCTGATGCCCGCACAACCCGGCCGCATCGTAATGCTGGGAGCCAAATGGCGCTTTACGGGTAACACCCAACGGATCAACCAGATAAAAGAATAAAATATGCATACCAGAACAGCTTTGCTGGCAACACTCCTCCTGTTTGCGGCCTGCAAAAAAGAAGATAATAATGTTAAAAAAGATACTTACGAAGATGGCGTAAGCACGGTGATATACGACCTCGCGGGTGATACAGAAGCCTCTGTTGGCGAAGGCGCCGATGGTAAAGTGATGCGCCCCTTCAAGCCCTTTTTCTTCCGCTTTAATGGCAAACAACAGTCGTGGGACAGCAGCGCCACCAACCGGCAAAGCAATAGCTGGGACATTGCCTTTACCGACGTATACAATGCACTGGTGTATCCCAACAGTGGCACCGATGGCCGTAACCCTGGTTATGGTGGTGCGGGCAAAGGTTTAATAGTGATGGTAGATAAGCCCTACGCCTCGGTAACACAAGCGCCCACCGAAGCAGAAATGAAAACGAACAATCTCGGTTTTGTGGGATGGGACGGATATCCACAACCGTATAACGATGGCTGGTATTTCTATTCGCTGCAAACACACCTCGCCATTGCTATCCGCAACCGCACGTTCGTGTTGCTTACAGCAGAAGGTAAGTTCGCCAAACTGGAACTGATCAATGTGTATAAGGGCAATCCGCCTGCAGTTACAGATCTGCATTGGCCCGCGCCTTATTTCACCTTCCGGTATTTTGTACAGGAAGATGGCAGCCGCAATCTTAAAACACCGTAGTAAAAATATAAATGCTGATAAGATGAATTTAAGAACACTCCCTTTACTTCTATGGGCTATTATCTCCCTGAGCGCCTGTTCCAGTGGTGATAAAGACGAAATAGAACCAGGTACGGGTCCGGTAGATACCACGATCGTAAAAACCGGCGTATACACACTTGCGAACGTAGCGGCAGATACTGTGGCTAATTCAGGATCGCAGGCGAAACCTTTATACTATAGCCTGGAGGATAACAAAGTGATACCGGAAAACCAGCTGCAAACAGCGAACTGGGACATCGCCTTTAATGGTACTTACAATAGCAATATTGCCTGCAATAACGGTAAAGCATTGTACTCGCCAGGTTATGGCGGTCCCGGAAAAGGTGGTATATACCTGGTAAAAGATGCGGAGATTGATGCGCAGTATTATGATGCACCTAATAAGCCCATCAAAAACGTACCGGCACGCAGCCTGTTCGACGAAGCATTTACGAAAGTAAAAGTAGCGCCTGCGGACGATCAGTTCCAGACGAATAAAGTAATAGGACTGGATTATTTCAGCGGCAGTGAAGATGGCTGGGCGTACTATGATTTTTACGGACAACTATTTCCTGATAAACCAGCAGATTCTGTTGGCCACGTATCCTACACTTTGCCCCGTACAGTGATTGTACGTACTGCAAAAGGCAACTACGCAAAACTGGTGGTGTACAGCGTGTACAAAGGCGCGCCCATGTTGCCTACCCGTTCTTACAAACCTGGTTACATTTCTTTTAAGTATGCCATACAAAAGGATGGCACTAAGATTCTGGATATCAAATAAAAACCAATTTCATTCATGAAGTATTGTAAATATCTCTTTTTCGTACTGGCGGCCTGTATATTTTCCGCCTGCACCAAAACAGATGTGGTAGAGCCGCCAGCTCCTTCTACCAGCAGGATGCTGGAGTATAAGATCGTGAACCTCTCCGGCGATCCGATCTACGGCGTGATTAATGATGCGGAGAAATCAGTAAAAGTATACCTGCCGTATCACCTCTTTATGAACATCCTGCAGCCGGAAATTAAAGTGTCTGAAGGCGCCACTGTAACTCCAGGCAGCAGCACTATCGTAGACAGTGTGTTGTTCCAGGTGTTTAACCCCGGTACGTTTAAATACAAGGTGACAGGTAAAAATGGGGGATCAACCGACTACACCTTGTTTGTGGAAGTGCATCAGCCGGATATTGCGGTAGATGAACTGTCGCCTGATGCGGCTAACCCGGTGGAACTAAAAGCAAGTGTATCGTCCGATGTAAAAACGAATGTGAAGCTTACTGGTAAGAACTTTCTGCAACTGGCGGCTCCTTATATCAGGCCAGAGGTGATTTTTATAAATAGTGCGGGTGTGGAAGTGCCGATGTACGGTCACTCTGGCGTAAACACCAGCGGTTATAACCTGTCCGAGTTTACGTTCATTATGCCTATGCAGGACAAAGCCGCTCCCGGATTATACACCGTTAAAGTGCGTAACTACGCCAGGGAAGTAACGTTAAAAAACAAAGTAAAAATCATCGCCCCTTAACACATTTTCCATGAACAAGTATATTGCGCTCCTGGCCTTTTCGTTACTGATAGTGGCCGCCTGCACAAAGGAAACCGAATACGAAAAATATCCTTTTAAAGAGATAACGGCTTTTAGTGTAAATGCCAATGCCAGCACCAAATTAACTGGTGGTGTAAGTGATGGTAAAATTTATCTCTACTGGCCATCACATTTGCCCCTGCCCGACTCGCTGGCCCCGCAAATTACCGTATCGGAGAATGCGGTGATCAGCCCGGCTTCCGGTAAAAACATAGTACCTGCCAGTGGCGTGGTGTATACCGTTACTGCCGAAAACGGCGAAACCGCTACGTATACATTGCAGTTGGTAGTAAGTCAGCCTGATATAACGATTAAAGAAGGTGCCGATATTAAGGGCACGCTGAAGTCGGTACTTAATCTGGGCAGTTACCTTACAGGTGTATTGCCGGATACCAATGTGACCAAAGTTTACCTGGTGCCTGCTGAAGGCGACATGAAACAGTTGAAAATATTAACCATCAGCAACAGCAACCTCGAAGCGGTAACCCTTACGGCCGATGTACCGGCTACAGGGCTGGATACAGGCTGGTATAAACTGAAAATCGTAAGCGGTGGCCGTAGTGCAACCAGCGCCCGCAGCTTCATTTATCTGGATGAAGTTCCCCCGCCCGTACCAGTACCCGCCGCACTGCCCGCCTCATTAAGGCTGAAAGTAGGCGAAACCTTTACCGTAACCGGCACCGGCCTGGAAAACGTAACCAACGGGCAGGTGAGGAACATCAATGATTTCGTGTATTACCCGCTGGAACTGGTGAGCGCATCGGCCACTTCTCTTACCTATCGTATATCCGCTGGTTCGCCGGTTGGTGCTTACAATAGGGTAGAAATAGGGTATAAAATAAAAGACGTACTTACGTGGGTGCGTGTAACTGGTCCCGGACCAATATTAACAGTAATAGAATAGACATTTAATAGCCCGGCGGCTCCGGCTGCCGGGATTTTTGAGAACCTCAGTAACCCTTATCGAAAAACGAGGTTAACCTAAGCGTACAGTAAAATCAATATACCCCGGTGGTAACAGCGAAGAACCATTTACCCGGAAATAAAAAAGGAACCCCGCATTGCAGTGCAGGATTCCCGGATTGATCCGGGCGAACATCACCTGAATTTAAACATTAAAATTTCTCAAAAAAATGCAAATCCTGGAAAAAGCCCCCGTATCAGCGGGCAAAACTACAAAAAAAGCTGGCGGACTGTTTAGTGTAATCGCAGTTAGCGCAATTATGGTATTCTCCGCTTCCTGTCAAAAAGAGAGCGATGCTACCCCCGAGAGCCTGCGTTTATCCGATGAAACAGCCGTATCCGTATCACCCTGCGGAAGTGCAGCGTTTACTTACACCAATACTTTCGGTACACTGGCGCTTGATTGCGATGGTGAAGTTTACCAGGTAACCGACTTCCTGCAGGGTACTGCCGGCGGTACAGGTAACCCTCCCCACAATGCTAACCAGGTTTACTACTACAGCTTTGCTACCAATGATGGTACTAACGCTGTAGACTGGGACCTCCGTTTTACCGGTACAGCTAATGCTGACGTGTATGTAGATACTACTGCTACCCTGGAGTATACTACTACTGCTTTTGGCAGCATCAGCGGCAGCACCAGTTGGACCCTTATCGGTACTGGAGCAAAAATCGGCTTCAACCGTACATCTACCACAAATTTCACGGTTAACACCACCACACCAGGCTGGTATAACTACGATTTTTCCAATCACAAAGCGCTGCCACTCGTAGAAAACGGTCAGCCTTTGACGCTTAGGATCACGTATTCTCCAAGCAGGATCTACATTGTAGAGCTGCAGGACATTTACTCTGGCGGCACGCCGAACGCTACTTACCTGCCTACTAACTACCCTTACCTGACCTTCAGGTATTACAGGCAGTAGTAGATTTATTCTGTACTTTTTTAGCTGTTACCCCAAGCAGAAGGGCCCTGGTTTAAACGGGGCCTTTCTGCATATATTTTTTGCCGTAATTCTGCGTTATTAACGGAGAGCAACTGTTGGGGAGGCTTTCCCGTATTACGAGAGGAGTAATATGCCCCGGATACCTTATCTTTATAAAGGTTAATATGATTTATTTAAACCGACTGAAAATGAAGTCTTTTAAGACCGGCCTGTGCTTCCTGTTATTAAGCGCGGCCATAGCCTGTAAGAAAGGAAAGAGCGGACCGGGCGACGATGACAGCAATGGAGGCGGCGGAGCGCCAACAACAGGCACACGGAGCGAACTTTCGCTGGATTCCCTTTACCTCTATGCCAGAGAAGTGTACTTGTGGTATGATAAGATACCCGCCAACTACAGTGATTTTACTCCCCGGAAATATAATACCGAAAGCACCGACCTGGCCAGCCTGACCAAGGAGATGTTCGCCATTTCCCAACTGGCCGTGAACCCTGCTACCAATAAACCATACGAATACAATACCTTCTCGCCTGCGAACGCCAAATATTCCTATGTGGTTAATAAAGAAGGCGTTAACGGTGGTCGTATGGGCAGTGTAAGCCTCGAGGAAAAGGGGGATGACTTTGGATTTGAACTGGGCGCAGTAGCCACTACCGATATCCGGGTGTTATTCGTAAATCCCGCATCGCCCGCTTCCAGTGCAGGTTTGGTAAGGGGAGATAAGATACTTACAATTAATGGTGTACCCGTTACTTCATCCAGTTCATCGCTGACGACCGCGTTTAATAATCCCTCGATGGCGCTTACCGTGCAGAAAGCTGATAACAGCGTAGCGGCTTATAATTTGTCTAAGGCCAGTTATACCAGTAACCCGGTGTTAAAGTCGGCCGTGCTGACGGGCAACGTTGGTTATATTGCCATAGCCCGTTTCTCGCGCCTGTCTAAAGCTCAGGCATCGCTGGATGCGGCGTTTGCCAACTTTAGTCAGAAAGGTGTGAAAAAGCTGATCATAGACCTTCGTTATAATGGCGGCGGTTATGTTAACACCGCGGAACACCTGTTAAACCTGATAGCGCCCGCAAGTCTGAACGATAAAGTGGCATATACAGAGTCCTATAATGAACTGCTCCGTACCAAAAAAGCACCTATCCTTAAACAGCAGATACTGTATAATGAGGATGGTACCCCCAGGAAACTGAGCAACGGCGAAACCGCTACCTACTACAACGTATCGTTTTCGGTAGCAGATAATACCATGAAGTTTGCCAAAGCAGGAGCGCTGGAAGGTGTTACCCATGTGTACTTCATCGTAACCCGCAATACAGCATCGGCCAGCGAGCTGGTAATCAATGCCTTAAAACCTTACCTGAACGTTAAAACCATCGGCTCCAAAACTTACGGCAAACCGGTAGGCTTCTTCGCCATCAATATCGATAAGTACTCCGTATACATGTCGAGCTTCCTGATTAAGAACAGCGCCGGTAATGCAGAATACTTTGAGGGCATGGAGGCAGAGGTAGCCGCGCAGGATGATCCCCGGTACGACTTCGGGAACGAGAATGAGGATGGCGTAAAGAAAGCCCTGGCGGCATTAGCCACTACTGGCCGTATGGCACAGGGCACGCCGGTAGAAACACGGTATGTACCCGAGGCGGCGAAGGTTGATAACGGGATGATACGAACATTTGAAAAACAGAAATTGATAGAATAGCAGAGTGGCGGTGTATACACCGCCATTTTTTTGCACCATAGACAGAGCGTGAGTTTGTGTTAACACCACCAGTGCCCCCAATATATCTACGTTGCCAGTTCTTACTGATTGTTACCTGTCATCACCCCACTAACTCAACCCTCTTCCGTTAGGATTCCTTCATATCTCCCCCGCTGGTAACAAACCCTGCCATAAGTTGATATAGCTATGTGTTTTGTATTGTAAAAAACGTATTTTAGTTAAATTAGAATGTTTTCACTCAATTATAAACGCAAACTGTTACGGATCTTGTTTTAGAGTAAACCCCTTATTTACCACCTGTTACACCCATCCCCGCAGAACCGGGAGGTGGCTGGTGGAAGCATAAGATATACGCTTGTATACCAGATCACGCCATTTAATCCTAACCCAAAGCACTTAATCGATGGAGAATTTTTGTTGCGCCAGGCTGGGCATCAGGCACAATGCCCCAAGAGAGACCGGTATGAATTTCAGGGTAGTAAAGTATAGTCCGGAGGGGAGGCTGGACAAAACGAACCTATACCGTTTTTACTTTACCCCGGGCTACGATCACGACGATACGAAGGTGATGCACATCAACATCCGCTTCTGCCCCTTTTGCGGAACAGATCTGTATGAGTTTTACCAGACCGACGATTTCATTAACGAGGCTCCCGGCTTCTTTTAGCACAAAAAAAAGACCTCCATGGCTTAACGCGACGGAGGTCTTTTTAAATATGATGTTTTGCGTATTATTATTTAGAATCGTAAGCCCATTTAATGTAGCTCGCGCCCCAGGTAAAACCGCCACCAAATGCAGCCAGTACCAGGTTGTCGCCCTTTTTCAGTTGTTTTTCCCAATCCCACAGGCATAAAGGAATAGTACCTGCGGTAGTGTTGCCGTAACGGTGAATGTTTACCATCACCTTCTCTTCCGGAACGTTGAGGTAGGCTGCCGTGGCGCTGATGATGCGCATGTTGGCCTGGTGAGGTACCAGCCATGCTACGTCTTCGCCTTTCAGTTGGTTACGCTCCATGATTTCGGAAGCAGCACCGGCCATGTTAGATACCGCATACTTAAACACCATTTTACCTTCCTGGTAAACGAAGTGTTCGCGTGCATCGATCGTGTCGTGGCTGGCTGGTTTAACAGAGCCACCAGCTTTCATGTGCAGGTACTCCCGGCCATGGCCATCGCTGCGCAGGATGCTGTCTACAAGGCCCAGCCCTTCTTCGTTTGGCTCCAGCAGTACGCCGCCGGCGCCGTCGCCAAAGATGATGCAGGTAGTTCTGTCTGTATAATCAATGATAGAACTCATTTTGTCGGCGCCAATAACCATTACTTTTTTGTAACGGCCACTCTCGATGAAACGTGCGCCAGTGTCCAGCGCATACAGGAAGCCTGAACAGGCTGCGCCGATGTCGAAGCCAAAGGCTTTTTTAGCACCTATTTTATCAGTAACTACGTTAGCTGTGCTGGGGAAAACCATGTCGGGCGTTACAGTAGCCACAATCAAGAGGTCGATCTCGTCGGGCTCAATGCCCCTCTTCTTACAGATCTCCAAAGCTACGGGAACACAGAGGTCGGATGTACCTTTGCCTTCACCTTTCAGGATATGTCTTTCCTTGATGCCGGTCCTCGTCATGATCCACTCGTCCGTCGTATCAACCATTTTTTCGAGTTCCTTATTCGTCAGTACGTATTCCGGAACATATCCACCCACCGCTGTAATGGCGGCTGTAATTTTACTCATATAGCTTATGATGTAGTTATTAAAATGGGCATAAAAATACGATATAAACGAATATATCCTACAAAACCCCAAAAACCTTTGTGCAATACTGCTACACTGTATTAAGATTGGGTATATGCCTATGCTGTTGATTGTGACTGGCTAAGGGTATAAAACAGGCAATAGGGGCACCAGCAAAAGTATTTCTGTTCAACCCCCGTTGTGTCACTCCCTTCAACAGCATCTCCCTCTTCAGCCACTATAATTAAGCCATTTATCTGCCCTGTATACTAGGTCACGTCCTAAAAAAGGTTTACACCTTCAAAAGTGTAAAACATGGATAAAAACACAGTATTAGTTCGTAAAAAGGGCGGTAGGGCCTTTAAGTATGATCAAACTTTTATGCGGCAGGTTGTATCG
>NZ_CABHOU010000072.1 GCF_902168175.1 uncultured Chitinophaga sp. | reverse complement strand
TGTGGGGTGCCGACCGCTTGCAGAAAAAGCGTAAATACGGGAACGGACTGTTGTTAAACAATATGAGTCTTGAAGAAGCACTCGCTGAAATTCAACTCAAACCAGATGTGAGCCTGAAGAATAAAGATGTACTCTACACGCACCGCAGCACCGTGGAGGGAGATATCTATTTCCTGACGAACCAAACGGCAGATAAGGTGGTCATCTTTCCCGAATTCCGCGTGCATGGACTGCAGCCGGAGTTGTGGGACGCCGTTAGCGGAAGCATGCGCAATCTGCCGGAGTATAGTTATAATGGTAAAAGCACGGTAGTGCCTTTACAGCTCGAAGCGTACGAAAGTGCGTTTATTGTATTTCGTAAAACTGCAGCCCCATCTAAAACGGGTAGCAAAAATTTCCCTTCATCCGAGGTAGTGACCGAATTGCGCAATGTTTGGGAGGTGAAGTTTGAACGCGCCAGCAGGGGCCCTGCTAAAACGATCGAAATGGAAGAGCTGAGCGATTGGAGCAAACATGCGAACGAACAGGTGAAGAACTATTCCGGCACTGCCGTATATACCACTACTTTCAATATTGCAGAACTGCCAAGGGGCAATAGTTTCATTGATCTGGGCAAGGTAATGGTGATGGGAAAAGTGAAACTGAATGGGGTAGATGTGGGTACTGTATGGACGGCTCCTTATCGCGTTGATGTGACCACGGCGCTTAAAAAAGGCAGCAACAAACTGGAGGTGGAAGTGGTAAATACCTGGGTAAACCGCCTGATCGGTGACAGTAAGTTGCCTGAAAAGGAACGTGGCACCTGGTTAAACGCTAATCCATACAAGCCTGAAAGCGCTTACCAGTCTGCCGGTTTGTTGGGCCCTGTTAAACTGGAACACATCGTTTACTAAACCACTCATCACAATAATCGATTTTTACAGGATAGTGCAGGATGAAACCGTACCTTTCTGCTGCTATTTTGTGCCTATGAAGCGTCTTCTGTTTTTCCTGTTGATATCGTTTTCTGCCACTGCGCAGCAGCCTGTAATTACTGCTAAAAACAACGTGAAGCCGGAACGCTTGCCGCTGGTGCGCGATTATCTTTCGCCCGGCCGCGTGCTTTTGCAGGATGGTGTAACCAATGCCGCAGCATTACTGCTGCCCGGCAATGGTCAGGGTGACCTCTCGAACAAGAACATGTGCATCCTTAAGAAAAATGCTTCCCTTTTACTTGATTTTGATAAAGAATTACACGGGGGCCTGCAGTTGGTTACAGGTATGTCGCCCGCGCACAGGCCTATTAAACTGCGTATCCGTTTCGGCGAATCGGTGAGTGAGGCCATGAGTAATATTGAACCGGAAAAAAACGCAACGAATGATCACGCTATGCGCGATATGATCGTAGAGGTGCCCTGGTTGGGTAAACTGGAAGTGGGCAACACTGGTTTTCGTTTTGTGAGAATAGATATGCTCGATAGCGTAGACCTGCAACTGAAGGAAGCGCGTGCTATTGCTGTTTACCGCGATATTCCTTACCTCGGTTCGTTCCGTTGCAACGACGAACGCCTCAACGAGATATGGGCCACCGGCGCTTACACGGTACATCTTAACATGCAGGAGTATCTGTGGGACGGTATCAAACGCGATCGCCTGGTATGGATCGGCGATATGCACCCCGAAGTGGCTACTATCAATGCTGTATTTGGCAATAATGATGTAGTCACAAAAAGCCTCGACCTTACCCGCGACATTACACCGCTGCCTGGTTATATGAATGGCATGGTGTCTTATTCCATGTGGTGGGTCATTATTCAGCGCGACTGGTACATGAAAACGGGCGATATCGAATACCTGCGTCAGCAATCGGCTTATCTGAAGGCTTTATTGGCTCATTTTCAAACAAAGATCGGAAAGGATGGAAGAGAAGCGCTGGACGGTAACCGTTTCCTGGATTGGCCTTCCAGTGAGGATAAAGCAGCTATCCACGCCGGGTTGCATGCTATGCTGCTGATGTGTATGGACGCGGGGGCCGAATTAAGCGCGGTATTGGGAGATAGGGAAACAGCTGATAACTGCAAAGCTGCAGCTGTCAAACTGAAAAAATATATACCTGCTGCCAAAGAATCGAAACAGGCTGCGGCACTATTGGCCTTATCCGGATTGGCGCCGGCGGATAAAATGAACAAAGAGGTAATTGCTGTATGTGGCGTGAAAAACTACTCTACTTTTTACGGCTATTATATGTTGCAGGCTAAAGCTAAAGCTGGCGACTATGTGGGCGCGATGAACGATATCCGTACTTACTGGGGCGCCATGCTCGATCTCGGTGCTACTACGTTCTGGGAAGATTTTAATATGGATTGGATACCCGGTGCCGGAAGAATAGACACTTTCGTAACACCCGGCCAGAAAGACATTCATGGCGATTACGGAGCCTATTGTTACAAAGGTTTCCGTCACAGCTTTTGCCACGGATGGGCCTCGGGGCCAACTGCCTGGCTCACCGAACATGTATTGGGCGTGCAGGTATTGGAACCGGGATGCAAACGTTTACTGATTAAACCTAACCTGGGCAACCTGACTTACGTGGAAGGAACATTCCCCACACCTAAAGGCATCGTGCATATCAGGCACTTTAAACGTCCGGATGGCAGCATCGGATCAGACATAAAATCGCCGCCAGGGGTAAAGGTTGATGTACAATACTAAAGCGCCTCGCCCTTCACCAACAACATTGATTTAACTGATTTATTTTTCAGGTGCAGGAACTGCTGCCTGTGTTTGTCCTGCGCGTAAGCGTCAAAGCCTGCCTGATCTTTAAAGGCGCATAGGTGTACCTCGTAAGGCACTTCGCCCTCACAGGCGATAATATCCCCCGTGGATGGACGAACACGTAGCAACAACGATCCGCCATATTGGGTAAGCAGCGGCAGTACATGGTTTTCGAATTCATGAAAAACGGATTCCTGCCCGGGTATAACGTAAATGAGTTGAGTGAAGTACAGCATACTTAAAGATAGAAATATTTAATTTTGCCGTCTATGTACACCAAACAAGAGGCATCGGCGCTGCGGCAGGCATTCTGGACTACCTTCGGCAAATACATGTCGCCCGTTTTATCTGCGGATGGGATGAAAACGAACTGGGTAAGCTACAAAACCGGCATCAAATACCTGCAGTTCTCAATGGAGGCGGGCACGAAGTCGGCCAGCATAGCGATCGTTATCAACCATCCCGATCCTGTTACCCGCAGGCGTTATTACCAGCAGTTCGTACAGCTGCGATCGTTCTTCCACGAAACACTGGGCGAACAATGGAAATGGCAGCCGGAGGCGGTTAACGAACATGGACAGGATATCAGCAGCATCTCTGTCAGCCTGCAACCCTCCAATATATTCGACCAGGCGCAATGGCCTGCTGTTATCTCTTTCTTCAAACCACGCATCATGGCGCTCGATGAGTTCTGGTGCATGGCGAAGGAGGGATTTGAACGGTAGATATCATCAAAGGAAAGAAAGTAACCACCCCGCCAGTCCATACTGAATGGGGGTATACAGCGGTAATTGAAGACCCGGATGGCCGGAAGATTGAATTAAAACAGGCGGATTAATTATCTTTGCGCCCGACCATCATTCCACCACCAAAACATGCCGGTTAAAAAGATTAAGAGGAGTTATCGCAAGGCTAAGTACATCTTATACCGCGAAACCCTTATCGACACAAGAGAACATATCATTACATTCCTCGGCGCTTTCCTGGGGATAGGGCTCATTGGGTTCATCAACAGCAAATACCTCGTAGCCAACGAAAACCTGTTCCTGATCGGTTCATTCGGCGCTTCATCGGTATTGATTTATGGAGTAGTTAACAGCCCCCTCGCCCAGCCACGTAACCTGATAGGCGGGCACCTGATCAGTGCCGTAATTGGGGTGATATTTCATAAGATTTTCCCGCAGGAAGTATGGTTGGGTGGCGCCCTGGCAGTAGCCTTATCGATCGTGGCCATGCAAATTACCAAAACACTGCATCCTCCTGGCGGCGCTACGGCGTTAATTGCTAATATGGGCACACCCAGGATAGAGTCACTGGGTTTCTGGTATGTGCTTAGCCCGGTACTTACCGGCGTACTGATACTACTGGCGGTAGCACTGGTGGTAAACAATGCCTCCAAACACCGTAATTACCCGGCCCGGCCGCTGTTCAAACGTCGTTATTAGGCTTCTACGAGAAGTTTAAGACCTTCCAGTACGGTGTTCCAGTTCTGCTCGGAATGTTGCCTCGATTCTTCGGTATCATTGTTATCCTGCGTGATGCTTAATACGGTTTTACCGCTTTGCTCCGATATCTCGTAAATCACATTAGCATAGTTTTCAGGAACGTCTTCCTGCCCCGACATGCCGCTCAGGTACGTTGTATGCAACAGCTTTTCGGGTATAATATCGATAATAGTGCCTTTGTCCTCATATGCCTGCCCTTTCCAGGTGCCCTTGTAAGTAATAGGGCTGCCTTTCTTCCAGTCGGTGCTGGTTTCGGTGCCAAACAGGTACTCCCTGATCATATCGGGATCGGTAAGCGCCTCCCAAACCTTGTCTTTAGGTGCATTAATGGCAATGGAGGCTTTGGCAGTGAATTTGTTAGCCATACATATGGATTTATGGACATCTTGCAAATAACATGCTATATTTATCGTTATGAGAAAAAATCACGGCATTGCATTAGCGCTACTGCTGGCCTTATGGGCCTGCGCACCGCAGCCTTACAAAACTACTAATAAGGTTTACCGTAAGCAGGCAAAGGAACTCACGGCCGGGCTTAATGGTAAGCCTGCAGGTATCGCTGTAGACTCAGTGGACCAAACCTACTGGTGGGCGGGTACGGTTAACTTTAACCTGCGGAAACCGAACTTCGTGATCATTCACCACACGGCCCAAAACTCCTGCGACCAAACGCTTAAAACGTTTACGATGACGCGTACGCAGGTAAGTGCCCATTATGTAATTTGCCGTGACGGGGTGATCCATCATATGCTGAACGACTATCTCCGCGCCTGGCATGGCGGTGCTGCAAAGTGGGGGAGTGTGACGGATATTAATTCTGCCTCCATTGGTATTGAACTGGATAACAATGGCACGGAACCGTTTGCGCCTATGCAGGTGCGCAGCCTGCTGGTGTTGCTCGATACGCTGAAACACCGTTACAATATCCCACAGGCTAACTTCATAGGTCATGGCGATATAGCACCGCGCCGCAAAGTAGATCCAAGTGCTTATTTTCCTTGGCAGCAGCTTGCCGAAAAGGGCTTCGGACTTTGGTACGATACCTCTTCCATCAACCTGCCTGCTAACTTTGAACCCTTGCAGGCGTTACGTATCGTAGGGTATAATGTGAAAGACAGTGTGGGCGCTGTAGAAGCTTTCCGCCGTAAATTTATGCCGGCCGATTCTGCGAAAGGAGCTACCCTCGATGATCCGTCCAGGAAAGTACTCTATAGTATCATGAAACAATCGGAATAAGGATCGCAGGGATTTCGTATTTTTAGAAGGTGCAACCATTAGGATACGACATTATACAACAGGGAGAGAACGCATTGCTGCTGAACTGGCCACAAAGGATAGACCCCGTAGTGAACCGGCAGGTAATGGCCGCGTTTCGACGATTGCGGGAACTTAAACTTCCCTGGGTGAGGGACCTCATTCCCGCTTATGCCTCGCTTACCATCGTGTACGATGCTTTTTACATTTATGAACATTTCGATCACGAAGTATCGGGATGGGCAAACCTGCATCTGCGCGAGCTGTTGCAGGACCTGGACGTGACGGACATTATGGCCGCCAGGCATATAGAGGTACCTGTTTGCTACGATCCTTCCCTGGGGTTTGATATTGAAGCGCTGGCAGCACAGAAAAGCATGTCGGTCGATGAATTGATAAACCTGCATAGTGGCAGGAGTTACACCGTTTATATGCTGGGCTTTTTGCCAGGCTTCCCTTATATGGGGTCGGTAGATGCGCAACTGGTAGCGCCTCGCCTCTCTAAACCAAGGGCGTTAGTGCCTGCGGGCTGTGTAGGCATAGCAGGCGAACAAACAGGCATATATCCGTTAGCTTCTCCCGGAGGCTGGAACATCATCGGCCAAACGCCGCTGCGTTTATTCGATGCCGCCCGCGAACCGGCCAGCTATTGCCAGCCGGGCGACCAGGTAACATTTGTGCCTATTTCGGCCGGTGAATTTTTTCAAATGAAACAACCATCGTGAGTATACGTGTTTTACAACCCGGCCTGCTGGATACTATCCAGGATACCGGCCGTTACGGTTATCAGCACCTCGGTATCAATCCCGGTGGCGCGATGGACCGTATTGCCGTGCGTGCCGTGAATGCGCTGGTGGGTAATACGTCCGCCACGGGCGTGCTGGAAATGCACTTCCCTGCCTCTTCATTCCTGTTTGAGTCGGGCGCTATTATTGCCTTATCGGGTGCCGATTTTACCGCCACCATCGATGGCCGTCCGCTGCCATTGAACAAACCCATACTGGTGGCTGCACACGCTTTACTGCATTTTAAAGGTCCGGTTACCGGGGCCCGCTGTTATATGGGCGTAAGGGGAGGATTTGATATTGAGCCCTGGATGGGCAGCTATAGTACACACCTGAAGGCCGAAGCCGGCGGCTTTCGCGGACGGGCATTACAAAAGAACGATGTACTGCCGCTGAAAAAGAAGGCCAGTTATGCGCCCTTACTGGAGCATAAAGACTTTAAGGTGTTGCCCTGGATGATCTATACAGATAATCTTTATCATACCAGCCAGTTGAGAATTACCGCAGGCAGTGAGTACACACTGTTAAGCGATGCTTCACAACTGGTTACACATACCTTTGACTGCTCGCGTCACTGCGACCGTATGGGGTACAGGCTCGAAGGGGTGGCTTTAAAACATTACAAAGAAGGAGAATTACTGTCGTCGGGTGTTACCCGCGGCACCATCCAGTTAATGCCCGACGGACAAATGATCATACTCACCGCCGATCATCAGACGACAGGTGGTTATCCGCGTATTGCACATGTAATAACGGCCGACCTTCCATCGCTGGCGCAACACCGGTCGTATCAGCAGATCAACTTTCTGCTCGTGAGTGTGAACGAGGCCATTAAACTGCATTACGAACAGGTACAGCGTTTGCAATTGCTGGAAAATGCCTGTAATTTACAACTCGAAAAATGGCTGCAAACAAATGGCTTATATTGATTTAAACTGTGACCTCGGTGAAGGTATTGGCAACGATTCGGCCATTATGCCTTATATCAGCAGCGCCAACATTGCCTGTGGTTTTCATGCAGGTGATGAAGATAGCATAAGGACTGCCATCGATCTGGCCTTGCAGTACGATGTGGCCATTGGCGCACATCCTGGCTTTAGCGACAAAGCTAATTTTGGCAGAACAGCAGTGCATTTAAAGGGCAACGAGTTATACGATCTTATTACCGCGCAGGTGTATGCCATGCAGCACGTGTGTCGCGAAAAGGGTGCCGCATTGCAACACGTAAAACCGCATGGCGCATTGTATAACATGGCCGCCGCATCGCCCGAAATGGCTGTTATTATTGCGGGCGCCATTAAGGATGTGGATGAATCTCTTTGCTTATACGGGCTTAGCGGCAGCCATCTTATCATTGAAGCACAAAAGGCAGGTTTAACTACTGCCTCCGAAGTATTTGCCGATCGTACCTATATGGACGATGGCTCGTTGTCGCCGCGCGGTATGCCGGGCGCAGTGATTAAAAATGAAGCGGCCGTAGTAGCGCAGGTAACGCAAATGGTGACGGAGAAAAGCGTGACTACTATCATGGGCAACGTAATTCCTATTGTAGCCGAAACCATTTGTCTGCATGGCGATGGCGAACATGCCGTATCATTCGCAAAATTAATCAACCAGACATTAATCAATAACCGGCTAATTATCCGCTACCCTTGAAAAAACAACAGGCTTCCGCTATTGGCGGTGCCGTGTTCCTGATGGCCACATCTGCCATAGGTCCCGGCTTTATTACACAAACCACCGTATTTACACAACAACTCGCTGCTGCTTTCGGCTTTGTTATTCTCGTATCTATTTTACTGGATATTGGTGCGCAACTAAACATCTGGCGGGTGCTTACGGTAACGGAGTATCGCGCGCAGGACTTGTCTAACCGCTTATTACCCGGACTGGGTTACATGCTCGCAGCCCTCGTGGTGTTGGGTGGCCTTGCCTTTAATATTGCCAATATCGGCGGATGTGGGTTGGGCGTAAATGTATTGTCGGGCATGCCCGTAACGTACGGCGCGATATTGAGCGGTGTTATTGCACTGGTCATTTTCTGGATGAAAGAGGCCGGCAAAATGATGGACCACTTCACTCGCTGGCTCGGGGTACTGATGATATTACTGACGTTGTATGTGGCCATCAGTTCCGCACCGCCGGTAGGCGATGCGTTGAAACAAACGTTTATGCCATCGGTGATCAACGCCCATTCTATTATCACACTGGTGGGCGGCACGGTAGGCGGTTACATCAGTTTTGCAGGCGCACACCGGTTGCTGGATGCCGGGGTAAGCGGGCCACAATCTTTACCCGTAGTAAGTAAGGCGGCCGTTAGCGGTATTTTGATTACAGGGGTGATGCGCACATCCTTGTTCCTGGCCGCATTGGGCGTAGTGTCTGCAGGTGTGGTACTTAACAAAGAAAACCCGGCCGCCGATGTATTCCGGGTGGCGGCAGGGGAGGTAGGCTATCGTTTTTTTGGTGTGGTGTTATGGAGTGCTGCTATTACTTCGGTGGTGGGCGCGGCGTATACATCGGTATCTTTCCTGAAAACATTCCATCCCTTTATTGCGAAAAATGAAAAGTGGTTCATCACTTTCTTTATCATATTCTCAACGATCGTGTTTGCTGTAGTGGGCAACCCGGTAAAACTACTGGTAACGGCAGGCGCACTTAATGGTTTAATATTGCCGGTGGCCCTGGCGGTAATACTGATCGCCGCCAGCAGAAAGTCACTTACCGGCAGTTACCGCCATCCTGTGTGGATGCAGATCGCTGGCTGGACGGTGGTGCTGGTGATGGGCTGGCTCAGCGGTATTACAATTATCAACTGGTTATCTGCCTAATTTACTAGCTTTGCTTTATGAAGGATTATAAAAAACACTTTGAAATAACCGCACCGCCCGAAGACGTGTATAAAGCACTGACCAACCCGGCCACCATCCGTTTATGGAGTGGCGAGCCTGCTATTATGAGTACCGAGCCTGGCTCGGAGTTCTCACTTTGGGACGATAGCATTGCCGGTGTAAACCTGGACTTTGAGGAAGATCGTAAGATCGTGCAGGAATGGTATTTCGGAGAACAGGAAGAGCCGTCTATTGTAACGATCATCCTGCATCCGCATAAAAAAGGCACATCAGCCGAACTGAAACACACTAACATACCGGACGAAGCATACAACGACATTGTAGAAGGCTGGAATGAGGCATACTTTGGCGCGCTCATTGATTTTTATAAGGAATAAGCACGCATGAAGACGGCTACGATAAACGAATTAAAGAAGGAATTACTGGAAGTTCCGCATGCACAGCTGGTTGAGTTGTGCGTGCGCCTTTCAAAATATAAAAAGGAAAACAAGGAACTGTTAACCTTCCTGTTGTTTGAAGCACATGACCCGGAACAATACATCGTATCGGTTAAAGCGCTTATGGACGAAGAGTTTTCTAACCTCTCTACCGCAGGGCTCTATTTCGTTAAAAAGAACCTGCGCAAAATACTGCGCATCACCAACAAGTATATCCGTTATTCGGGCTCTAAACCCGCTGAAATTGAGCTGCTGCTGTATTTTTGCCGTAAGGTGAAAACATCGGGTATCCGTATGCGTGATAGTGTGGCCATTACGAGCATGTATGCGCAACAGTTGAAAAAGGCAGGTAAGTTGATAGATGCGCAGCACGAAGACCTGCAATATGATTACAGGCGGGAGTTAGAGAAGCTTTCTGCCTGAAGTAACGCCAAAACGCTCGTTGATGGCCCTTGTACGGTACTCAAATAAATCGTGCAGCTTCTTTTTTACTAAGATGAGATTAGCCAGATCGCCGAGCCAGCCCAATGGGATACGGTAATGCACCAGGTCGGTCATCTCCACCCCATTTTCCACTTCCCTGAAACGATGCTGGTGATGCCAGAGGCTGTAAGGGCCAAAGCGTTGCTCGTCCACAAAATAAGCCTGCTCTTTCACGTGTGTGATCTCGGTCATCCAGTAAATGGGAATGCCGGATAACGGCTTCAGCGTATACTCTATAACCTGTCCCGCATAAATATGATCGCCGCCGGGATCGCTGGTAACGGTAAAGGCCATTTCGGGCGGAGTGATCTTCTGCAAATTCTCCGCACGGCTAAAGAAATCCCAGGCCTCAGCCAAACTAACTGGTAATACATGAACGTTCTTAATGCGGTAGGTGCGTGACATGATCGGCTTTTTAGAAGATACAGCAAGTATAAATCATTCAGGGGATTATTCGTACTTTCATAGCAAATCTCTCCTTACTTGGCAGTGAAACAGGAACTAATAAATGCGGTGGACAGCTTGCTTGCCCTGGTAGAGCATAGTGCAGATTTCATGGGGATCAGCACCATTGAAGGGCACACTTTTTACATGAACAAAATGGGGCGACAACTGCTTGGGCTGGGCGAGCTCCAGGACTTATCGGGCTTTCGGACCAAAGACTACTTCGCGGAGCCTTCCAGCTATGAGGCCATCATTAGAGAAATAGAACTTTCGTTGAGAGAAAAGGGTAAATGGTCGGGTAAAATTACCCTGCGCAACTTCATGACCCGCGAGGAAATTCCATTCCAGGCAGATTATATTCTAATACGCGACCCGAAAACCGGCGAAGCCATTGGTCGCGGCGCTACGTTGCACGACCTTCGGCCAGAGATTAATGCCCGGCGCGAGATATTGGATGCGGCCCGTAAAACTGCCGAAAGCGAAGAGCGTTTCCGCGTACTGGCCAGCTCTATGCCGCAGTTTGTATGGATGGCCGGTCCGGATGGCAAACTTACTTACTTCAACCATGCATTCCTCGAATTCACCGGGCTTACGGAAGAAGAAGCCCTGGGAGATGGCTGGCCTGTGATCGTACATCCCAACGAGCGCAGTGAGAACATACGTACCTGGCGCTTAGCTGTGGAAAATGGTCACGATTACACCTTCCAGCAACGCTTCCGCAGCCGTGAAGGAGTGTACCGCTGGCAACTCAGTCGTGCCGTACCATTACGCAACGATAAAGGAGAAATACTTCAATGGCTGGGTACCAGCACCGATATAGATGAGCAAAAGAAGATGGCCGACGAGCTGGAAAGTATGGTACGCGAACGTACTGCGGCACTCAGCGAATCGAACCTTAACCTGGAACGTACCAATCGCGAACTGGAGCAATTTGCCTATGTAGCCTCACATGATTTGCAGGAACCCCTCCGTAAAATCCGCATTTTCGCGGAAATGCTCGGGGTAACGTTGCCCGGTGGGGACACATCTGCCCAAACTTATCTCCACAAAATCAACCTGGCTGCTACAAGAATGTCGGTACTGATCAAAGATTTGTTAAACTTCTCACAGCTGCAGGGCGATTCTTCACAATTCAGGAACACCGATCTCAATAGCGTGTTAAGCGATGTGGAAGGCGACTTTGAACTGCTCATACACCAGAAAAATGCGGTAGTGATGGCCGAACCGTTGCCGGTTGTAGAGGCTATTCCCCTACAGGTAAACCAGCTGTTCTACAACCTTTTGGGCAACTCCCTCAAATTCACTTCTGATGACCGTAAGCCATTGATTTTCATTACATCAAGACCCGTACAGGGAGCAGGTGATGAGATGTGGCCCGGCCTCGACCCCGGAAGGAAATACCATGAGATCACTTTCCGCGATAACGGCATCGGTTTTAGCCAGGAGTACGCGTCGCAGATATTCACCATCTTCCAACGCCTGAACAACCGCGAATCCTTTGATGGTACAGGTATAGGCCTCGCTATCTGCAAAAAGATCGCACTCAATCATCATGGGGATATAAAGGCATTTTCAGGGGAGGGGATGGGCGCATCTTTCCATATACTAATGCCCGAAACACAACCCATTTCCGGCACCCGTTAAATTTTTTGGTACGATGCTTGTTTTTCACTTATCAAACAAACTTATTAGCCATGAAAAACATCTTAATTGCAGCATCAGTATTAGGCGCAGCAGCGGCTGGCATAGTTTTGTACATGCGTAACCGCGACCGTGTAGACACTGCTATCGCAGAAGTTAAAGACAATGCAAAAAATGCTTTCCGCAAAATGAATAAGCACTATCGCAAAACTGAAAAGAACGCCCAGAACGTGATGCAGCATGCGATGAGCTGATATTGGGTACGCGACGCAAAAAACATTAACATACTCCGCTTAAAACGGACGTAATGTATAGAAACGGCCTTTCCAAACAGGAAGGGCCGTTTCTGTTTTCTGTAATAAAAAGAACGCTACTGCCATTTGCCTGTATTGAAATATGTGTATTTTCGCGGTCAACCGATAAACCACCTCCTTGAATATGTCGATTAACGTAACGAAAAAGCACAACATCAACATTGTGGGGAATAAAGATGCAGCACAAACCGTTGTATTTGCCCACGGCTTTGGATCAAGCCAGGAGGCTTTTGAAAGCATGCTGCCCTATTTTGAGAGGGACTACAGGATAGTACTCTACGATAATGTGGGCGGCGGTAAATCAGATATGGCAGCCTTTAACACCACCAAATACAGCTCATTGCAAGGTTATGTGCTGGATGTGATTGATATCTTCAGGGAATTAGGTTTAAAGGATGTGATTTATGTAGGGCACTCGATGAGCGGAATGGTGGGCCTGCTGGCTTCTTTACGCCATCCGGAATTCTTTAAAAAACTGGTAATGGTAGGCGCGAGCCCACGTTACCTGAACGACGAAACAGCATCTTATGTAGGTGGATTTACCCAGGAAGCCCTGGAAGGCGTGTACGATACAATGCGAACGAACTACAAAGCGTGGACGGCCGGCTTTTCTGCTATGGTAATGGCTGCCCCGGACCGCCCCGACCTGGTAAATACATTCGCCGGTACGCTGGGAGCCATTCGACCCGATATCGCTTTATTCGCAGCCAAAGTAATATTCGAATCGGATTATCGTTCGGAAATCAGCAAAAGCACAGTGCCGGTACTGGTATTGCAAACAAAAGAAGATGTAGCCGTGCCGTTGACCGTTGGTGATTATTTACACGAACACATTAAAGGCAGCATACTTAAAGTAGTAGACACAGACGGCCACTTTCCGCATATGCGCGAACCGAAAGCAGTAGCGGAGGCCATTCTTAATTTTATATGATTTTCAAATAGTGTGACGTGAGTAATTGGGAGAGAAAGGCCGTATTGTTTATGGACCATACCAGCAAATGGGATATTGCAAACGATTGTGAAGCGTTTGTACCTTTTGCTATGGAATGGCTTCGCGGGGCTGTGGAGCCCTACCTGATACTCCAGGTAATTACGGAAGACAGTTACACAGCGCGTATCAAAAATGCCACACCGTCTTTCCTCGAAGATCTGGCCGTTAATCCCGGTCACCTGGGCGATTACATCAAACAACACCTCGGAGAAGTTATTTTCTGGCGCGATATCCCTAAAGGCACGCATGTATTCGGCGACCTGCTATCGGCACTATCGTCTGCCGTTGTTATCCCGCTCACCTGTAAAGGCCAGCTGCGTGTAATCCTGCTGGGCTGGAGTGTTCCGCAGCTGTTCGACGAATCGTTCCGCGTACTCTTATCTATGATCAAATCGCGGATCAACAGCGTGCTGGAACAAAGCTCGGTGCAACAAGATCTTCACAAAACACTGGACCGCTTCTCCGCGATCTTGCATACCGTTCCTCAAGCCATTATATTTATCGACAACAGCGGCTTTGCCGGCTGGGTAAACGAGCGGGCCGCGGTGCTGCTTGAACTTGATAGATCGGGAGAACATAGCCCGTCGGAATTATCCGCCGCTATGGGCGCACTAAGGGCAAAACTCATTAACAAAGAAGACGTAAACCGCCAGGCGGCAGAGATATTCAATAACCCCGATGTGGCGCCCGAGAACTGGATATGGGAGATAAGTGGTACCGAAACGAGGCGTTATCGAGTTTCATCGCTGCCATTGAAATCGCGGCAGCTAAACGGTAGTTTGTGGATGTTTGAAATGTTGCGGTAACCGTCCGGAATTACATGATGTCAGATGGCTGTTTTGACCAGTTAAACGGGGTAGTGGCGGATTGGCAGAAGGCCGCTAAAAAACGATGATGGAACTATAAATAAAGATGCCGGGTTTTAACAGCCCGGCATCTTTGTTTTTTTAAGCAGGTACTTTCCGCTCGGTTTCTCTGTCCCATACCCGGTGTTGTGCTACAGCAGCAACAAAGCTTTGTAACAGTTTTCGGGTATCCTTACCGATGAGTACTCCTTCGTCCGTTTTACCGGCAAAGCGCGTTAGATCGAGTAAGGGCAGGGCGTCGTGTTCGGCAGCAATCGCTTTACAGTGTTTGTACGCCTGGTCTAAAAAATGCACGGCATCGGCCTCCGTACACAATGCCTTCACACTGGCGCCGCCGCCAGGTATATACACCGCATCATAAAATACAGAAGCCGTTGTCAGCAAGCTTTTATCTACCGGCACCGCTGTACCCTGGTCTGTTTGTATTTGTCCGCCATGCGGCGCAATGATTTCGGGTGTAGCTCCTTCTGCCTTTAAACCTTTAAGTAGTGTATCCAGGCTTTTCGCGCTTACGCCATCTGCTGCCAGCACGGCAATTTTACGCGATCTGATATTATCTTTCACCGTATTAGCCATGCTCAGGGCTTTCGATACAGCAATACTGCTTTTTACCTTAATGGGTTCAAAGTTTTTCTGGTTACCATCTGCGGGCACCGAATGATTCATTGGCAACTCAGGACCTTTAGGCACGGGGAAACCTAGACCTTCGGCTACCTTTGCGGCCAGGTTTTTATCGACCTGTGTTAAAATACCTACCATTCTTTTGCGGATGGCCTCTACCGTCACTTTACCCAATTCGAAGCGCAGCGCATTAATGATATGCTGTTGCTCCGCCGGCGACTGACTATTATAGAACAGCGTGGCCTGGCTAAAGTGATCGAAGAAACTCCTGCTGCGGCCGCGGACCTTCTTTGCATCGATCCTTTCTGCATGCGAAGTGAAACCTCCTTCGGCCATCTTCGCCTGGTAGGGGCAACCGCCGCCCAGTGAATTAGGGCTATAGCTTGTTTTACCTTTATTGATCGTCTGTCGCATAAAACCATCGCGCTGGTTATTATGCACCTCATTAATGGGCCGGTTGATCGGAATTTCATGGAAGTTAGGCCCACCGAGGCGGATCAGCTGTGTATCAGTATACGAGAACAGCCTGCCCTGCATCAGCGGGTCATTGGTAAAGTCGATGCCCGGTACGATGTTGCCTACATGAAAGGCCACCTGTTCCGTTTCTGCGAAGAAGTTATCGGGATTACGGTTCAGGGTAAGCTTGCCGATACGCTGTACCGGTACCAGTTCTTCAGGAATGATCTTCGTTGGGTCGAGCAAATCGAACTCGTACTTATGTTCATCTTCTTCACGCACGATCTGTACACCAAACTCCCATTCCGGGAACTGGCCTGCTTCGATGGCTTCCCACAGGTCGCGGCGATGAAAGTCAGGATCTTTACCGGAGATGATGGTGGCCTCGTCCCAGGCCACGGCGTGTACGCCAAGTAAAGGTTTCCAGTGGAACTTCACAAAGCATGATTTGCCCTGGGCGTTAATGAAGCGGAAGGTGTGTACACCAAATCCTTCCATCATCCGGTAGCTGCGTGGAATTGCGCGGTCGCTCATCGCCCACATGATCATATGCGTCGATTCCGGCATCAGTGAAATAAAATCCCAGAAGGTATCGTGCGCCGATGCTGCCTGGGGCATTTCATTGTCTGGCTCCGGCTTCACCGCATGGATCAGGTCGGGGAACTTCATCGCATCCTGGATAAAGAACACCGGCATATTGTTTCCCACGAGATCGAAGTTGCCTTCTTCCGTGTAAAACTTCACCGCAAACCCACGCACATCTCTCGCCAGGTCGGTAGAACCACGGGAGCCGGCCACGGTGGAGAAACGCACGAATACAGGCGTTTTCACCGAAGGGTCCTGCAGGAAGCCGGCCTTGGTATACTTCGCCATCGGTTCATACACCTGGAAAAACCCATGCGCTGCCGAACCGCGCGCATGCACAATACGCTCCGGTATACGCTCATGGTCAAAATGGGTGATCTTTTCACGCAGGATAAAATCTTCCAGTAAAGTGCCGCCTCGTTCACCGGCCTTCAGTGAGTTCTGGTCGTCATTAATACGTACACCGTGGTCGGTGGTCATGAACTCCTGGTCGTCGCTAACTGTATGCGTTGCCAGGCTTTCCTGCTTCTTGTCAGTTGGGGGAATGGGGCTCCCGGGTTTAACGGAAGAGCTGGTCTTAGCTTTCTTTGCCATAAAAAAGACGTTTATGTAACTGCACCAAATACGTGCCGCGCGCCGCGTATGGTAACGCAGCGATGCTTATGGGGAAATAGCGCGACACAACGAAGCGCGTGGGACAACTTGTTTCTCTCCGTATTACATCATCAACAGCAGGGCAACCAGAGGGCAATTATAGGGCAACGAAAGGGCGGAAGCTCAACTGTAGAGCTGAAAATGGGTTAATTTGCTATCAGTTAAAATATCCAGGGTTACCTATTCGCCTTATCTGTATAAACTAACCCAAAAGTGTCGTAAATCCCGCATATAAATACGCAGTTAATGCACATTCGGACCGTGCAAAAAGACCGAATTTTGTATCACACCAAAACTGAAAATACATGATTCAAAAAGACTTTAACGCCATATCCACCGGCTTTACGGGCAAGTTCTCCAACCAGGTATGCATCCGGAAAAGATATGGGAAATTAGAAATTACCAAAGTGCCGGTAAGGCGCCCCGGCCCGGGTACCGACGGCCAACAGGCGGAGCGGCAACGCTGGACCAACGCCAATGCCTGGTACCGTAAAGCGGTTAAAGGCGACGCCGGCCGTTGTGCCCTTTACAAAAGCGGTATCCCCTTAGGGTGGAACGTACAAAACCGTGCTGTAAGCGACTATTACCATGCCCCCGTGATCAGTGGCGTTAACACAGGCGCTTATGCAGGTAATCGCGGCGACATCTTACGCATCACCGCCACCGACGACTTCATGGTGCATCGCGTAACAGTGTCAATTTACAATACGGAGGGCGTACTGGTAGAAAGTGGTATGGCTACGCCGGGGCAGGGCGACGAATGGCTGTACCGCACTCGCCGTAATAATAAAGAAGGCGGACGGGTAGAGGTAGTAGCGGCCGATATGCCTGGAAACGAAGACAGGGTGCTTTTAAACATACAGGCAGACGTAGCGCTGGTATGTGAGCCGGTGGCGGCTGCAACGCCCGTAAATCGCCCTAAAAAAGCATTTATCTGGAAACGTGAGCGCAAGCAGCTGGCATTGGAGGACGGCAGCATAGTATCCAAAGAAAAAGGAGCAATTTCCCGCATTCGCAGCGAAGATTGCTCCCGTTTAATTCACAGCAAAAGAAATTAGGCAGTAGCCGCGGTAACACCGTTATTCTTACCGGCCGGCTGCAGCGCATTTTCAAACGCCTGCTGCAGGTCGTTCTTAATGTCGCCAATATGTTCAATGCCCAGCGAAATGCGTAACAGTCCCGGTTCCACACCGGCAGATATCTGTTCTTTTTCGCTCAGTTGTTCGTGTGTGGTAGTGGCAGGATGAATGATCAGTGTTTTCGCATCGCCTACGTTCGCCAGGTGACTGATCAGTTTAAGATTGTTCACCAGCGCGTCCGCCACGGCTTTACCGCCTTTCACTTTGAACGACAATACGCCGCCAAAGCCGTTTTGCAGGTATTTTTTCGCCAGTGTATGGTACTTGCTGCTTTCCAGTCCGGGGTAGTTCACGTACGATACTTCCGGATGTTTTTCCAGCCACTGGGCCAGCGCCAGCGCATTGTCGACGGTCCTTTGTACGCGCAGCGACAGTGTTTCGAGCCCTTGCAGGAACAGGAAGGAGTTGAATGGACTTAGTGCAGGGCCCCAGGTACGCAGGCCGGTAACGCGCAGCCGGATGCCGTAAGCAATATTGCCGAATGGCCCGTCGGCACCGAATACGTCCCAGAACTTGAGGTCGTGGTACGCTTCGTCAGGCGAAGTAAACTGCGGGAATTTGCCGTTACCCCAGTTAAAGTTGCCGCCATCTACCACAACACCGCCAATGCTGGTACCATGGCCGCCAATCCACTTGGTAGCCGATTCTACCACCACGTTAGCACCATGGTCAAACGGGCGGAACAGGTAACCGGCAGCGCCGAAAGTATTATCTACCACGAAAGGTATGTTATGTTTCTTCGCAATGGCCGATATCGCTTCAAAGTCGGGTATACTGAAACCCGGATTACCAATGGTTTCGAGGTACAAAGCTTTCGTTTTTTCATCGATCGCTTTCTCGAAATTAGCCGGATCGTCGCTATCTATAAACCGCGCTTCCACGCCAATACGTTTAAACGACACCTTAAACTGGTTATATGAACCACCATATAGGTGCGACGATGTAACAAAGTTATCGCCCGGCAACAGCAGGTTATGCAGCGCCAGGAACTGAGAAGCCTGTCCCGAAGCTACCGCCACGGCACTAACACCGCCATGAAGCGCAGCAATTCGTTTCTCGAATACATCCGTGGTCGGGTTCATGATGCGGGTATATATATTCCCGAATTCACGCAACCCAAACAGGTTAGCAGCATGCTCCGAATTGTTAAAAACGTAAGAAGTTGTCTGGTAAATGGGCACTGCACGGGAATTGGTGGCCGGGTCGGGGCTTTGTCCGGCATGCACTTGCAAAGTGTCGAAGTGAAGCTGTTGTGTAGACATGTTAATTGGAATTTATAAGCGAGTAATGAATATTCCTACCAATTTAGTAGACTATTGTCTCTTAGCCAAATTTTTCTTTTAGATGGAGGGAATTGGGGGACGGGCGGCGGGGGGAGTATTGGGCCGCCGTTGTGTCACTCCCTTCAGCAGCTGTAGCTATATAGGGCGACGGTTCCAGTTGGTGTATACACCGCCACGCATCAAAACAAACGCAATTGCCCATTATCCGGCTTTGTAATACCATCGCCGAAGTTCGACAAAGTAATCCCCAGCAAACGGATCTTCGCACCATCCGGCTCTGTCTTCAATAACAGCTCTTTCGCCGTAGCAGCAATGGTTTCAAGGTCGCCCACCGGCTGGAGAAAGGAGTGGTTACGGGTAATCTGCCTGAAGTCGCTGTACTTGATTTTGAGGGTAACAGTACGGCCTTTCAGTTCGTAACGTAACAAACGATCGTACACCGTTTTAGCGATCTTGTCCAGTTCAGCGAACATGTCGTCAATCAGTTCCAGGTCGTAGGCGAAAGTATCTTCTGCACCCATGGATTTGGTTTCGCGGTGGGGTTGTACTTCCCGGTCGTCGATGCCGCGTACGATGCGGTAAAAGAAACGGCCGGTTTTGCCGAAATAACGGGACAGTTCGTCTTCAGTGAGTTTCTTAAGATCGGCCCCGGTGAAGAGGTTCATGCGGTTCATTTTCTCTGCGGTTACTTTGCCCACACCGAAGAATTTTTCTACTGGCAATTGTTCCATAAAGGTTTCTACCTGTGAAGGATCAATAAACGTAAGTCCGTCCGGCTTATTCATATCCGAAGCGATCTTGGCTACGAATTTGTTCACCGATACACCTGCCGAGGCAGTAAGCTGCAGTTCCTCTTTAATCGCGGCCCGTATCTGCTGTGCAATACCGATAGCCGAGCCAATGTTCAGTTTATCGTGGGTTACATCGAGGTAGGCTTCGTCCAGCGAGAGCGGTTCAATAAGGTCGGTATAGCGGCGAAAGATGGCGCGTACGTGCTGGCTTACTTCCTTGTAAACCGCAAAGCGCGGGTAAACGAAAATCACCTGTGGGCAAAGCTGTAACGCCCGTTTGGAAGGCATAGCCGATCGCACGCCAAACTTGCGCGCTTCATAACTGGCGGTCGCCACCACACCGCCGCGTCCTTCAGGAGAACCGCCAACGGCGATGGGTTTGCCCCTGTAATCGGGATTGTCGCGCTGCTCCACCGATGCATAAAATGCATCCATATCAATATGAATGATTTTCCGGTGTTTTATGACGGAGTGCGCGCTCATGATGCGAAGATACTGCTAATACTTAGTTGGCAATAGAAGGCATGTGTGCCTGGGAAAACATCTTTTCAGCGCCGGACCGGTATGGCAGGGGTAATCCGTAGGGGCCCGTTTGAATTTTCATGTTCATCTTTTACGATAAGATCATAGCAAGGCTGGCCCGGGAACCTGTGCGGGCAGAGTTTGCATCTTTAGGTTAAATAATTATTGCTGGAAAAATGGCAGCACTTCGCTAATTGTTGTGCATTGCCTGAAATTTTCATGTTCCACCAGCGTATCTACCCTTTCGATTTCCCAGGTAATGTGATAGGGGATATGAATAGCGTGGCCGCCTATTCCGAGTACGGGCAGCACATCCGACTTCAAAGAGTTCCCGATCATCGTGAACTCTTCAGGTTTAATATCGAGGTGGCGTATCAGTTTCAGGTAATCCGTTTCCTGCTTGTCCGACATGATCTCGATGTGGTGAAAATAATGTTCCAGGCCCGATTTTTTCAGTTTACGTTCCTGGTCCAGCAGGTCGCCTTTGGTAGCTACCACCAGGCGGTAATCAGCTTTTAAAGTGGCGAGCGTTTCTTCGATACCGTCGAGCAGTTCTATCGGTTTCTCCAGCATTTCTTTACCATACTGCATAATCTTTTCCACGATCGCAATTGGTGCATGGCCTTCCGTTACGCGTACAGCGGTTTCTATCATACAAAGAATGAAAGCCTTAATACCGTAGCCGTAAAGTTTCAGGTTAGCTATCTCCGTTTTCAGCAGTTCTTTTTCTACGGAGTGATGCGGAAGATAATCTTCCAGCAGGGCACATAACTTATATTCTGTTTCCTGGAAATAAGGTTCGTTTACCCACAGTGTATCGTCTGCGTCGAATGCTATTACTTTAATCATATCATCTAAAGTTGGGGCCAATGAAAATACAAAGAATTTCCGGAACTGCCGCCAATCCTGCTACGCTTTGGGCGTGCCGATGCGCTGAGCGGTGTATATACCTGATCGTCCGCTAAAGTAGTACGCGGTAAAACAGGCTACTGCGAAGTACAGTATATTATCGGTGCCAAATAACTCGGCCCCCATTAGCGTACAGGCGATAGGGGTGTTAGTAGCACCGGCAAATACGGCAATGAAGCCTAGCGCTGCGAACAGGTCGATGGGTGCGCCCATCAGGACGGCCAGTGTGTTGCCCAAAGTGGCCCCGATAAAGAACAGCGGTGTTACTTCGCCGCCCTTAAAGCCCATGGCCAATGTTACTACAGTAAAAACAGTTTTCCATAACCAGCTCCAGGTGGTAGCGCCACCTTCATGAAAAGCTGCTGTAATGCTGGTTTTACCGGTTACTCCAAGGCCTATATAATCCCGTGTTCCAACCACCCAGCACAGTAGTATCACGAGTAAACCACCAGCCACCGGTATTAGCCACGCCGGTTTTATCAGTTTACCCGCTATCTTTTTCAGGTGATGCATCATGGTGGAAAATAACCAGCTGGCCAGTCCGAAGCAGGCACCGGCCAGTATTACTTCACCCAATAACAACAACCCTTTTGGTGTGATGTCTTTTATAAACGCGGTGGAAATAGCGTAGTGGGTGTGATGAATACCCCATGCCGAGCAAATTACATCTGCAAACACACTGGCGGCAAGGCAGGGCACGAGCGCATCATAACGCATAGCGCCTATCGCCAGTACTTCCAGTGCAAATACGGCACCCGTAAGCGGTGTGCCAAATACAGCACCAAACCCCGCAGCAATGCCACACATCAGCAGGATGCGCCGGTCGTCGGGCATCAGGTTAATGAGTTTGGATAACCAGGCAGCCATACTGCCACCTATTTGTACAGCTGTTCCCTCGCGCCCGGCGGAGCCGCCGAATAAGTGGGTAATCACGGTAGTAATCAACACCAGTGGTGCCATCCTGGCCGGAATGCCAGCGCCTGGCTGGTGTATTTCTTCCAGTACCAGGTTGTTACCCGCTTCTGCATTTTTGCCTAATTTTTTATAGAGGAAGTAGATACCTACACCCGCTAGTGGCAGCAGGTACAGTAACCAGGGGAGTTGTAAACGTGTAGCCGTTGCCAGGTCGAGCAACCAAAGAAACAATGCTACCAGCGATCCTACTACAAAAGCCACGGGAAGCGATAGTAAAGTCCATTTAACAAGGTGATAAAGGAGTGTCAGGCGGCCTGTAAAGTATTTGATCTCTTTCATGATTAGCTGGCTGTCGGCGTTATTGTTCCCGGTGGCTGCCGGAACGGTTGAATAGAAAGAGCGCCATTTCTTTCTTTGACAGCACAAATATAATTATCTCCCCACCAAATCAAATACCTCTGCCAATGCCTGTTTTGCGGTTCTGCCTTTTCGCAACATCTGTTTAGTTCCCGACCCTTTTATTTCGCACAGTAACTAATTACTATACTGCGCACCTCATTCCATATTCTCCATATTCCTTATCTTAGTTGCATAATCAATAGCTTATGTCCATATCAACACAGGAAGAACTGCTGGGTATGCAGAAGATCAGCGACGCCGTAGGCAAAACGCTGAAGATGATGAGGGAGTATGCCAAACCCGGGATGACCACAAAAGAACTGGATGAATACGGAGGCGTGCTGCTCCAGCAATTCGGGGCCAAGTCGGCTCCCAGGCTCACGTACGGCTTCCCTGGCTGGACCTGCATCAGCGTAAATGAAGAAATTGCTCATGGCATGCCTACCGATCGTACGGTACTAAAAGAAGGCGATCTGATAAACGTTGATGTCTCGGCCGAACTGGAAGGTTTTTGGGCTGATAATGGCGGCTCTTTCGTACTCGGTGAAGACATTCATCAGCACAACCGCCTTGTTAACGCATCTAAAGAAATACTACATAAAGCTATCCACAATATCCGCGGTGGCGTACGTATTGCCGAAATAGGCCGCCTGATCGAGAACGAGGCGAAGAAGTCGGGTTACAAAGTAATTAAGAACCTTACCGGTCATGGTGTGGGCGGCGCCTTACACGAGGAGCCACACGAGATCGCCTGCTTTTACGACCGCTTTAACCGCGATCGTTTCCGCAAAAACAGCGTAGTAGCCATAGAAACGTTCATTTCCACCAAAGCCACCTACGCCCACACCCAAGCCGACGGCTGGACACTGAAATCCCGCGATGGCAGCTTCGTTGCCCAGCACGAACATACGATCATCGTTACAGACGGGAAGCCGGTGATTCTTACCGAGGCGAACGGCATCTGGAACTAACCTTATTTTATGGATAAATAAGTACGGGGCATCTTATACGCAACTAAAACGCGTAGAAGATGCCCCGTACTAGTATTATTAGACGCACTGCCTCTGTAAACCTTACTGCTATGGCAGATATCACCTTCGTGCTTTTATGCTTTATAATGTTCACCGGCAAGTTCAGGCCATACGATGATACATTTATAACAGCAGCCACCACAAAGGTTAATTACAATCCCTGTTTAGCAGACTGGGAACATGTATTGCTCGTTAGAGTCAACAAGCATGGCCACATTTTTATTGATTCTTCCGGGCAGGGGAAGCTGCGCCGTGTAAATGCTTCCGGGTTATTCGGGCATATTAAGGCTACCCAGGAAAAAAGGCATCACCGTATTGTACTTAAAATAGACGCAGCCACACCTTTTCCTATCGTAAAGCAGGTGTTTGCTGTATTTAAGAAAGCAAAACAATACAGGCTGCATTTCTATGCAAACCTCGCCACCCACTAAAACATCTGGTCCCGCATTTCCTTATTAGACATAGCTCCGGCCTTTGTGCCCATCGCTACAGACATGGCGACGCTGCGGAACATGTTCGCATTATCACCTGCTGCATATACACCGGGTACAGTCGTTCTTGAGAAATCATCTATTCTCACCAAACCATGATCATCAAATTCACAACCTAACCGGGCAAGCAGATCGGATTTTTGTACGAACGGCAGTTTGCTGTAAAGCGCTGCTAAAGACTGCCTGCTGCCGTCTTCAAAGTTCACCTGGTTAATAAAGCCATTTTCATGTTCCAGCTCCACGATCTTCTTTTCGACGATATTGATCTTATGTGCAGCCAGTTTCAATGCCTGCTCAGCGCTTAAAGAAGAGGGCCCGTTCGTGAACAAGGTGAGTTTATCGGTCCAGTTGCTGATTAGTTTGGCGAATTCGTAAGCCATATCCCCATTGGCCATGATGCCTGTTTCCTCCGCCCGCACCTCGTAACCATGGCAGTAGGGACAATGAATAGCGGTAATACCCCAGCACTCCGCAAAGCCTTTGATATCCGGCATAATGTCTTTCACGCCGGTAGCGAAAATAATCTTCTTAGCCTGGTAAACATTGCCCTCAGCGGTTACCACCTCGAACCCTTTATCCAACGGGGTTATATTACTTACAATACCCTGTTGTAACGCAACCGTGGGGTAGGCGAGTACCTGTTCGCGGGCAGCGGCAGCAATGGCTGCCGGCGTATTACCATCCTGCGTAATAAAATTGTGGGAATGAGGCGTTTGCTTGTTGCAAGGATCGCCGCCATCGATGATCAGAACTCTGCGAATGGCCCGCCCAAGAGCCATGGCGGCCGATAAGCCGGCGTAACTGCCACCGGCGATAATAACGTCATATTGCTGCATAAAGCAAATATAAGTATTAAAATGAACTGATGTTGCAAATTATTCTGTCTTCCAGGGGATTTTATCTTCTTCGGTACGCCTCATATAGCGCATAAAGGCCTTTTTGTTCTTCCTGAGGCCTGCGCTGGCCATCAATCCGCGGAGTGTACTGTTAATCCAGTAGTTCAGGAACATTTTATCCGTATTCCGTTCGTAGAAAATGAATGCATCTTTACTATTCCGCTTGTTCACCAGTAAATTGGCTGCCCAGTTCTTCACTTTTGTGATCAGGGTACGGCGGGTCGTATCGGGCAAATTAAACAGGTTGATACGAAGATCATTGTAAACGAAATACATAGTACCGATAGCTGCATACTGGTGGCCATGCACGCGATAATACAAGGTGTCGGCGGTTCCCCGGGTTACACCGATGCCCGCCAGGGGTGCAGTAATATGAGTAAGGTTGGGAAGGTACATCGGCGCGGCCGCTACCTGTAAGGTAAAGCCCGCCAGACTGTCGGCAAACGACTCGTTATAGTACAATCGCTTTATCTGGTTATTAAACAGTTGTAGTTGGGCGATAATAATCAGGCTGTCGGCCGCGGAGGCATGACGATTACCGGCATTACGCACCAGCACTGTAATATGCTCCACCGGAATATGACTGGTCATATTCGTTTTGGGAGATGTTTCTTCCGTTAATACCAGCGCGTCCCGCACGAGCAACGAATCTACATGAAAGGGGAGGCCCACACGCTGCATTAACTGTGTTAACATTGGTTTTGCAGGGCCGGGAGGCATTGGTTTTCGTTTGTCCTTGGCTGTTGTAAGCTGCGCGCCGTCAAGTGTTACCCTTCGCACTTTCCAGGTACTGTCTTGTTCACGGAGGCCCTGCATGTTCAACTGCGATGCAGTAAATGCCAGGTAAGGTTGCTGATAGTTATGGGCTGCAATAAACGTGGTCTGGCTATCATGCGGCAGAAAGCGGATGCTGTCAACCCGCAGGTGTTGACCTTCCGCACTCCAGCCGATATTATCAACATGAGCCATATTGTTCTTGTTGTGCCAGTCCAGCGGCCCTGTCTGGAAGTTCGTTTTATCGAGAAAGGCCGCCCAGTTCACTGCTTTGCCGGGCGTATGTTTAAATCCTGCATAAAGAAGATCGCCGTTCATATCGTCGAGGCCCAGCTCCATGCTATCCTTTCCCTGCATATGAAATTGCGCCTGGCGCCAGGCGGCTGCTATGTCCGTTACCAGCGACCTGTCGCGGGCAATGGCCCCATTACTCAGTTTGATACTGGTTTTGCCGGCATTTGCCTGCATCGCTTTACCAGTCAGTTCCGGCGAGGGCAGTGTCACATCGATCTGTGCGTAACGTAATGCCTGGGGGCCATTTTTATTGGCAGATAATCTTCGTAAGTCTATATTAATTCCCGTTTGTACTTCCAGGCTGTCGTTACCATGAAACAGGAAACGGCCGTTATTCACCAGCATATGCTCCAGCGTTATATCCAGCGGAATGTTCAGCGGTTTGGTTGTTTTTTTACCGTTGCCCGCATTGATGGCAATCACAGGAGCTTCTGCCTGCATTTGTTGTATATCGATCCGTGTAATGCCGGTAGATCTTATATCCCCCCTGAACTTCAGGCTGGGCACCTGCACATCTGCCCCGGCTGAATGGAAAACCGCTTCGCTGATAAGGCTTTCATTTCTCGTATCGAGCAATATATGTTTAACGCTGGCGGTGGTTTGGTCGTTGCTGAACCGCACATCACTTACTCTTCCTCTTGTGCGTATCCATTTAAGATATTGACCTTCGGATTGCAGGCCATCTACAAACAGTTTTGTTGCACCAAAACCGAGCTTACCATTGTGCGCCAGTGCGCCATCGAAGCTGAGTTTTTCGATACCTGCTTTGCGGATGCGTATTTCGGGCATCGCTTTCTTTTTGTTCCGCGTGGTTTTATGCCCGATGTCAACGGTCAGACTGTTTACATGTACCGAGTCGGCAATGATGTTATTGTCCCGCTGCAAAGCATCCCAGTTGAGGTGGGCCCAGAATATCTGCCGGCCGGTTACATGAATGTTATTGCCTAAATCAAGGTCTAAATCATCAAGACTGGTAAGGCCCCGTGTGCCGTTAATGCGTACATCTTTTGCGCGCAGCGACAGCTTGGGCAGGTCTATATCTATCCGGTCAATGTCCAGCCGGGCAATCGCCTGTTTGATATTGATGAGCGAATCGCTTTTTAGCAGTTCATGCAAAAAGAAACTGGCATTGATGTTTGATACCAGCGCCTTCTCCTTTCCCCTGCCCAATGGCGTATACTGTACCTTTCCGTTGGAGATGTTGAACGTACTTACCTTCAGTAGTTCTCCAACGCCGTTTAGCGTCTGGTAAAAGTTATTGATGGAAAAGCTGGAGTCGTTAGTTTGTTTCGACCGTTTATTTGCATAGAACCTGATTACCGGCGACTCCAGGAAAGCACTGTCGGCAGAGAGCTTACGCATCACCAGGTCTTCTATGTTGATGTTCGTCATCCGCAGTTTGGGCGCTGTAAAGGACAGGCCTTTCTTTTGACGGTTCAATTCAGTAGGGGTGAATACGGCGTTGCTGAACAGTACGTCGCGGCGCTGTAACATCAACTCATCGATCGTCATTTTATACATGCTGTCGGCCGTATAAAAACTAATGCCTTTCAGTTGCAGGTCTATACTATCGGTAGTGAGATGCGGACGTTTTTCATGCTGTATATGAAGATTGTAGATCTTAAGGCTGGTACGTTCTGTAGCATAACTGGCGTCGCGAGTAGAATCATAATCGAGCTTAATTTGTCCTTCGCGCACATCAACATACTTCAGTGTAATACCTTTAAATAAGTTGGACATCGACTGCCGTATAATAGAGCCGGTATCACTTTTTTCTTTTTTATCTCGATTTCCTTTTCGAGGTGAGAGGGTAATTACGGGGTGATAGCAGATGATCGTATCCAGTATCAGTTCGTCTCTTTCATAAATTGCAGCCAGGTCGGTGCTTTTGAAGAACAATTTGTCCACGCTCAATGTCATACCTGCTTTACCATCATGCGGCACCGTAACGATCAGGCACGAATCGGCCTGGAAGAACTGATCTTTCCCGGAGAAATGCAGGCGCCGGAACTTGATCTCTTTTAGTCCGCCGGTCATCAGCCAGCGCTGATCGGTAATCGTAAGGTCCACATCGTCGGCAAACAGGAAGCGGTGATCTGTGGAGTCGCCTCCGAAGTTGGTGGCACTGAGGTTGATCTGGTTAGTACGAAATGGCGGTGCTACAGAACTGGTGTAGCTAAAGGAGCCGCTGTGCAGGTTGAACTTGCGAACATGCAAATGGTGCATCGTTTTGCGAAGCACCTGTAATATTTCCGAGGTTTGCATGGTAACGCCTGTTTTGCGGGCGGCTTTTGATGCTGCCAGGGTTTGCACATCCGGCAGCATGATGCTGAGGCTATCCACCTGCACGTTCTTATGAAATATTAGTTGTTTCCACGAGCTGATGGCGAGGTATACTTCGGGTATCTTAACCTGGTAGCGGGTTACCTGTTCGGAAGTGTCTACCGCGGTCATGGTCGCATTTTTAAGCCGGATGTTTTTCTTCCAGATCGAGAATTCAACATCTTCGGCATCAAAACGGTATTTGCCGTGCGATTCCCGGTGCACCAGCACCTGAATCACCTCTCTGAAACGGTATTCAATGATATAATAGAGAATGAGCCCTATGACCAGGCGGATGGCCAGTAATATCAAAAATCCTTTTAACCATTTTCTTTGCCGGGGAGATAGCTTCATTTGTAAGTTACTGGTATTAAGCCTGGTATAAATATACTGTAATAAACGTTTTAAAAACCCTGCTGGTTCAATTAAGATGAAGTTTACTGCACACGTACAATGCGCGGCAGGCGGCTACCTTCATCATGTTAACTCTTGAAGATGCAACGTATGCCCGGCCTAATGGCCTGTACGGCCGGGCCAACACGTCCCCGCAACTGTATCCGGAGCATATTGCGGGTAGCATCTCTCCATTACAACTATCAAAAACAATGCAGGTATGGTATTATCAGTAAACAGCAACTCCTATGCTATAGACATGAATTCGCAATTTTTGCACAGTTTTAACACCACACTCAATGGTACCAGCTACTACAAACGGGCTTTTGCCGTTTATTGTCAGAAGCTGGTCGCTAAAAAAGACGGAGGTGTGCTGGTCATCGAAGGTTATGGCCATATAGATACCGAACAGCAGCCCCAGAACGGGATAAATTTGTCCATTTACATGGAGCAGATTGGCAGTATATCATCAGAAATACCCATTTTCACTAACCTTCAGGTAGGCCCGGGCCACCATTCCTTTGCATTTAAAGTCGTAATGGGAGTGGGTACAGCCTGTCACAACCACACCAACAACGTTTATTCAGAATACCAGTTATCCGGCGGAGAAAAGCATATTGATGGTATGGCTTTACCCAATTGGGACCGGGTTACCACCGCTGATACCAACATATGGACATTTTCGCTCAAATACCAGGTGCCATCGCCCTACCAGTATGAATTACGGGTGGGCCGCATCGTTACCGAATACCTCGAAACAGGCGAATAGGCCCTTTCATCCATTGCTGATGGCCCCGGCGCATGGCCGGGGCCTTTTTTTGTCCTGCCCGCACATGGCCGCTATTTTGTAATTTTACCGGCGAAATCCCTATTATTACACCCAGTTTAACGAATAGTATACGTGATGTCAACAGAAATGATTAAACAGCTTTTGGAAGCGCTGCAGGTTTCGCCGGACAATGTGCCGTTAAGGCTGCATGTGGCCCAGATGCTGCTCCAGGGATTTGAATACGTGCAGGCAGAAGAACATTACCGCAAGGTATTGGAGCTGCAGCCCAATAACGGGGAGGCGCAGATGGGCCTGGCCCGTACCTTTTACCAGCAGCAAAAGTACTCGGCCGCCGTGGTGGTGTTAGAGCAACTGGAGAACCAGGACCCGGGCAACTTTGATGCCCTGCTGCTTCATTGCCGCACGCTGGTAAAGGAAAACCACATGAACGAAGCCCGCGATATATACCAGCACCTGCTGCAGCTCAACCCCGGTTTCCGCGACGATACCCTGGATGGGCTATTTCGTACGGCACAACAGGGCGTATCGCTCACTGATATGGACATGGAGGATGATGAAGAAACCGAACGCCTGTTTATGCTCGAAAAACCAGATATCAACTTCTCGGACGTAGGAGGGATGGAAAGAGAGAAAAAGGAGATCGAATTAAAGATCATTAAACCCCTTCAGTTCCCCGATCTGTTTAAAGCCTACGGCAAAAAGGCCGGCGGCGGCATACTGCTTTACGGCCCTCCCGGTTGCGGTAAAACATACCTGGCAAAGGCTACCGCCGGACAAATAAACGCGGAGTTTATCAATGTTGGTATACACGATGTACTCGACATGTGGATCGGTAACAGCGAAAAGAACCTTCATTCTCTTTTCGAAATGGCCCGTTCCAACAAGCCCTGCGTGCTGTTTTTCGATGAGGTAGACGCCCTGGGCGCCAATCGTACCTCTATGCGAAACAGTGGTGCCAGCCACCTGATCAACCAGTTCCTGTCCGAAATGGACGGTATTGCGGCAGATAACGAAAATGTGCTGATCATCGGTGCTACCAATGCTCCCTGGCACCTCGATCCGGCATTTCGCCGCCCGGGCCGCTTCGACCGTATCATTTTCGTTGAACCGCCAGAGCAACAGGGGCGTGAGGAAATATTGAAGATCCACCTGAAAGATAAACCGGTGAAAGACGTAGACTACGCCTCCCTGGCCAAAGCATCGGCAGGTTTTTCCGGAGCCGACCTGAAATGTGTGATAGACGTGGCAGTGGAAGAAAAACTCATGGAAGCGCTGGAAACCGGTTCCGCCATGCCCGTAACACAAAAAGAACTGGCCAAAGCAGTAAAAAATCATAAAGCCACTACGCGTGAGTGGTTCAACGCCGCCCGTAACTACGCCTTGTATTCAAACGAAGCAGGTCTGTACGACGACGTATTAAAGTATCTCAACATCAAGAAATAGACATGTCAGCTTTATTAGAGCGTGCAGGTATACTGGTACAACAAAGCCGTTACAGCGACGCCATCAAAACTTTACACCAACACTTATACGAGCATTCTACCGACACAGAAGCGCTCTACCTGCTGGCATTGTGCCACCTGCAGATGGATGCGTATAAAGACGCGGAGGAAGTAATCGAAAATGGATTGAGCATTTCGCCGGATGATGATCGCTTTTTTTACCTGAAATCGCGCTTACTCTTAGATAAAAAAGATTACAAACAGGCGGGCGAATTTATTGCAGAAGCGGTGGCCTTAAATCCCATCATTCCGCATTACTTCGGCGTTTGGAGCCAGATATTGCTGCTGCAGCGCAACCATGCCGAAGCGTTAAAAAAAGCAGAAGAAGGCCTGGCCTTCGACCCAACCGACCAACTGTGCCTGAACATGCGTTCGCACGCATTGTACAACCTCGATCAGAAAGACGATGCGTTTTCCGGTTTACGGGCTGCATTGGAAAGTAATCCGGAGAATGCTTACACCCACGCTAACATGGGCTGGAAGTACCTGGAGTCGGGTAAGCAGGACGAAGCGCTTACACATTTCCGCGAGGCCTTGCGCCTCGACCCCAATCTCGATTGGGCGCGTAATGGAATGGTGCAGGCGATTAAATCGAAGTATTGGCTGTACCGCATGTTCCTGAAATACAGCTTTTTCATGGGCAGGCAGAGTAATCGTATGCAGTGGGTGATACTGGTTTGCGTATTCCTGCTCACCCGCATTGCTAACCAGGTTTCGCCGGTATTGTATGTGATATTGTCGGTCGTTATATTATCTACCTGGCTCATCGGTCCTGTCAGTAACCTGTTTCTTCGGTTTAACGCCTATGGCCGTTACCTGTTGTCAGAAAAGGAAATGCGTATTGCCGAATGCGTGGGAGGATTGCTACTGATCGCAGCCTTAAGCGGCGGAGCTTATGCTTTAGCAGGCTGGGTGTGGTTATTACCGTTGTGCCTTACCACCGCAATGCTTACACTGCCGGTAGCTACCATGGAAAGCCCCGAGCGCCCCAGGAACAGGTGGATACTCCGCGGTATAACGATTGCAATAGGTGTATTAGGTTTGGCGGGCGTAGCCGCAAGCCTGCTTGTAAACGATCCTTTTACCCTGCCGCTGGTGCTGGCTATGCTGTTTACCTTCGGTTACCAGTGGGTCGTCAATGGTATCATCTCCAGGGAAAGATAAAATATTACCTCCGGCGCTGCCTCTTCGCAGCGCCGGACTTTTTTACGGACGGGCGGTGCGAAGAAATGATGGAACATAGCTGCCGAATCAGTTTTAACCCTATTTTTGCTCCGTGATCTATGTAAGCACCACGCTTCCATTATTTTAATTTTTTAGTGATCTATGTATACACCGCACTCCGTGGCGGGTATGTTTATTTATTATTCTAAACCAACTAGTATGACCGCGTTAAAAACGATCTTTCGTTCCGCATTGTTCCTGCTGGTGCCTGTGGCCGTTGCCGCGCAGGACACCGCCGTATTTGTTCATGGTGCCTGGAAAGACGCCATGATTATGGCCAAACAACAAAACAAACCAGTGTTTGTAGACCTCTGGTTTCTCGGCTGCATGCCCTGTAAAAGAATGGTGGACGAAACCTTTGCCCAAAAAGACGTTGCCGCGTACATGAACGCAAACTTCATCTGCTACAAATCAGACATTAATGTAGAAATGGATGGCAAATTACTGAGCCGTAAGTATGGCGCCAGTGGCTTCCCACATTACCTGTACATCAATCCTGATGGTAGCCTTATTGAAGCCGGCAGCGGTTTTATGGGCGCACCACGCTTCCTCGAAAACCTGAAAACAGTAGTCGCCAATGGCAAGGCTGGTAAAGTGAAGAAGTTCAGCAACTCTATGGATATTACTTATCCTGAAGTGTACAACGACCTGTACTTCAAGAAACCCACCGAGCAGTCGCCCAACCGCAAAGAACTAATCAATAAATGGATGGCGGAGCAAAAGGACCTTTCTTCAGAACTGAGTTACCTGATGATGGTGCGCGGTTTCGGCGCACTGGACGAGCAATATGCTAGTTACTTTATAGACCATGCTGTAGAACTGGCCAACGCTTATGGTGCGCGTCAGGTAGGCACCACGGTATATACACGGCTAAGTAAAAAAGCGGGAGAGCTGGGCTCTAAAAAAGATAAAGCGGCCTTTGAAGCGCTGGTGGCCAAAGTAAAACCTGTTTACGATGCACACGACTGGAAGATATTCGGTAAGATCATCAGCGAAGCGTATTACAAAAACACCGGCGATTATAGTGTATACGCCAACTTTATAGAAACCTCCGGCTTTTACACCCTGGCCGATAAAGCCAGTTTTGCCGGTAAAACAGCAGAGTTGGTTAAGGGCAACAAAGCCCTGCTGGCACGCCTCGACAGTTGGATGAGCGAAAATGAAATTAATAACCAGAGCAAGTATGCACTGGAAGGGCTGTATTACACTAAAGCAGTAGTGAAATATTTTCTCGACAACAACGAAGAGGCGAAGAAATACCTGGAGGCCGCTAACAAAGCTGCGCTGAGCCCTAAATCTGCTAACCGGGAAGGCATTGATGGACTTTCGGTAGCGCTGGGTGCCGGCAAAAAGGATTTCAGTCCGAAAGCGCCGTATGTAATGGTGCCGCTGACCATGGACTAATTATTAAGGTTGATAAAGATAGCCGGGGCGCTCCTTTTGGGGCGCCCTTTTTCGCATACGCGAATTATCCTTAATTTTGAAGGATGACACATCTGAACATAAAGAACATGGTTTGTGACCGCTGTATTATGGTGGTTCGTCAGCAATTGGACGATACTGGCATAACGTATAAGCAGGTAAAGCTCGGCGATGTGGAACTGGCAAACACGCCCTCGCCAGAGCAGATGGTGCAGTTACGCGAGCGCCTTACCGGCTTAGGTTTCGAACTGCTTGATGATAGGCGGGGAGCACTTATCGAGAAGATCAAAAACATCATTATCCGCCTCATTCATCACAATAAAGGAGAGGAAATGAATACCAAACTGTCTGTAGTACTGGCTGGCGAGCTGCACATGGATTATCATTACCTGAGCAGCCAGTTCTCCGCTTCGGAAGGTATAACGATAGAAAAATACACCATACAGCAACGTATAGAACGGGCAAAAGAACTACTGGTATACGACCAGTTAACCCTCAGCGAAATAGCCGACAGTCTTGGATATAGCAGCGTACAACACCTTTCGCAACAGTTTAAAAAGGTGACTGGTTTAACACCTTCACAGTATAAGTCTGGCGCCGGCACACCCCGTATACCCCTGGATAAGGTCTGAATTTTATACAACATACTCCCTTAAGTATAACGGTTGCTGCCTGTCCCCATGGTAACTTTGCCTTAAACAAAGGAACCAATGGCCCAACATATCACAAAAGAAACATTCCCCGTACTGGAAATGACCTGCGCCGCCTGTGCGGTAAGCGTAGAGTCGATGCTAAAGGCATCGCCCGGGGTAAAAGATGCGGGCGTTAACTTCGCGAACCAGAACGCCTGGGTAAGCTACGACAGCCAACAAACCAATCCCCAAACGTTACAAACTGCGGTGCGCAGTATTGGTTACGATTTACTGATAGATACGGAAAACCGGCAGGAGAAACAGGCTGCGGCTCAACAGGCGCATTATCAGCAATTAAAAACAAGAACGGTATGGGCCATCGTTTTATCGTTACCGGTAGTGATCATTGGTATGTTTTTCATGAACATGCCTTATGCCAACTGGATCATGCTGGCACTGAGTGCGCCCGTTGTGTTGTGGCTGGGGCGCAGCTTCTTCGTCAACGCATTTAAGCAGGCACGGCATGGTAAAGCCAATATGGATACCCTGGTGGCTTTGAGTACAGGCATCGCGTTTTTGTTCAGCCTGTTTAATACCATTTACCCGCAGTTTTGGCATACGCGTGGATTACATCCGCATGTATACTACGAGGCAGCGGCTGTTATCATTGCATTTATTTCGTTAGGTAAACTGATGGAAGAACGGGCAAAGTCTAACACCTCATCAGCATTGAAGAAACTGATGGGATTACAGCCGAAAACGGTGACCATTGTACATGAGGGCGGCCATATGGCAGAGATAGCAGTGAGTGCCGTAAAAGCAAACGACATACTACTGGTGAAGCCCGGTGAAAAAATACCGGTCGATGGGATAGTAGCTTCCGGCAGTTCATATGTAGATGAAAGCACTATCACCGGCGAACCACTGCCGGCAGCCAAACTCCAGGGCGATAAAGTATTTGCAGGCACCCTTAACCAGAAAGGCAGTTTTCAGCTAAAGGCAGAGAAAGTAGGTGCCGATACCGTACTCGCACAAATCATTCGGATGGTACAGGAAGCTCAGGGCAGTAAAGCGCCCGTACAGCAACTAACAGACCGTATTGCAGGAATATTTGTACCCGTGGTGATCGGCATATCCATACTCACCTTTATTACCTGGATGATAGTTGGGGGGGAGCATGCTTTTACACATGCGTTACTGACCTCTATCACAGTGTTGGTGATTGCGTGCCCGTGTGCATTGGGTCTTGCTACACCTACCGCCGTGATGGTGGGGGTGGGCAAAGGGGCCGAACAGCATATATTGATAAGAGATGCAGAAAGCCTGGAAACAGCGCGTAACGTAGATGCGGTGATACTTGATAAAACAGGTACTATCACCGAAGGTAAACCTGTGGTAACCGATCTGCTGTTTCTTACAGATGGTGATACGGTGAAGTATAAAAGCATTTTACGGGCAATAGAGGCCCAGTCGGAACACCCGCTGGCCAACGCCGTAGTAAAACACCTCGAAGCCGGGCAGCTGCCTTCCGTAAAGCTCACTAATATCCAGAGCATTACTGGTGAGGGGGTGGAGGCATTACATGAAACGGTGGTGTACAAAGTAGGCAATAGTAAGTTAGTAAAGGTGGATGAGACTATACGCGCACAAGCAGAAAAGCTGCAGCAGCAGGCTAAAACGGTGGTGTTTTTCTCAGCAGGCGATAAGGTGCTGGCGCTGATCGCTATTGCGGACAAAGTAAAGGAAGGCTCGAAACAGGCCATTGCTACTTTACAGCAGCGCGGTATAAGCGTGTTCATGTTGACAGGCGATAATCCGGCCACGGCAGCTGCTGTTGCCAAACAGGTGGGCATTACCAGGTATGAAGCGGAAGTGTTGCCAGGCGGCAAAGCCGATTTTGTAAAGCAATTACAAAAAGAGGGCAGGGTAGTAGCCATGGTGGGCGATGGCATCAACGATAGCCAGGCGTTGGCGCAGGCCGATGTAAGTATTGCCATGGGCAAAGGCTCCGACATTGCCATGGACGTAGCAAAAATGACACTCATCACATCCGACCTTAACAGTATTCCGAGGGCACTTGACTTATCCCGCAGAACAGTGCGTACCATCAGGCAAAACCTTTTCTGGGCTTTTATCTATAACCTTGTTGGCATACCCATTGCGGCAGGTATACTGTACCCGGTAAATGGTTTCTTACTTGACCCGATGGTCGCGGGAGCGGCCATGGCGTTAAGTTCTGTGTCAGTAGTCAGTAACAGTCTTTTATTAAAAATCAGCAAATAAGATGAAAACAATGCAATTCAAAACCAATATTAAATGCGGTGGCTGCGTGGCTACCGTTACTCCTTTTCTTGATAAAGTAGTAGGACACGACCATTGGAAGGTAGACACCGCATCTCCCGATAAAATACTTACGGTAGAAACGGAAGATACAAACGCAGAGGCGGTGAAACTGGCCGTACAGGAGGCAGGTTATAAGGTCGAAAGTTTATAAGGAGCGGGACGCCGGCGATATGAATAGCCGGCGTTCTTTTTTTTCGTATCTTCCTGCTCATTATTTATGCTTCCTTGAAAAGACGCCTGCTCTCCATATTGTTTCTCCTGCTTTTTACCGGTTTGCATACGGGCAGGCTGGCCAATTATGCCTGGTGTAAATGGCAGCAGGAAGTACTGCTTGGCAAAGAGGATTGCGGTTGCGACGAACACCTGGTAAAAGCATCGGCCGAAGCAGGTTATGCCAAAGGACTAACCAGTCCGCTTCCAAAAGAATGTCCGCTTGAATTTGAACTCATTACCCCACACGACTTTACGTTACTTAACGCTATTAATACCTCCTGTTTCCCGGTATACGTTACTGTCCTTGCCGAAGGCTGGACAATTCCCGCATTACGTCCCCCTGCCGCTTAGCGGTATATACATGTCTTCTCTTTATTTCACTTAACTCCTGATAACATGAAACTATATATCATGGTAGCGCTTTGTGCTATGATGGCCGTTGCTGCCTGCAACAGCACCAAGCCCGTTACCACACAAAATAAAATTACCCCTACGGATAAATTGCTCGGCAAAAAACCTGTTTCCGCATTGGAAAAGGCCCCGTTTAACGAGTGGTACAGTAAAGAATATAATGGTTATACGCCCGATACCGCCACCATCGAACTGCTAAAACCGTTATTGGCAAGTAAACAGATCACCGTTTTCCTGGGCACCTGGTGTGGCGATAGCCGCCGGGAAGTGCCGCGGTTTATACATGTACTGACAGCAGCCGGCTTCCCGGAGAAACGGCTTACGATCATTACGGTTGATAATACCGCAGAAGCTTATAAACAGAGCCCTGGACACGAAGAGGCCGGGCTGAATATATTTCGCGTGCCTACGTTCGTCGTCAATAGCAATGGAAAAGAGGCAGGCAGGATTATAGAAGCGCCTGTACAAAGCCTGGAGAAAGACCTGCTGGCTATTGTGCAAGGCACTGCTTACACGCCCCGCTATGCCGCCGGGCAGTACTTTATGGACAGGCTGCCTCACAGCCCGCTGGGACAGTTTAACTTCCCTGCTGGCCTTAAAACCTCCGGCGCCAGCGAATTAAATAGCATAGGACTGCTATTGAAAGCCGCCGGGAAACCGGATCAGGCGATGGTCGCTTTCCGGACCAACGCGGTACACTATCCTCAGGATGCCGCTATTCTTGCCAGCCTGGCCTCCGGTAACCTCGCGGTGAAAGATACAGGTTCAGCAAGGGCTAACCTCCTCCGGGCGCTGGAATTGGATCCCGCAAACGAGGCCGCACTTAAGCTTCAGGCAATCATCGGTAAGTAACGACTGCCGGGGCAGGAGGTGTTATTTCCCGAAACAGGATAGAGCAGGATGGTGGATATTTAACAATTATTTATCTTGCTGCTCTTACGTTATAGCCGTTTCGCCAATATTATAGGTTTCACGTTATGAAAACGGCTTTTTCTTCCTCTTCTCTTTTATTTTCCTTTTTCAGTTGATGCGGTTACCGTGGTATCCGGTTTTCCATTTATAGGCCATATTGTTAGTTTGCCATACGGTGTATACACAGCCCAATACTGCTCCAGCCGCTGAAGGGAGTGACCTTTAGGTTTGTTGCGCGGTACAACAGGTGATTGCGTAGTGCGAGACGCTGCGGATGCTAAACTATATTGTGTGCCCGCTAACGCGGGCAGTGGTGCTTAGTTTCTGCCCAATAATGTTCAAACAGCTGAAGGGAGTGACACAACGGCGGCAAAATAGCAGTACCGGAGCTGGTCCCATATATTTAACATTCATTAAAAACAAATTGAATATCTTTAGCTGGCAATCGATATTCTGATGAGTAATATTATTTATGCCAGCATTACGCTTGTACATGCAGGTAGAACCATTCCGCTTTCGGTCCTGGTGAACAGGAGTTTCCATTCGCTGGCGCTGAACGAGGCCTGGCAGGCGGAGCTGAAATTGCCGGTGATTGCAGCTAAGGAAGTGAAATTGAGCAATGGCGAGGTGCAGTTTTGTAATATTGCCGGACCGCTGACCGTTAGCTGCCTGGGGCGCGAAATAAGCTGTAATGTGCTTATTTTGCCCGGCGATACACCACCTTATCTTGGTTCCGGACCTTTACTGGAACTGGGGTTGTTAGTCGACGCAGAAAAAATGGAAGTGGTAGTAGACAATACACCTTCGCCCGGAGGCAAAATCTATTTGTAAAACTGTCGTTTGCGCCCCCCCAATTCGTCGTTTCCAGCCACCTCTATCGCCAAAAAAGCACCCTATCTTTATGGTGTTAAAAATTAAAAGAAATGGAAACAAGAAACCCAATTACTGTAGAAAGTACTGTTAACGCACCCGTTGCCAAAGTATGGGAAGTATGGAGTAGCCCTGAACATATTATGCGATGGAACAACGCATCGCCAGACTGGCATACGCCATTTGCAGAAAACGACCTGCGTACCGGCGGCAAATTCACTTCCACGATGGCCGCGAAAGACGGCAGCATGAGTTTTGATTTCGGTGGTGTATACTCCAAAGTAGAACTGCACAAAGAGATTGCTTATGACATGTCTGACGGCCGTAAGGTGAAAGTATTGTTTACGCAGGATGGCGAAGGTACCAAAGTGACGGAAACCTTCGATCCTGAAGGCACTAACCCGCTGGAGATGCAGCAGGCAGGCTGGCAGGCTATCCTCGACAATTTCAAAAGTTATACAGAATCGCTGTAAGATACATAAAGGGTGTCCCTTTGCGGGGACACCCTTATTTACAATTATGGCATAGATGAGAAAACTTACTTATTTGCCACTTCCTTCCGACAAAGGCAACGGCAGTTGCTCCCACACATCATCATTCGCACGGTCTTTAGGTAATTGCGCCAGCCGGCCGTACCTGCGCATATCCACCCAGCGGTGGCCTTCTCCAAATAATGAATAACGGCGCTGTTTAAGCAGCTGGTCCAGCAATGCTTCTTTTGTCATGGCCTCGGAATATACAGGCAGACCATGCCATGCGCGCACCTGGTTTAAAGCGTCGCGGGCATCGGTGAGGGCATTAAGCTGAATTTTGCTTTCGGCATACAACAGTACCAGTTCCTCGTTGCGGATAATCGATACCGGGTCCGTTTCGCTTTTATACAACCAGAAGTCGTAAGCACCGGTAAGTCCGGCCTCGCTGGCTGGTGTAGTACGCAATGCTGCTTTGGCAATACGGTTGTCGCCGGCTTCCATATCGGTGATATAAGAAGGATGTACTACGCGAATTTCACCATTTTCATTCTGCGGAAAATACAAGGGGTTGATTACATCGCCGGCAGCTAATGCGTATACATGAAAGGCGCCATTATCCGGGTTTGCAGTGAGGTTCAGGAACGAACCGTTAAGTGCTGTTTGCACATCCGCCCATTTTTCCCGGTAAGCAGCTACACGGGCGGCTATCGCGCGGTTAAACTTGCGGAAACCTGCTTCGTCGTCCAGACCGGCGAAACCAGAAGACAGTTCAAAAGTAAAGTCAGAAGCAGCCAGGTTTGCGTCTGCTTCGTCCAACAGGGCGGCGATATCCTCCAGTGCTTTATCCTTAGTTACAATCGGCCCCAGCTTGCGATAATCCGTCACATCCGTGCGGATGCCGTTTTGGTACGTAAGATTGAGGTTCAGCAATAATTGGTACGCGATAATGGTTTTAGCAAATCCATAATAACCATTACGCTGCTCTGTGGCAATAGCTTTGGAGTTTTTGGCACCCTTGATCAACAACAGCGCATTACGCACCGTGCTGTAACGGTATACCCATGGACGGTTCCCGTAAAATGAAGTAGGGTCGAGTGTAAAATCGGCAAAGCCCAACACCTCGCCCGTCCACCTGGTATCGGAAGCAGAGAAACGGTAAAGCTCCCGGCCGATCACACTCACTGTTTCAATGTACAGATCTAAGTCTACCCGCATAGCCGACTCGGTACCAGTTACCAGGTTATTGAGTTCGGGGATGGTGGGATTTTTGGTGATCTGGTCCATCGTAGGGGCATTGGAGTTGTTGATGGCATCCTTATTACAGGCGGCCAGGAAACCTGCCGCACAAAACATCGATATCTGAATTAGTTTTTTCATCATGAATCTTTTTAAGTTCCTGTGTTAGAAATTAAAGGCAAGGTGGAACTGCAAACGTTTCGTAGCAGGGTATGGCGCCACGTCTATACCAGTAGAAAAGCCTGTACCGAAGTTGGACACTTCCGGATCGTAGCCTTTGTATTTAGTCCATGTGAAGTAGTTGTTGGCAGATGCGCCGATGGTAATACCTTCCATGAATTTGAGGTTTAACGGCAAGCGGTAATACAGCCCCAGCTCACGAAGGCGCAGGTAACTGGCATCCTGTACGTAAGAGGAGAACCCGTTTAACCGGTTGCGTCCACGTTTTTGACCATTGGCTTCCAATACATCAAAATCGGCACTGGTACCACCGCCATCGTTCAGCAACTGAGTCAGGTTTACGTTATCGCCACCATTTTTCCAATGGAAGAAGAAACGCAGGCTAAGGTTTTTAAACAGGGTCACTTCGTTAAACCAGCTGGCCTGGAAGTCGGGCTCTGAGTTACCTACCTGTGCGGTATTACCTTCCGCATCTATTACGCCAATGATCTGTGTGGCTGGTTTTCCTTCCTCTACAAAGTAGGTGCCGTACGTTGCGCCGAACGAACCACCGGGATCAAAAGCAGGGGTGTTTAATTCCAGTACGGTAGAGCGGTTAAACCATACGTTCAGGTTAGAGCCCCAGCGGATGTTTTTAGTACTTACCGGAACAGTACGCAGACCTAATTCCAGTCCGCGGTTACGCAGTTTGCCGCCATTGATCCATTCTACCGCAAAACCTGTAGAGCCGGGAGGTTCGGCCTGTAACAGCATGTTACGGATTACTTTGTTGTAGTAGGTAGCTTCCAGTGAAATTTTACCATCGAGGAAACTGATGTCTACACCACCTTCCAGTTCTGTTTGTCTTTCTGGTTCAATGTTTTCGTTACCCAATACAAAGTAGATAGCGGAACCTGGTTTGCCGCCAATATTACTGCCGGTGAGTGTGGTGAACCGGCTGTTAAATGTAGGTAACCCGTTGCCTTCGCCATAGGCTACACGCAGCTTCAGGTCGTTTAATATACTGTTGCTCCAGCCTGCCATTTTGGTAAGGTTCCAGGCGATGTTAGCTTTGGGGAACAGGTAATATTTTTCGTGATCACCGTTGTTGGTCGATTTATCGAAACGTATACCGGCGGTAAGGTTCAGGAATTCTTTGATGGATATTTCCTCCTGCACGAACAAACCATCGTTACGGAAACTGGTACGTGACTGCGTTACATCAATGGCGCCGGCCTGGTCAAGACTCGTTTGTTCGCCGATTAGCTGTGTAGCCACGTTCAGTATCTGATCGAAGTTGCCGGTTTCGTGTGTAAGACCTAAGGTGCTGGTAAACGACAGGTTACTTTTAGTGCTGATCGTATTTACCAGGAAGGCCGACCAGTTAGTAAAGAGGTTGTTGGCATTACCCTGTACGTTTTGTCCGCGTGTAATACTTTGGAATTGCAGGGTAGAAGGGAACAGCAACATGGACTTCATGTTAAAATAATCCACGCCCGCACGGCCAATAAACCGGGTGGTAGATAAAGCAGATTGCTGTAAAGTAGCTTCGAGATTAACACCGCCTACAAACCTGTTTACCAGTTCATTGTTCCGCATTTTGTCGCGGGTTTCCAATGGATTGGAAGATGCGTAACGGTTGCGGGGATAAATACCGTTTTCGTTGGGATGTAATTCCATGAACGATGGTGTAGTGGAGAGGGCTACACCGAAGGTAACACCGCGGTTGTCGTTATTGGTAATGCCACGGTCGGTGGAGCTGCGGATGTAAGTAGAGGTGAGACCTATCTTCACTTTGTCTGACAGGCGATGATCCACATTCACCCTAACGCTGCTGTTTTCATAACCAGTGCGTTTGATGATGCCATCTTCATCTTTGTTGCCTGCACTAAACAGAAACGTTGTTTTTTCGTTACCACCGCTGGCGCTCAGTGATGTATTACGCGTAAATCCATCGTTGCCATACAACTCTTTCTCATAGTCATATATTTTGCCTGCAGCCACGGCAGCCTGGTAATCGGCCAGGCGCCAGCGTGTACGTTCGCGAACACGGTCTTCGTTCAGTTCGCGTGTACCCAGTAAGTGACGAACAGATATTACGCCGAGGTCCTGGTTCAGGCTTATTTTTGTTTTGCCTGCGCGTCCCTTTTTGGTAGTAATAACCACCACACCCGCAGCCGCCTGCGAACCGTATATGGCCGAAGCAGAAGCACCTTTCAGGACTTCTATGTTTTCAATATCAGCAGGATTGATGTCCGCTATCCTGCCCGGAGCGTTATCCTGGTCGGAGGTGGGAGCGCCGCCACCTGCGGCAGTAACAGCATTAAGACCGCCAGACACTGCGCGGTTGCTTATGATTACGCCGTCGATCACGTACAATGGTTCTGTACTACCATAGAACGTAGTAACACCCCTTAGTTTTACCGAAATACCACCGCCAGGCGCACCAGAGTTGGCAACAATATTAGCGCCGGTAATTTTTCCGTTCAGTGCCGCATCAAAAGTTTGTGCAGGCGCTGTGCCCGATAATTCTTTAGCAGATACAGTAGCTACCGCGTTCGCCAGGTTACGGCGTTTTACGGTGGTAGCCAGGCCGGTAACAATTACCTCATCCAGTTTCGCCACATCTTCCTGTAAACTCACATTTACTTCGCCAGATGCGCCTACTTTAACCGTTTGTGATTTGTAGCCGGTGAAGTTGATGGTAACATTACCATCGTCCGGGGCAGCGATTTCGAATTTGCCTTCCGTGTTGGTAACGGTGCCTGTTTTGCCTTTGTTAACGGTAACAGTTGCGCCGGGGAGTACGGCGCCGTTACGATCGGTTACAGTTCCTGTAACTTTTTTTTGCTGGGCATGCAATACAATGGACAATGTAAGGCATAGCATTGTAAACACTCCAGCCAGTTGTTTTTTCATTTTGGTTGTCATTTAAGGTGATTTAAACTGCTATTGCTACACTTCAGATAGATGGGCCAGCGTCTTTCATTGGCAGGTTTAGATTGTTCAGTATCCACTGATGGTTCCATATGCAAAACTAGGGCGCACGTTTTGTGGTATATTGTATGGATCACCTATTTTTAGAGCTAAGTGTTTACACGTACGATAATCTTTTTTGCATCAGCTAATATTGCATATACCCCACACTACGGAAACCACAAAGCAGTATTTTATGATGCCGGTTAAGATTTATTTAGTAGATGATCACCCCATAGTAATAGACGGATTAAAATCGAGACTGGGCAGAGTTCCCGGTATAGATATCGGTTTTACAACTAACAGCGGTCTCGCGCTTGTAGCCTGCCTCGCCACGGAGCCTCCCGATCTCGTACTGATGGATATACAGTTGCAGGACATCTCCGGAATTGAGTTATGCAGGATGATCGTGAAAGATTATCCGCAGGTAAAAGTGATTGTATTGACCAGCCTCGACGATGCACATTACGTACGTCAGATTATCAGAAATGGTGCGATGGGTTACGTACTAAAAAACACGGATCATAATACCATACTGGAAGCCATTTATAAAGTAATGGACGGCAAACAATTTCTTGATGAACAGATACAACAGAAATTATTACATGAAGCAATAACGGGGCAGCGTACAAGCCGTTATGAAATACCTTTAACGAACCGGGAGAAAGATGTTTTACGATTGATCGCGGCGGAATATAACAACCACGAAATAGCCGATGAATTATATATCAGTTTGCGCACCGTGGAAGCACATCGTTTTAATATCGTGCAAAAGCTGGGGGTTAAAAATACCGCGGGTTTGGTGAAGGAAGCAATGAAGAGGGGACTGATCAAGTAGTATAAAAGAGAAAGCCGGTCCAAGAACCGGCTTTCCAAAAAGGTATCGTTAAGCTAAACTTAGTCAATACGCCTTACATTAACGGCATTCTCGCCTTTCCTACCTTCCTGCAATTCAAACTCTACGCGGTCGTCTGCCTGGATCTCGTGTACGAGGCCTGTTACATGTACGAAAGTTTCTTTGTTAGTTTCTTCATGTTTAATGAAGCCAAAGCCTTTTGTTTCGTTGAAGAACTTTACAGTTCCAATGAATTTTGTGTTCATTTGATAAATTGAATTAAAATTATGGATGCGAATGTAGTCTTTATAAACGGACATGCCAAATTATAATTCAATAAATACCGGAATTTCTGTAAGTATTAACGACAATTTATCATTCTCCACCGAAATACTTTGCGTAGTTGTAACACGCTGCCCTTCTGCCAAACGGTGCAGTTTTACCTGTTTTGTACCGGCTGGCAACCGGAGGGTAAAAGAAATTTCTTTCCCGGCCTCTGTAGGGGAGTAAAGTACATATATCTTTTTTTCGTTGTTGGTGTAAAGGTCGGCCACCGGGTTATTACTCTGGGAGGAGGTATATACACAATTTCCGATCAGCGCATTGGCCTGCATCAGGAAGTCGAGGGCAGGCCTCCGCTTCCTTGCCGCCTCGTCGGCCAGCCCGGTGGTGCAGAATTGGCAGGATTGCCCCGCATTATCATCAAACAACTGGTAAAAGAACAGGCGATCGATGCCTTTTCTCGAATAAAGCAGGGAGGTGCGGAGTATCCAGTCGGCCTGGGTTTGTAATACGCTTCGTTTTCCCACGGCAGGTACATGCTGCGGCGACTCCTGGTGTATATCGTATCCGGACTCTGTTACCCATATTTCCCGGCCGCCTGCATAGCGGTGAGAAAGTTCCAGGAACTTGTCTGCAATATCGCCGAGCCGTGCCACTTCGGGTGCCATGCCTGTTTTAGCCTCGCCATATTGCACTGAACCGGCATCGTTGGCGTACTGGTGGTAATTAATCACGTCAAAACACAGATTTCCGCCTCTGAATTCGTTACACCAGTCGATAATCGCCCGTATATAATCAGGTTCAGCAGCAGCAATGCCGCCGATTACCACCTGGCAGGTCGAATCGGCCGCTTTAACGCCCGTTCCGGGGCCCAGGCGGCCCTGATCGCCATCGTAGAAGGCGGAGAGGTTGGCGGCATATTCCCGCCCCGTTTGGTATGCCTTTCTGCCCGCCCACCACTTATCACGTTCATTATCGCACTCAATGTACCGTATCAGCCCTAAGCCTATTTTACGCTCATTCGCCCGTGTGCCCGGACCAAACTGAGGTTTAAAGTCCACTTTTACCAATCTGGGATCTACGTTTTTATTGCTGCCGTAACGCGCCGTATACTGAAACACCGCCCGTGCCTGTTCGATATAGGAAACGGGCTTTGTCAGATCAAGCCCGTAGCGGGTTGGTACATTCCCATAATCGCGGTCCTTTTCGGGATATGTGTTGATGATGAATTCGGGGATCGTTTTAAAACAGGCGAGGATCTCTATGCTATTGCTTTTCATGGCCTCATACATCCGGTCGTAATCCCAGGCGCCCGAGCGGGTTGGACTAAAAGTATACTTACCCGGACTATGTTCCAGTTTTTCCCAGTCCATATAATGCCGGAAGGCCGTCAGTGGTTTTAGCAGTTCGAACTTTGATTCGTCAATTTCTCCGAACGTCACCTCGTTCGCCGGGTCCTTTAAAACGTTCCATTCAAACCCGTTAACGCCCAGGAAATAGCTGAACGGCTTATGTTGTGGCGCGGGGAGTTCCGGCTCTTTATAAGGCTTAAAATCGCCCATTAACTGCATCTCATTAGGAAAGAGATTTCCTTTTTCGATCACCAGGTACCGGGCTTTTACCGGCGCTTTCAGGTTAACCGTCACCCATTCATTGTACGCATCGCCGGTGAAGGTGGCGATTAGTGTCTTTTTCCAGCTGTCAGGCGCAATCACGTAAAGTTTGAACGGCCTGCCTTCGGCGGTACCCATGCCATCGTAAAAACGCACCTGTGATATACTTACACCCATCTCCTTCGGGAATTCGTAACGTATTTCTGCCGGGTAGGCCAGCAGGTGCCAGGTTGGTTCAGGACGAGTATTAATGTCATGGTCGATGAGCTCATGGAGGCTTTTGGTGGAACTTACCACCTGGTAAAATCGGCTCAGGGTAAGAGGAATCTCTTTCGGCAGCGCGGAAGCGATGCCGGATAACAAAAGGCTGAGTATGACAGACAGGACGCGCTTCATATAGCGAAATGTTTTTGCGCGACAGGTAAAATGATGTGTATGTGCAGTTTATATTTTTTCATGTTGAGTATTTGGTCACGCCGTTTGTTTAACCTTTCTCCGGCAACAATGTAAAGGTAAGGGGTGGAGCGGCCCTCTCCAAGTGCGGTGTCGGGAACTGTCGTGATTGCCGCGGATTGTCGCAATTGTCGTTTTTCAATTTGTGAGAGAGTATGGCGAGAGTATGCTGAGAGTATAGAGAGTATGAAAGTGCGTTGTCCCCAAAATACTTTACACCCGTATTGACTAACCAGCCTGACAGTTTCCGCTCAATTTCTTGGCAATTTCAATTAAAATAGTAAATTGCATACAGCCTACTATTTAAACCGTTTAAGCAATGATCTGTTATTGTAACCATTCCGGCATAGCCGGATAAATGTTCATTTGCTTAAACCGAATACTAAATGCCGCAACTCTTTCCCGTCGAGGTCGTACAAAACTCAGTACACACCTGGCTGCCGCGCGTAAAAGTCCGTACGCAGGTTATTTATATTGCTGTTTTATCGGCAGTACTCCTTACCATTCTTCTTTTACCATTTATTAAAGTAGATGTGTCTGTAAAGGCCGCAGGTTTAGTGCGTCCTGTTACGGAGAAGAACGAATTACGTGTGATGGTGGCCGGTACCATCGAAGAAGTATTGGTAACTGAAGGCCAAAAGGTACAAAAAGGACAGGTGCTGATGCGTTTGCAGGAAGACGTGAGTAAAGGCCGCCTCATACAGGCTAATTACGAGATCAGCCAGCGTGAAGCTTATATTCACGACCTTGCCATCCTCGCCTCCGGTGGTGGCGGGGGACTACAATCTGCCTTGTACCGCCAGCAGTATCAGCGCTTTCAGGCAACCCTGGCTGAGCAGTCGGCCACGCTAAAGAAACTGCGTAACGACCTTGACATTTACAGCACATTGTACGCCGATAAGGTGGTGGCCCAAAAGGAACTGCACGATAAAAAGTTCGAGTACGAAAGGGTACAGGCGGTATACAACTCCACCGTACAGCAACAACGCAGCGCCTGGCAGGAAGAGCTTGGCCGTTTCCGCATGGAAAGCAGCCGCCTGCAGGCCGATACCAAAGAACTACAAAAGGAGCAGGAATGGAACCTGATCAAAGCCCCTGTAAGCGGTACCATCCAGCAATTCAGCGGCCGTTATGCCGGCGGAAATGTGCAGAGTGGCGAGCTGCTGGGGGTTATCTCGCCCGATTCCAATCTCATCGCCGAATGTTATGTTACTCCACGCGATATAGCCTACCTGCGTAAAGGCATGCCAGCCAAATTCCAGGTGGATGCGTTTAATTACAACGAATGGGGTTTGGTAGAAGGAAAGGTACTGTCGGTAGATAACGACTTTACACTGGTCGACAACCAGCCGGTGTTTAAAGTGCGCTGCGAATTTAACAGTCCGGCCGTTGAAACTGCCCACGGCGTAAAAGGTAACCTTAAAAAGGGGATGACTTTACAAGCCCGCTTTATTCTCACCCAACGCAGTTTATTCCAGTTACTATACGATAAAGCCGACGATTGGATGAACCCAAATACCCGTAAAGGATAACATATGAGCCAGCAAACCATCCGGAAAGTAAAGAAAAGTGCCCTCGTTAAGCAACGCGACATCAGCGACTGTGCCGCTGCCTGCCTGGCCTCGGTTGCCGCCTATTATAATCTCGAAATGCCGGTTGCCCGCATCCGGCAGTATGCCTACACCGATGGTAAGGGAACGAACGTAATGGGTATGATAGAAGCCGCCGGTAAACTGGGTTTCCAGGCCAAAGGCGTTAAAGGGCCGTTCGAGGCTTTGCAAAATATACCCAAACCAGCTATCGCACATGTAGTACTCAAAGAGGTGCTGCATCATTACGTGGTCATTTACCGCGTTACGCCCGAAGCCATTGTAGTAATGGACCCGGCTGATGGCGAACTGCATAAAATAAAGCCCGAAGACTTTAAGCAGATGTGGACGGGCGTATTGATACTCCTGCTGCCAGGCGAAACATTTACGCCAGGCAATGAAAAGATATCGAACCTGCAACGTTTCTGGTACCTGTTAAAACCACACAAGGCAGTAACCCTGCAAACACTGTTCGGTGCCATGTTGTACACCGTACTCGGTTTGTCGACCTCAATTTACGTGCAGAAAATCGTAGACAATGTATTGGTAGAGGGAAATAAAAACCTGTTGAACCTGCTGGGTATCATCATGCTTTGCATACTGGCCTTACAATTATACATCGGCAGCCTGAAAAGCATCTTCGCCCTTAAAACCGGCCAGCAGATTGACGCACAGTTGATCCTCGGTTACTACAAACACCTGCTAAAACTACCGCAACAGTTCTTCGATACCATGCGTGTGGGCGAAATCACTTCGCGCATCAACGATGCTGTGAAGATCCGTGTATTTGTGAACGATGTGGCTGTAAGCCTTGTCGTAAACGTATTCATCGTATTCTTCTCCTTTTGCCTGATGTTTACTTACTACTGGAAACTGGCGCTGATCATGATGGCGATCGTGCCTATCTATTTCGTGATCTATCGCATCAGTAATCACGTGAATAAAAAGATGCAGCGTAAACTGATGGAAGATAATGCAGAACTGGGCAGCCAGTTGGTTGAGTCACTCAATTCCGCTGGTACGATCAAACGTTTCGGACTGGAGGAATATGCAAATGTGAAAACGGAGTCGAAGTTTATACAATTGCTAAAAACAATTTATTATACTACGCTGAACAACCTGTACATCGGTAATGCTGCCAATTTCGCAACCGGCGTGTTCGTGGTCGTGCTGTTGTGGGCCGGTTCGTTGTTTGTGATCGACAGGCAACTGAGTCCGGGTGAACTGCTTTCATTTTACGCAATCCTTGGCTATTTCACGGGTCCGGCCATGAGCCTTATTGGCGCTAATAAAAGTATGCAGGATGCACTTATTGCCGCCGACCGCCTGTTCGAGATCATGGATTTGGAACAGGAAGAAGTGGCGAACAAGGTGACACTAACACCTGAAATGACGGGCGACATTAATTTTACTAATGTATCGTTCAGATATGGCAGCCGTAAAGAGGTGTTTAAAGGGTTTAATCTTCATGTTGACAAAGGAAAAATAACAGCCGTAGTAGGAGAGAGTGGCTCCGGCAAATCGACGCTGATGGCTTTGTTGCAAAATATTTATCCTTTAAAGGATGGGCATATATCGATCGGCAACCTCGATATCAAATACATCGAAAATGAAAGTCTTCGCCGCCGTATAAGCGTGGTGCCACAGCAAATCGACCTGTTTGCGGGTACTATCCTGGAAAATATAGCGGTGGGTGAATTCGAGCCAAACATGCAGCGTGCGCTCCTTGTATCGCAACACCTTGGCTTGTTGGAGTTCATCGAAAAACTCCCCGATGGCTTTAACACGCGCCTCGGCGAACATGGCGCTAACCTTTCCGGCGGCCAGCGTCAACGTTTGGCTATTGCCCGCGCTATTTACCGCAATCCTGAAATCCTGATACTCGACGAAGCTACGTCTTCGCTCGATCCTGTTAGCGATCAATACGTACAACGCACCATGCAGGCCTTACGCGATGGCGGTAAAACCATCATCGTAATTGCCCATCGTTTAAGTACGGTGATGAATGCAGACAAAATCGTGGTGTTGCAGGAAGGTGTGATGGCCGAAGAGGGTACACATAGCCAGCTGATGGCCAAAAAAGCACTGTACTCCAGGTTGTGGGAACACCACCAGGGAGTATTAGGTTGAGATTCTGTTGTTTTTAATATGAAAAGGCCGGGTATTTTTATGCCCGGCCTTTCACTTATCTCCTTAAAAAGAAATTACTTAAACTTTGCTATTACAGTTTCGCCTTCTTCCAGGGAAAGTGTGCCTTCCGCTATCATGAAAGCATTAACTTTTGCCAGTGTACTCAGGTACTCCGTTTCTACATTGCTACCTGCGCAAGCCATTTTTGTAGCGGCCAGCGGGGAAAAAGTAAGCACTTTGCCTTCTACTTTAAAAGTACCCATCATCCGGTTGCAACCAGCATAACCTGATACTTTAGCGCCCTCTTTTGTAAAGGTGATAGAGGGCGTTTTTTCCCCGGAAGCAGGAACAGGCTTCCCATTTAACTCCGTCAGTTTCCATTCTTTTTCATATAGTGCCGACTCGGAAGCACCACCATTTTTAGAGGATGCGCAACTGCCGAGTATAAGGGCTGTAAGCGCTACGATCAAAGTTTTCATGAGTTACCGTTTTGGTTTGCTAATATATGTTGTTGTAATACGATTGCAATTCCCTTGCCAGTTGATCATAGATAGGCTTTGTCATTTCCGTAAACAGTTGCTGTGGCGGCGGTGGCAACAGGTCACGGCCAGTCATCAGTCGTTTATCTTCATCACTCAAAGCCCTTTCGTCACCCTTAAATGAACCGAACTGGTTTACCCATACGAACTGCCCGGGTACACGATTGCTGCGTAACAGGCGGTTGCCTTCCACTTCGGTGATCCGGTAATCCATCATGCCGCTGGAAGTAACCGTTTTTTTAGTGGTGAATACGGTTGCTTTAACGGTGCCCCATACATCTTTGCTGATTACTTTACCAGTAGTGTCGCGTTCTTTCGTTTGCCCTACTACAACTTCTTTCGACACTTCTTTCTGGAAACGGTCTACATACGTTTGCCCCACCACGAAGTCATAAAATAACAGTTCCAGGTAATGATCGGGGCGCAGGTTCTTACTGCGGGCCTCCCTTTCATCTATAAACAAAACAAAGCGATCAAGGTTGCGTTGTTGCAAATCTCTTAACAAAACATCGCGGAACTGGTCGGCGGAAAACTGGAAGATAGGGGAGCGCATTTGCAGCTGTGAAATGGCTACATAGATAGTGCCGGCATTAAATGCCTCGTTCATCAGTTTTTCAGCATCCCGGAAGTTGGGTACCAGGTTGAGCGTGGCCTGAAACTCGGCGTAAGCCTTACGGGCACTGGCCTTGTCGCCCCGACCAAGCAGTTCAACACCACGGCCGTAACGGGCTTCTGCCGCATTTTCCTGTGCGCCGGTAATGGCACTGGAATAATCCTTCGGCTTCACTATCCGCATAGCGGCTGGAGAGCTTTGGATAATATAATAGAGGTTCTGCAACGCGCGGTATTCTGCACGAATGTGTTCCCATTTAAGTGAATTATTAGATACCATAAGGCTTTTAACGTTGGCCTCCCGGGTTTCGAGCGAGGCCTGGTAAGCCTGTGGCAGCAGCGAAAGTGCGGTGGCGTCGTTAGGCCGTTTCTGTAGCTTTTTTACGAAAAGACGTACCGCCTCGTCGTACTGCCCGCGATTGTAGGATTTTTCGCCCGATTTACAGGCAAATACTAAAGTAAGGAGGAAGATACCCAGGTACCTTACCAGGGATGCTGTTTTCATAGGTCGTAGGTTTGTTCGTTTAAGGGAGAAGGCAGAGGGGTACTCAACATAATTCCTTGATTTAGCAATATAATAAACGCCCGCGCAACATTTTTGGGTTGATAACGGGCGTTGATGTAAAGATCTTTTAAATCGTTTATACCTTAAAATTGCGGCGCAGCTCGCGATCGGCTTCCCGCTGTTTAATGGAGTCGCGTTTGTCATGCAGCTTTTTACCTTTACCGAGGCCAATTTCCATTTTGGCGTAGCCGGCATCTGTAATAAACATGCGTAGCGGGATAATGCTGTAACCTCTTTCCTTGATCTTGTTTTCCAGCTTGCGCAATTCACGTTTGGTAAGCAGCAGCTTACGTTCGCGCAGGGGATCGTGATTGGCGTACGTGCCGTGCGAATATTCTGCGATGTGCAGGCTTTTCACATACAGTTCGCCTTTGGAGAAGTAACAGAAACTATCATTAAAACTAACCCTTCCGCCCCTGATCGATTTAATCTCCGTTCCAGTCAATACCAGGCCGGCGACGAGTTTTGTCTCAATCGCGAATTCGAAATATGCCGACCTGTTTTTTAATTCTGCCATGTCTTGTAAAAAATAAAGGCCCATGTGATACACATGGACCTTATACTCAGTTTTATTTTGAGAAGAGCTCCAGGAGCGTTGCTAAACGCTGTCTTAACTCCTTTCTGTCTGTAATAAAGTCCAGGAAGCCGTGGTCCAACACGAATTCGGCACTCTGGAAACCTGCGGGCAGGTCTTTTTTGATGGTTTCCTTAATAACCCTTGGCCCGGCAAAACCGATCAATGCGCCCGGTTCGGCGGTGTTGATATCGCCCAACATGGCATAAGACGCAGTAACGCCGCCAGTGGTAGGGTCGGTCATCAGGGAGATGTAAGGAAGTTTTGCATCAGCCAGTTGTGTAAGCTTGGCAGATGTTTTAGCCATCTGCATGAGGGAGAAAGCGCTTTCCATCATACGGGCACCGCCTGATTTGGAGATGATAAGGAGGCCCATTTTGTTGGCAATGCAATAATCAATGGAGCGGGCAATTTTTTCACCCACTACAGAGCCCATAGATCCACCGATGAACTGGAAGTCCATACAGGAAACCACAAGACCATAACCATTTACTTTACCAGCGCCAACTCTCATGGCATCAGAAAGACCCGTTTTACGTTGTGCCTCTTTCAGGCGGGCATCGTAAGGTTTCAGGTCCTTAAAGCCCATCATGTCTTTAGGGTAAATGTTGGCGAAAAGCTCTTCGCACTCGCCGTTATCAAAAATAATCTCGAAATATTCCTTTGAGTTGATACGGTTGTGATAATTACACTTATCGCAAACGTAAAGGTTTTCCTTCAGGTCTTTTACAGTAACGGTTTTTTTACAGTTAGGACATTTGTGCCACAGCCCGTCCGGTGCTTCCTTCTTCTCACTTGTCGACGTTGAAATGCCCTGTTTGATCCGCTTAAACCAGCTCATACTTGAGTTTGTTGTGCTATTAGGTTAAAGAATAGTGGTGCAAGATACAATTAAATTCATTTCCCGAGCTTCCAAATTGGAGAAATATAGCTGTGTGGGAAATTAAGCACCTATTTAAAAGGCAATTATATATGTTTTGTTTCGATTATCTCAATATGGTAGAGGGTATCAAAAAGCCCCATGCAAGAGTGTTGCATGGGGCCGGTAGTCTTGTTATGATTACGCGTTACGGTTGATGCAGTTCAGATCTTTGAACGCTTCTTCCAGGCGGGCCACGAAGGTTTCTTCACCTTTGCGGAGCCAAACACGCGGATCGTAGTATTTTTTGTTAGGCTTGTCGGCACCATCCGGGTTGCCGAGCTGCGCCTGCAGGAAAGCTTCTTTAGCTTTGTAGTAGCCGAGGATACCTTCCCAGAATGCCCACTGCATATCTGTATCCAGGTTCATTTTGATTACACCGTAACCCAGGGTTTCAGCAATCTGCTCTTTAGCAGAACCTGAACCACCGTGGAATACATAGTATACAGGTTTATCAGATTTAGTCTTGAATTTCTCTTTTACGAAATCCTGGCTGTTTTTCAGGATAATCGGGCGGAGTTCCACATTACCAGGGCTGTAAACGCCATGTACGTTACCGAAAGCAGCAGCTACCGTAAAGCGGGTGCCAACCTGGCTAAGGGTTTCGTAAGCATAAGCCACATCTTCGGGCTGCGTGTACAGCAGGGAATTTTCAACGCCGGAGTTGTCTACGCCGTCTTCTTCACCACCTGTTACGCCCAGTTCGATCTCTATGCTCATTCCCAGTTTATTCATTCTTTCGAAGTAAACTTTGGAAGTTTCGATATTCTCGTGGATAGGCTCTTCAGACAGGTCCAGCATGTGAGAGCTGAACAGGGGCTGACCGGTTTGCTGTTTAAAAGTTTCGCCGGCATCCAGCAGACCGTCGATCCATGGCAGCCATTTCTTAGCCGCGTGGTCGGTGTGCAGAATTACCGGAACACCATAATGTTTAGCCACCTCATGTACGTGCTTGGCACCGGAAACAGCGCCTGAGATGTTAGCCTGAAGCTTATCGTTAGGCATGCCTTTACCGGCAAAGAACTGCGCACCACCGTTAGAGAACTGGATAATCACTGGGGAATTCACTTTTGCAGCGGTTTCCAATACTGCGTTCACAGAGTTGGTACCCACAACGTTCACTGCGGGCATTGCAAATCCCTTGTCTTTTGCATCATTGTAAAGCGCTTCGAGCTCATCCCCGAATAATACGCCGGAAGTGTATTTTCCCATAATAATCTATTAGGTTAAAAATCTGGATGGCAAATATAAGCATCTGAATGGAAGATTTATAATGTTTTGATTTTGTGTCCGAATGTGACTTAGAAACAACCTGCATACCGGCTTTCCAGAATATTTGAGGGGAATTTAACAGACTTCGCTAGTTTTGCGGACGAAACAGACGCATCCCTGGTATACCTAATTTTAGTATCGTGAGTAAATTCAATTTTCGTTGTTCGTTTGACCGTAGCGCTTTTACGAGCTTGTTTTTCGTTATTATAATATGCTTCTCAGCTGCCCACCCCTCCGTAGCACAATGGAAAAAGGTAGGAACACCTGAAATAGGGTCTGTATTGGACTTCCATTTTTATAACCAGGCAGAGGGTTACATCGTTTATAATGGAACTGTAGCTTTTACTGCAGACACAGGCCTTACAGTAAAGCATTTCAGCACATTTAAGGGCCTTGACTCAATTCACAATCTACTGTTCAGGGTGCGACATCTATATGCGCCGGACAAAAACACTATTGTGGCTGCGGGCCAGTTCCTGGCAGAACCTTTAATTATAAGATCAACGGACGCAGGGGCATCCTGGAACATTGTTCATGAGGATGTGCCCCAGGGCAGCCAGATGAGCATCGGTGTACAGGATATTTGCTTTGTTAACAGGAATACCGGATTTGTGAGCAGGAAAGACTGTATTCTGCGCTCTAAAAACGGCGGTGCCAGCTGGACGAAAGTTTTCCAGAATATAGATGAGGATTTCTATGGCATCTTCTTTCTTGATGAGCAAACAGGCTGGGTTACAGGCAAAAACAGGATGCTGCAAACCACGAACGGCGGCGACTCTTGGTTGGAGATTAGCAGGCAGACTGCAGACAAAGTTTACTTCATCGATAAGCTTAATGGCTATGCAGCCGGGGCTGCGTTTGTAAAAATGACAACCGACGGCGGACGCTCCTGGCAGGAAGTGTCAAATGACTCCTTTGACGGGTCTGGCGGTGACATTGTATTCACAGATCGCTTAACCGGGTACGCCACAGGTAACGGAGGCTTGCATATCTTAAAAACGCTTGACGGGGGGATCACCTGGCAAAAAATGAAGACCAGCGTTTCGAAGGATGGCTACTACGTAATAAAGAAATACGACAATGTGCTCATGGCGGGCGGCCACAATGGTGTATTGATGCGTACTGATAACGGCGGCGGCAGCCTGGAATTGCTCTTGAAGTTTGAGATGATAACGGACGAATTCTGTAGCAGTGCGAAGGTAAAAACCAATAACGCCTCGCCACGTCAATATGCGTTTAAATGGTACCTGAACGGGCAATTGGTAAGTACCGATTACAACTACATATATAGGGGGATGCCGCAAACAGTGGACACAATGAAACTTGTAGCGGTACAGGGCGCAGATAGCGACTCGATCACTAAAACATATCGCCTGCTCGATACCATCAAACCACTGCAGGTAACGGTGAACAAAACCAGGTTCTGTATGAATGAAAGCGCCTTTTTTAAGGTCACGGGTGGCGGATATGACCGGTACCACCGCGTGTACATTAATGGTGTTTTCGATAAAACGTATTCTAACGATCCGGGGTTTGCGGTGATGATTCCGATCCAGGATACGGTATTGCTGGACGTCGTAACAGTAGAATCGCTGGGCACATGCGGCAACCGCGAAGTAAAGAACAGCTTTATGCTGCATAAATTTTCTATACAGCAATTCCCTGCTATGCGCCCGGCGACAGATACCATTTGCGCAGATAAAATGCTGCCCATTTATATCAGGAATTCTAAACCCGGACTGCAATACTTTTTTGATGGCGGAGAGAAGGTGAACGGCACTGGGGGCGAAATCGCCGTTTTATGTGACCCCAGCCGTTATCCCTATGGACAGAGTGTAGGCCATGGGCTGTATGGATGGTCGGCAAGGGTGATGATGCAAGACCCTAATTACACCTGTGATGCCGTTTACTCCGCAGGAGACGTAAAAGCCATCAGGCGGGTAGCTGACCCTGCATTTACTATTGCTAATGCATACCAGTTTGGCAGCGAACAAATTCCATTGACAGGCATTTCTCAAAACGGCGTCGCAGCCGTATGGTCATCGGACAGCAGTGGATTTGTTAAACGCGACAGCACTTCTCTTATGAAGCCGGATGTGTACTTTACCTCCGGCGGTACCAAGAATATAAAAATGACTGTTACAACAAAAGAAGGCTGTGTAAGCGCTGTAGATAACTATGTACACATTACCCGCGACAGTTTGGCCAACTATGTCACCACACAATTATGTAGTGTTGATACATTCGTTCATAAATATTACCAATACATTACCCGCGACATTACGTTTGATCGCGAAGGAAACAGGTACGTCTGCGGCTACCTGCGGGCCACACCAGTAGAGGCGCCCAACAACATGGGACAAGCCGGCTGGTTTGTGGCCAAATGGTCTGCCTCAGGCAAACTATTATGGAAGCGCGAAAAGGCAGACTCACACTACTCAAATCCCCATATGCATACTGAAAGGATTGGTGTAGACGACTATGGAAATGTATTCCTGTCCGGGCATAAAATAGACTTCGATTATCCTAAAGGAGAAATTTACCCTAACACCATCCCGGAATATTCCGATGATCCGGGCAACTTCCTGATGAAACTGGATGCCGCCGGGCATATTGTATGGGTGAGGCAGTTGTCAGACGACGATTGGGATGACCAGCTAGGTTCTTCAGCTATTATCATGGGCAAAAGGAAAGATTTGTACCTGGTGTTTAGCGACAAGGGTGGTAAGTCTTACACTTTCAATGGTAAAAAGATCACTTCGGCCGGGGGGCGCTGGGCAAAAACCGTCGTACATCTCACCACAGATATGGACATGCTTGACTTTAGCACTTATCCCACAGGCGAAGCATCGATATATGAACAAATGTCGGGGTCCGACGGCCAGCAATACGCCGACCGCTTTGCCCCCGCGCGTGCAGAGAATGACGGCACCATTTCCATGGCCATCAAAATAGACCCGACCAGCTATAGCAACGAGAAATGGGACAATATATCGCCCGGGGGGAATCCGGTTACGATGCCCGATGTATTAGTGAAATACGATACCATCCTGCGAAAAGTGACACATATGTTACCTGTATTCTTCATGGATAACGGTACTAAACGTCCCTTTAAAGCGCTTGCATACTGCTTCGATCAGGATGGTGGTTATTATGCTGCCACAGCCCAACTGGCAGATTCCATGCGCGGCTTCGGACGGTTTTATATATGCCGCTTCAGTAAAGACGGCCAGTTAATCTGGCAGCGGCAGGGTAGTGGCTTACGGCCGGAAAGCATTACCATCTATAACAACCGGCTTTATGTGTGGGGCATCACCGACACCCGCGAGCATCGGCCCTGGCATCAGACCCAGGCAGGGAAAGTGATATCGTCCATATACGAAAACACCGCGACGTCAAAAGGCGTTCGTGGTTATGGTTATGGTGACATGGTCCTTGCTTCGTTGGGAACCGACGGCACACCTTACGAAATAACCGTCGCCGGTAATGCGCTGCATGACTACAGTGGTTACGCGAAGGCGGATGATTGTGGTAACCTTTGGATAAGTGGCTCTACAAAATCCAGCGAACTATTAGGCTACCAGTTTGGCCCCGATATTACTTTCTTTTTAGCTAAGCTGACCTTCAATAACACCTGTTTATCATGTAATGTAGCACCGGCACCTCCCTTTTTAGCTATTGATAAGTCACAGTACGATCGACTTTGCGGTGCGGGAGAGGTTACGCTAACCTGGAGTTCCAACCTAACCGGCACCCTAAAACTAAGTGCTTCGAGTGATGATGGCACCAGCTACAAACAGGTGGCAACCGGCATACGTGCGGATTCCCTATATTATCAGATCAAAAAGGAACAATCGCCACTGGGCGGAGTTGGTGGCCGCGTATATTATAAGCTCGAAGATGAGGGCAATTCCGGATTATCTGACAGTTACAAAAGCCTGGTAGGTGTTTATCCATCCACGTCTTTCGGCAATATAGTATCTACCGACATTTGTTATTGGGATACCTTAACCTTGCGCATTACTCCAGTGCCGGGCAATAAATATACATGGTTTAACGGGGATAGCGTTTCACTAGTAAAGCAATATACGAGGGGCGCAGCTGCCGGCCAATACCGGATGTTGGCCACTACTGCACGAGAAACGGGCTGTACGGTGTATGACATGATGACGATCAGCTGGAAGGGCAACCACGTTATGGTAAAAATTGACTCGCTGAACACGCGGGAGAATAACATCCGGGCTACCGTATTTCCGAACATAGAGTACGACAGGGACATTATACACTGGTACCGCGATGGGACAGAGTTTGACAATGGCGGTAAAATTTTCCATAACCAGGCATCTCCTGGCACTTACACTACGCGACTCGAAAAAACCTATGCACTTGGCTGCCTGAGCCCCGTGGTAAACAGCTATACAGTGAAACCGCTGGTAACCGCCATTGAAGATGTTGATCCATCGCGCATTGACTATCAGGTATTCCCTAACCCGACGTCCGCGAACGCTTTGGTCGCCTATAAACTTACCACACCGGCAAACATTCAGCTATACGTTACCGATGTAAGCGGAAACATCAGACACCAGGTAAATAAAGGCCGGCAGGTCGCAGGCACCTACCTACATTCGCTCACAGGTCTCAACCAGAAACTGGGCAAAGGCCTGTTTTATGTATATCTCATCATCGACGGCCGCCAGAAAAGCGTACGCACATTGCTCGTACTATAAAACGACTGCCTTTCCATAACAGTGCGCCGGGTTAATTTAGTTATCCAATTAACCCGGCCCTCATTTGAAAACGATACTTTATATAATACTCGGCGCGCTCGCCATCCTGTTATACTTCAACGGAAAGGTATACTGGTACAAACTTTTTCCTGTCAAGGAAACTTACGGTACTGCCTATAACCCCGAACGCAGCAAACGCAAACTCATGACGCTCCCGCATTCGTGGAAAGCAAAAGACAGCAGCGATACACATATCATATGGAGCAGCGCCGACACGGTATTCGACAGCGACACCGGTTACCGCAAGTCCAAAAGTGTAACACTGCGCGATCATCAGATTACATTGGAAGAAGACCGGGTCGTACATTTTCTGAAAGACTCAGCATTCCGTGAAGAACTGCTGATAAGCTATGCGTACGATAGTTTGTTGCCCTGGAACATCACCTACATCAAAAGCTCTGACACCACAGGTCCCCTAAAACTCAGCAAAAAGGAGGGCGACAGCCTGATGCGCATCTGGAATGTAAGGCGGCATGTAGAGTAGTTGTTTGAAGAATATGGCTATCTTTAAGTTATGTTAGTACTCGCACCTACCATCCGTATTCCACATGTCGATGAATTGGAACACCGTGCCAATGGCCATGAGCTCATGGAAAGACGGGCGCATGCGCCCATCAAAGAAGGTTTTGTGGTAAGGATGAATGCCTCTGCCTTACTACCTTTCAGGTTTGAGGCGTGCATTAACGTAAATAACGACAGGCTGTGGCAGGTATTCATTTCACTCACTGAATTTTTACCCGATACGGTTTGTTGCACTTACGGTACGGAGGAGCCAGCCAGCACGTTACCCATGCATAAAATGGAAGCATTAGCCGGTTTATACCCTCACAAAACAGCCCTTTCAGAAGATGCGGCACTTACTTTCAGCCTTGTTCACCACGACAAGAAAACGATGTACGAGGTAACGGTAACGCATACCAAGTATATCCGTTTTTATGGCCGGGATGAGCGGGCCTTCATCGATAAAATGAACATATTCCGGCTACCGGAGTTTAAAAAGCTGGAGTTTGTAGACGAATATCCCTTCGTGGTGATGCCGGGTAAAAACAGTCCCCAAACTGTAGTAAAAGCTTTGGACAAAGCTTTCGGGATGTAGCAGTTGGCACATCTGCCTGATTTTTCCTGTTGATTATTTTTATCGAAGAAGCGGCGCAAATAGCGCACGAAGCTGGATGTAATCCTTTGGTTGCACCTGGTGAAAATTAAGAAGAGCCGGCCGCTATACACAAGTCCTATCGGCAGCCGGCCCACTATTAAACGGAAAGCATGGTCCGTTTGATGAGTGCTAAACTATTGGCTATTTTACAGTGAGCGTGGTACCATTGATTTCTACCGTGTATTTGCTGAGCGCTGCTGTGGCTGGGCCGGTAACTACGGCGCCAGTATTGCTGTAACGGCTGCCATGCCCGCAGGGAGCATTGCATTCAATTTGTGCACTGCCGCTGTTGTAAGTCGATAATGTACAGCCCTGGTGCGTACAGGTACTCGACAAGGCGGAGAAAGAAGCGGCCGTGTTGCCTGCAGCAGTTCGAATGAGAATAACACCACCGCCGATAGTAAAGTCGCCCGGTGTAGTAAGCTGGCTCGCCAGGTCAACTGTCAGCTTTGGCGTAGTGCCGCCACCACCACCTCCTCCCGGATCATCGTCGCTACCACCTTTGCTGCATGCTGCTAACCCGCCGGCACAGGCCAGGGCAAACGTGATGCCCACGTTCGAGATAAACTTCCTTCTTTCCATAATTGCATTTTCAAATGCTTACGGTGAGTTTTCACGAAGGGTTGCCTCAAATAATTGATTGTCGGTGGCGTAGTGTCTGTATCAACTCGTTAAAGTAAGCTGGCGCCTCCAGTAAGCGGCTGCCATACCATGAAAACATTTCGCCATCTACCAAATGTATAGTGGCCCGGGGCGCGAATTTGCTTATTTCTTCTATATGTTTTTCCTTAAAAGGATACGGTTCCGATGAAAGCAAAATCAACTTCGTTTCGCTTAACATGTCCGGTGAAATCTCAGGGTAACGGGGCGTTTGGGCGAACACATTCTGAAATCCGCAATGCTGCATCATTTGATGTATAAAAGTATCGCCACCTGCTACCATCCATGGGTTGCGCCAGATGAAGTATGCGGTAGGTATAGGTGGTATGGGCAAAAGCTTATTGAACTGTTGCTGTATCTCTAAACACAACCGCCGTGCTTCTTCCACACGCCCTGTTATACCACCCACATCGTCAATCATCGCACATGCATCTTCTAAAGTATTGATATCACTAACCCATACGGGAAAGTGTTGCATTAACGCTTCTACCTGTTCCTTTTGATTTTCTTCTTTATTGGCGATGATAAGATCGGGCTGCAGTGCAGTAATTTGTTCGATATTCAACTGTTTGGTCCCACCGATGCGGGTTTTGGTACGAAACCATTCAGCCGGATGTATACAGAACTTGGTGATGCCGCAAACTTCCTCATCCAGCCCAAGACTGTGAAGCAATTCCGTTTGCGAGGGCACGACCGAAACAATGCGTTTAGGCGGAAAGGGGATCGCCACTTTCCGCCCAAGCTGGTCTGTAAATATCTTATTTTCCAAGCGCCTGGATAATGTCGTATTTGGTAACGATGTGATGGTTGCCGCTCTCGTCTTTGGTAAGTACGGCCCCGTTTTCTTTGTTGATGTAGATGGTCAGTTTTTCGATAGGCGTGTCCAGCGTCACCACCGGGAATGAAGCCTGCATTACATGTTTCACTGCCGTATCTTTCAGCTCTGGCTGATCGATCAGGCGGGAGAACAGACCTCCTTCGGAGATGGCACCTACTACTTCATTATTAAGCAGGATAGGAATGTGTTCGATGTCGAACTTCTTCATTTTGGCGATAGCGTCGCTCACTTTTTCCTCCGGAGAAATGGTTACGAGCGGTACGTTACGCCTGCCGTTCACCACATCTTTCACGGTTTTAACGTCCAGGAAACCGCGCTCCATCATCCACTGGTCGTTGTACACTTTGCCTACGTAGCGGCTGCCATGGTCGTGGAAAATCACCACTACCACATCGCCTTTTTTCAGCTTATGTTTCAACTGTATCAAACCGGAAACGGCTGAACCTGCGGAGTAACCTACAAATATGCCTTCTTCTTTGGTGATCCGGCGGGCCATTACAGCGCCATCCTTGTCGGTCACTTTTTCAAAAGCATCGATCACGCTCATATCGTAGTTCTCAGGCACAAAGTCTTCGCCTATACCTTCAGTGATATAAGGATACACTTCACTCATATCGAGCTGGCCTGTTTCATGAAACTTCTTGAGCAGCGAGCCATAGCTGTCTATCGCCCACACCTGGATATCCGGGTTCTTTTCCTTCAGGTATTTACCTGCGCCGGTAACCGTTCCGCCTGTACCTGTGGCCACTACGAGGTGCGTTATTTTACCGTCAGTCTGCTCCCATATTTCAGGGCCGGTTTGTTCGTAGTGCGCATCGCGGTTAGCGAGGTTGTCGTATTGATTTACATAGAATGAATTCGGAACTTCTTTCGCCAGGCGGGCGGCTACGGAGTAGTAGGAGCGTGGGTCTTCTGGCTCCACGTTTGTGGGGCAAACGATTACCTCGGCACCTACAGCTTTAAGTATATCTACTTTTTCTTTGGATTGTTTATCGGTAGTGGTAAATATGCAGCGATAACCTTTGATGATGGCCGCCAGCGCAAGGCCCATACCCGTGTTGCCACTGGTGCCTTCGATCAGGGTTCCTCCCGGCTTCAGCAGGCCGTTTTTTTCCGCCTCTTCCACCATACGCACCGCCATGCGGTCTTTGATAGAGTTGCCGGGGTTAAAGAATTCCACTTTGGCCAGCACGGTGCATGGCAGGTCTTTCGTTACGCTGTTTAACTTCACCAGTGGGGTATGTCCTATTGTTTCAAGTATGTTTGCACAGTATTTCATAAACAAATCGCTTAGGCAACGAATTTACGGGAAAGTTCTTTTATGAATTATATTTGTCCCAATGGACCCGCAGATGAAACGGATTTTTATTACAGGCATAGGTACAGGCATTGGCAAAACGCTGGTGTCGGCAGTGGTAACCGAAGCGCTACAGGCCAACTACTGGAAACCAGTGCAGGCGGGACTGGAAGAGGCTACTGACAAGGAAACGGTAGCATCACTGATCTCCAACGCCGGGTTATGTATGGATGAGGCATACCGCCTCAAAATGCCCGCCTCGCCACACCTGGCCGCACGGGGAGAAGGAATTGTTATTTCTTTGGATAAGCTGATGGGTCACCCCGCACTGCAACAATCAAAGTGTTTGGTGATTGAAGGCGCCGGCGGACTAATGGTGCCGCTGAATGATACGCTTTTCACTATCGACTTTATAAAAAAACTGAACGCTTCCACAGTGATCGTAGCGCAAAACTACCTCGGCAGTATTAATCACAGCCTGCTTACCGCTATGGCACTGCAGCAGGCTAATATTCCCATAGCTGGCTGGATATTTAACGGCGATGAGCATACGAACGAAGCCGATATCATTCGCTGGAGCGGCATTCAGCGTATAGGCCGTATACCACAAACTACCGCGCCCGATAAAACGTTCGTGCAACAGCAGGCCGCGTTGCTAAAACCTTCACTGGAAAAATACTTTCCTGCATGAGCGCGCTGAAGAAAGATCTCAGGAAAACATTCCTGCAAAAGCGCCTCGAACTATTGCCGGAAACTGCCGCTATGCTCAACACCCGGCTGCTGGAGCAATGCAAACTGCTCGATTACACAGGTGTGCAATACCTCCACATCTACCTGCCCATTGCCGGTAAACTGGAAATAGATACTTACGCGATCGTACAATGGCTGAAGGAAATGCAGCCGCAGATACACCTCGTAATTTCCCGTTCCGACCTGAGTAACGGGCATATGTTACATTATCTTTGGGAAGGTACCACTGAAATAACCGCCAACCGCTTTGGTATTCCCGAGCCGGCAGGCGGCCAGTTGATCGAACCGGAACAGCTCGACCTTATCTTCGTGCCATTGCTGGCCTTCGATAAAAACGGGCACCGGGTAGGCTACGGAAAGGGTATGTACGACCTGTTTCTGCGTCAGTGCCGGCCCGCCGCCCGTAAAACAGGCCTTAGCTTCTTCGGACCGGTACCCGAAATTGAAGACACATATGAGGGCGACATCACCATGGACACCGTGATTACGCCCGATCACATTTTTAACTTTACAAAATAACACACCGTGTTACGATACCTGAGTTTTTTATTATACCCGTTCTCCATGTTATACGGCCTCATTATGTGGCTGCGCAACCGTTTTTACGACAAGGGCGTACTGAGCGCCGTTGAATTTGACCTGCCGGTAATTGCTGTCGGCAACCTTTCTGTAGGTGGCACCGGCAAAACACCTCATGTGGAATATCTCATCCGTTTGTTGAAAGATTATTTCCGTATCGCAACGCTCAGCCGCGGTTACAACCGTAAAACCAAGGGTTTTTTCCTGGCCGACGGGCAAAGCACCGCTGCTGAGATAGGCGATGAACCCATGCAGTTTCACCAGAAATTCCCGGGCATTAGCGTATGTGTGGGCGAGGAGCGTATGCTCGCTATTCCGCAATTGTTAATGGAAAGACCGTATATACAGGCAATTCTGCTGGACGATGCCTTCCAGCACCGTTCCGTAAAACCAGGCAAAAATATCATGATCACCGAGTACAACCGCCCCTTTACGCACGACCATGTGGTGCCGTTCGGGCGGTTACGCGAGGGCAGAAGCGGTTATAAAAGGGCCGATGTCATCATTGTATCTAAATGTCCTGCCAATCTTACAGTCACCGAAAAGGAACGTTTTTACCGGGAAATAGATCCCCTGCCTCACCAGCGACTGTTCTTTACCAGCCTGAAATACGGCGGTTTATACAACATGCTGGACGCGGAGCCCGTACAATTACCGGCCAATGCAACGGTACTGGCCGTATGCGGAATTGCCAGGCCGGAACCTTTGGTACAACATTTGAAGCAACAGTTCGCTAATGTATACCTGCTTCCGTTTCCCGACCATTATTATTATTCGAGAAAAGACCTGGAAAAGATAAAACTGGAACTGGAGAAGACGGATGGAACGCCGAAGATCATCGTTACAACTGAAAAAGATGCAGTACGCCTACACCTGCTGCGCGACATCATAAAGGAGCTCCAACTCCCCATAGCTGTGATTCCCGTTGAGATTTCCTTCCTGTTTAATGAAGCAGATTCATTTAATAATTATATTTTTGATTATGTAGCCGGCAGCGGCGCATCCCTGGAAACTACTCCTTTGGTCCAGGAATAGCCGGAAAACCTGCTGCATAACACAATCCCAAATTAAACGTTCGCGGTATTGACCAGCGGACAAAATGACTTAAAATGACAAAAAAGAAGAATAAAGGCAGCCACGACCATAAGGACGAACGCCCGCAACATCAGGGCCAGAGAAGCAGCAGCCCGAAAACAACCTACAAAGGAACTATCGAAATAACCCGCTCAGGAATGGCTTTCGTAATCGTAGAAGGACAATCCAAAGACGTACTTGTTAAACAAAAGAACCTGAATACGGCGCTGGACGGCGACGATGTTTTAGTGGGAGTGATCAGGCAGGGCAAAGGCAACGGTGGCCGTATGGAAGGTGTTGTAACGGAAATACTTAAACGTAAGAAAACAGAATTTACCGGCACGCTCGACGTGAGTAAAGGCTTTGCCTTCCTGGTGCCCGATAAAGGCACCTTTCTCCCCGACATCTATATTCCGGCCAATACCCTCGACGGCGCTAAAAGCGGCGATAAGGCGGTGGTACGTATTGTAGCCTGGGGCGAGAAAACCAAAAAGCCAGTTGGTGAAATACTCGAAATACTCGACGCCAGCGACACTAACGACCTGGCCATGAAGGAAATACTGATCGAAAGCGGCTTCCCGCTCAGTTTCCCGAATGAGGTGATTAAAGAACTGGGTGATATTAAAGAAGAGATGAGTGCGGAAGAGATTGCGGGTCGCAAGGACTTCCGTAAAGTACTCACCTTCACCATCGACCCGGTGGATGCGAAAGACTTTGATGATGCCATTTCTTTCAAAAAACTGAAGAATGGCCACTACGAAGTCGGTGTACACATAGCTGATGTTAGCCATTACGTACTCCCGGGAACTGAACTGGACAAGGAAGCAGAAAAACGTGCTACCTCGGTTTACCTGCCAGACAGGGTGCTGCCAATGCTGCCGGAGAAGATATCCAACGAACTCTGTTCGCTGCGTCCGCATGAGGATAAATTCACCTTCTCGGCCGTTTTCCAGGTAGACGCGGAAGGTAATGTGAAACAATACTGGCTTGGCCGGACTGTTATCCATTCCGACCATCGCTTCACCTATGAAGATGTGCAAACGATTATCGAGAACGAAACCGGTAAAGGCATTTACGAAGAGGAAGTAATGATCCTCAATAAAATGGCCCAGAGCCTCCGCGCCAAACGTTTTAACGATGGTGCTATCAACTTTTCCTCTACCGAGGTACGCTTCCAGCTGGATGCCGGCGGCAAACCGATTGGTATCGTGGTAAAGGAGAGTAAAGAGGCCCACCAGCTCATCGAGGAATTCATGTTGCTGGCCAACCGTACGGTAGCCGAGCATGTTTCCAAAGTACGCGTAAACAAACAGTCGGTACCTTTCCCATATCGTATACACGATACGCCGGATGAGGAAAAGCTACAGATGTTTGCTATGTTTGCCAGCCAGTTCGGGTATAAACTCGACCTGCACAAACCAGAAACCATTTCAGAATCGTTTAACGGAATGCTGAAGGCCGCAAGGGGTACTGCGCAACAGCATGTGCTGGAAACACTGGGTATCCGCACGATGGCGAAGGCCGCTTATACAACAGAGAATATCGGGCATTATGGCCTGGGCTTCATGTACTATTGCCACTTTACCTCGCCCATCCGCCGTTATCCGGACGTACTGGTACACCGGGTGTTAGCGCAGATACTGGCAGAAGATGTAAAGGTGGACAAACTGCTGGAGAAGCGTTGTAAACACAGCTCCGAAATGGAGCGTAAGGCCATGGAGGCCGAACGTGCTGCCAATAAATACAAGCAGGTGGAATACATGCAGGAATTTATTGGTGAGGAGTTCGAAGGTGTGATCAGCGGTGTGTCTCACTTCGGCTTTTGGGTCGAAACTGTAGACACCAAGTGTGAAGGGCTGGTAAGTATTCACAACCTGCCCGAAGAATTCCGTCATTCCGAAAACGAATACGCCCTCATTGGCATGCACACCGGTAAAAAGTACCGTATTGGTGACAAAGTGAAGATAAAAGTGGTAGGCGCCAACCTGGTTAAACGCCAGCTGGATTACGACCTGGCCGATGTAGATGGCGTACCTGTACGCCGCAATGCCTCGGAAACCGCAGGCAACGAATGGGCTAATGCGCCACGCAAGAGTGGCGACCGTAGTAAAGGCAGCGGTAGTAAAAAGCAATCAGGTGGCAAGCCGCCTAAACCCGGTCGTAGTGGTAAAGAGGCTGCCGAAAAGCGGGCTACGTCCAGGCGCAAAAAGAAAGAAGAATAGTTTAAACCATATTACGCAATTGCTTAGTTTACGGACCCGCACCACGCAGGTCCGTAACTTAATTTTAAGACCACATGCATTCATTTAAAGAGTTAGCAGCGCAGTTTGAGCAACAATTCGGTAAACGCCAGTTTCCGGAATCACCCTCATCTTTATACGACCCGGCCCAGTACATTCTGAGCCTCGGTGGCAAAAGAATCAGGCCGGTATTGGCAATTATGGGTAACGAACTATTCGACGAAATACACCCGGACGCATTCCTGGTAGGCCACGCCGTGGAGGTGTTCCACAACTTCACCCTGGTACACGACGATATTATGGATAAAGCGCCCCTGCGCCGCGGCATGCCTACTGTACACACAAAATATAACGAGCCCACCGCCATCCTCGCCGGCGATGTAATGCTCATACATGCTTACGACTACCTCAACAAAATCCAGTCTAAATACAAACAAAGGATCATTTCTGTATTCAATAAAGCCGCCACTGAAGTGTGCGAAGGCCAGCAACTGGATATGGACATGGAAGGCATGGAGCCGGACCAGGTGAACTATGCCGATTATGTAAATATGATTGCCCTTAAAACCTCTGTTTTACTGGCGGCCAGCCTCCAGATGGGCGCGATTATCGGCGGTGGCAGCGAAGGTAACCAGGGGCACATCTACGGTTTCGGTAAAAACGTGGGCATCGCCTTCCAGATACAGGACGATCTGCTGGACGCTTTCGGCAACCCGGAAAAAGTTGGCAAACAGCAGGGGGGAGACATCCTCATCAACAAAAAGACATTTTTATTATTAAAGGCCATGGAGATGTGCACACCTTCGCAAAGGCAGCAGCTCGACAAACTGATGGCCCTGGCCGCAGATGATGCTACCAAGGTGCCGCAAACACTCGAACTGTTTCACGATTGTAAGGTAGACGACTGGGCAGAACAACAGAAAGAACACTTTATGCAGATCGCTTTTGAACACCTGGAAAACATTGCGGTGATGAGCGGACGTAAGGCACCGTTGAAAGAACTGGCTGATTACCTGCTTACCCGCCAGCATTAGTATCTGATTAATTATTATATTTGGCGCTAGGCCGCTTAGAACTAAATCAACAAAATCAATTATCAACCTGTAACTGTTTCCAATGTCTAATTCGCTTTTCAGGAAAAAGTCGCTTGCCAACATTATTACCGATGCCCGCACCGGCGTGTCTGATGGACATGCAACCCAGGGTCTTGACAAAGTACTGGGTGTGCGCGACCTTACCCTCATGGGTATTGCTGCCGTAATTGGCGCCGGCATCTTCTCCACAATAGGCCAGGCGGCTTACGACGGAGGCCCCGGTGTGATTTTCCTTTTCCTGATTACCGCGGTTACCTGCGGATTTACGGCGCTGTGTTATGCTGAATTTGCCTCGCGTGTGCCCGTAGCCGGTAGTGCGTATACCTATTCTTATGTTACCTTCGGTGAACTTACTGCCTGGATCATTGGCTGGGCGCTTATCCTGGAGTATTCGATCGGCAATATAGTAGTGGCCATTTCGTGGAGCAGTTACTTCAATAACGTGCTGGAAGGCATGAACATTCATCTTCCGGAATGGATGATCACCGACTTCAAAACAGCACAACATACTTACGAAGCAGCCCTGGCGGCCGGGCAATCCACCGAAAACCTCGCCTGGACCACCGCGCCTGTAATCGGCAATTGGCATGTGGTTCTTAATATTCCCGCCTTCATCATCGTTATTCTGATTACTATCCTGGCCTACATCGGTATCAGGGAAAGTAAAAAGAGCGCCAACTTTATGGTGGGATTAAAGATCGTGGTGTTGCTGGCTGTGATTGCCATCGGGGTATTTTATATCAATACCGATAACTGGGTGCCCTTTACGCCGAACGGCTTTTCGGGCATTATGAAAGGCGTATCGGCCGTATTCTTCGCCTATATCGGCTTCGACGCCATTTCCACAACTGCTGAAGAATGCGGCAACCCGCAGCGCGATATGCCACGCGGTATGATTTATTCCCTGATCATCTGTACCATTATTTATATCATTGTAACGCTGGTCATCACCGGTATGGTGCATTACTCGGAATTCTCCAACGTAAAAGATCCGCTGGCATTTGTGTTTGAGAAAATAAACATGAGCAGGATCGGTTACATTGTGTCGGTGAGTGCCGTTATTGCCGCTACCAGTGTGATATTGGTTTTCCAGATAGGCCAGCCGCGTATCTGGATGAGTATGAGCCGCGACGGGCTGTTGCCTAAACGTTTCGCGAAGGTGCATCCCAAATACCAAACACCATCATTCTCTACGATCGTTACTGGCTTTATTGTGGCCGTTCCATCCCTGTTTATAGAAAGCGGTATTGTTACCGACCTTACGAGTATCGGCACCCTGTTCGCATTCGTGCTGGTGTGCGGTGGGGTGTTGTTATTGCCAAGAATGGAGAGTAAAGAAGGCAAGAGGTTCAATCTGCCCTATATTAACGGCCGTTTCATCGTGCCTGTATTACTGGCAGCCTTCACTTTTTTCTTCTGGGATAAAATCGTTCATAACTTCAGCAACCTCACGCAAGACTCCCACCAGGAGATCCTGTTTATTATCTTCCTTGTACTCGCCTACCTCATCACCATTTTTACCATTTTAAAAAACCTTTCCGTAATTCCGATCCTGGGCATGCTTTGCTGCCTGTACCTGATGATCGAAATACCAGTTAAGAGCTGGTTCGTGTTTTTCGGCTGGATGGGTTTTGGACTGGTAATTTACTTCCTGTATGGCTACCGTAACAGTCGCCTGCGCAACAGGGAAGCACAGGCGTAGGGGCCTCCGCGGTATTTATTGCGGTAATTTTCGTATATTAGGTTAAGCGCTCTTTGAACTTAAACTGTATTATATATGAACACACTGCAACGAATTGACCGTTGGGGTCAGACGCATCATCCAAAATGGATTGATGTACTGAGGGTTCTGCTGGGACTGTTCCTTATTGCAAAAGGGGTACAGTTCATTGGCAATATAGATCAGCTAAACGCCACTATCAGGCAGCAACCGTTTCTTTCGGTAATGTCGATGTGGATGGGGCATTATATCATCTTCGCACATCTCTGCGGCGGTATCCTTATCGCCATGGGCCTGCTTACACGCATTGCGGTGTTGTTTAACATCCCGGTGCTGATAGGCGCACTCATTTTTATCGGCTCCGGTACTCCATTATTTAACGTTCACACAGAACTCTGGATTTGCCTGCTTACGCTGGCAGGCCTGCTTTTCGTTATGGTAGAAGGCAGCGGCCCTCTGTCTGTGGACCGTTATATGGCCGACCATCCGGAAAAAGCAGCGGATACGGTTTAATCCGATTGATGGTAGACTGCAGGTTAATCGTTAATTTGCGCGTCCGGGCCAACCATGCCCCAACGCTCACGGCTAAGTTATGCCGGGGCGGCACCATTGATAATTAAAGTTCAGGCAGATTTTTATGAAGTACTCCATAGGCGACACCATTCTTATTTTACACTCCAAAGAGGAGGGAAGGGTAGTTGACATGATTGGCGATGACATGTTGATGGTAGAAGTTAAAGGCGTCACCTTTCCCGTTTATTACGACCAGGTAGATTTCCCTTATTTCCACCGGTTCACCGTGCAGAAGGACATTTACGTACCCAAAACACAAAGGGGCGAAGAAATTAAAAAGGAGAAAGCTTTTCCCATTAACAGGGAAGAAACAGGCGTATTCCTTTCCATACTACCGGTATGGATAACAGAAGGATATGACGAAAGGGTAAGCCTGCTGAAGTATCACCTGCTAAATGAAACCGCACGTATTTATAATGTTCATTTCCAGATATTCCTGAACAACAGGTTGCACCTCGAAATCAAACACGAAGTGCATCCTTTCCAGCACTTTTACCTGGCCGACCTGCTGTTTGAACAACTGAACGATCAGCCACGTTTCGAGTTCACCTTTACGCTTAAACCACCAGATCCGAAGTTGGCGGTTAGTTTTAGCAAAGGCTGGAAAGTTAAAGCCAAACAGTTGTTCCTGCAGCTTAACGACCTGAAAGTGAAAGAGCAGGCTACCCTTAGCTATCTTTTATTTGAAACGTACCCGCTGCGCCTGGAGGACGAGCCGTTCGTGGACGCCAAGTACCTGAACCAGGGCGTTTCGGCTACTACCTATATTTTAAACAGCGCGATAGAACAACCGCAATACGAAGTAGACCTGCATATAGAAAAACTGAGCGACGACTACGAAATGCTCAGTAATCTTGAAATACTCGCCATACAACTCAACGAGTTCCAGCATTACCTGGACCTTGCCATTGCACATCACCAGCATTCGATGATCGTTATTCACGGAGTGGGTAAAGGCAAACTGCGGGAGGAGCTGCACGACATTCTCAAAGTGACACCGGAGGTAAAGAACTACATCAATCAATACCATCCGCTGTACGGTCACGGCGCTACGGAGATTTTTTTCAAGTGATTTATCGTACTTTTACCGCTTAACTACAAACCGCGCTATCGTGTTACCCGTAAGGGTCGCAAGGAAAGTCCGGACAGCAAAGGGCAATGCACCACCTAACGGGTGGGAGGCGCCGCAAGGCGTTTACAGAGAGTGCCACAGAAAATAACCGCCTTCGTGCAAACCAGGGTAAGGGTGAAAATGTGGGGTAAAAGCCCACGGTGGTAGCGGGTAACCGTTACTGCGGGTAAACCTTGCATGCTGAAATGCCATGTATACGGTCGATTAAGGGCGGCTCGTCCGATGACCGAGGGTAGGCAGATACAGGCGCCAGGTGACTGGCGTCGCAGATAAATGATAGCGGCACCGGAGCAATTCGGGGTACAGAATCCGGCTTATAGGTTTGTAGTTATTTTTTCTATCAATAAAAAGCCTTCCTGCACTCAGTGCAGGAAGGCTTTTTTTATTTGTATGATGATCGTTAACCTTTTTTTACCGGCGCTACTTTCGCCTTTTTCTCTTTCTTTGGCTTAGGTTCTTTGTTTTCACCTTTGGTTTTAGCCGCCAGTTTCAACGCGTTGTAAACGTTCACCATACCGCCGCTGGTAGAAAGATCGGCGAAGTTAACCTGCTCGCCACTGCTACCTGGTTTGTTGACCATTGCCAGGCTCGCCGGCATTGGTGTAGCCGATTTCTCCAGTACCTCTTTCAGTTGGCGTGCGCTCAGCTCGGGATAGTAGGAGAGTACCAGTGCCGCAACACCCGCTACTACAGGCGAAGCCATGCTGGTACCACTTGCAGCACCGTATTTATTACCACCGGGTACGGTAGAATAAATCTGCACACCAGGCGCAAACACATCTACCTCTTTTTTACCATAGTTAGAGAACACGGCCACTTTCGCATTACCACGGCCATTGCCCATTGCCCCAACAGTAATTAGATTGTTGGCTGTTTTGCCATCCAGGTAAGTATCGTTAGGAAAGTTTTCCACTTCATCATTGTTCGCGCCATCGTTGCCTGCAGCATGCACCAGCAGTACACCTTTCGACTCCGCATAACGGATCGCGTCATCCACCCACTCTTTGTTTGGAGAAAATCCTTTACCAAAGCTCATATTGATGATCTTCGCACCATTATCTACCGCGTAACGGATACCTAATGCCACGTCCTTATCGCGTTCGTCGCCATCAGGCACTACCTTCACGGCCATGATGCGCACATTGTCGGCCACCCCTTCAATACCTACACCATTATCACGAACACCGGCAATAATACCGGAAACGTGCGTACCGTGGAAGGAGAACTGCCCCATTACATCATTGTTGCCGTAGAAGCGGTCGTTGATATCGTTAAGGTTATCGCCAACGATAAGCGTACGCTTATCTACCGGACGTTTTACAGAAGCTTCCATGTTCTTTTTCAACTGCTGGATATACTCGTCCAGCTCCTCTTTAAAGGCGTTCAGCGAAACATCTTCTTCACCTTCCATCGAAGAGAATAACCGGGTGAGGAAAGATTTGGCCATAGCCACATCTTCGCCTGCATTCTTTATAGAGTCCAGTTGTTTAGCCGTGATATCTTCTGTTTTGGTATAATCTTTCAGAATCGTTTCACTCTTTTTCAGGTTTTCCCTGATGGCGAGCATTGTTTTATACTGACCTTTATCTGCTGATGGCGGCCGTTCTGTTTTTGCTTTCAGGCGCTCCCAGTAAGCATACTCTTTCGAGCCGGGTGCCAGGGCAGAATCGGGGTTGATGTATTTGCTTTTGTAACGGTAGTACTCGCGTGAGGCTTCATCGCTGTCTTCCTTTACACTGCTGCCATCTTTGGCACCGAGGAAGTTCCAGCCATACACGTCATCAATGTAGCCATTGCCATCATCGTCGATGCCGTTGCCCGGAATTTCTTTGGGGTTGCGCCATAAAATGGAACGAAGGTCTTCGTGGGTAGTGTCAACGCCAGAGTCGATAACAGCAACCAGTACGGGTTTGCTCTTTTTCCCTTTCAAAAGTTCGGAGTAAGCCTTTTCTGCGCTCACACCAAAAACACTGTCTTTGCCATAATCAAGCAACTGCCAGTTTTTGGGTACTGCCGTGCCTTGTGCCTTAACTTCTGTCGAAAATGTAGCCAGTACTACTGCTCCTGTCACTACTGCCAGCTCTCTAAAAAAATTCATGTGTAACAATTTGTCCAATAAGATTACAATTAGAATACCGCAATTGGTTAATAAAACGCCAAATCAAATGCTATGACGTAAGCGGGAAAGTTAAACTTTCTTATCCTGTTGTCATAGTTTAAAATGATGTACGGCCATTTGTCATTAAGACCATCCGGTACTCTTCCTGCTGATTTACATTTACGGTAATATGGCTATAAGCCGATGCAAAGGGTAAGTTAAAAATCATCATTTGCTCTTTCGACGTACTTTTTTTCTCCTTCAACAAGGTTTTAAACCAAAAAAACACCAACAGCAAATTTCTGTTTTTCATTGATAACAGCCATGTTGTTTAACATTTCTTTTACCATAATTCCGTCAAAATCCGCTCTCATGGCTGTGTTGTGTTTAGTATGTGTGAAAATGTTAAATCATAGCAGCGGGTGCATATACAGGTATGGATGGTAATAATTTAGGATGATGGGTGGCAAGTAGCACAAAAGTTGAATATGAATTCTCGAAAATTTGTTTAATATTTATACCCAGAGAGGATGCGAAAAGCATTCTTTCTCATAAGCATGGTTTCCGTTTAACGAAAAAGCGGGGTTCTCCAACCCCGCTACTTTTAGCCCAACGCTCTTAAACTTTATCGTAACTCCTTAAAGATCAAACTTAATACCTTGTGCCAGTGGCAGTTTGGCAGAGTAATTAATTGTATTTGTCTGCCTGCGCATATAGGCCTTCCAGGCATCGGAACCGCTCTCACGACCGCCACCTGTTTCCTTTTCACCACCAAAAGCACCACCGATTTCAGCACCTGAAGTACCGATATTTACGTTGGCAATGCCGCAGTCAGAACCGGCAGCCGATAAAAACTGTTCCGCCTCGCGTAGGTCCAGCGTCATAATAGCCGATGAAAGCCCCTGAGGCACACCGTTCTGCAATGCGATCGCCTCTTCGGCGCTACTGTACTTCATAATGTATAAAATGGGCGCAAAAGTTTCATGCTGTACAATCGCGTAATCGTTCTTCACCTCGGCTATGCAGGGTTTCACATAACAACCGCTTTCATAACCGGCACCGCTTAACACGCCGCCCTCTACGATAAAGCTGCCGCCCTCGGCCTTACATTTTTCAATAGAAGAGAGGTAAGCATCCACCGCATCGGTATCGATAAGCGGGCCTACATGATTATGCTGATCCAAGGGATCGCCAATACGCAATTGCTGATAGGCTTTTACCAGCTTAGCTTTAAAAGCATCATATACTTTCTCGTGAATAATAAGCCTGCGCGTACTGGTGCAGCGCTGACCTGCAGTACCTACCGCACCAAACACACAGCCGATCAGCGACATGTCGAGATCAGCGTGTTCGGATATAATAATAGCGTTATTGCCGCCCAGTTCCAGTAAGCTTCTGCCTAATCTTGCACCTACGGCAGCACCTACACTTTTACCCATACGGGTAGAGCCTGTGGCCGATACCAGTGGCACCCGCGCATCGTTCGCCATCCATTCGCCTACCTCACGGTTGCCCACTACGAGGCACGATACGCCTTCGGGCACATTGTTAGCCGCAAATACTTCTGCCGCTATCTGCTGACAGGCGATGGCCGTCAGCGGTGTTTTTTCCGAGGGCTTCCATACACACACATCTCCACAAACCCAGGCCAAAGCTGCGTTCCAGCTCCATACGGCTACCGGGAAGTTAAAAGCGCTGATAATACCTACCACCCCCAGTGGATGCCATTGCTCATACATACGGTGGCCGGGCCGTTCGGAGTGCATACTTAATCCATACAGCTGGCGGCTAAGTCCCACTGCGAAGTCGCATATATCGATCATCTCCTGCACTTCGCCCAAACCTTCCTGTAAACTCTTGCCCATTTCGTAAGACACCAGCCTGCCCAGCGCATCTTTCTGTTTGCGCAGTGCTTCACCTACCTGCCTCACCACTTCGCCGCGGGCCGGAGCCGGAACAGTGCGCCATTGTTTAAAGGCTTCCTGCGCTTTGGCAATTACGGCATCATAGTCTTCGCGGGAGGCGGAGGCAACCGTGGTAAGTTGTTTACCATCTACGGGCGAGGAGGCGGTAATGTTTTCACCGTTACCTTTTAGCCAGTCTTTACCTGTAGCCACGCCGCTATGCGGGTTGTCGATATGGAATGTTTGTAATACGTCGAGCATATTGATCTGGAATTAAAGGTCAAACTTAAGATTATCCGGGGAATCAGCCATTAAGAAAAATGCTTTCCTTTCAACCTAAATTATAATTAGATTGCGTACACGGCTTTAAAAACCGTGCAGTGTATGGAACTGATCAAACAACCTTGGCCCTGGTATGTTGCGGGGCCGCTGATAGGACTAATTGTGCCGGCGCTGCTCATTGCAGGTAATAAGGCTTTTGGCATTTCGTCCTCACTCCGCCATATTTGCGCAGCCTGTATACCCGCCAACATCGCTTTTTTTAAATACGACTGGAAAAAAGAAAGCTGGAACTTGTTTTTCGTAGCGGGCATCGTACTGGGCGCATTCATCACCGTTATTTTCCTTAGCAACAATGAACCCGTTAACCTGAACCCGGAAACGATCGCTGATTTGCAGGCGCTTGGCATTAGGAGTTTTGACGAGCTGATGCCGGAAGATATTTTCAACTGGTCGAATGTAAGCAGGCCAATAGGATGGGTGTTTTTTTTGATGGGTGGTTTCCTGGTGGGCTTCGGTACCCGTTACGCGGGTGGCTGTACGTCGGGGCATTCGATTTTGGGACTCAGCACGTTGCAATGGCCTTCGCTGGTGGCAACGATGTGTTTCATGGCAGGCGGCTTTGCTATGACGCATCTTTTTCTTCCTTACCTGCTTAAATTACTTTAAGATGAAAAACCTTAAATATGCGCTGTTAGGCGCCATTTTCGGCGGTATACTCATAAAAGCGGAAGTAATGTCCTGGTTCCGCATCCAGGAGATGTTCCGGTTGCAGTCGTTTCACATGTACGGGGTGATTGGTTCGGCCGTACTTACCGGTATGATCTCGGTTTTCCTGATCCGTAAGTTCAATATTAAAACCATTGCCGGCGAGCCGATCGTGATCGCGCCTAAGGTGTTCACAAAAGGGAATATCTATGGCGGACTGTTATTCGGACTCGGCTGGGCAGTAACCGGCGCCTGTCCCGGACCGCTGTTCGCGCAGGTAGGCGCCGGCTTCACCGTTATCCTTGTTACCCTGGCCAGCGCCATTTTCGGCACCTGGGTATATGGGTTGATAAAAGAGAAACTCCCGCATTAAAAGTCTTCGGTACTACCAATAGCGAGCAGGCGCAGGGTTACACCCGCGTCGGCAAACTGCTTTTTCACCTTGTCGTGGTCGATCCTGATCAGTCCAAAAGTATCGTAATGAACGCCCATAACGGTTTTTACATCCAGCCAGCCGGCCAGTTCAATGGCATCGTCCGGCCCCATGGTCAGTAAATCACCGATGGGTAGTACCAGGAAGTCGAGCTGCCCCAGCTTTTTAATCAGTTGCATTTCCATGCTCAGTCCCGAATCGCCGCTGTAGTAAAAGTTGCCTTCGTTGGTCAGGAACACAAACCCGCTGGCTACGCCACCATAACTCCCATCCGGGAAGCTGCTGGAGTGCGCCGCCTGGATGCATTTCACTGTACCAAATTCAAAATCCCACTTACCACCGGGGTTCATCGGCTGCACATTCGTGACCCCGTTTTTACTGAACCAGTTGTAAATCTCCCAATTGGCAATAATCTTAGCATTTGTCCGAAGGGCAATGCTCATCGCATCGTTAATATGGTCGAAGTGTGCATGGGACACGAATATGTAATCGGCCGGCACCTCGTTCACCCTGATATCTTTCGCCAGCTCATTCGGCGTAATAAACGGATCGAACAATATGTTTTTGCCGCCAATATTTACCGAAAAGCAGGAGTGCCCATAATAAGTAACCTTCATAAAGTGGTGATTTTGTTAGGGTTGAAGTTAAGAATTTATGCTTTTACACAAATGGATAATGAACGGCGTTTAATGACAAATTGGGGACTGGCATCCGGAATACTGACCCGGCCGCCGTTGTGTCACACCCTTCGGCGGCAACCCGCTGATCAGGCGAAACACCTTTGCGCAACAACTTACTTACATCCTTCTTAAATCCTTCGTACTTCCCTTATAGAAAGGGGCCTTTTTAAGAAGGATGTAAGAAGGATGCAAGAAGGATCCTATAACGATCGCTTAATCCTCACCTCCGCTAAAATGCTCCTGTTAATTTAGTATCGACTTTAGCGTTTCGATTATTCCACCCGGCTGTAACCCTTTTTCAGGACTGCGTACACCCTATGTAAACCTTATATACACCTTATACACACCTGTCTTGTCCTACAGTAACCCTACAGTTATTCTACGCTTATTCTGCACTATTCCTACTGTAATATCGTGCTTATTTCCTGCTAATAAGCTAGAAACCAGTAGTAAATTACCATAGTTCATTAGGCATTCTATAGTTCAAGGGAGTGACACAACGGCGGCTGATTAGAAGTCAGATGCCGGTTAAATAATAAATGAGAAGTCCCGCCGGATAGTGGCAGGACTTTCATTATAAGCAGGTTAGCAATTACTTTTTCCCGGTTTGGGTAGAGTAGGTGCTCTCAAATATTTTATCGGCATTGTTTGCCTCGAAGCCTTCGCGGCGATGTACTCTTTTTATTTGATTAGCAGGCAGATCGGCGTACTGAGGTAGAATTCTTCTTTCGGCAAACTCTACGTACGAACCAGCGATGTCTGTTTGCTCCCCATCAGCAAAGTCGGCCTGGATCATGCGGGCAACGGTTGAGCTTTGGGACAGCCCGCCATCGGGACTGGTTTTAATCTTACCGCCCGAGTCGTTCAGCTTAAAGCCGTATTTCTCGAGGAAGGTATTAAAAGCCTCCACCGTATTGTAGCCAGCTTTCAGGTTGTGTACGCTTACTGTAAAGTGGTTCAGGTAGTAACGATTATAGATTACCCAGGCAGCGTATTCACTCTCCTTACCCAATTCCCTGTAATCGGCCAGGGTAGGTGTGCGCCAGAGGGCGCTGTGCAGGAAGTGGTCTACAGCGGCACCATCGTTCAGGTCGAGGTTATCTACCGGGTCGGACGTTACTTCACTGGTGTAACTATGAATGATTTCCTGTGAGCGGGAACTTAAGTCTTTAACCCTCAGTTCGCTAATGAAGATACGTGGGTATTTTTCTTCAGGTGGCGCATACCAGTATGCGTCCAGTTTCTTCTCCGGGAACAAGTAGTAGTCCCTTTTCGTATAACCATAGTGGAGGAATATCTTCTCCAGCGACTGAATACCTAAATGCGGGACGCCCATGGTACGGAACGCAATATGGTCATTTTCAATATCGCTGTCGTTGTGAATGATGTTTTCTTTGATCATGGCGTTTATAACACCGCCAACGTCGGGTACGCGTTCTTTATACCGCGTCATAAGCCCGTTTAGCACTATATCGAGTGTAGACATGTAAAATGTTAATTAATAAGCAGATGTGGGTTGATTATTAGCAGCTAAGGGGTAGCTCATGGAACATGCGAACAGGTACTCCTTAAAAAGGAGAGGAGCGAAAGTTGTATGTTCAGCAACCTGTTCAAATCATCTGAGTTTAAGCGAATTTAAATTTTTTTACCGATACCGCCATAAAAGAGTAAGCCGCAGCAGAACAGTGTCCGCCGCGGCTTTTGACCGTAATTTGCGTTAGATCAATATTGTTCGCTATCGTTAGGGAAGTCCCTGGACTTCACATCTTTAATGTAATGTTTGGTAGCGCCCAGTATGGTGTCGTACAGGTTCAGGTACCGGCGCAGGAAGCGCGGTTTAAATTCCTTGTTGATGCCCAGCATATCGTGCATCACCAATACCTGTCCGTCAACATACTTACCAGCACCAATGCCGATGATGGGGATACGAAGTTCTTCGGCCACCTGTTTAGCCAGCAGTGCCGGTATTTTTTCCAGCACGATAGCAAAACAGCCGGCTTCCTGCAATAGTTTCGCATCGCTTAGCAGCTTTTGTGCTTCCACTTCTTCGGTAGCGCGCACGGCGTAAGTACCGAACTTATATATCGACTGCGGCGTAAGACCAAGATGTCCCATTACCGGTATACCAGAGGAAATAATACGTTTTACAGATTCGATGATCTCTTCGCCGCCTTCAATCTTAATACCATGCGCACCTGTTTCCTTCATAATACGAATAGCGGAACTCAGTGCCTCCTTAGAGTTGCCCTGGTAAGAACCGAAGGGAAGATCCACTACGACGAAACTGCGTTTAATCGCACGTACCACAGAAACAGCGTGGTAAATCATCTGATCGAGGGTGATAGGCAGAGTGGTTTCGTGGCCAGCCATAACATTGGAAGCAGAATCGCCTACCAGGAGAATGTCCATTCCTGCATCGTCGAATATCTTAGCCATCGAAAAATCGTAGGCCGTTAGCATTGATATTCTTTCTCCATCCTGTTTCATCTTCTGCAGGATATGCGTGGTGACACGCTTGATCTCTTTATTCACCGACATTATAGAATGTTTTTAATGGTTTGCCATTTTGGTACGTTACGTGGAATACACTGCCAGGTCACCTACGCAGGCAAGGCACAAAGGTGGGAATATATATTTAAATTCAGGAAGTTTTTTTTGGAACGGTAAACGCCTGCATAACAAGTTAGCAAAGCTTAAGCATCAACGACTTACAATGCCCACAATCTCATTGTACAGTGAGTGTATGAGTCCATCGGCGAGGCCGATTTTAGGGACATATATTTCGTCGATATTGGCCCAGCGCATTACGTTTACGTAAATCTGCAGCGCGGGTACAATTACGTCGGCGCGGTCTTCGCGCAGGTTATAAGCATGTATACGCTCTTCCACCGTAAAGCTCGAAAACTCTTTGTAGTAGTCCTTTAGCAAGTCGAGTGTAAGTGGTTTACCTTCTTTTCTTTTAGAGAGAGAGAATATTTTGTTGATGTTGCCGCCTGAGCCGATCGCTTTTACGTTACCCTTTACTTTCGTGCGGATGAACTCTTTCAGTTCCTGCCACTGGGCGTCCGTGACCTGCTTCTGCATCAGCCGTATGGTGCCAATATTGAACGACTCTTTGAACACCATAGTGTTGCCCGAGAAGTAGGTGAGTTCTGTACTACCGCCGCCAACATCTATATACATGTAAGACTTGGTAGGGTCCATATGTTCGGCGATATGGTTCTCGTAAATGTATGAGGCTTCTTCCTGACCGGTAATGATGTGAATATCAATACCTGTTTCCTGGTGTACGCGGTTCAGAATTTGCGGGCCGTTACTGGCATCGCGCATGGCGGAGGTGGCGCATGCTTTAAGGTATTTCACCTCGTACACGTCCAGCAGCAGTTTATAAGCTTTGATCGTATCCACCAGGTGCTTCGCTCTTTTTTCAGAGATAAAACCATCGGCAAATACGTCCATACCCAGCCGCAAAGGCACACGTATGAGGTTAACCTTCGTAAAATCCATTTCTCCGCTTGCCTTGGGCGACGCCTCCGAAATGAGGAGCCGCGCTGCATTGGAACCTATATCTATTGCTGCCAGCTTCATGTATATATTAGCACTACTTTATCCATCAATTCTTTATGCCGTCAAAATTATACGTTTTTTCGTGCAGGTAGCGGAAAATTTCTACCTGGGCGTGTACCTTTTTGCCAGAAGCCTTTTTATACTCGTTCTTTTGCTCATTATCCAGGATGCGCGCTTTCACATTACCGGCCAGCTGAATGTTCACGATATCGATCAATTCCTTTTTCAGTTCAGGATCATCTACCGGCACTGCCGCTTCTACACGATGATCGAGGTTACGCACCATCCAGTCAGAGGAGGAAAGGTACACCTTATGATCGCCGCTGTTATGGAAAATGAATACGCGGGCGTGTTCCAGGTACTCGTCGATAATGCTCACTGCCTCTATATCTTTCTTCCACTTCTTGTTCTCCGTATAGGCGCAACATATACCCCGTATCACCATTTTAATAGTGACGCCGGCAGCAGCTGCCTCATATAATTTATTAATCAGTATTTCATCAGATAAGGAGTTCATTTTCAGGATGATCTCCGCCTTCTTTTTACTTTTTGCATGTTTGATCTCACGGTCGATTAACTTTATAAAAGTGCGGCGCATCGACAATGGACTGACGGGCATTACTTTACAGGCGTTCAGGAACTTCACATCGTGTTTTGGACTTTCGAGGTACGAGAAGATGCGGTTCACGTCGGCCAGGATAGCCCTGTCGGCCGTCAGCAGGTAATGGTCGCCATATATACGTGCGGTGTTTTCATTCAGGTTACCAGTGGCGATGAAGCCTACCTGCAAAGTTTTATTGCCTATGCGTTTTTTGATCACACAGATCTTAGCATGCACCTTCATCCCGGGTACACCAATCAACACTTTGATGCCATCCTCTTCCAGCCTTGTTCTCCAGCGGAGGTTCGCCTCTTCATCGAACCTGGCGCGCAGTTCCATTACTACTACTACCTGTTTACCATTACGGGCGGCGTTTATAAGCGCGTTCACGATTTTGGAGTTCTTCGCCAGTCGGTAAGAAGTAATCTTGATAGTCGTTACATTCGGATCAATCGCCGCTTCGCGCAGCAGGTCGATAATAGTATCGAAGCTTTGGTAAGGCGTGTGGATGAGTACATCCTGCTTCTGGATCACGTGCATTACGCTGGGGGCATTTACGAACAGCGGGTGCATAGCCCCCCTGCGGCGGCCATGTGCTTTCCCGAACACCGATACCGGGAAGTCCATAAAGTCTTTGAAGTTATGGATACGGGCACCCGGGATCAGGTTATCTTTTTTAGACAATCCCAGCCGGCGCATCAGGTATTCCAGCAGCAGCGTATCAATTTCCTTATCGTACACAAACCTCACAGGTTTGCCCTTACGCCTGTCTTTGATCCCTTTTTCTATCTGGTGAATAAGGTTATTGGAGAAGTCGTTATCAATATCCAGTTCCGCATCGCGGGTTACCTTAATGATATGTGCGCTGAATTTATCGTACCCAAAGTAATGGAACAGGTTCGGTAATGCGAAGCGGATCACGTCTTCGAGTAATATAATATTATGTTCTCCTTCTTTAGATGGGAGGATAATAAAGCGGGGGAGTACATTGGTCGGGATTTCGATCAATGCGAACTTCTGCCTTACTGAGCCATCTTCACGGGCCAGTACAACAGCGAGGTAAATAGATTTATCGCGGAGGTAAGGCAGTTGCGGTATACTTTCTATCATCAGGGGGATGATATTGGTGCGCACTTCGTCGTTGAAGTACTGCAATACAAAACGCTGCTGCTCCTTGTTAAGCTGTTTATCGGTGCGGAGGAAGATCTTTTCATTCTCCAACTGGTCCTCGATCTCCTTCCAGGTGCGGTTAAATTCCTGTTGCTGGTGAATAACCGTACTCTGGATATCGGCCAGTATTTCATCTGCGTTTTCTTCAAGATGCATTTTGGCAGACTTGCCAATGGAACCCATACGTTTAAGCGTGGCCACCCTTACCCGGAAAAATTCATCCAGGTTGTTGGAGTGGATACCCAGGAACCTGATCCTTTCATATAACGGTACCGTTGGATCGGAAGCCTCCTGTAACACACGGGCATTAAATGAGAGCCAGCTTATATCCCTTACGATTGTTTTCTTCTTTTGCGCGGCCATGCTTTGTTTTTCCTTTTTCTGATGATGCTTGTTATCTGTTGTTGGCCTGGTAGCAACAGCTTTTTGTGCTGTCATATCTATCTTCAATTTTTAAGCCAACAGCCATTTTATCAGCTGCCGGCAGTTTATGAAACGCGTTCAATCGAACAAGATAGGCAGCCAATGTTAACTGAATATTAAGTTACGATCTTATTGGTTAACAAATGTTAGTGAAGTGTACCTAAATAAAAAAAGCCGCCTGTGCAGCGGCTTTTCAAATATAAAAAGTTTAAGCTCAGGCGGGAGTGGCGGCGGTATGTTTCTTAGCCACGGCAAGACCAATCACCGAATATATACCCAGTGCGAACACCAGGATGGTTTGTGCGCCCCAAACGATCCAGCCAAAAGCGTACCCGCTTGTTTCGTGTATATTATACAACAATAGGGTTTGCTGTATAAATATAGGATAAGCGCCAATACCACCTGGGGTAATGATCATCGCAATGCTGCCAAAGGAGAGGAGGGCCAGGCAAGCTTTGGGCCCCAGTTCGGAGGTTTCTTTCATACAGTAGAACCCGGCGTACAGCATTCCAAAGTACAATACCCATATAAGCACCGTATGAAAAATGAACCAGCCTTTCTTCTGCATTTTGCCGATGGAAAGAATACCTTCCATTACACCACGGATGAGGGCTTTTAATTTTATGGCCGCTTTGGAGCGGGCGAAACGTTTGAGTAAGAAGTAGATCAGGAATACCACCACCGCTGCAATACCGATCATCACCACCAGTTGCGAGCCATTTGCGCTGGCAATCTTATCAGACATAGGTGTCCATATCTTTTCTGAGAAGAATGTGCCTACCACATCGATTTGTACCATCACCGTAATGAACATCACCAGGATGAGGCAAAGCAGGTCAACCGCACGTTCAGCGATCATGGTGCCGATCAGTTTGTCGGCTGGTATTTTTTCGTAACGGGCCAATATGCCGCAGCGGGCAATTTCACCGAGGCGTGGTACGGCCAGGTTGGCCAGGTAACCGATCATTACGGCGTAAAAAGTATTGCTGGTTTTTGGATTGTAGCCGAGGGGGTGCATCAGTAACTTCCAGCGCACTGCGCGGACGAGGTGGCTGAATACACCGATAATAAAAGCAGGAATAACCGGCCAGTAGTTGGCCTGAAAAATAGAGTTTTTGATGTCCGTGCGCTGTTCAGGCGTAAGCGGACGAAGGGCCCACCAAATAAGCAATGCGCCTATGCCCAGGAAAAAAGCCGACTGCAGGATGTTCTTGAGCAATTTGGGCATGGATGCGGGTTTAGATGTTGAGATGTTCCTAGAGTTTGTTGCCCTCTTTCGGGAAAATCGCTACAGGTGTGTACTTTTTAGCTTCTTCGAAGTCCATAGTTGCATAGGAAATAATGATTACTATGTCGCCAGGTGCTACCAGCCGGGCAGCAGGACCGTTCATACAAATTACGCCAGAACCTCTCTTACCTTTAATGACATAGGTTTCGAGACGTTCCCCGTTATTTACGTTCAGCACCTGCACCTTTTCATACTCGATGAGGGTAGCAGCATCCATCAGGTCCTCGTCTATCGTAATACTACCTACATATTGTAAGTTAGCTTCTGTTACTACCGCCCTGTGGATCTTACATTTTAATACTTCAATTTGCATAATTCCGCGTGAATGTTTGCAAAGGTAGGACAAATTTAAGATACCAGGCAAGGGGAAAGCACAGATTGCCGGGTCTGCTCTTTCCCCCATTAAATTACAACAACATATTGTCAATCAACCGCACCTCGTTAAGTTTAGCGGCAGCCAACGCCACCATGCCTTCCGGAATAGGTGCCGACACCACACGAAGGTTGTTGGCGTCCGCCACTTCAATATAATCTACCAGGAACCCCTGTTTTTCCAGCGCAAGGATGGCATTTTGCTTTAAGTCGGGCAGGGGAGTACTGCCTATATTTTGCTTTAACCCCACCAACACATTATAGATAGCCGTAGCCAGTTTACGTTCATCAGCACTGAGGCGCATATTACGGCTGCTCATGGCCAGTCCGTCTGTTTCGCGGCGGGTAGCACAAATAACCAGGTTAACCGGCATCTGGGTAATTTCGAGCAGCTTCTTTACGATCATACATTGCTGAAAATCCTTTTGCCCCATAAAAAGCCCGGTTGGCTGGACGATTTCCAGCAATTTGTGTACAATTATACCGACCCCCTGGAAGTGATTAGGGCGATGTGCACCTTCCAAAACCGTTTCGAGGTAGCCGAAATCATAGTGACGATGTTCGCCATGCACCCCTTCCGGGTACATTTCGGCGACCGTGGGCAAAAAAAGTACGTCGGTACCAGCAGCTACCAGCTTAGATACATCCTCATTAATGGTAATTGGATACTTTTCGTAATCTTTTGGATCATTAAACTGAGTAGGATTCACAAAAATACTGCAAACCACTACGTCCGACTGCTCCCTGGCGGCGGTTATAAGCGAGATGTGCCCATCGTGAAGGGCACCCATGGTTGGAACAAAGCCTACAGTCCTTCCTGCCTTTTTTTCTGCTTCCAGGTGAAGCTGCAGACTGTGTATTTCCTTGAAAATGTACATATTCCTATACTTAAAAGGATGTTAAAAGTGACAAAACGACCTTTTTTACCTAAAAAATTAGTAGTTTTGCAAGCCAATTTAAAAACATCAGCATTAATAATCAGCATTAAATGTCCACAAAGAAAAGAATTCTTTTTATTGCCCAAGAGATGTCGCCTTATCTGGATTTGACTGATTATGCGGCTATAGTTAACAAGATGGCGATCAAGTCCAATGAGGCCGGCCTTGAAGTGAGGGTTATCATGCCAAGGTTCGGGATTATCAATGAGAGGAGACACCGTTTGCACGAGGTAGTAAGACTGTCAGGCATTAATATCGTGATTGATGGGGATGACTACCCGCTGATCATTAAGGTAGCTTCGCTGCCGAATGCTCGTTTGCAGGTATATTTCCTGGACAATGAAGATTATTTCAAACGTAAGACCGTTTTTAATGACGAGGACGAGAAGTTCTATGACGACAACGCAGCCCGGGCGGTATTCTTCTGTAAGGGAGCGCTTGAAACTGTGAAGAAATTTGGCTGGCCGCCGGACATTATTCATTGCAGCGGCTGGATGACTTCACTCATACCATTATATTTAAAGACTGCTTATAAGAAGGAGCCTGTGTTCGCGAATACCAAAACCGTATTCTCACTGGCACCTAACACCTTTAAGGAGAAATTGGGAGCGACTTTCCTGAAGAAGGCCACGATCAGTAACCTGGTGAAGGAAAAGGACCTTGAACCTTACAAAGAGGGAACCAATGCTGCTTTAAATAAGGGTGCTGCCAAATATGCAGACGCCGTTATTCTTGCCAGCGAAAAGTCGGATAAGAAGATCGTGGATGAACTGAAAGCTGAAAAAGGGAAGATTATAGTTCCGTATAAAAAAGACAATGAAGATCTTGCAGATTATCTGCAGGTTTATAATCAATTGCTTGGTAAATAACAATTCTAGACTGCATTTCTCAAACTTTTTTGCGTGAAGATCAATTTCAGGAATCTTTGTGGTGCGGTGGCCGTATTGCTGGCCATGTTTGCATATTCAGCCTGTAATAAAGCCACCATACTTGGTGCAGACCTCATACCCGGCGCGGACGATGTGAATGTTAAAGACACTACTATCACTAGTATTATCGCTCATAATATATATCGTACCGATTCATCTGTTTTTACCGGACAGGCAAATTATACCGGCGTAGTGGGTAGTATTACAGACGACCCAACCTTTGGAAGAACACAGGGCACCCTTTATACCCAGGTGAGCCTTCCAAGTTCTAATTTCTCCTTTAACGGTACTAATCAAACGCTTGACTCTATCATTCTCTACGTAGGTTATAACGGCTTCTATGGCGACTCCATGGCTAATCTTAAGCTGAACGTTTATAGGATGACAGAGCCTAAATTCCGGATTGATTCCAACTACCGTTACTACCAGCAACTGGGTGTAGACGCCGGTCAGCTTATAGGTAGCGCCACGGTTACGCCGAAAGGACTGAAAGACTCCATCAGCGTATATGGCGTTAAACAGGCACCGGCACTTCGTATTGCCATGACACCGGCATTCGGTAACCTGCTGTTGCAGCAAACCACTTCCGGCGCATTCGCGAACGATTCGTTGTTCCGCGACTTCCTCAAAGGTATGGCTATCGTGCCCGACACCAATGTTTTGGGCCGTAACCTGTTGTATCTAAACCTGGCGGCTACCAACACACGGTTGTCTGTTTACTACAAGAGTGCCGAGGAAGATTCACTGGTAACGAACTTTGCGTTCGACAGTTACGCTTCTGCTCACGCGAATTACTTTAGCCGAAACTTTACAGGGTCTGAGGCAGCTCAGTACCTGAACACCAATAATCCGGCGGGCGACAGCCTGCTGTTCCTCCAGGAAGCGCCTGGCATTTTCACCCGTCTTACCATCCCCGGCCTGGAATTTATTCCTAAAGCCGTGATTAATAAGGCTGAACTGGCCATCACCGAAGTAACGTTCGGCAGCAATCCTACCATGGACGGCATTTATACAGAGCCGGACAGGTTGATGCTTGCTCAGTATGTGAAAGCAGGAGAGGACACCGTTACATCACTGATAGATTATGGTAGCCCCACAAATCCTAACCTGGCTTATTTTGGAGGTCAAAGAACCGTCATTTCTGACTTCGGTGTGATGAAGGTTGTACAATATAAATTTAATATTGCACGGCATTTACAGTTGTTGCTCGATGGTAAAGACACCAACTTTGGTTTAAGGTTGGAAGCACTTTCATCTCTCAATATTGATTCCCGCCGCGTTAAGGTAGGGGGCGGTAACCATTCCACTTACAAGATGAAATTAAGAATTATTTACACCCAACTATAATAAGCCAAAATTCGAGTTTTTTATGCCGTATTTATTTACATCTGAATCAGTATCAGAAGGGCACCCAGACAAGGTTGCCGACCAGATATCTGATGCACTCATCGATAATTTCCTTGCATACGACGCCACTTCTAAAGTAGCTTGCGAAACGCTGGTAACTACCGGCCAGGTTGTGCTGGCAGGCGAAGTGAAATCCGATGCTTACCTCGATGTACAAGATATTGCCCGCGAAGTAATCCGTAAAATCGGGTATACTAAAAGCGAGTACATGTTCGAAGCTAACTCCTGCGGTATCCTTTCTGCTATTCACGAACAGTCGCCCGATATCAACCAGGGTGTTGAACGTAAAAGCCCGGAAGAGCAGGGTGCCGGCGACCAGGGTATGATGTTCGGTTACGCTACCCGCGAAACTGAAAACTATATGCCACTGGCACTGGACCTGGCGCACAAACTGCTGCTGGAACTGGCTGTACTCCGTCGCGAAAACAAAGACATTAAATACCTTCGTCCTGATGCTAAATCTCAGGTTACGATTGAGTATTCCGATGATAACCAACCCGTAAGAATCGATACGATCGTTATATCTACCCAACACGATGATTTTGACCAGGATGCATCTATGCTGGCTAAAATCAAAGAAGACATGATCAAGATTCTTGTTCCAAGGGTAAAAGCGAGCCTGAAGCCTGAGCTGCAGCCGCTGTTTAACGACAACATCACTTATCACATTAACCCAACCGGTAAATTTGTGATTGGTGGTCCTCACGGTGACACTGGTCTTACAGGCCGTAAAATCATCGTAGATACCTACGGTGGTAAAGGTGCTCACGGTGGTGGTGCATTCTCTGGTAAAGATCCTTCCAAAGTTGACCGTTCTGCTGCTTATGCAACACGTCACATTGCGAAGAACCTGGTAGCTGCAGGCGTTTGCGACGAGATACTGGTACAGGTTTCTTACGCTATCGGTGTAGCTAAACCTTGCGGTGTTTTCGTTAACACACATGGTACTGCTAAAGTAGGCCTCAGCGATGGTGAGATTGCGAAGAAAATCGAAGCCATTTTCGATCTGCGTCCTTACGCTATCGAACAGCGCCTGAAGCTGCGTAACCCAATATACAGCGAAACTGCTGCTTACGGTCACATGGGCCGCGAAAGCAAAGTGGTGACCAAAACTTTCAACGCTGGTAAAAAGAGCGAGAAGAAAGTAGAGGTGGAGCTGTTCACATGGGAAAAGCTTGACTACGTAGAAAAAGTAAAAGCTGCATTTAACTTATAATTCAGCCTTACCCATATTTTAAAGCGTCTTCTTCGGAAGGCGCTTTTTTTTGGGGTGGATGCGACTCTTGTGTTCACGGCTTAACCGTTAACCGTAAAAGAAAAGCGCCTCCTTTAGGGGAAGCGCTTTCGAAGTTTAGTTATGGAGGTAATTATGGTTCTTTTTTATACTGTAGCATCCATTCATAAATGCTCATTCCTTCCTGCCTGAACGCCGGATCATAAAACTCCTTCCAGCAGCAATGACGGTAAGGTGTAGTCGTTACCCTTGCCAGTCCGGGTTTGTATTTATTCGTGCTGTCGGCGTACCGTTGCGCTGTTTCGAGGAAGTTAATTTCTTCTTCGCCCCCGAAATACCAGCAGTGAATATTGGCCTTACTTACAAGATTAAACCGTTTTTCATTGGGAGCATCTATCGTTGCAGGCGACATGGGTACTGCAGCAGCGAATCGTCCGGATATTTGCTGGTTTTCCGTAATTGCCATCACGGTAGCCCATCCTCCTGCACTGTAGCCAGTTAGGTAAACCCTGGAAGTATCAACCCGGTATCGTTTGATCATTTGGTCGAGGACGTAATTCACCTGAACCGGGGTTAAACCCCATTCTAACGCCTGCGGGCAAACAACTATAAACTTATAGAGCTTGCCGTCGGCAGGGCTAACAGCGTCCAGCTTAGCACCTTTGTCGAGCCAGTAGGGTATACCTTCCAGTGCAAGTTTACCGATATCGGTACCGGCTTTACTTTTACCATGCAGGAACATAATAAGCGGATAACGCTCGTTGCCTGCCGCATAGTTATCCGGCAATTGCACCAGTGCCCCGTTATTGTGCCAGGGCGTAAGCTGAACATCCACTTTCTGCTGATTCTTTTGTGCCAGCAAAAAGCCCGGCAATAAAAGAAACAGCCAAAATATTGAAAACCTCATGTATTATTTTTGGGCCAGCACTTCATCCAGCTTCACGCCAATTACCTCTTCGATATCGATAATAGCCACGGCAAGATCTCTCTCCAGCGTTATTTTCTTCACCAATTCAGTATTATAACGTTTAGAAGCAGCCGAATATGCGTCATAATCGATGCTACCGGTAGTAAACTTCTGTTCTGCCTGGGTGAAAGCCGCCAGATCATCTTCAGTCAATTCGCTTTGAAGGCGCAGCAATTCTTTTTTCAGCAGGTAGTCTTCATAGCGGGTAAGAACTAATGCACGGGTGCTGAGTTCCATCGTCTCTTTTTTAGCAACAGCTACGGCGATATCCATACGGGCCATTTTTGCTTCAGCAGGTTTGCCGAAGAAAGCGCCTAATGGAACGTTAATAGCGACGTTCCAGAGTGGAAAATAAAGGTTACCGTATTGAGCCTGATCCACCTTACCAATAGTGATTTCGTTGAAGTTTATGCTAGCCGTGATCATATCTAACCACGTAGAGTTTACTTTCTTTACACTGTACTGAGCTTTTCTTTTAGTAGCGTCAATTTCCTTAAAAGAGGGGTTTTTTAAAGCAAGTTCTACCAACCGTTCACGAATATCCGCAGCGGGAGCAGTATTAGCCGCCGGAGCATTCGTTTTGGCCGGAACCTGTGCCATAACGCATACGGATGAGAATACGGTCAGACACAATAGAACGGATACTTTTTTCATAATTAGACTATTTTATTGGGTGTTGAAATACTTTTCGTGTTTTCTTTTGTTTTGTCAAATGTGTGCAGCTTCACCATTACCGCCAGCGAACCGTAAAAAAGGAAGGCCCCTGGTATTTGCCCGATAGCCACCTGCGCATAGTGCGCAACAATGATGGCGAAGGTAGTGGCAATTGTAGCTACGTAATAATACTTGATCTCCGGATCGCGGCATTTATAATAATTTCGTACGCCCACCTGCAGCATGATAAAGTATAGCAGGCAGGTAAGTCCTAATCCGATGTATCCCACTTCCAATGCACTTTTTAAATAACCACTGTCCGGAGGAAAGCCAGCCAACGGGTGCCCGGGATTGTATACTTCGCCCTGTACCCCACAGGTAGCCAGACCACCACCCAGCGGATGCGCATAAATATATGGCTGTATATAATGCCTGTTTACATCCCTGATATTAAACGACTCGTCTTCGGAAAACTCAAAGGTAGAGCGGATACGGTTAATCGTACCGTTACTATGGAAGGGACCGAATATCACCACTACAAACAGCATCAGGAACACAACGGTAAACGCTAGTGTTTTTTTACTGGTGATGGTCATCAATATATAAAGAACTATCCCTGCAGGCAACATGGCATAGGCAGTACGTGTACCGGAATAGGCCATACCCAGCGCCATAAATAAACTGCCTGTCAGCAGCCATTTTCGGTATCTTTTAGATACCGGCCCCATGGCCATAATCAGCGCAAATATAACCATATTCGCCATTAAGATACCATAGGATGTAGGGTCTGACAGAAACGAGAACTTACGCATGGTGCCACCCTGGAAATATAGGGCGTACTTATGGGGATCGCTCGTTACCCAATGCTCTTCAAAAGGAAGTAGTCCATACCATTCCTGGAAACAGCCATAAACGCCAGACAGGATAGAGAAGCCAAGAATTACCTTGAAGAATACCTTTATATCTTCGAAACTGTTGAATATGTGCAAACAGATGAAATAGATCATCAGGAAGTTCAGGAACTTACGAAAGGTAAATATCCATCCGCCAAGCGAATACATAGATGGATTGAACGCCTCTACCAGCAGGAACGCTGCGTACAGCATATACATGTACGTGATGGGGTTCTTCGATTCTTTGAAGTACTTACCTTTGAGGATCGTTTTGCGGAAGTATATGCCGATAAATGTAGTGGCTATAAGTATGTCGATGAGGATACCTACCGGCAACACGTCATCGATCATCCTGTTGAGGTAAAATACAAAGTACGAGGCCGCAGTAGCGATATAAAAACCCAGGGTGGTATCAAACAAACAAATCATTACAGCTCCGCCGCCAATAAGCAATCCCATCACCCCAACACCTACCAGTATATTTATTTTGGCTATTGCAAAAGCAAACAACAACGCAGCAAAAAATAGAATTATGTAACCCAACGGAGAGTTGAGTTTATTAATAACCACTTGCAGGCGTAACACCTCTTTTACCCTATCCTTTATACCGCCTTCGGTATTTCCTAATAATTGTGGCACGGTATCGGTTTAAAGAAATAAAATCTTGATGCCCATAAATACGATCACGAACAGGATAAACGCTGTTACAATGATCTCGAGTATGGTTTCGTCACTAAATCTGTTATCGCTCATTACATTCTTCTTTACAGCGCCGCGGCTTTGCGGGAATTGTTCCTGCTACGGCCAGGCAGTTCAAAATAATGTTTGCTCATTTCCTCTACACTGTTCTCCCAAGTGTGCGAAAGGGCGAACCCGATCCTGTTTTGCACCACCTCGGCACTAACCGGGGTGGACAGTATCAGCCCGATCTGCTGTACATACTCCTCCGCATTCCGGCAAAGATAAGTGTACGGCGCGAACATTTGCATAGCTACTGTTTCTGTAGCCACCACGGGCTTACCCATGGCCAGATACTCGTCTACTTTACGAGGATAGTTACCTACAGTCATCGCATTTAAGGCCTGGGGATTGATGCAAACGTCAAAGTAATGTATAAAAGCCGGCAGCATGCTCACTGGTTTACTCCCCGTAAAATGAACATTTGGCAGGTTATGCAGGCTGCTGGCCTGGAAGTTTTCATCTTCAGGGCCCACCAGTACAATGTTCCAGTCGGGCCTGGCCGATGCAATATGTTCCAGTATGCTGATATCCAGGCGGGAAGTGAGCAGCGCACCTACATAACCGATAATGGGACTGCTAATCCCGTCCAGCTCAGCGGGGCGGCCTGGCACCTCAGGTTTGGTAAACAGTTCAAATTCACATCCCTGTCCGATATCGTAGGAGCGGGGATTGTGTTGACGTGCATAGTCGGCCAGGTAGGCAGAATTAGCCACCACGAGGTCCGCCTTTGCCATTAATTTTGCTTCGAGGCGTTTGCCCTGCTTACCAAAATAAGGCTGGCTAACCAGGTTATCCCTTATATAGTAAATAGTATTTTGCACACCAGGCAGCAATTCCTGCATATAAAAGTTGCGGAAGAAATCATTGTCGTTAAACAGCACTACATCCTTAAAACCCAAGCGCTCCATCGCTATGGCCACTTGTTTTGCTATACGTTTGTTATTGATCTTGTTAAAAAGATCGAACAACAATGCAGTCGGCATCCAGTTGGCCGATTCCAGTAAGGTACGCGGATTGAGCGTCCATAACTGCGGTGCTATTTGCTGGATATCATCAGTTTCGCCATGAAGACTTTTAATACGGTTCTGGATATCCGGCTCATTACGCAGGCGAATAGCCGATATCCTGTCCAGCGCACGGTTCACGTACAGTACGCGATTGTGCTTGGCCAGCTCCCAGGCAATGTTTTTACAGTTGCTGCCGATGGTGATATCCCACGACTGCATGCCCACCACCACTATATCTTTCCCTGTTATCATCTTGCTTTCAATTTTAATAAAAACCTTTGTTGAAATAACTGGTACATTTCCGGGTAGAACTGGAACATGTATTTGAAGCAGTTGGTTATACTCGCATTGAACTTCTTAAAGAGTATAGCTGAAGTGATAATAAAACAAATGAGGTAAGAAGTCATTGTGCCATAAGCCGCGCCTACAATACCAAATTCCCTTGCAAACACGCTGCATATCCCGATATTGATCACTGCAATAATAGTCATCACCAGGAAGTTAGTTTTAGGAAAACCAGTAGAGTCCATGATGGTACCGAACTGCTTGATAAAAGGCAGAAACATGCCATAAGCCATCGTCAGCTGTAGCAAATAAGCCGCCTCCACATATTCGCCACCTCCTACAATGCCAAGAATAAATTTCGGGAGCAGGAAGATAAAAAGACTGCCGGGGACGCAAATTGCCATTACCACTCCCACGGCCTTTTCATAGAAAAACTTCACCCTTTCAATATTGCCTTCCCGCATTACTTCCGCACTTTTGGGGAACAGTATGTCGCCCAATACCTGGGAAGGTACATCCACCAGGTTAGAGATGCGTACACACACACCGTAAAGCGCCACAGCTGCCGCTCCGTGTACAGAGGATACGATAAACTGATCGGTATTTCTGAATACGGAAGCGCTGAGGTTAGTACCGAACACATACTTACCGAAATGCCACATCCTGGCCAGCCACTCCTTACTATAAATGAACTGCTTACGCAGGAACCGGCGTGCGAAAATATACGAAGTAAGCGTGCCTAATACGATGCCTGCGTTGAAGTAGATGATCAGCCTGATAAGGTCCACATGCCCATGCACAATAAAATCGATGCTGATCATTACAAAAGACGTACCCTGCCTCACCAGGTAAGCCCAGAAAACACCTTTAAAATCCGCATTAGCATTCTGCACCCATTCAAAATGAGAGAAAGGGATGAGCAGTAACATGCCAGGTAAAAAGAGGAATATCACATTAGATAGGGCAGGAGCCTTTAAAAAGACACTGGCTGGCACTATCGTTATTGCCAACAGCAGGGCAATACCAACAGTTATAAATACATTGAGGCAAAGCGCAGCGGAGTTTACATAAACATGTTCTGACTTCTCAGCACTGTTCAGGTACTTGATCACCGCATTTTTTATCAGTGAGGTACGGATTGTTTCTATATAACCTATAAAAATCAGGAACAGGCTCCATACTCCCATTTCAGGCTTACTCATCGAACGAGTTAACATGATAACGGTGCCGAACCCAAAAAGCACTACTGTAAGCTTTTGCAAGCCGCTGTAGACGCCTGATTGTAGCCAATATGAATATTTCTTTTCGCTCATGGATCTTAACCTTACGCAGGTTGTTGTTTGGGGGTGGATGAAGATGTTTTTACGGGTTCTGGTTTATCAAGGCTGTAGAGCCACCATGCACCGATCTGCATGGCAATATTGTAAACCATAATAGGGATAACCAGCGCAAAAAACAAGCAGATCAGCAGCATTACGGGCACGTAGGTAATGCCGGCCTTCACCAACATAACCCTGGTGGCCGAGGCAACAAGCACATGCGATACATAAATATACAGGGAGTGAAAGCCGATGACACGCAGTATCTTCATCACATTATACTTCTGAAGCATAAAGGCAATATTGGCCATAAATGCACAGCCGGAAACAGCTATTAAGGTAAACAGCATTGGCTGATAAGCCTCTACGTACTCATAGTCGCCCTTCTCCAGGTTTTTTTCCAGGAAATAATACTGGCCAATGATAAATACAGGCAGTAACACCGCAAACGTTTTCCAGGATGCATACTTAGCATACATTTCCCTGTTCAGCAGTTTATCTGAAATAAGATCACCCAATGCAAAGAACACATAATAGTGTAACAGATCATAACCAAAACCCAGGTCAATCTTCTTTACCGATAGCCAGCTGGAGAACAGGAAAGCCGCAACGCCCAGGGCAAGCTGATGCCAGATCTTAAGGCGAAGTTTTTCGCGGGTAATAATATACAGTACCGATACATTAAACAGCGCATATAGGTACCAAAACTGGTCGATTCGCCTCGGGAACACGAAAATGTACCAGAAGTCATTTACGGTCCTGTCGGCATTTACATAACCGGCCAGCAACAATTGCAGCGTAACTTGTATCAGCGACCATACCATGTATGGCCAGAAAAGGGTGCTGAACTTGTTGTTGATCAATGTTTGTACACTTCTCTTCTTTAAACTCTTCCCAATAAATACACCGGAAAGAATAAAGAATAGCGGCATACGGAAACTATAAAAAATAATATTAGCATGTTCGAGGTAGGCAAAGTTTTGCCCAGACAGTCCGGCGCGGGATATACCTTCATATATATGGCGGTATAACACCAGCATGATAGCAATGCCACGTGCATAGTCTACCCAGGGGAGCCGGCTGTTGTTAACAATATCTGTATTAAATAACTTAAGCTTCATGTTAAGGTTTCAAAGTAGCAAGGCTAGAGGTCGATATTCTCGAGCTCTACATAGTTCAAGATAGCACCTGTGTATTTACCATTCAATCCCTGCAGGAATGCAATTGTTTCCTTATCGGTTTGTTTGATCGTGGACCTGGCCGACACAACAGAAATTACAGTATCTGCATAACGAAGCAATTCTTTACTATCTGCACGGTTGTTTAATGCCGGGCCTTCCATGAAAATGAAATCATATTCTGTGGTAAGTAACGGAAGATAGTTAAGTACGTTGTTCTCTCCCAGTACTTCAGCCGGCGTATAGTCGCCACCTTTAGAACCGATAATATCTACATGTTCAATACTTGTTTTGCTGATGATCTTCCTCAGCTTTTCCATGCTTACATTGTTATCCGGGGCGCTAAATCCTTCAAGATTTTCGGCGGCTTCAAACTCTTTTGTGAGTGTATTGTTGGGGAAGTTGGTATCAATGATAAGCACTTTCTTTTTGCTTACGCTAAAGCTGTGCGAAAGGGCTTTGATGATCGTCGACTTACCTTCCTGCGGCCTTGCGCTGGTAATCAGGAATATCTTATGACCACTCTTTTCAATCTCGTAACGCAATTTACGGATATGCTCTCTGAAGGTATTGCTTGCTTTATTCTTTTGATCGGCGCTATCGAATATATCATTAAGATTGCCTTTTTTCAGGTTTAATTTATTGATTACGCTCAGTTGCTTCAAATCAATAATTTTCAGGTACTGAGAAGGAGTTTTGATAGACACGTCGATATACTCCAGGAATATGATGGCAATACAGCAGAAAACGAACATAGTCATGCCAGCCAGGCCAAGTATGATCAGGCGTTTTGACGGCTCTGGTTCTACAGCGGGCTGCCCGAAGAGAATCTGGCGGAAGTCGTCCATTGGCGCCACCTTATTATTCATTGCCGCATCGTAACGGCTCTTCACGTTCTCATATTCACTCTGTGCAAGATCCAGTTCCTTCTGCATAGCCATATTGTCGGCGTTGCGGGAAGCTGCGCTGTACACGCCAGCGTTAAGGCTGGCAATTTTCCTCTCCAGGTCATAAATGTTCTGCTGTGAGGTTTTGATCTGAATTTCCAGTTCTGACTTTTTCTGCTGCAACTGAGCCCTGGTAAGTCCACCAGAGGCTGGAGCGCTGCCAGCGCTATTCATGGAAGCAGCTTTGTTCTGGTATTCCGTTTTCAGGCGTTGGTATTTATTAAAAAGTTCTTTGTCGTTGGAGCCCTTGTTCTGGTATTCCTGGAAGGCAGCATCCCGCTCGTTCCTTATGCGGATAAGGTCTGCACTGGCTGTACTGGGAGCAGCAACCGTAGCGGCGTTGGTGCGGTCCATTTCGCCAATCGCTCTTACCACATCCGCCAGCCCCAATTGAGAAGAGTTAAGGAGCGTTTTCTCGTCCGACAACTTCACCTCGAAAGTACTTACCTGCGTAAGCTTGCTGGTACTTTCCACAGAAACGTCTACTCCACCTTTAAGCCTCAGTTGCTGGATTTTACCGTCCAATACTTCCTTTTTCTGCTCAGACAGTTTGGCCAGGGTTTCAATAGATTGAGAGTTCTGTTGCGTGCGGGAAGACTCGTTGTTACGAAGGAACTCTGCGCAGCCCTGGTTTACCATGTAGGCAGAAAGCTCGGGATTGCTGGAGTTGTATTCAACGTCGAGGTAATCGGTACGTTGTACGCGGCCTACGAAAAGCATTTTCTTAATGCTTTCGAGGTCGTACTTGTATAATTTAATCAATTCCAGGATTTTCCGCTCTTCGGGATTGTAGGAACTGAGGAGGGTTTCTGATGAGTATTTTTCTTTTAATACCGTAATCACAGCAGGGGCGGAGAGGCGAAGTTTTCCTTCTTTCTCTTTTTCCTCGGCAGTTAACTTGCGGAAAGCTTTTGAAGGGGTTTCAAGATCGTGCAGCATTACACTGTACGACAACATGCTTAATACTTTAGATGACCGGAAGGCTTCCGTTACGTTGTTAAACTTTACGTCGATCTCGTAAATGTTAAATCCTTCGTCAGTTTTAAGTTTCACCTGGTCGGTAGTGGTGAAACCTGTGGCCAGCTGGGCCACGGAGCGGTACAAACGTTTTTCGTTAATGGTCAGAACGAAGGCTAACAAAACTGCCAGAATTGTACTGATAATGATCAGCCACTTCTTGCGTAACAACGATTTAATCAGATAAATCAGATCCATATTAGTAATAATGACAAAGTATGAAATACTATAATTTATAAAGACTGAAAAAATCCGGTTCAACACCGGATTTTTTCAGTCGGGTATGACTACTTATTTTTTAATGAGCTTAATAGTTTTTACTGATTTGTTGTCAGCAATCACTTCCAGGAGATAGAAACCAGTTGCATTTGCGGTGCTTCCAAATTCAACTCTGAGGTTATGCCTGCCCACTCCCAAATCACCTAGTGCTTTACCGAATACCTGTTTACCTGACAGATCGAACAACCGTACAGCAACTCTCTTGCTGGTGCCTTTATTGTCGAGGTTCAGGGTAACCGCATCTTTGAACGGATTTGGATATACCTGGTTTACTTCGAGTTTGTTATCGTTTTCTTTCTTATTAAACGCATAATCAATGATCGTAGTACTCTGAGTATTACCTACCGCAATTGTGCGGGCATTGATAGTCTGAGACTGGGTTGCTTCGTCTTTTGCTTCGTAGCCGTGGATAACCAGGGCACCGATGTAACCATAAGAAGAAGTAGCTCCAAGTGAGATTGTAATTTCCGCCTCACCGTTAGCATCCGGCCTGATATCTGTCAACTGAACCGTGTTGTTTACGTTCTTAGCACAGTTCAAAGATACACTCTTACCGTTTACAGTGTATACAGTAGTTCTGTCTCCATCACCATCACGGCTACCGAAGAATACGAAAGTGTAAGATTGTGAAAGGTTAAGACCGGTCACTTTCAGTTTGCTGGTTACACCAACATCCAACCACCAGGTGCTCCTGATCACGTTGTCCGGGAATACACCAGAGTTGTTGCCGGTTACCATACCAAACGGATTCTCGCCGCTGAAGTCTTTCGTAACTTCTACTGAAATACCGGAGTTATTACCTTCATCGTTGAACAGCAGGTACTTATCGTTCAGCTGAGGAACGTTGTTGGTGTTGTTCCAGGGTGAACCAGCCGGGTTGTCACGGTTGAAGTTCATGTAGATAGAGTAGGCGTAAGTAGCGGCGTCAGCCAGGTTACTATATTCTGAATTAACAGTACCTACTTTAGTTCTTACTTTATAGTAGTATTTAGCATTGGTGGCCAGGCCGTTATCTGTGTAGCTGGCAGTTGTACCAGAAACAGTAGTCAGCAGGTTGAATGTACCATCAGCGCTTGTAGACCTGTAGATCTCGTTAGCCGTAGCACCGCTTGCCTTGTTTGCCCATGTAAGACCAATTGATGTTTTGGACTTGCTGGTAGCTGTAAGGTTAGACGGAGCCAAAGGCACACCATTGTCTTCATAAGACTGGATTACCAGTGCGTTAAGGTAGCCGTAAACTGCCGCGCTGTTTTTCTTGAAGCTAAATTCAATTTCACCGCTTGCATTCGGGCTAAGACCATTTATCTGAACAGTGTTAGCAGTGTTGCTTGCTGCGTTCAGGGAAACTGTTTGGCCGCCAGCAGTGTAATCAGTCGTCCTGTTGTCTACCACAGCGCTACGGCTGCCGAAGAATACCAGGTTGTACTTCCTGTCTGTAGCCAGACCTGTAAGCCTGAAGCGTTTAGCGGCACCAGAACCATCGTAATAAGAAGACTGCATTACCGCATCAGGATAAATACCAGTGTTACCACCTGTAGTTGCACCGAGGGCGTTTACACCTTCGATAGCGTCCAGCTGGGTGATTGTTACACCGGAACCGGCACCGTTTTCATCTACCATATTAGTGATAGCACCGTTAACGGCAGGCACCCTGTTGTAGTTGTTCCATGGCGATCCTGCAGGTGATACTTCATTGAAGTTCACGAAGATAGCTGTAGTGGAAGCATCTTTAACTGTGATTGAGAATGTAGTGGTATCACCGTTACCGAAGTTGTCGGTAGCTTTGATTTTCACGTTGTTATAAACACCAACCTGAGTAGCGTTAGGAGCCAGGGCCAGGTTACCGGTACCGTCACCGTTGTCGGTAAGGGTAGCGAAGGCAGGCAGGTTAATACCGCTAAGCGCAACCACTGTACCTGGATCTACTTTCACGTTTACAGCAATATTCTGAGTAACATTTGATTTAATGTTGATATTGCTGATGTCTGTAAGAACCGGAGGTTTGCTGGTAGTAGCGATTTGCACAGTGTCGCTGTAAGCAGAGAAGCCGTAGCTGTTGTATGCCCTAACAGTATAGTAGTAGCTAGAACCACCAGTTGCGGTGTTATCTGCGTAGCTGCTGGCGTGTGCATTGCTCGCGCCTGGGTTCAGCAGGGTGTAAGGACCAGCGTGGCTGGTAGCTCTGTACACTTCATAACCATTATCGTTGTAAGCAACAGGCAGCCAGTTAAGACGTACACCAGTAGCTACTTCGGTAGCAGTAAGGTTATTTGCTTTAGCAGGAACAGAATGGTCGTCGTAAACCGCTTCGATCACCAGTGCGTTCAGGTATGCATAAACTGAACCTGTACCGTTCTTCAGATCGATGGTTACTTCACCGTTTGCATCTGCAACTACGTTGGCAATGTTAACGGTATTCTGCGTATTACCTGCAGCATTCAGAGACACTGTAGTTGCACCGATGGTGTAAGTAGAGGTTCTGTTATCGGAAACGCTGCCGCGGCTGCCGAAGAAAGTAAATTTGTAAGTGTAATTAGGGTCTGTGTTCAAACCAGTCACTTTCAGTGTCTGTTTGTTAGTACCAGTCCAGTAAGCAGACCTCATTACGTTATCAGGGAACACACCGGAGTTGTTGCCGGTAGTGCCACCTAACAAGTTAGTACCGTTGCCCTCGTTCTGCCAGTTAGACATGATCCTGATACCAACACCAGTTACTGTATTGGTTGAATCTTTCAGGTTGGCGAACACATCGTTAATAGCTGGTACCTTGTTGGTATTGTTCCAGAAGCCCGTAGCTACACCGGTTGCAGAGCCATCAGTGAAGTTTACGTAGATGCTGCTGTTAGGTGTAGAAAGACTAACACTCAGGTTAAACGTTTGGGTATCTGTACCGCCGTTGTCATCATTCACTGTTACCGTGATTGGATAAACACCTGCGTCAGCATAAGAAGTGGCTGCAGTAATAGTCGCCGTTCTGCCATCGCTGTTAAAGGTTGCGAAAGAAGGAAGGCCAGTTACGTTCCACTCGATCTCATCATTCACATTGGCATCTGAAACTGTAAGCGGAATGCTTATAGAGCTACCACCTTTCACCGTTGCTGGTGCAATAGTGCCCAGAGCAGGAATGTAGTTATCAATTACTACCAGGCTAAAGGAAGTAGTAGCCATGCCACCATGTTCATCCGTAGCAGTTACGCTAATGTTATTGTAAGTACCCAGACTGGCGATAGTAGGTACGATGTTGATCGTAGCAGTACCATTACCATTATTCTGGAATGTAGCAAATACAGGCAGGTTGGCCGTAGTCAGTGTAAGCGCCTGGTTGTCAGGGCTGTTAGCTGTTACGTTCAACGTCAGCGGTGTAGTATAATGGATCGCCTTATTAGTAAGCTGTGTGATAGTTGGAGGATTGTTCAGCGCAGTAGCACTTGCTTCTGCAGAGTAAACCGAGGCTCCACCTGCGTTTTTAGCGCGCAGCTTGTAGAAGTAAGTAACGTTAGAGAACAAGGCAGTATCTGTATAGCTGGTTGGCAGTGCACCAGTTACTTCAATTGTTTTGTGCAGTTTGAAGTTGCTGTTGTTGTTTACAGACCTGTAAAGTTCGAAGCTGGTTACGTCGGTACCGTTGTTCGTCCATGTAAGACCTACTGAAGTAGCAGAAGCAGCTGTTGCTACCAGATTAGCCGGTGCAGCCGGTGCTGCAGGCAGCGCCAGGGTTTTCGCAAAACCGTCGCCATCAGGGAACAGGGAAGCAGCCAGCGTGGTTTTATTAATAGTTGGACCACTTGGAGAAGAGTAACGAAGATCAAGCAGCGAAGAACTAGCCCCGTTGAAGTGACGCACTTCAATCGTATGCAGACCTGCGATTAACGGAACATTTGCACTTCTTTCTATGTTCTTGTCAGCCACAGTATTATCTAACCAACGAACGCCGTCGATGTACAACTGTGCAGCATCATCAGCCCTCAGATAGAAAATGTAGTTACTGCTGGAAGTTGCGATATTCAGATGACCTGTGTATACAAGTCCGTAGTTAGTGCTGCGGTCGCGCATACCCATACTAACGGTCGTAACATTACCGGTTTTCTTCGGTGTCAATGCAGCGAAGTCAGGCATTGCGGCAGGAGCGCTGGTAAATTCGTAATACTTGTAATCAAGTCCTGCAACAAGCGTATTGAATGCGGAACTACCGGCAGCGTTAATCGCTTTAACCTTGTAGTAGTACTCTTTAGAAGGAGCAAGGCCCGCATCAGCATAAGAAGTAACATTCGCACCTACAGTACCAACGGTAGTATAAGTACCAGTGTAAGTAGCAGAGCGGTAAATCTCAAATCCTGTTTCGTTATCGCTGTTGTCTGTCCAGGTAAGATTAATGTTATTGTAAGAAGAAGCAGTTGCTTTCAGCTGCGTGGGTGCTGCTGGCACTACACCGGCTGAAGCTTCGTTCTCAACAAACTGTGTAACCGGAATTTCCTGACGAGAGTTACCAATACCTGTTGGAGTATTCTTCCAATACAATCTTATACTGGCAGAACCCGTATTTTCGGTATAAGATATCTTAATCGGATAAGTTCCGGCAGCCAGGTTAATAGTACCTGTAGCAGTACCTGCGGTAGTGCGGGTATTTACAGTTGTACCGTTGATCACCACAGCAGCACCGTCGTCGCTCACAGTTTCAAAAGTGTAGTTACCGCTTGCTGGTATCTTGATAAAACCTTCCCACATGATGCCGAAGTAATCGGCCTGAGTGGCAATCGTAACATCCGGCCTTGGAGAAATACCAGTTGCTGCTGGTGTTTGCAGACTAAAGTCAGGGATGGCAGAGTAAGTGGTAGAACCAGGGTAATATTTCCATTTCAGGCCAGTCTGGTATGCGAGCGCAGCCACCTGGTTACTTGCGGGAGATACGTTACCGGTGAGGTCTCTTGCTTTAACAACGATATTGTAAAGCTGACCTTTTACCAGGTTATACACCGTTGCCGTTGTTTTGTCACCGGCAACACTGTAAGATTTAGTACCATTAATATAGATATCATAGTTGCTAACTGCAACATCATCCGTAGAGGCAGTCCAGGTAAGAACCATGAAACTACCGGCATTACCGGCGATAGTAAGATTAGCAGGAGCAGTAGGTGCCACTTCGTCATTCAGTGTTGTACCTGTACCTTCTGCACTTTTCGGTGAACCACCGTTGTTGTTCACCGCCCTCACTACATAATAGTAAGGAGTGTTGGCGTTCAGGTTGTCATCTACATAAGAAAGCGTGTTAGCTACTACTGTATCGATAAGTGTATAAGCTCCGCCCGGTGTTGAAGCACGGTAAATCTCGAAACCAGTTTCTGGGTTTGGAGCGTTCGGATTTTTAACCCAGTTAACTTCCAGCTGTGTTTTAGAAACTGGCAGTACAGATACGTTGGAAGGAGCAGCAGGAGCATTAGCACCATTTGCGTTTACAACAGTATAAGGGGTAGAGAAGTCGGAAGAGCAACCATATTGCTCAGTTACTTTAACGGTATAAGATCCCGGAGTGCTTACAGTAAGCGTATTGGTAGTACCAAGTACGGTGTTGTTAGCCACATTTTTCCAGGAATAAGTTGCGTAGGTAGAAGGTACCTGCAGGGTAACGCTGGTTTTACCATCAGGTGCAGGGATTACGCGGCTCTGTAAACCAGCTAATGTAATAGCAGGAGGCACAGTTGGCGTTTTGATCTTAATAACTACCGGGATAGGGGAGTAGTAAGACCAGGTAGAGCCTCTTTTAATACGGGCATCATAAGTACCAATAGAGTTTACGGCGATGGTATTACCGGTAGCACCAGGAATAACCACACCGTTTTTACGCCATTCGTAGCCGTCGAAACCGGCAGTAAGGCCTAAAGTAAGATTGATCGCATCACCAGGACAGAATTCTGTTCTGCCTGTAAGTGGCCATGGATTAGTTTTGTTGGCCCTGTTAACGTTCGGGAAGAAGTCTGCTTCAGCCCATGCTTTGTTCCATGAATCGTGACCATTCTGAGGGTAGATGCTCAGCTTCATGTTTGCACCTGCAGCCAGGGCGTTATTATATACGTCTGTAGCAGTACCTGGATCTGGATTTTTATCCAAACCACCCTGGAACTGCCAGATGGGGGTATATTTGTAAGAGTTAACACTGTTCTTAAAAGACAAGGAAGCCGCACTAATGGGGCTTGCACCGGCAATCAGTTTAGGATAACCGATCAAAATTTCCCAAGTAGCGCTACCACCACCAGATAAACCTTCAACATAAATCCTGTTGATGTCCACCTTAGCCTGCGGAACGAAATAGTTGTTGATCAGGATGTTTAACCTATCGTAATCACCAGCTCCGAAGAAGCCGGAAGTATTTTGAGGATAAACCAGGAAACCGTCGAAATCACCGTTATCCACTTTATTCATGTGTACCTGGCCACCATGGTAAAGCTGGAACTCATTATCATAAATGGTTCCTTTTTCACCCACACCGTGGAAGAAGATGATCATCGGATAAACCTTTCCATCGTTCACACCGTGTTGGTATGACTTAGGGAATTTTACCCTAAAGGCTCCTCCGTTGAAGTAATAAGCCTTGTAAGAGGATGTGTTCCAGTTCAAACGGTTCGTTTTTACCCATTTGGCGAGTACACCCCAGGCCGGCGTTGCTGGCGGACTGGCTGCGTTGTAAACTACGATGGGGTCATTGGGGTTGAGAACTCCCGTTTGCGCTTTAACCACAAATGCACTGGCAAGCAGTACAATAGAAAGCAGTAGGCGGTAAAGTTGTTTCATAATTATTAATTGGCTCCTTGAATAAAATAGCATTTTTCAAAGCACACCATAGTAACATCTCACAATGAGGATACTACTGCTGGCGCAGCTTTTCAAGGGAATGGCCAAAAAATAACTGATTTTAATCCACCAGCCGGTGGCTAAAATACAATGCGGTCTTTGTGGTAGGATTGGAAAAAATAAGTGCAGACTTAGCTGTTATTGAAGTTTTTGGTGTTTTATTCGGTGTATTCGTTTTACCTATGCTTCTAAATAACCACGCTAAAATACGATGCAAATTACAAATAATAAAAATTTGTAGGGATATATTTTGCGAAATCATCTTTTTAGTTAGTAAACGGAGGCCTTTTGCCTGTTTATTGATTACACATTTCCATATATCGAGTAGCAAAGGTATGCTTTTTTTTTATAATTCTTAACTTTTAACCCTATTAACAAATCGTTTACAAAAGCACTGGCATTCAGTTAACTACGAACCGCGGTAAGTTTATCAGCCCTTCTTTTACGTGGTCCGTGCAACGCCGTACCAATAAAAGTGTACCTGACAAACCAGTGGTAGGTAACGAACGCCACTAACGTAGTGCCGCCTAAAACGCTCCATGGGCGCAGCCATCCGGGCACATCAGTATATAGTAAAACTATCTGTAATGCACCAACGAAAGAAAGATGAATCAGGTATAACCAGAACGCGGCATCAGAAATGTATTTCAATCGTGGACTCTCGGAGTTCATGTATTTTATAAAGAACCCGATGAAACCATAGGTGAGAAATACGGTCTGCGCAGCCACCGCGAGTTTAACCAGTGTTAGCGTGGTACCTGTGTAATTACCTGCCTGCCCATGGTCAATCACCAGCAATTTAAACACAGCAGCAGTCATTACCACCCCCGCAAGTAAATAGGCCCAGGTGTAATGGGCAATCTCGAACAGCCGCCCGTTCTGCCTGTGTAAAAGCATTCCAGACGCGAAAAAGAACCCATAATAGGTAAAATGCCCCGGTTTAGGAAAGATGCTCGTAGACACTTCCACTTCGGGCGTATGGAACAGAAAGACCTGTATGCCGGCAAGCAACAGGATATAAACAATAACATGCAGCGGAGAACCGTAACGTGCGGTAAGTTTACCTATAATCGATTTTATGCCCTCTCCCAACTTAATACGATACAGTGCCAGCATTACCACATAATAAAATATGAGGTAGTATAAAAACCAGAGGTGTGCCATCCCGTTCCAGCGCAGAAAATGCGGCCAGAAGGCAGCGCCATAATCAGCCAGCGCCACATTTGCGGCCACACAGTGCTGGTAAAACACGAACGGGGCTACAGACAAAGGCAAAATAAATACAAGGCTGCCTATAAACGGTATCACGATACGTTTGTACCGGTGTTTTAAGAACTCTTTTTCCCCTATTTTGAGGTACAACATACGGGCGAAGAAGCCTGCTACCAGGAAAAACACCTGCATACGGAAGCTGTGTATAAACAAATACAACGCATCAAAAGTATATGAATGATACTCGTTATCGGCCGGCCAGCTTGGATTGGGATACATTTTATAGGCAATAATCGCATGTAGCAGAATACCCAGTAGCATAGCAATTGCCCTCAGGGCATCAAGACCGTAAATCCTATTGTTTTTTTGCACGACGGAAAAAATTGAAATGTTACGATCTACTCTTTATAACAAAAGTGAAAATCGTCTGTCTTTATTAATACGCACCGGTCAATCTCCTCATCACTATGTAGTGCTGTTATCGGTACAAAACCCGTTTTCCAGCCCTGCGACTCCAGTTTATCTTTATAATCCTCTCCATAAAAACGGATATGCCCCGGATCTCCAAATACAATCGCCCTTTCTGCGGGATCTGTAATGCTATCGTCTTCGTGAGTAACCGGCATTCCTGCTTTCAGTGGTACCTGTATTAACGCAACTCCGCCTGGCTTTAACACCCGGAGCATCTCACTCATCGCCTGCAAATCTTCCTTCACATACTCCAGTACATGCGAGCAGATGATCACGTCGTAGGTATTGTCTTTTACCCCCTCCATATCCACCACGTCGAGGTAGATAGTATCTTCCGGATAAGTACTCTCAAAGGTTTCGGCAAATTTATCGGCGGGTGTATAGTCAAGCCCCTTTATTTTCTTAAACCGCTTGTAAAACATTGCTTCGGGGGCAATGTGGAGCAGCTTTTTTCCCGGAGCTACAAAATCTGGATGCCTGTCGAGGTACATCCATAACATCCTATCGCGCTCGTTGGAGCGGCAGCGGGGGCATTGAATTTTACGCTGGTCTGAACCGGCGGGAAGAAACGTGGTAAAACTTCCTTTACAACAAGGGCAGCTAACAGCATTCCCTTTGTAAACCAATCCTCTTAATTCGAGGTAAACAGGCAGGGCTGTTTTTTTAAGAAATGCTTTCAGTTTAGGATGCATGCAAACAAATTTAAAAGATGATAAAGGTCCTCTAAAAGTTAACTTTTCGCAGTGATGAACCTTTTCGACTTTTCCCAGGCAGCGGACTGATTTTTTCCGATGTACCTGAAAAAGCCCTGGAATACCGCGATGTTCATAAACAGAAAATAAAAAGGAATGTAAAAAGGTTTACTCTTGATATTGCGGCTGGCCAGGAAGTAACCGGTTATTGCAGCCGCATAAAATGCCAGCTGGCAAACCAGGAACGCCACCAGGTACCAGTTGCCCGGTTCAGCTATGACCAAAAGTATATTACTGATAAGCAATATCGGCAGGCTAAGCGGACTAAGCGTCCAGCGGAGTACCCTATGGGAGATGTATTGGAAGGAGAGGAGGGGATACCTGAAAATGTTCAGGAGGCCTTTTAGTTTTACGATCGACTGAAAGCCGCCGGCACTAATACGCACTTTTCGTTTATGCTCTTCCTTTATGTCTGCTGAGGGCGATTCCATGGCGAAGGCATCCGGCGCATAAGCAATGCGGTAGCCTTTCATATTAATACGGAGCGATATAATAAAATCATCCAGCACTACCTCCGGTTCCACTTTTTCGTATAGCGATGTACGTACGGAGAATAATTCGCCGGCTGCACCAACCACTGTATAAAGATCTGCATCCCATTTTTTGAGCAGCGATTCATATTTCCAGTATACGCCCTCCGTAGAGGCCGCATTTGCATCGCCGGAGGCCACCACTTTTTTCTCGCCTGCCACTCCGCCTGTTTTTTCGTCAGCATAATGCTTAACGATATTCCTGATCGCTTCCCGGTTAAGCAGGGTATTGGCATCACAAAATATCACCACGGGGGTTTTTACATGCTCCATGGCACGGTTGATTGCCGCAGTTTTGCCGCGGCGCACGTTTTCATGTAATAATGTAATACGGGGGTAACGGGTAATAATATCAGGCGTACGGTCGGAAGAGCCGTCGGTTATATATATAATGTCTAACTTTTCCGGAGGATAGTCCAGTGCGAGGGTATTCAAAATTTTCTCAACAATGAAATCCTCTTCATTATATGCGGCAACTAATAGTGTTACAGGAGGTTCCACCGGCGCTACGGTGGAAAAGGGCAGCCCTAACAGGCGCTTAAGTTTCACAAGTACATATAGGAGTATTCCGTAACCTAAGTAATTGTAAAACAATATAATAAAGCTGGTAAGAAATATTATTTTCAGCATCATCTTCGACTTTTAAGGGGCTAATCAGGCAGCAAAATATAAAAGAATTTAAAAAAAAGCACGCATAATGTGTGCGTCTAAACGATATTTACGATCATTCACAGGGCAATAGTTAGCACTTACGAACTATTTTAAGCCATTTACCAATTCTATTATATTAAGAATTTACAGTTATTATAAATTTGCACCCAGTTAAGATAGAGATTGCACGCGTAGAAGTACGTAATTTTGAAAAGAAGCAAGTTCTTTTTGTTAATTCGGTTAACAACATTTGCAAAGTTCAGGTTTTGTTAATATTTTTACGCAGTCAATTAAACTTAATATATCCTTTCTGACCATCTTCCTTTGAATTTCCTGGAGCGCAATGCTCCAATTTTAGCCCCCCTGGAGGAACCTAATAAAAAAACTGGCTTTTACTAAGTTTTACGGTAAAGGCGCCGGGAATCGATCCTGGCCTTATCCTGGAAAAATCGGATTTGGATTATCCGTTGTCGTTGCTTTTGTGTAGTCTGAAATGAGAACCGGTAGCAACTATGACTTATCCCCTTTCGAAACAGTAGTTTTTAATTAGGAAAAAAGAGAAGAAGATGAAAAAAACAATACTGATTATTGATGATAGCGCACCGATTCGCTATTTGCTAGAATCCATACTGGGCAAGCAATTTAAAGTGTTTTCTGCGCCGGATGGGCTGACTGCGATGATGTGGCTTTCAAAAGGTAACAGACCCGATTTGATTATCACTGACATTCAAATGCCGAATATAGATGGATGGGAACTCGTAAGATATCTTAATGGAAACGTGCTGTATGATGATATCCCTGTTATTGTCCTTACAGGTTCAGATACTAAAGAGATGAAAGGTCATGAGCTGGAGTATAAAATATCTGACTTCCTGCGCAAACCTTTCGATCCAATGAAGTTGCTCGAATCTGTCAATAAGCACATACGTACCCATGCTGACGCGGTTATCGCGTAATGCCCGGACGTTTTATGCTATTGTTCAACGTAAACCCCCTGTTTGTTTATGATTTATAATGTACCACTACACCTACAAGACCAGAAGAGGAAGCCGCTGGCCACAATGATTTCTCTTCCGTCTGACAGCCTGATGAGATTTGCCCTGTTTATTGGGGACAGCTCTTTTCAGAAACATTTCTTCCCCCGTCAGGAAGAAGAAACCGTGATTGCTACCACGGCTGTAAATGCGCGCAAGGTATTGAAGGAAAAGTTACAGAATAGCATTACCCCGGCATATATTATATGCCACATGCAGCAGTCATCTTCGGAGCTGCAGCAGTTGTTGCAATTTTTGCAGCAGAACAAACACTTCCGTAAAATCCCGTTTTTCCTGTACACTGACTCATTATCTGTGGAGGAGAAACAAAAATATGCCCGTATCGGTGGTATCGACGATGTTGTTACACCGGAAACCAGTGCTGCTGACTTTAGCCTTAAATTGCAGTTTGCCCGTAAGTTCAGGCAAATGAGTAATAAACAGGAAGAGGCCATGGGCAGTAATCCAAAATGGTACGAGGGTAAAGACATTAACTATCTATTAAAGCGCCTTGTAGACATCACTGCCGCCGGTAGTGCGCTTCTTGCGCTCAGCCCGGTTCTTGCTGTCATAGCCGTTGCCATCAAATTAGAATCAAAAGGCCCCATCTTTTATATTTCACAAAGGGCCGGCAGTCGCTACAAGGTATTTAAGTTCTATAAGTTCCGTACCATGTGCGCGGATGCTGATAAAAAGGTAAAAGAACTGAGCCATCTTAATCAGTATGATGTAGCGGAAGAGAACAAAGCTGCGGGCCCGGTGTTCTTTAAACTGAGCAACGATCCGCGTGTTACCAAACTGGGAGGCTTTTTACGCAACACCAGCCTGGACGAATTGCCACAGTTGCTGAATGTGCTGAAAGGGGATATGTCGCTGGTAGGCAACCGTCCTTTACCTTTGTACGAAGCTGCTACCCTTACTACCGACCAATACGCAGGCCGTTTTAATGCACCCGCAGGCCTTACCGGTTTGTGGCAGATCAAAAAAAGAGGACAGAAGGAGATGAGTGTGAATGAGCGTATAGGTTTGGATATAGACTATGCTGAAAAATACTCTTTCATGTACGATATGTGGATTATGGCCCAAACGCCTAAAGCCCTTATGCAGAAAGACAACGTATAAGCCCTGAACCCGGCTGAATTTTTTACCCAATACACCGAATACAAGTATAATATAATCATGAAACTACGTTCAGAACCGCTGGTGTCGCTGATCACATTGAACTATAACCAAACCGGTATCACCTGTGAATTCCTGGAATCAACTAAAAAGCTGACCTACAGGAATTTTGAGACCATCGTTGTAGACAATGCATCAAAAGAAGATCCCACGGCCCAGATCGAAGCAGGAAACTATCCCAATGTAAAAATCCTGCTTAGTAAAGAGAACCTCGGCTTTACCGGGGGCAATAATTTTGGTATGCACCATGCCAAAGGAGACTTCGTTCTTATTGTAAATAACGACACCGAAGTAACGCCGGATTTGCTGGAGCGCCTGTTGGAACCATTTGAAAATGACCCGACTATCGGCGTAACCTGCCCTAAAATCCGCTACTTCTCCCATCCTAATGTTATCCAGTATGCAGGATTCAACCCAATGAACCTGTTCACCGGCCGCCAGTCTGCCGTGGGTAGCAACGAGGAAGATAAAGGACAATATAATATTTCTGGTCCCACCAACTGCGCTCATGGAGCCGCTATGCTGGTAAAACGCGAAGTATTGGAAAAAGTTGGTATGTTTGCTGACAAGTTCTTTATATATTACGAAGAATCAGATTGGTCGGCCAGGATTATCCGCGCCGGCTATAAGATATTATATGTGGCTGATGGGCTTATTTATCATAAGGAGTCTATCACCATGGGTAAGGAAAGCGCTATTAAGGCATACTACCATACCCGCAACAGGATACTTTACATGCGCAGGAACACAAACCTGTTGCAGTTAGCATCCTTCACACTGTTCTTTTCGGTGTTTACATTCCCGAAATCTGTGCTGAAGTACACCATCAGAGGACAGTTTAAACATTTGAAATCATTCCTGAGAGGCACTTTCTGGAATGTAACAAACTCAAGTTATTCAACAGTATCGTAAAAATTGAATTGATATGATAACATCATTAGTTACCGGAGGCGCCGGGTTTATCGGATCTCACGTGGTAAAACATTGTTTGGCTATGGGTCACAAAGTAGTAGTACTGGACGACCTGAGCGGTGGTTTTGAAGACCATATTCCCGAAGGAGCGATCTTCGTACAAGGTTCTGTAGTGGACGATCAACTGGTTACAAGCCTGTTCGCAGAATACAAATTCTCTTACGTATATCACCTGGCAGCTTATGCTGCAGAAGGACTTTCGCACTTCATCCGCAGGTTTAACTATAACAATAACCTCATTGGCAGCATTAACCTGATCAACGAGTCTATTAAGCATAAAGTAAAATGCTTCGTATTCACTTCCTCTATCGCGGTATACGGCGCAGGCCAGTTGCCAATGCGCGAGGATATGGTGCCTCAGCCCGAAGATCCGTACGGTGTATCTAAGTATGCGGTGGAAATGGACCTGAAAGCTGCTCACGAAATGTTCGGTTTGAACTATGTTGTATTCCGTCCCCACAACGTTTATGGTGAAAACCAGAACATTGGCGACAAGTACCGCAACGTAATCGGCATTTTCATGAACCAGATCATGCAGGGCCAGCAGCTGACCATCTTTGGTGATGGCGAGCAAACACGCGCCTTCAGCTATATCGATGACGTAGCGATCCCGATCGCTAAATCTGTTGACACACCGGCTTCTTACAACCAGGTGTTCAACATCGGCGCCGATAAACCTTATACTGTTAACGAACTGGCGAAAGTTGTAGGTGCATGCTTCGGTGTGGAACCTAATATTAAATACCTGGCTGCACGTAACGAAGTTATGCACGCATACTCTGACCACTCACGCGCGCACAGCGTATTTGGCGAAGGTACAGGTATCACACTGGCCCAGGGTATTGCCAAGATGGCCGATTGGGCTAAGGTGGTAGGTGCCCGTAAAAGCAAAGAGTTCGAAAACATTGAGATTTACGAAAAACTGCCGCAGGGCTGGGAGCGTAAAGCGCCGCAGTCGGAAGCAGTACCAGCATAATGGGAGCTCCTAAAAAAATAAAAGTATTACAGACCATCCGTCAGGGTTTGGTAGGCGGGGGAGAAACACACGTTCTGGGGCTTGTAGAGCAACTCGACAAATCACGTTTCGAACCGGTTGTCCTTTCCTTCACGGATGGTCCCATGATTACCCGGCTGAATGAAATGGGCATCAAAAATTACGTGATCCCTTCATTAAAAGCATTCGATATCCGCCAGTGGCAACGCGTAAAAGCGCTGCTGAAGAATGAGCAGATCGATCTTGTTCACGCGCACGGCTCCAGGGCCGCCAGCAACCTGCTGATCCCGACGAAAGCATTAGGACTTCCTATCGTATATACTATTCACGGCTGGTCTTTTCACGATGATCAGCCATTTGTACAGAAGAAAGTACGCGTGTTTTCTGAAAAGTTCATCACTAACAGGGTGAACCATAATATTTCGGTATCTGCATCTAACCAGGCTACCGGCATTTCGCATTTCGGCAAATTCAGTTCTACCGTCATCAATAATGGCATCGATCCGGTAAAATTCAATCCTGATGGTGTTTACAAAAACATCCGCCAGGAATTGGGTGTTCCTGAGCATCATACCCTCATTAGTTACATAGCGAGGATTACAGTGCAAAAGGACCCCTTAACGATGATCAGGGGATTTGCTGAAGCTTTGCAGGAAACAAGCGACCTTACCTTGCTGGTAGTGGGAGACGGGGAACTGAAAGACGATATGATGGATCTGGCAAAGGAACTGGGCGTTAGCAGTAACGTTATCTATCAGCCTTTCCGTGCGGATGTGCCGGATATCCTGCATGCCAGCGATATTTACTGCCTTCCTTCTTTATGGGAAGGTTTGCCGATAGGCCTGCTGGAAGCAATGGCCATGGGTACGGCGGTAGTGGCCACCAACGTGGATGGTTCGCGTGAAATTGTGAAACATCTTGAGAATGGCTGGCTGATCGAGGCCCGTAGTGCAAACCTTTTGGCAAACGCTATTGTTAAATTACACACGGAGAAATTTTTCCGCGCCATGCTGCAGAAAAACGCTGTAAAAACCATTTTGGAAAAATACAGCATCCACAGCATGGCTCGCAAGATAGAAGACCTGTACGACCAGGTGCTTCAATCCCCCAATTAACCGGTTTACCATGAACACAGTTTTACAAATACTGAATAATATTTTTATAGTAATACAGGTAGCGCTGGCTTTCTTTGTATTGCTGCCTACAGTATTACTCATCATTTACGGAATTAAGAAGCTTTTCGGCTGGAGCAACTCACCACTCAGGAAGGGCACTGTGGTGGAAAATCCCAAACAATACAGCTTTGGTGCTATTGTATGCGCACATACTGATTTAACACTCGTACCGCCGTTGGTAGATTCTCTGCTGAAACAGGCTTACAGAGAGTTTAGGGTATATGTTGTGGCCGATAACTGTACAAAAGAAGCGGTGGATAACCTAAGAGCCCAGTTTAACGATCCCAAAGTTACCATTCTTGCACCTGACGTTCCCTTCAATAACAAAACTAAATCTATAGACCTCGGTATCGATCAGTTTACGGTAAAGCATGATGCATTTATCATTTTCGATTCCGATAACCTGGTACACCCGCAATACCTGTATGTTGTAAATCAATACTTCAATAAAGGTTATAAAGTAGTGCAAACCAATATGCTGCCCAAGAATACAGATACGCTGTATGCCCGTATGGACGCATCCGGCAATCATTACTGTAACTTCATTGACAGGCAGATGCGTATGGAACTCGGACTGTCTTCGCACATCTGGGGACTCGGTATTGTGATGGACGTAGAGCTTTATAAAACCATTCTTTATCAAAACTTCCCTGGCACTTTCAGCAAACTGGGCGGGTTCGATAAAAAAATGCAGGCCGATATCGTTAACAACGTTGATGTGCTGGCTTATGCTACAGAGGCTATCGTATACGACGAAAAAATTGAGGACGGTGCCGCTTTGCAGAAACAGCGCACACGCTGGATCAACGCATATTTTACATCTATGCAGTATGCGGTAAAGGTACTGTGGAACGGGTTGTCGAGGTTTAATTTCAATAATACGTTCTTTGGGATCAACCTTTTCCGGCCTCCTTTGTTTATGATGATGGGCGCTGCTGGATTGTTTATGATCGCCAATTTATTCATCAGCCTGCCCTGGGCAATATTCTGGGCGGCGGCGATCTTCACTTTCGTTATTACCTTCTTCAGCATTGTAGTGGTAATGAGCAAGGATGCTGCTATTTTCAAGGCGATGTTTCACCTGCCTTTCTTTGTACTGCGCCAGGTTAAAGCATTCCTGAAAGTAACGGACGCCAACAAAGACTTCCTCCGCACCAACAATACCAAGGTGGTGTATATAGAGGAAATACTCAACAAATAGGCTTGCCTTAATAAAAATAGAAACACATAAGGGGAGAGATGCACGCATCTTTCCCTTTATCATTTTGACAGGTATAGTCTTATCAGAAAGCGAAAAAGTACTTCTTCTGTTCAACTGAGCAGAAAGAAACCAGCTTTTCGGACCCTACCTCGAACAGAAAGTACATCATCACCCTATCATTTCCTACGAGTCCGTAAATTTCGTTTACAGAAGTCAAAGGAAAAGAAGCAGATTCATTTAGTTCCTGAATAGCACTGTAGGGCTGCACAGAAACCCTGGAATGATGATAAGCATTAAGAAAGGCACCTGTTTCTTCTCTGACAAATTCCACCCTTTTGCAGAAACATGCACTACAATCTGGCTTACACTCATAAGCCATGTAACGGCTAAGGGATGCAGGTGGCCCGGCATGAATAAAAAGGTCCTGGATAAAAGAACGGATAATTGCGGTCCGTTTTTTGTCCAGCGTTTTGTCTTGCCTGGCAGGTTGAATAGAAAGCATTACTAAATCTGGAGAGGCTTTCGTAGCTAGCATGTATGTAATCTTTAAGCAAATAGAAAAATGACTCTTCTCTGTGTGTGTTGGCGGCGTGTATCTGAAAAAATTAAGACTGGTTCATGTGCAATAACAGATTTGTTGTTTGGATTGGCCTATTAAATTTAATCAATTCTGCAATACCAACATATCACACGAAAATATCAGTAACTTTCCTCGTTCAAATTATACTAAACCATGTCAGAAACCGTTGCAATCCGGCAATTGACCGCCGAAGACTACTTCGACCTCAAAGAATCAATGAAACTGGCCTATCCCGATATGCAGGGCAATTACTGGCGGGCCGAAACCCTGGAGCGGCTCATTCGACTATTTCCCGAGGGGCAGATCGCCATTGCGATCAACGACAAGGTGGTGGGCTGCGCGCTGGGGATTATCGTGGATTATGGCAAATTCGGCGATGAGCACACCTATGAGGAGATTACTGGCTACTATACTTTTAATACGCACGACCCCAAAGGCGACGTATTATATGGTATAGAGGTGTTCGTACATCCAGAATACAGGGGGCGGCGACTGGCCAGGCGACTGTACGATACGCGGAAGTCGCTGTGTGAGCAACTAAACCTCAGTGGCATAGTGTCGGGCGGACGTATTCCTAATTATGAGAAGTTCGCCGATAAATTAACGCCCAGGGAATACATAGAAAAGGTAAGAGATAAGGAAATTTATGACCCTACGCTGACTTTCCAGTTCTCTAACGACTTCACAGTTAAGAAAATCCTGCGCAATTACCTTCCTGCCGACGAGGCCTCTAAGGGATTCGCCACGTTGCTACAGTGGTACAATATCTATTATGAGAAAGATGCGGACACCATCCGGTATAATAAGTCGACTGTCCGTATAGGCCTCGTACAATGGCAAATGCGGGCTTACGACGGTGCCGAAGGCCTCATCCAACAGATCGAGTACTTTGTAGATGCTGTAAGCGACTACGGCTCCGACTTCGTTGTTTTTCCAGAGTTGTTTAATGCGCCGCTGATGATAGAATTTAACCAGGTAGATCAGGCGGCCGCCATACGCGGGCTGGCGAAGTATACAGAGCGGTTAAAGAACGAGTTCATACGGTTTGCCGTATCCTACAACGTGAATATTATTACCGGCAGCATGCCTATTGTAATAGACGAAGTGCTGTATAACATCTCGTACCTGTGCCGTCGCGATGGCACGTACGACTCCTACACAAAAATTCACATCACCCCTAACGAAGTTAACGCCTGGGGCATGAAGGGTGGAAATGAAGTGCGGGTGTTCGATACCGATTGCGGCAAGGTGGGCATTGTAATTTGTTATGATGTAGAGTTCCCCGAACTGCCAAGATTACTTGCCCAGCAGGGCATGCAAATCCTGTTCGTACCTTTCCTTACCGATACGCAAAACGGCTATAACCGTGTACGTTTTTGTGCACAGGCCAGGGCGATCGAAAATGAATGTTATGTAGCCATTGCAGGAAGTGTTGGTAACCTGCCAAAGGTGAACAATATGGACATGCAATATGCCCAATCCGCCATTCTTACACCATCCGATTTCGCCTTCCCGGCAACCGGTGTTAAGGCCGATGCAACACCCAATACGGAGATGATCGTGATAGCAGATGTGGACCTGGTTTTACTGAAAGAGCTACATGCATTTGGCAGTGTACAAACGTTAAAGGATATACGCAATGATTTGTATGAAATTGTCATAAAGAAGAAATAAAGCGCGTTTACGTGGCGTTAATAATTACTGTTATTATTACACAAAACTGTTTTTTCAAAATTTATCTGTTTTAAGTACTTACTGTAAAAAGAACACAAATAATGTCAAAGACTATTAATCTTGCCCTGCAGATCATTCCTTCGGTACCTTCTGAACAGGTTTATGCGGTTGTAGATGAAGCAATTGCGGTAATTAAAGACTCCGGAGTAAAGTACAAAGTGTGCCCTTTTGAAACTGTGATGGAAGGAACGTATGAAGAATTGATGGAAGTGGTAAAAAGAACGCAGGAAGTTTGCTTTAAAGCCGGCGCTTCGCAGCTGCTGGTTTATATAAAAATGCAGATCAGAAAAGATGCGGATGTAACGATGGAAGAGAAGACAGGGAAGTACGACGCCGCCGTTTAATTTATTGGTAAAAACGTTATGTAAATGCAAGCCCCGGTCATCTTCTAAGATCACCGGAGCTTGCATTTTTTTATCAATATTTATGATTACATCATCTTCTCTCCGGGATAATGAGAACGTCAGCTCTCCCCGTCAATGTGCTAAATAAAAAAGGGACTACTCATATGTACAGTGCCCCCGGTAAGTCAGACACTTACCGGGGGCACTTTTATTCCAGCGTCAAGCGGAGCGCTTGTACTTTGTTTACTGACCTATGGTAAAGAATCGGCCGCTGAATACGATGTAGGCAATAATCAACGTAAAGAAAATGTTGAATACCTGCGCCGTAATAAACGCCAATGCCGGCCGGCTGTTGCCTGCCCCGAAAATATCCCTGAACTTAGTTTCAAGTCCGATACAAACAAAAGCCAGCGCAAACCAGAAAGTCTGCAGATCTTTAATCGGATCTTTTAAAGCCTTAAATGTTGCCGGCTGTACCACAAAGGAAAATAGGAGAGAAGCTACAATGAAACCGAGTACGAACTTCGGAAAGCGCTCCCATATCGTTTTAAGGCCAGGCTTCTGCTGATTCTCCTGTTTCTTATTATAGGCCCAATATACAGAAATGAAGAACGCCGCCAGTCCAAGTAACACGTTTTGTGAGAACTTGACAATAGTAGCGATCTTAAACGCCTCTTCGCCCGCCAACGTACCTGCCGCAACCACAGCTCCCGACGTATCGATAGTTCCGCCGAGCCAGGCACCTGTAACTGCCGGCGACAAACCCATCCAATGTGCAATAGGAGGCATCAGTAACATCATGGGGATAGCTACGATCAATACCAGTGATATCACCTGGGAAAGCTTTTTGTTATCACCTTCGATAGCACCGGAGGTGGCAATGGCCGCAGAAACTCCGCAGATCGACACAGCGCTGGAAATCATCATCCTGAACTCATCATCCAGCCCCATTTTTTTGCATAACCAGAATGAAAAATACCATACGGTAAACACTACTACTACCGATTGAATAATGCCTAATGCACCGGCTTTCATGATATCTCCAAAAATGATAGTACTGCCCAGTAAAACAAGTCCGGTTTTAATATACAATTCCGTTTGGATGGCCGGTTTTAACCAGGCAGGAACGCCCAGTACGTTACTGATGAAAAGACCGAGCAACAGGCTGAATAATACCACTTCAATACCCAGACCTTTAATAGCGGAATTGCCCGTGATAAGTTGGGCGAACCACATGACCAATACCAGAAATAATGCGCCGATAAAGAGATGTATACTTACGGGCTGAGAGGACAATAACCTTGTAATAGCAAGGCTGGCACAAAGCCATACATACAAAATACCGAGGTTCGACCAGTTCTGAAGTTTACTCAGTTGAGCTACCAGCGTTTCTCCATTACTCCATTCAAATTTGGGCAGGGTTGGTTTTAATCCTGATAAAATCAGGATAAGTGACAGCCCTGCCAGTAGCACCGCTATCCAGTCTTCATGTAACGTACGTTTCATTGTATCAGTTTAAAACAATAATCAGTGAAAGAAAATATAACCTACGATGATAGCGCCTATAACGCCGACCACATCGGCAATAAGCCCGCAGGCAAGTGCATAGCGTGTCTTTTTGATATTAACGGAGCCGAAATAAACGGCCAGTACATAAAATGTTGTTTCTGTAGAACCCTGCATGATGCAGGCCAGTCGGCCCTGGAAAGAATCCGCACCGTAAGTCTTCATCACATCTACCATGGCACCGCGGGCGCCGCCGCCACTGAAGGTTTTCATAATGCCAACGGGTAATGCGGGTACAAAATCTGTATTAAAACCCATTGCAGCCACCACGTAACCAATACCGTTTGTTAAATAATCCATACAGCCTGTTGTGCGCAATGCACTGATGCCAACAAGGAACGCCACCAGGTAAGGAATGATCATTACAGACACCTGGAACCCCTCTTTAGCACCGTCGATAAATGTTTCGTAAACGTTTATCTTTTTTGCCATGCCGGCCAATAGGAACCAGACAATCAAACCGAATATGATAAAGCCGCCAATGAGGCCAACGTACAAAGCAATTTGATCGGAAGGTAGTCCCGACAAGCCATAATACAAGGCTGCCATTATCCCTCCGAAAATAAGAAGAAACACCAGCACGGGCAAGCGGAACAGGTTAATACGCTGGTAGACGGAAACCGCGATCATCCCTGCAATAAAGGAGATCAGGGTGCCTATCAGCGTTGGAATAAATATATCTGCCGGATTAGCCGCTCCGGAAGCCAAACGCATCGCCATTACTGAAGTAGGAATAATTGTTATCCCCGCCGTATTCAATACCAGGAACATGATCTGCGCATCACTCGCCGTTTCTTTATCCGGATTAATTTCCTGTAACTGCGACATCGCTTTTAAACCCATCGGCGTAGCCGCATTATCCAATCCAAGCATATTGGCGGAGAAGTTCATCATCACCGAACCCATCGCAGGATCTTTTTTAGGAATACCGGGAAACAGAATAGAAAAGAACGGATTCACCGCACGCGCAAATTTCTCGATCATGCCCGCCTTTTCGCCCACACGCATAATTCCCAGCCACATCGCCATCATACCGATCAGGCCAATCGCCAACTCCACACTGGTTTTGGCACTGTCGAACATCCCGGTTGTTACCTGGCTGAAAAGTCCCACATCCCCCAAAAAGATCAGTTTGCCAAGCGCTACCACAAACGCAATAACAAAAAACGCGATCCATACATAGTTCAATACCATATGCTAATAATTACAATCGGGTAAGATATTTACTTACCGGCGTCCAAAATAATCAATTTTAACAACCATTACTCGATTGATTACACTATCTTTGCGCAAATTTTTCGAAAAAATGGCGTTACAAGCAGGTATAGTTGGTTTACCGAATGTTGGCAAGTCAACTTTGTTCAATGCAGTTAGTAATAGTGCAAAAGCACAGGCAAGCAATTACCGTTTCTGTACTATCGAACCCAACGTAGGTTTGGTGGACGTTCCGGACCCACGTCTTAAAAAGCTGGAAGAGCTGGTGAAGCCTGAGCGCGTTGTTCCTACCACTATCGAATTTGTAGACATCGCCGGTCTTGTAAAAGGAGCGAGCAAAGGTGAAGGCCTGGGCAACAAGTTCCTGGCTAACATCCGCGAGGTAGACGCTATCGTGCATGTGATCCGCTGCTTTGAGGACGATAACATCCTTCGTGAGGAAGGCGCTATTAACCCGGTAAGCGATAAAGAAATTATCGACACTGAGTTACAGCTGAAGGACCTGGAAAGCGTGGAAAAGAAGATTGCCAGAACTGAGAAGATGGCTAAAACCGGTGGCGATCCTAAAGCGAAAATTGAGTTCGACATCCTGAAAAGGTGTAAAGAACACCTCGAAAAAGGTAAGAACCTGCGTGAACTGGACCTGACAAAAGAAGAACGCGTAGCTACAGCTGACCTGTTCCTTATGACAGAAAAACCAGTATTGTACGTTGCTAACGTAGACGAAGCATCGATGCTTACCGGCAACAAATACTCAGAAGCACTGAGGGAAGCTGTTAAAGCTGAAAATGCACAGGTAATTGTGATGAACAACACGATCGAAGCGCAGATATCTGAACTGGAAGATGCCGATGATAAAGCGCTGTTCCTTTCTGAATATAACCTCACGGAACCAGGCCTCGACCGCCTGATACACTCTGCTTACAACCTGCTGCAGCTGATCACCTACTTCACTGCAGGTGTTCAGGAAGTACGCGCATGGACGATCCACCGCGGCTGGAAAGCGCCACAGGCGGCCAGTGTAATCCATACCGATTTCGAAAAAGGTTTTATCAAAGCGGAAGTAATCGCTTATGATGACTATGTAAAATATGGTTCTGAATCTGGCGCGCGCGACAATGGCCGCCTGAGAATAGAAGGTAAAGAATATATCGTTGCTGATGGTGATGTAATGCACTTCCGCTTCAACGTATAAAAGATACTTCGTGAGCAATCATGAGGGTTACAACAAAATAAGACGGCTCCCGGGTAATCCGGGGGCCGTCGACTATTTAAGCAGGTTTGTAACTTATAAATTGTATCCAAGCGACACATACGCCTGTGTGCCCACCGTAGGGTTACCCCACGACTGGATATAACGGTTGTTCAACGCATTAGCCGCACCGATTTTCAATGTTGTTTTAATCTGGGGAAAGAACTTGCTCACCTGTGCATCCAGTGTGCCGTAAGCTGGAATGGTGCTTACATCTGCAGCACGCGCCGCCACACTTACAAAGGTCGATTGCCACAGGTACTCGTCCTGCCAGCGCCACGCAACGTTGAAGCTAATATTACTGTTCGCAATATTACGGTTGCCTGCGGAGAGGTTATAACGGATCTTAGGCGTGTTGAAGGCAGTAATAAATCCACCCAGTTCATCTTCATTGGAAAGCTCATTGTACGATACGTTACCGCCTACGAAGAAGTTAAGCGGCAGCGAGTAATCCAGTCCAATTGCCCAACCCCACGAACGGATATCTTTATCGAAACTAACCGGCATCGAGAATATCTCGGAAGTGCTGGGCTTTACAATAGCCTGGCTGCCGTTGAAGTTTTTGAAGTTGTTGAAATATACGTACGCATCTACCAGCAATTTATTACCGTATAAACCTTTGTAGCCGACTTCATAAGCATAAATCTTTTCCGGTTTCAGCTCCTGTATAGTATAGGGCTGTGGCGCTCCCGCCTGTACGGATTCTGCAGTAAAGATCGTTTCATCCCGCAATCCATAACGGTCGATCAGGAAGGGAAGGCCACCGATCAGGCGGTACTGCGGTGTCCTGAGATCGATGTATTGGTCCTGACAGGTAGGGATGCGGAAACCAGTTTGGTAAGATGCGCGGAAGTTATGCGTGCGGAGGAATGTATACACCGCCGAAATACGTGGACTGAACTGGCCGTCGAAGTTTTCGTTTTTATCGTAACGTAGTGCTGCGGAGAGCTTCAGGTGTTCTTCAAACAGTTTCTTACCGACCTGCACAAACCCGCCATATTCCTGGATGCGGAATTCATCACCGTTATCATCCACAGCAAACAACGTTTTTTCTGAGTTAAGGGCGTACACGCGATAATTACCACCCAGCATCAGTTCCATAAACTTGATATGGTCGGTGAAGTTGTACATAAACTCCGCCTGGTAGAGGTTTGTTTTATCGGCCAGCCTTGCACCTAAGCCGGTAGCCAGGTCGCCGGGAATTGGTTTCTGTTTAACACTGTCTGCGGTTTTATTGAATGCATCAGTGCCGGGCATCAGGCGGCCATTATCGGCAACACCTCTTGCGGCGTTATGATAGGCTGTTGATCCGCCTTGTGCTGCGGTGGTTGCAGCGGCAAATGCAGCCGCGGGACTGGCGCCGCCGCCAAGGCTTTGCTGAAATGCAGTACTGAACGCCTGAAGCGCGCCACCTGCATAAGTGCCAAAGTATTGCTGGAACCAGGTGGGAGAAGCTTTCCAGCGCTCGTTGATACCAGAAGCAAGAATACCCACTGAATAAGAATCGCCTGCTCTTTCCTGCGTTGTATACAGTCGTACGTAGAAGTTTTTACCACGAAGCTCGGCCTTATATTGCCCCATGTTAAAGTTGCGGATAGCGTAACGGTCGGCGCCTGTGTAAACAGTAGTACCATAACCATAGCTTCCCTGTAATATGGCCTCTAAATCGTTATTGAACTTATAATGCAATGCCGCATTCAGTTTCAGGTTTTTAGTATGATAATCGGCTACGTCCAGTTCGTTGTAACCGGTACGGGAAACAAACGAATTAGCGCTATCAGGCATGATGGCGTTGAAGATCTGTTCGCGGCTGATCAGTCCACCCGTAGCGCCGGAAAGTGCTGCAATCCCATTACCCAAAGGATTTCCTGTATTCAAAGCCGCCGGGCGAAGCGACGACTTCATATTAATATTGGTCTCATCCCCATAAGTATTGATACCATTGTAACCCGGATTGTTGGCCCTGCTGCCATCACCCAGCCCATGTCCGTTTAACAGGCTCTGATCACGCTGATCATACGCCTGCCAGTCATCTGCACTGATGTAACCAAAGTTTATTTTAAAAGCGAATTTGTTATTAAATGCTTTCGCATATCGCAGCGTTACATCATAGTAACCGGTGTTAGGCGTGCTACGCCCTTTTTCGGCCAGCAACCCGCCTTTAACATTGGCGCTGAAACCCTGGTAGGTAAAAGGACTTTTACTATTCAGCAGTACGATACCGTTTAAAGCGTTAGGGCCATATAAAGCAGATGCCGCGCCTGGCAACAGCTCCACGTTATCCATGTCCAGCTCGGTAATACCTACGATGTTTCCTACGGAGAAGTTAAGGCCTGGCGCCTGGTTATCCATACCGTCGATCAGTTGCAGCAGGCGTGTATTTGCATTACTGTTAAAACCCCGTGTGTTTACAGATTTAAACGTAAGGCTCTGGGTACTCATCTCCACACCTTTAAGATTGGCCAAACCGTCATAAAACGTGGCTGCCGGGGTAGCTCTGATCGACCTTAAATCCATCTTTTCAATAGATACCGGTGATTGCAGAATGCTTTCAGGAACACGGCTGGCAGATACCACTACTTCCTGCCCCAAAATGGAAGCAGATGTAAGCGATACATTTATTTCCGATCCTGCACTGGTGATAGTTTGCTCTTCGGCGCTGTAACCTATTGACGTAAACACGAGTGTAAGGGGTAAACTTCGGCTGGTATTAATCGTGAACGAGCCATTTGCATCTGTAACCGCGCCTGTAGCGGCCCCTTTCACCGATACACTAACACCCGGCATGCCTTGCCCGGAGGTTTTATCGGTCACTTTTCCTTTGATCACAATAGGTGTTTGCGCGCTTAATGTGAGGCTAAATAGTAACAGCAATACAGTAAATACGGGGTACTTATGCAGATAGTTCTTCATAAACGGAAGGTTTTGGTTTTGGATGATCTACGTGGAAAAAACTCTGTACTAAATATAACACAAAAAGCGATTCTGGCAAGAACCGTGAAAGGAATTTTAGTTGTAGGATAAATGCGGTAACGCCAACGAATATATCCCTACTTATTTAGCCAACGTTGCAGGATAGCGCCAATTTTTTCAAACTCGATAAGAAAACCATCGTGCCCGTAAGGCGAGTCTATTTCGTGGTAGGCCGCATTGGGTATATGCTGGCCCATAAAACGCTGTTCTTCGGGTGGACAAAGAATATCGCTGGTAATGCCTACAACCAGGGTGGGCTGGGAGATAAGCTGAAGTGTTTCAACGCTATCTGTCGAACGACCACGGGCTATGTTGTGACTATCCATGGCTTTGGTTAACAGCCAGTAACTTTGGGCGTTAAACCTCTTCACCAGTTTGTTACCCTGGTAAATGATATAAGAGGATGCTCTGAAATCGTCGGTTTTGTCTTTGTCCGGCTCGGTTTGGGTGCGAACAAAGGTTTGATAATTACGATAGGTAAGCATGCCGATAGCCCTCGCGGCCTTCAAACCGGCATGGCCGGCCACTGATGACGCATCTTTCCATGTGGGATCGGCTTCGATGGACAGTCGTTGAGCGGTATGCACGGCAATTCCCCAGGCACTTTCGGCTGAGCCGGTAGCCAGCAGGAATAATCTTTTTACCAGGTCTGGTTCGGCCAATGTCCATTCAAGGGCCTGGTAGCCGCCCATAGAACCGCCTACCAATAAGTAAATATCACTGATATCAAGGTGCCTGCGCAGCATGATATGTGCTTTTACCATATCGCGGATGGTTACCTGCGGAAAGCTGAAGTAATAAGGCTGTTCTGTTTCCGGGTTAATGGAGAGGGGACCGGAGCTACCGTAACAGGAACCCAGGATATTGGCGCACACGATAAAGTGTTTGGAAGGATCTATTACCCGGTGTTCACCTATCAGTCCCTGCCACCAGTCGGCCACTTCGGCGTTAGCCGTTAGCGCATGGCATACCCACACTACATTATCTCCGGCGGCATTCAGGGTGCCGTAAGTATAATAGGCGATGTGTATTTCCGGCAGTATATGACCGGATTCGAGTACGAAGGGCTGCGTGCTATGGTAGGTTTGAAGCGGCAAATCTGGAATTTTGCGCAAACCTACATCAGAATAATGATTAAGCCAAGATGTGTTTTTCCTCTTTTAGCCATTCTTGTTTATCTTTGAAGAATAATCAAGATATCTTATCAATTTATGAAGATCGCTTTACAAAGAATAGACGACGGATTTAATATGGAAGCTGTGGACGAAAACGGCCACAAAGTATTAATGGATTCTTCTGTGGAGAACGGCGGGAAGAACAACGGCGTTCGTCCGATGCAGATGTTGATCATGGGCCTCGGCGGTTGCTCCGCCATCGATGTGGTGATGATCCTCAAAAAGCAACGCCAGGAGATCACCGACTTCAGGATTGAGATAGACGCAGACCGTGAAAAAGGTAAAGAACCTTCTTTATGGGAAACCGCACATATCAAATTCTTCCTCGAGGGTAATATTGATGCCGATAAAGCGCAGCGTGCCGTGGAACTGTCTATGAACAAATACTGTTCTGTAGCGGAAACCCTGCGTACATCAAAAACCAAACTCACCTGGGAAGTGAACATTTCCCCCGCAAAATAAGATGAATAGAAAGAATCAGTACCATCCGGAAACAAACGCCATTCGTACCCGAGCCGACCAAACACCGCACATGGAGCACTCCAGCCCCATGTTTCTTACTTCGAGCTTTACTTTCGACAGTGCTGAAGATATGCGTGCGGCCTTTGCGGACGAAACGGATGCCAATATATACAGCCGCTTCAGCAATCCAACGGTAGACGAGTTTGCCGCCAGACTGGCCGCTCTTGAAGGAGCAGAAACAGGTTTCGCCACTTCTTCGGGCATGAGCGCCATCTTCGCCAGCTTTATGGCTTTCCTCAAAGCAGGCGATCACCTGGTGTCTTCCAGTTCTATCTTCGGATCTACCCACACTGTAATCACTAAGTTCCTCCCAAAGTGGGGAATCGAACATACTTACTTCGACATCAACAACCCGGAAAGCCTGGAAGCGGCCATTAAGCCGAATACCAAAATGGTTTTCCTGGAAACTCCGTCTAACCCGGGCCTCGACGTAATCGACATTGCCTACGTAGCCGGGATATGTAAGAAGAAAAACGTAATCCTGAACGTAGACAACTGTTTCGCTACACCGGCTTTGCAAAGGCCCATCCTGCTGGGCGCCGATATCGTTACACACTCCGCTACCAAATGGATTGACGGTCAGGGCCGCGTACTTGGCGGGGCAGTGGTTGGTAAAAAAGATCTGGTAAAGGAAGTACATACCTTTTGCCGCAGTACTGGTCCGGCTATGTCGCCCTTTAACGCCTGGGTGCTGAGCAAAAGCCTTGAAACACTGCACATCCGTATGGCCCGCCATTCGGAAACTGCCCTCTCGCTGGCGAAAGCGCTGCAAAATAACGACAAACTGGAATGGGTGAAATATCCGTTCCTGGAAACGCATAAGCAATACGATATTGCTAAAAAGCAAATGGTGGCCGGCGGTGGCATTCTTTGCTTCGAAATTAAAGGCGGCCTTGAGAAAGGACGCCGCTTCCTGGATGCTATCGATATGTGTTCGCTCACCGCCAACCTTGGCGATAGCCGTACGATCGTATCGCACCCATCATCAACCACCCACGCTAAACTTTCCGAGGAAGAAAGGCAGAAGGTGGGCATTACGCCTGGTTTAATCCGTATTTCCTGCGGACTGGAACACCTTTCAGATATTCAGCAGGACATTGAACAGGCCTTGCAAAAAGCATAACATCTGAACTTAAGCCAGCGCCTCCCTGCAAAAAAATAGCGGGAGGCGTTTTTGTTTTCTAAAGTTTCTTTATCTTGGTTTAAATAATATGCTAATGCGTTTCTGGATCGCCTTCTTTCTCAATGTAATATTAAGCTGCCTGCTCGGCCAGTTGCTCGACTGGTGGGTGATAGCCATCGTTGCATTTGTTGTTGGACTCTGGATTACCCTGAAGCCGGCAAAAGCTTTTTTTAACGCTTTCCTCGCCATTTACTGCCTGTACCTCGTAATGGCGCTAATTGTGGATATGCAAAACGAGCATATTCTTTCCACTAAAATGGCCGACCTGATACTGAAGGCCAAAAATCCTTACCTCATCATTCTTATCACTGGCATTCCCGGCGCACTTGTGGCAGGTTTCGCTGCATTAAGCGCCTCGCTGCTCCGCAGGAAAAAGACACAGGCACCTACTGTCACAGCGGCTTAAATACAGTCACCTTCCTGTTTGCCAATACCGGTTAATTTTCGCTTATGCCCAAGTTTCAGATGACTCTCTGTTTCCTTTTGTATTCTCTGCTAGCGCAGGCTGCGGCCATTCGTGGTAAAGTTACCGACGATAAAGGCATTGCGCTGCCTTACGCCACTGTATTGATCAAAGGCACCACTAACGGTACCACCGCCAATGCACAGGGGCAGTATCATCTCGAGCTGCCAGCCGGTAGTTATACGATCGTATGCCAATACCTCGGGTTTAAGAAACAGGAGCAGGCTGTAACACTCGCCACTACCGATGTTCCACTAGACTTTATCATGCAGCCGCTTAGCCTGCAGGTAAAAGAAGTGGTCATTAAGTCGGGCGGCGAAGACCCTGCCTACGCTATTATCCGCCAGGCCATTAAGAAACGGCCGTATTACAGGCAACAGGTGAAAGAATATACCTGCGAAGCTTATATCAAAGGCTTTTTCAAACTGCGGGCTGTTCCGAAAAAGGTTTTAGGGCAAAAGATAGATAAGGATGAACTGGGGGTCGATTCTACCGGCCAGGGCGTAGTGTTCCTTTCTGAATCGGTAACAAAAATAGCGTACCGTGAACCTGACAAACTGAAGCTGGAAGTGGTTTCGGCCAGGCAGAGCGGGGGAGGACTTGGCGTAAGTTTCCCTGCGTTCATTAATTTTTATGACAACAACGTAGAAGCCATCGTTTCGCAGGTGAACCCACGTGGCTTTATATCGCCTATCGCTGAATCGGCGTTAATGCATTACCGGTACCGGCTGGAAGGCAGTTTTGTGGAGGACGGGAAAACGGTGAATAAGATCAAAGTAATCCCTAAACGGAAATTCGAGCCAGTATTTTCCGGGTACATATTTATTACAGAAGATGACTGGCGCATTCATAGCACCGACCTCGAATTGACCAGCGAATACCAACTGGAACTGGTAGATACTTTAAAGATCAGGCAGATGCACGTGCCTGTAAGCGGGGATGTTTGGCGTACGAAAGACCAGTTCGTGTATGTAGCCATCAAACAATTCGGGTTTAACGTGGTGGGCAACTTCGTAAACGTTTACTCCAATTATAACCTGCAACCCGATCTGCCTAAAAAGTATTTCGATAAAATATTTATGAAGTACGATACCGCTGCCGAGAAACGCAGCATCGCTTACTGGGACAGTATTCGCCCGGTACCGCTGGAGCAGGAAGAGGCGCGCGACTTCGTGGTAAAAGACAGTACGGCCAAAGCAGAACGCGATTCTGCCACATCCCGCCGCCAACTGGACACCTTAAGAAGTAAACGGCACGGAGTAAAGGTATGGGATGTGTTGTGGTCGGATGTAAATTACCCCATGTACTTTAAACGCGACAGCTCCATCGCCTCGCACAGTTTCAATATGAAAGGGCTGATAAAGGGATTGGAATACAATACGGTGGAAGGTCTTGTGATACAGGCACACCCGGGTATCAACTTTAGTTTAAGAGATGATAAAATACTGAAATGGAATAACCATTTCCGCTACGGCATCAGCAATACGCATTTCAACGCCTGGACGGAACTGGAATACCGCGGCCGGCATAAGAAATACAGCAATTCCCGGAACATCTGGAGTTTGTCGGGGGGCAAAGCGGTGTCGCAATTCAACGACGACAATCCCATTACCCCGTTATTTAATTCTTTGTACACGTTGTTGCTGAAGGAAAACTATGCAAAGTATTATGAGAAACAGTTCGGTAAAATCAATTATACGCGCCGCTTCGACAATAGCCTGCGTGTAACTTCCTCCATCACTTACGAAAACCGCCTGCCCTTACTAAACACCACCGATTTCGTAATATTCGAAAACAAAGACAAAACGTTTACACCCAACCAGCCGCAGGAACTGGCCAATCGCCCATTTTTGAAGCACCAGGCATTAGTGTGGGACGCCGGCTTCCGTTACCAGCCGGGCCAGCGTTTTATTGAATTGCCCGACAGCCGGCAGGCGATGGGGTCTAAATACCCGACCTTTGAACTGCAATACAGCAAAGGCTTAAACATACTGGGCAGTGATATCAATTTCGATAAATGGAAGGCGGGCGTGTTCGACGAGATCAATTTAAAACTGCCAGGCGAATTCCATTACCGTTTGTCAGTGGGTGGTTTCCTGAACCGCGACAGCGTTAATATTCCCGACCTGCAACACTTTAACGGCAACCAGACTTTCTATAACTCCAAATACCTGAACAGCTTCCAGCTGGCGCCCTATTACCAGTACAGCACCGATGCGCGCCTTTATGCCACGGTGAATGTAGAACACCACTTCAATGGTTTCCTTACGAACAAAATACCTTTGTTCAATCGCCTTAAATGGCACCTGGTGGGCGGCGCCAATGCGTTTTATGTGAATAGCAACAACAACTACGTGGAAGTATTTGCGGGCCTGGAGAACATCTTCAAAATACTGCGGGTTGATGTGGTAGCCGGCTACCAGGCGCAGTCGCCAACCAAAGTAGGAGTGCGGTTAGGTTTAGGTGGATTGATTGGTGGGGCGGTGCGGATAAACTAGCCTGATTCTGGCTGTTATTGCTACGACCGGCAAAACATCCCCATCAGAATTAAACTACTCGTATCAACTCCCTGGAAAAACTCATTGAATACATTGAATGTCACTCCGTAGAGGAACAACAGCCGGTCTTAAAATTACGGTACCGGGGTTATATGGGGGAAAAGTTACCCCATGAGCGGCTTTCTGCATCGATTATTTACCGGAAAATGTTCCCTGCGATTACCTGAAACAGTAAACGTTAAGCACTAAAGACAAAAAGCCACCCTTTTACTTAAAAAAGGTGGCTTCATGTCGTTCGCTTGCCAATATATAATCAATAACGGTTCAATCTCCGTCTGTAAGCGGTTTTATACTGTTTGCCGGAGGCTTTCTCGTTTCTGTCATCATAAAAATATGCCAGAAGGCGGTACAACCATATCGCGGTAACTACCAGAAAAAAGTAAATAACGTAAGTGTTCATAGTCTTCAACTTTAAGGGTTAATGTATTGTTGGTTACTTGTGAAAGTTTTTTCCAAAAGCATGCCAATGGTTTATAATGCTTGTGGCGATCCGGTAATAAATATGGTAAAAATTTAATCTGATTTGGTTGACTGTAGAAAATCTCCCCATCCCGGGATTTTTTGTACTTTTGTTGCCATCTTTTTTAATAACAGAAAAAAAGAAATTTTGTTCGTCCGACGTACGTCCTTAAAATTTCCAATTATGGCATTACACAACAGAGTGTCTGCAGATTTGCTGAAGCAAAGGCTCGCAGAAGAAAACTTCAGGCGCGTTACTATCTCCTTCTACCAGTACGCCAAAATTGCAGATCCACAGCTTTTCCGCGATGAACTTTACACCGGTTTATTTGACTTAGGAGTTTTCGGGCGCATTTATGTGGCCCATGAGGGTATTAACGCCCAGATCAGCGTACCGGAACATAATGTGGACGCTTTCCGACAATTCCTTTACACGTACGACTTCCTGAACGGCATCCGGCTGAACATCGCTGTGGATGATGACGGCAAGTCGTTTTATGTGCTAAAAATTAAAGTGCGCGAAAAGATCGTAGCCGACGGTATTGACGATCCCAACTTCGATATTACCCACCGTGGCCAGTACCTCGACGCTCCCGCGTTTAACGAACTTTCCGCCGATCCCGATACGGTAATCGTAGATATGCGGAACCACTACGAATTTGAGGTAGGTCATTTCGACCGTGCCATGGAAGTTCCTTCCGATACTTTCCGCGAGCAGTTACCCATGGCCGTAGACATGCTGCAGGACCAAAAGGACAAAAACATCATCATGTACTGCACGGGTGGTATCCGCTGCGAAAAGGCGTCGGCGTATTTTCTCCACAATGGATTCAAAAATGTGTATCACCTCGAAGGGGGAATTATCGAATACAGCAACAAAGCAAAAGAACTGGGTCTTCCCAATAAATTTAAAGGAAAGAATTTTGTTTTCGACGATCGCCTGGGTGAACGTATCGGCGATGAAATTATCAGCCATTGCCACCAGTGCGGTGAGCCCTGCGACGATCACACCAACTGTAAAAACGAAGGCTGCCACCTGCTGTTTATCCAATGCGAAAAATGCGCAGCTAAATACCAGGGGACCTGCAGCGACGATTGCCAGTCTGTTTTAAACCTGCCGGAAGAAGAGCAGAAGAAGTTAAGGCAGGGCATTGATAAGGGGAATATGGTATTTAATAAATCCAGGCAGCGGTTGAGGCCGAGGTTGGGGGAGGATTGATGCCTTTAAAATAATTTTAACAACCGGCTGCTTTCCGCGAGGGAAGCAGCTTTTTTATGGATGAATACTTTCCGTTCATCAAATCGCATTTTGACTTTTTACAATGATGGGCTAATTTAGCGGCTTATGCTTAAACGACATCATAACATATACAAATGGCTGATCTGCTCGATGCTTTTGCTCGTGCAGCTCACCGCGGGTATGATGTCGGCCGCAGCTTCGTACCACTTAACCTGCGATAACAGCTATTGCATCATTCCTGATGAATACGAGGGAAATGGGGTGAAAGGTCCCGGTGCCACGCCAGTAGTAGAAGAGCAGGACCAGGCTTTTGAGAAAGTTTGCTCGCCTAAACCACGCCGCACCAAGGCACGTTATTACGTTTCCGTTTTTTCACAGCAGTATAACCTTGTAGCCCGGCCTGCCGGCATGCTGCCCTACAGCTGTGAGTACGATAGTTTTCTTCCCATCAACAAAACAGGTGAGTACAGCCTTGTACATGCCTTTCTACCTGGTTACTACCAGTTCCTCTTCCGGCAAACACCCTTCTGAGTTTTTCCCGTTTACCGCTGAGCCTTTCCGGCATTGTTCGTTGTACCAGTTCAGGTACAGCGTATCCATTTTTATTTTCAAATTTCCCGCCATCGCGGGAGAATAATTGTATTGTATGCGACTTAACTCAGGGATAGCAATATCGCTGGCCGCTGTTGTATTTGCCGGATGTGCCGGTAGCAGCGCCAATGAAACGAAAGAAGAACTTAAATCATTACCCGTAACCAGGCTGGAAGCAAAAGACACCATGCTGTACCACAGTTACGTGGCCGACATACAGGCCCTTCAGAATGTAGAGATACGCGCACGTGTACATGGATTTTTAGAATCGGTACATGTAGATGAAGGGGAAGAAGTACAAAAGGGACAGCTGTTATTCCGCATCAGCGACGGCGAATATAAAGCAGAACTATCCAGGGCCAAAGCCGCACTGAGTAACGTAATTGCCGAAGCCAAAGCCGCTTCGCTGGAAGCAGACAGGGTCAAACTGCTGACGGAAAGTAAAGTGCTTGCACCTTCAGAGCTGGAAGTTGCACGTGCACGCCTCGCGGCCGCAGAGGCGAAGGCCGATGAAGCCCGTTCTACTCTCACGAATGCTGAAGCACACCTTCGCTACACCGAGGTCAGGGCTCCATTTGCCGGTGTGATTGATCGTATTCCATTGAAGACCGGCAGTCTTATCAGCGAAGGCGCATTATTCACCACACTGTCGGACGTGCGCGAAGTGTACGCATATTTCAGCGTGTCGGAAACAGAATATCTTCATTATTCTAAAACCAATCATCAATACGGCGATGTACACCTCGTGCTGGCCGATGGTACTGATTATCCCAATCCTGGTAAAATCGAAACGATAGAGGGGGAATTTGAAGAAAGTACCGGCTCTATCGCCTTCCGTGCCCGTTTTGCCAATCCCCGCAAACTACTGAAACACGGGGCCAGCGGTAAGATCAAGCTTTCCACGGAAGTTGACGAGGCAGTCATTGTACCGCAGAAGGCGGTGTTTGAAATGCAGGACCGGAATTATGTTTTCGTGGTAGACGAAGCCAATAAAGTAAAGATGCGCAACTTCATCCCGCAAACCCGCATGTCGCACTTTTACATCGTGCAATCCGGACTGGAGCCTGGCGAACGTGTAGTAGCCGAAGGGGTACGCAACATCCGCGATGGGATGCTCATCGCTCCCCGTATTGTAACGATAGACAGTTTGCTAAACATGTAAACAACAGGCTCTTCACGAAAACATAATTCAATGTTTGATACATTTATAAAACGACCGGTGTTATCACTGGTCATATCCCTCATTATTACCCTCCTGGGACTGCTGGCGCTGTTCACGTTGCCCGTTACCCAGTTCCCGGACATCGTACCGCCGTCGGTAACCGTTACGGCCAGGTATACTGGCGCTAATGCCGAAGTATGTGTAAAAGCAGTGGCCACGCCACTGGAACGTGCTATTAACGGCGTGCCGGGCATGACCTACATGTCCTCTGTATCCAGCAACGACGGCATTACGGTTATACAAGTGTTTTTCCAGGTGGGCACCGATCCCGACCAGGCTGCGGTGAATGTACAGAATCGTGTGGCCACCATCATCGATGAATTGCCCGAGGAGGTAATTAAGAGCGGGGTGACTACAGAAAAAGAAGTGAACAGTATGCTGCTGTACCTGAACGTTACCAGCAACGACACCCAACTCGACGAACAGTTCATCTACAACTTCGCCGACATCAATGTGCTACAGGAGTTAAAACGTATTGATGGCGTAGGGCGTGCCGAGATTATGGGCGCGCGGGAATACGCGATGCGTGTATGGCTGAAGCCCGACAGGATGCTGGCCTACAACGTTTCCGCTGAAGAAGTAACATCCGCTATCAGGAAGCAGAATATTGAAGCCGCACCCGGTAAAACAGGCGAGGGATCTAATAAGGAAACCAATATGCAGCAATATGTCCTTCGCTATACCGGCAAATTTTTCGAGCCTGAACAATATGAGCGGATCGTGATACGCGCTAACAGCGACGGGTCTGTATTAAATCTGAAGGATGTGGCCGATGTGGAATTTGGCTCACTTACGTACAGCATGGTGTCTAAAACCGATGGCAAACCATCCGCCTCCATCATGCTAAAGCAGCGCCCGGGCTCTAACGCCCAGGATGTGATCATGAACGTGAAGAAAAAGATGGCCGAAATGAAAGAGCAATCGTTCCCTCCGGGAATGGATTACAATTTCAATTACGACGTATCGCGGTTCCTGGATGCCTCTATTCATGAAGTAATCAAAACGCTGTTCGAAGCATTCCTGTTGGTGTTCTTAGTGGTGTTCATTTTCCTGCAGGATTTCAGATCTACGTTGATCCCGGCACTGGCTGTACCGGTAGCCTTGATCGGAACGCTGTGTTTTATGCAGCTGATGGGTTTCTCTATCAACCTGCTCACACTCTTCGCACTAGTACTGGCCATCGGCATCGTGGTAGATAATGCCATTGTGGTGGTGGAGGCAGTACACGTGAAAATGAGTGAGGAACACCTGCCACCCATGGAGGCTACACTGGCTGCCATGAAAGAAATAAGCGGCGCACTGGTAGCCATTACCCTGGTGATGTCGGCGGTATTTATACCCGTGGCGTTCCTCTCCGGACCGGTAGGCGTGTTTTACAGGCAGTTCTCTCTTACGCTGGCTATCGCCATCGTGATCTCGGGCATCAACGCGGTAACGCTTACGCCGGCACTGTGCGCCATCATGTTAAAACATAACGATGGGAAGAAGAAAGGCCTTTTACAAAAGTTCTTCAATGGATTTAACCGCGCGTACGGCGGCACCGAACGCAAATACGCTTCGCTGATCAGTCGTATAGCAGGCCGCAAACTGATTACACTGGTACTACTGGGCGTTTTCTTCGCTGCCACCTGGGGCGTAGCGGCCATCTTGCCGGGTGGATTTATTCCGACTGAAGACCAGGGCATGATATACGTAAACGTGACAACGCCGCCCGGTGCCACCGTTGAACGTACAGAAGAAGTACTCAGCGAAGTGCAGAAGCAGGCCTCGTTGCTTACCGAAGTGGAATCGGTATCAACACTGGCGGGTTATAGCCTGGTGAATGAAGTAGCCGGTGCCTCTTATGGTATGGGTATGGTAAACCTGAAGGCCTGGGACGAAAGGAAGGCCTCTGTAAATGATATGATCGCCACCCTGCAACAACGCACCAAACATATTGCCGATGCGAGCATAGAATTCTTTCCCCCGCCCACAGTGCCGGGCTTCGGTAACTCCAGCGGTTTCGAATTAAGGCTGCTCGACAAAACCGGTGCTGGTGACCTGAAAGCCACGGCTACAGAAACGGAAAAGTTCATTGATGCATTAAAGAAGCACCCCGCAATAGGCAGTGCCTTCACCAGCTTTGACGCCAGTTTCCCGCAGTATATGGTGCACGTAGACCAGGCCATGGCGGCAAAAAAAGGGGTAAGTATCGAAAATGCCATGAGCAACCTGCAAACGCTGATGGGCAGTTTATACACCTCCAACTTTATTCGCTTCGGGCAAATGTATAAAGTGATGGTGCAGGCGCATCCTCATTATCGCACTAAACCAGAAAACCTGCTGCAGTTATACGTGAAAAATGACAGGGGAGAGATGGTGCCGTATGCCGACTTCATCACCCTCGAACGCGTGTATGGACCAGAGCAGCTGACCCGTTACAACATGTACACAGCGGCCATGATTAACGGCGACGCCGCTGCGGGCTTCAGCAGCAGCGAAGCCATTAAAGCCGTAGAAGAAACCGCAGCTAAGGTATTGTCGCAGGGCTATAGCTACGAATGGAGCGGCATGACGCGCGAACAGATACTGTCGGGCAACCAGGCTATTTACATCTTTATTGTCGTACTGGTATTCGTATACCTGCTACTGGCAGCGCAATACGAAAGTTTCCTGCTGCCATTGCCTGTACTGCTATCCTTACCCGCAGGCATATTTGGCGCCTTCCTGTCGCTCAAACTGCTGGGCCTCGAAAACAATATCTATGCGCAGGTAGCATTAGTCATGCTGATTGGCCTGCTCGGCAAAAATGCCATCCTGATCGTGGAGTTTGCGGTATTAAGGAACAAACAGGGACTGAGCGTGCTGGAAGCCGCCAAGGAGGGCGCCGTATCACGTTTGCGCCCGATCCTGATGACCTCCTTCGCATTCGTAGCCGGATTGATCCCGCTATGCATTGCCAGCGGTGCGGGCGCACTGGGTAACCGTTCTATCGGTACCGCCGCAGCTGGCGGTATGCTAATCGGCACGCTGTTCGGCGTGTTGATCATCCCCGGACTCTACGTGTTGTTTGCCTCTCTCACCAGGAAAAAAACTGTACAATGATCGCACTAAAGAAATACGCATATATCATCGGTATTGCAGGTATTACCGCCTGCAGCACCCAGCGGCAGCTCACCTTGCCGGAACAACTGAAAACACCTGCTGTGATGGGCTCACAGCAGGATACTTTGTCGCTCGCGGTACTCAAACAGGTGTTTGCGGACGAGCAATTACAACAGCTGATAGACACCGCGCTTCAATCAAACTTTGATTTGCAGGCGGCCATGCAACGCATTGAAGCCGCAAAAGCTAATTTACTGCGAAGCAAACGCGCGATGCTGCCACGTGTAGATGTAGCGCTATCGGCAGGCGTGGACCGCTACGGCGACTACACGCTGAACGGTGTGGGCAATTTCGATACGAATTTGTCGCCCAACATCTCGAAAGATCAACGAATTCCGGGCCCAACACCTGATTACTTCGCTGGCTTACGCAGTTCGTGGGAGGCCGACATCTGGGGCAAACTGCGCCACCAGAAACAGGCAGCCTACGAACGCCTGCTCGGTAGTATGGAAGGACAGCGCCTGTTAAGAACACAGGTAGTGGCCTCGGTAACGGGCATGTATTACGAACTGCTGGCGCTGGACGATGAACGCGAGATCATTAAACGCAACATCACATTGCAGGAAAGCGCCCTGGCCCTGGTCAATATACAGAAGTCCGCCGGCCGGGCAACAGAGCTGGCGGTGCAGCAGTTTCACGCGCAATTGCTCAGCACCAAAGCTTTGCTGTTTGGTGTACAGGAACAAATTGCCGCGCTTGAAAATCAACTGAGCGCACTGCTGGGCCGCCTGCCACAGCATATTACACGCACCGGCTGGGATACAGACAGCCTTACGCATCTTTCCGCTACAGGCATTCCCGCTTCACTGCTGCTGCATCGCCCGGACATACAACAGGCCGCCCGAGAACTGGGCGCTACACAAAAGGACCTGGAAGCAGCGCGACTGGCCTTTCTCCCCACATTAACCATTACGCCTTATGCAGGCTTTAATGCATTTAAGGCCAACCTGCTGTTCCAGTCGCCCGCCTCCCTGGCATGGGGCATACTGGGCGGACTTACCACGCCTTTATTCAACCAGGGACAGTTAAAAGCAGGATATAATACCAGCAGGGCCGGCGCTATGTCTGCCTTTTACCAATACCAGCAGGCAGTGGTAAACGGCTACCAGGAGACTGTCACCGCCTTAAACAAGGTAGATAACCAGCAGCAGGCTTTTGAAATGAAAAAGAAAGAAGTGATGGTGTTGAAACAGGCTGTATCGACCGCGAACACACTGTTCTCCACCGGTTACGCCTCGTACCTGGAGGTAATTACCGCACAAAAAAGTGTACTGGAAGCTGAACTGGCCATGATCAATACCCGCCGGAATGTTTACAGCGGGCTGGTTACCTTATACAGGTCGCTGGGCGGCCATTAAGAACGTTTTTTACCATAGCATACGTAGAAACAGAGGAAGGTTGTCCAGCCTTCCTGTTTAGCACAACTCGAGAAGGCCGGGCTCTGCGAAGGGTCCGGTTTTTTAGCGACATGAACGGTGTATACACCGCCGCCCCCGCGGCCTTCATCATTCAAAAGGATATAAATACCTCCACCGAAGCTTTCATGCGGATTAAAATGGTTTGTAATAAGCAGGTACCTATAAGAGTCAACAAATACAGACACGGGTGAAAACAATTCCGTCAAAACAGGAAATGCGTATAGAACGCATGCCCCGCACTCATATTGATTCTCACCGCTTCAAATACCTGTTATTCAACACCCGCTTCATCACATCTTCCTTCAGCCCACGGCTGATCGGCACCTGTTGCTGACCAATAAATACATCCTGCCCGTCAATACTATCAATTTTACTGACGGATACGATAAAGGATTTGTGCACTTTGATGAACTGTTCCTCCGGCAGGTATTCCTCTATAGCTTTAAAGGTGAGATAGGTGATGAATTTGCGTAGTGGTGTATATACCGCCACGTAGTTCTGTAATGCCTCTACATACAATATGTCAGCAAAGGCCACCTTTTCGATCTTATTATCACATTTGATGAAGAAGTAGTCTTCCGGTGCCGCTTTGACTGCACGGTAACCGGCAAAGTCGCGGGCTTTCATCACCGCTTTCAGGAAGCGGTCGAGGGAGATCGGTTTTACGAGGTAATCGATGACGTTTAATTCAAAGGCCTCTAACGCATGCCCGCTATGCGCAGTGGTGAAAATAACCATCGGCGGATTGGGGAGCGAACGGAGGAAATCGATGCCGTTCATTTTAGGCATTTGAATGTCGAGGAACAGCAGATCGGGCTTTTCGGTAGCCAGCGCGCCGGAAGCCTTTACTGCACTCTCGTATTCGCCTGCCAATTGCAGGAAACCGGTATCGGCCATATACTCTCTGAGTCCTTTACGCGCCAGCGGTTCATCGTCGATAATCATGCAGCGTAATATCATAACAGGTGGATGTAGAGGGTGACGGAATAATCGACAGACGTTTCTATGATGTCCAGTTGGTGTTTACCCGGATACAGGAGCGCCAGGCGGCGTTTGGCGTTTGCCAGTCCTATGCCGCCTTTCCCTTTCACTTCCATGTCTTTCGTATTGAAAGTCTCCAGCCTCAGTTTATCTCCCTCCCGGCTAATATTGATGCGGCCTGTGTTCTGCTGGTCCGTATGTGCTGAAAGGTGCTTAAACACGTTCTCTACGAAGGGGATGAGCAGCAAAGGAGCGATCCTGAGGCCTTTTACATCATCCATACAGGTGAATGCGATCTCGTAGTGTGTATCATGCCGCAACCTTTGTATATCCACATAAGAGCGCAGGTATTCCAGTTCCTTTTCCAGGTCGATAAAGGGCGTATTGGCATCGTACAGCTGGTAGCGCAGCAGGCCGGAGAACTGCATGAGCGTATCGCGGGCGGTTTTATTCTCTTTATCTATCAAGAAGTAAATGGCGTTAAGAGAGTTGAACAGCGAATGCGGGTTCATTTGCGCCCGAAGGTATTCCAGTTCCTGCTCGGCACCCAGCCGCAGCGTTTTTTGCCTGTCAATATAAAACTTAATGCCTGCCGCTGCACCCACCATAAAAAACAAGGGTATGTATACATCGTACACCTGCGCACTCAGCGTAGCATTAGGCCATTTGCGGATGTTTAGTATATAAGGAAGCAGTATTACGTTAAGCAGCCGGATGATGGCGAACCCGGTGATGAGTACCAACACGATAAACGCAATGCCAAACAACAGGTACTGTTTTTTATACAGCAACCGGGGGATGAGTACGTAATTGGTAAAATACACTGCCAGCGCGAGCGACAATACCTTTAGCAACCCCGCCAGCACAGTAGGCTGCATAGCAGGATAATCGTCGAACCGCAACAGCATCCAGACCATAAAGAACAGCGTCCAGAATAACAGATGGTGCAGTTTCCAGGAAAAGAACAGGCGCATCATGTAATTTAAATTTACGAAAAATAGAGGAGACGGGAATTTGATGAAATGTGTAATGTTGACAACGAAATGCAATATATTTGGCCCGCGAGAGTTCCCTATATTTTATTTTTTAACCCGTACCCGGTAACTATACAATGTAAACCCGTACAATTTAAACATCCCTTTATGTCGAAAAGAATTTTCATGCTGGCAGCAGCGATGATCTGCTTCCTGTTTTTTAATGTCCGCGCCCAGGACCCAGGTTATTTGGATGTACTTAATTATCATTTGAATGGCACTCCGGTGCATGGCGTTAAGATCAAAACCAACCTGCCTTTTACTAACGGTACTCACATGCCTACCATCATTATCGAAGGGTATTGTTATGGATACGGCGCGTCTAATGGTCTCGATGCGCCAATTTCGCTGAATCTTACCTACTATATCTACGACGGAGGATTCGCAAGAAGCAGGGTGTCTTCATCTGGTGCATATACACCTTCTATCTACCTCGCAAATGAAAACAACAAGGTGGTAATATTTCTTAATAGCAAAGACTATTATCTTCGTTTTCATATTAAAGCATTTGAAGTTGGCTGGCCCGTAACGTCTGCGAATTATTCCGGCTGGACAGTAGCCGACGAGGCCCTCGCCACTATGTCTTACCCGACTACGTTAGTGACATACCTGAACGTTTTCAAAACCGTTGGTATTGGAGTCGAAACACCGGAAGCGCCCTTACACGTCTTTAACACTCAGACGTCCTCCAACGGCGATAACATCTCCGCGATCCTTGGCAGTTCATATAACCACTGGACCATGTTTGGCGGGGCAAATGGAGGCAGAATAAGAGGTAGTAACGAAGGATACCTTGACCTGGAAACGAACGCGAACGGTACCAACAAAACATTGTACCTCAACACCACATCCCCCGGAGATATCTTGATGGCTTACGGTGGCGGCAATGTAGGCATCGGCACGGGCACTATACCGTCGGGTAGCAGACTCGCGGTAAATGGCACCATTTCCGCTAAAAAGATAAAGGTTACCACCACAGGCTGGCCCGATTATGTATTCGACAAAGCCTACAAACTGCCATCGCTGCAGGAAGTACAGCAATACATCGAAACCCATCAGCACCTGCCGGGCATTCCTTCTGCAAAGGAAGTAGAAACCAACGGGCACGACCTCGGCGAAATGAACAAGAAACTACTGGAGAAGATCGAAGAACTCACACTTTACTTAATTGGCGAACGTGAAGAGCGGAAGAAACTGGAAGAGAAAGTAAACCTGCTGGAGCAGAAGCTCACAAAGGACTAAGATGATGAACACCCGGGAGCATTACGTTACCGGGTGTTCCTTTTTAAGCTCATAAATCCAAATTCCCCGAAGATTCGTATTTTGCCAGAAACAGACAGGCATGTTGCTTACCACCGGCTATTTATTTTCAGGCAAATTACGTTTCATAGAATTCGGCACCATACTACCTATACTGGCAGCTATTTTCTGCATCATCCGCGGACTATTGTACCGCCGGGCTTATAAACAGCTACAGCAGCACGGCGTGATAACTAACGGGGCCATTTCCGTTAAACAGGGCGGCTACACCGTAACCTTTACCGCTGCCAGCGGTAAAACGCACACCTTCGCATTGCACGCGGCCACCACGAACGATGTATACCGGCAGGGCGAAAGGGTAGAAGTACGTTACAACCGGAAACGCCCGAAACAATTTACCGTGAACGGCGGCGGCAACCGAGCCACCCCGCTTCGTTATATCCTTTTGTTCTTAGCAGCTGCCGCGTTGGTTTGCCTCGCAGGGTACCGTATGCTGGAAGCTTTTTAGGCACCTCACCTAAAATTTTTATTTTTAGATAATGATTCGACGTATTGTTTCAATACCCATAGTGTCCCTATCCATCTTAGTTAACAATTTATGAGATCATTTCTTCCGTTAGTACGACACCTCGTCACATTTGCAGCTTTCTGGTTCATTACATCCGGCTTGTTCATTTGGTTATATCCCACCAGCGAACCGCAACCTTTGCTGACTGCCGATAACTTCGAAGCCACCATGTATATGTTTCTTTACTGTGGTATCGTGTATTTCCACACCATGGAAAGGACGTTTCCGCCCGGAGAGTCTGCCTGGCATTTTCGCCATTTAAAGCTGGTGGCTCATATATTACTTATACCAGCGGTAATACTTACATCCGTGCTCATCGATGCCCAACACAGTAAACCGACGAACGATTATTTTAATGTCAGTATACTGTTCGGCGGCTACTGGCTTATCGATATTGCTTTCAGACGTATATTCCCTAAACATCAGGCCCCCGTCGCGGAAGGAACCGAATAAATGTATAAATTTAACCATGGTCACCTTATCCACCTTTCCACTATTTGAATCATTGCTGAGCCTTAACTCGGGTACCAGACTTATCGACATTCGCAACGACTATGTATGCGAAGGCATTGCTTTTAACGCTGCCCATAAAGAGATGAGAATGTTTTTTATCGGCCCCAAAAGAGTGTCGCTGGACTTCCAGGATGCGATCATTTCTAAATTCGACCTGTCTTTTAAACCCGGTCAGAAGCTGGGTGTGCTGGATACCTTCTACCGCGGCCGCTTTACGGACAAAAGCGGGTTGGTAGAGCTGGACAAAAAGGGCAGGGGCTTCTATTGCCTCGACTTTGCCGACAAAGGCAATATGGAGGTGTTTGCGAAAGAAGTATACCTCAACCTCTGATCATTTCTTCAAAAGACTCTCTATTAACGCCTCCAGCGCTGGTTCGCCAGGGTAAGGTGCATCGAAATCAGCGATGCGCATGCCGGGGGCCAACACCACCGTCCGCGGAATAGCCATGGCCTTATAAGCCGTTTGAACCTGACCATCAAGGTCTTCGAGCTGCAGCCAGTCCATTTGCTGCTGTTCCATGATCTGGTAACGCAACGCTCTGCCCTTCACATCATTTACAGCGATACTGATCACCACCACATCGTCACAATGCCTGTACTTTTCCCGTATCCGCTTCATAGCAGGAATCGCCTGTTTGCAGGGGCCACACCAACTGGCCCAGAACTCCAGTAATACCACTTTGTCTTTGAAGTTTTCCAGGCCATACATCTGGCCTAAACTATCGGGCAGCGAGAAAGCAGGGGCGGGGCTGTTCTTCCCGTACACCATTACTTCCTTTTCCTTTTTAGCGGCGGCTTCCTGCACGAACCTTTGAATGGCGGTATCTGCAATGCCCGGCACGTACGCCAGTAATGTTTCAATACTTTCTGGTTTGGCTACTGTTTCCAGGTTATTAGCGATCACCCTCGCCATGATCAGTTCCCGGGTTTTGCCGGTATACAAACTGTCGGCAATCGCCAGCCGCGATATATTGCCGCCCAGCATATCCTGCAGGTGAAATAAATAACTGTTGAGCAGGAAATTCATGTAAAGCTGTGAGCCGATGTGTTGATCACCCAGATTCTGCTTCAGCCAGTCCGGGAAGTAGCGGTTCAATAGCGAGTCGGTACGACCCGTACTATAGTTGTTGTTGAACGCGTACATATGCAGGTTGTATATCCTCATCACTTCAAACTCTGTACGGGCTCCTTCAAGAAAAAAATCTTTATAAGGATCAGTATTGGACGGCCCGAATACCTGTTTAGCCATCACATCGGCGGCGGAATCGAACCAGTTGGCTGTTACGTATTGGCGGACGAATGTTTCCTCGTTCATTTCGTCCCACTTAGGCCAGGGCTTGGCGCCCATTCCACGATACTTTGCCCAGTAACGGTTAGTCATGGCGCCCGTTCCGGTATAGGTAAGTGAATAGGGCAGCGAATCGGCCATGCCATTAAGGATCATGTTGTAACCCGGCGCCAGCATCAGCCCTGCGAAACGGCCGTTTGCCACCTGCATGGTATATACACCGGGACTGGTAATCTTAGTCGTCGAATAAGAAAAGCTGCCATCGCTGTTTAAAGGAATGCTGTCGGACATATAAGGCACGGAGCCAGCCGAGAGCCGGAGGTATAACATGTTTGCCTTTGCGCCGGCAATACGGCCTTTCAACGTTACGCGCTGCGCCTGCAATTGCAGCGTAAATAATGTAAGTAAAATGGTTAGTTTAAAAAGATGCATGGATAGTTTAGTTTGAGGAGGGTAAGATAAAAACGGGGGCAATGACGGGGCGGTAATTGTGACGAAATGTGAATTTCTGGGTGTGAACCTTACTATCCCTTCATAGGAAGCATTCAACTAAAATTTTATACTTTTAATGCTTATGGTCTTCCTGCTTGCCAAACATCATTGGATTTTCGATTTGCTTCGTTTCGTTGAAGTATTTACAGTAGTACCTACCGTGTTCGGCATTACATGCATAGTTTTTGCAGTTATGAGAAGACAGCACTATAAGGCACTCCTGCAAAACGGCATATCTACAACCGGCACCATTACAAAATGGAAGCAGGGGGGATGGATCCAGACCGATCCAGGAAAATCCGCTTACAGCCGCACAAAACAAGTATATACCGTATCGTTCCACACAAGGGAGGGAGAGCAGCTGTCCGTAATACTTAACCTGGGAACATCGGTGCCAATTTATAGTGTAGGCGACAAATTGAATATCCGGTACGATCCTGAAGACCCACATTATTACCTGGCGGATGAGGAAGGCAGATCAGCAGCACCATCGGGCTATAAGTCTACCTTTTTCGGCGGTATTCTCTTTCTGGCGATAGCCACGTGGCAGGTGATCACGTTGATCTAACCTCCAACTCACCCCACCTTTCCAACAATTCATTCACCTTCCCCTTTACCACGCACCCAAACCATTGTTACTTGCATCAAAATTGTTGTTATGCACCCCAAAATTACCAGGATCGCTGTTGTGGCCTTATGCCTCGGCGCCTGTAAAACGAATACGGACAAAACTCCCGTACACGAACGTTATGTACTGCTGCCCGGCGGACAGGTAAAAGCTACTTTCGCTTACCGGGTAGCCCAAGCGCACACTATCAATATCGATCAACTGATCATCACCCCAAAACGTTAACACCATGTACCAGGTTAATTTAGCGGTCGGCATTGGCCCCTTCGAACTCAACACGCACTTTTACCCGCACCTCGAATCGTTCGGCGTTATTACTTACACGCCCGGTATTGGCGATCATGGCATTTACACCATCGATGCGGAAGCAACTGCGCTTTACACAAAAGGCGGTATTATCAAAGGCATTGCCTGTGCCGGCAATTGCTCACTCCATGGCGTGGAACTAATGGGCCTCCACATCAACACCATCCTCGCTTTACTGAAAGGCGAACTGTATGATGTGGAACATGTGGATTACGCCGACAACACCCGCCACATTGTATACTGTTTCGAAAGCGCAGGTCTGCAGCTCTGGACGAGTGAAGCAGGAAAAGTAGTAAAAGTATTTATCGCCTCCCATAACTAAACCCATATGTTACGTCAAATAACCGTGTTATTGCTTGCATTGACCGTCATCGCCTGCAAAAAAGATAAACAGCCGGTGCCCAAAGATGATATCCCGGTCGACCAGCCGGGGCACCCAACGCCAGTAGGTACTGTTACTGGTAATGCCACGACGAAAGTAATTGGTGCCGCCGGCGGGTTCCTGGCAAGCGAAGACGGTTTAGTGCTGGTGAAAATTCCGCCCGGTGCCCTTACATCTGCTCAGACTATTTCTGTAACCCCCATTACTGGCGAAGCGCCCGGGGCAGTTACCAAAGGTTATCGCATTACCCCGCATAACTTACAGCTTGCAACACCGGCTACCATCACTTTTTTTTATAACCAGGAGGAGCTAAACGGCTCTACCGATGACATGCTGGGCATTGCTTACCAGAAGGCCGACGGTATCTGGATGAGTATTGACCAACGGTTTTTAAATAAGGTTGATAAAACGCTCAGCATACAAACCAACCATTTTTCCGACTGGATCATGTTCCAAAAGCTGTTTATCGAACCGCGTGCTGCTGCGGTGGTGCCCGGTGGAGAAGTAGAGCTGCGCGTACGTTACCAGGTGAATAAAGTGAACAGCACCAACGGCGAGCAACCTATCATCTACGGCTACGATATTCCTAAAAAAGTAACTAAACGCTGGCGGCTGGCTGGTGATGGCTCACTCATATCGCGGGCCGACAAAGCTTATTATCATGCGCCCATGGAGGTGCCGGAAGATAACCCTGTTGCGGTAAGCGCAGAAATTGACTACGGGCAATCGGCGCAGCTGTTACTGGTGTGTAATATCACCATTATGCAGGACGGTTTTATCGTAAATGTAGGCGGTGGTCCCGGAGCCGGCTCTTATCGCCTGGGCGGCCCGTCAGGTGGCGTGTACCGGCAAAACACCCAAAGCACGCAGTTATTCGGCTACGGTATTAATACCGGCGATGTAACACAGCACATAGAGCTTACTTTCCCGGGTAAAGGCGACGGAAGTCCGTATGCATGGAGCCGTGAGCAAAACATCAATTTCACTTTACAGGTTAAACGTAATGGTGTTATTACTGTTTACGAGGCCGTATGGGCCGATAACGTAAGATGGCATAACAGTCCGGGTAGCATCGTGATAGATAAGTACGGCAACAAGGGCCAGTATATTTCGGGGAGCTTCAACGTGTCGAAAGCGGGGTATGAGAATGGGTTAAAAACGACAACAAATGTAACGGGGTCGTTTATGGTGCTGTACACCGGCGAATCGTCCAATTAATATAAAACGAAATCCGCCCCGCGTTCATTCTTGTACTAGCGGGGCGGAGTGATTGCGCATGAAACCGGTAAATGTTTAATAGTTCACATTATACCGGCATACATGATCATTCTATCAACCTATATGCGAACTAAAATTATTTAGTAGTTGCCTTTGGCGCGGCAACAGCTTTTTTATGATGCTGTTTCGCCGTTTTCACTTCTTTCTTTTCTGTTTTTGCAGGATGTTCAGTAGCCGCTTTTTTAACTGGTTTTGCTGTTTGTGCGCTTACAGTACCAACACTCAGAGAAGCGATTGCGAGTACGCCCAGGGCATACATAATTTTGTTTTTCATGATTAAATCTGTTTTAAAATGTTCTTAGAAATAGAAAATAGAAAAACTTTATCGGTGAACTGAATGCCGTTTATAGTCATTCAGCGCGTTATACATCTGAAGTTGGTTTTTTGATACCACTTTCTCGCCTGCCCTTAATCCGTTAATAAGATAAGCGGTATCGCCGGCCAACTTCATGATTGCCACCTCCCGGCATTCGACATTGTATTTGTCCTTGAACACCATTACATAACTCCTCTTATGATCGAATATGAGGGAGGCAAACGGTATGGTTAAGATATAGTTGCTATCGCGTACATTGTTCAACATCTCCTGTTCCTTCCATTCGTACCGGGCGGGCTCTATCCTAGCTGTATCTATCCGGATATTGTTAAGCATGGTATCGCTCAGTACAAATGTGGTTTTAACCGCTCCTTCACCTTTCCTGTCATGGCATCCACTCCATGTAATCATGGCGGTAATCCCAAACGCGGCATATAATAACAACTTGTTCATAACCTTGCTGATACAAAATTCAGCAACTGGGATTAAAGGGGGCTTTAAAGCACATTAAAAAGAAATTAAAAACGGTTAAGCCTGCTTGTTGGCCTTTTTGCATTTCTGCCGGGAAGGAACTAAATTGTGGGCTTTTAAAACCCTTTTTATGTCTACCGCCGGAAACATACTGATTGGCATTTCGAAGAAACTGAAGAAAACGTTCTCCAATCCATATGAAAAAATTGGTTTGTCGTGGCTGCAGGTAAGAAAGCTGAAGAATACGCCCGAAGGCATCGATTCATCCTCGCCTTTCCTGGGCTACAACATGCACTTCCGCAACCGTGAGGAGTTTCTTCACGGGGTAGATGAATTATTCTTTAAAGAGATTTACAAAACCAACTTTGCCGTACCCGCACCATATATCATCGACTGTGGCGCGCACATCGGCCTCAGCGTGGTGTATTTCAAAACGCAATACCCACAGTCTGCCGTAGTAGCCTTTGAGCCGGATGCTTCCAACTTCGAACTGTTAAAAAAGAATGTGGCCAGTATGCAGTTAAGCAATGTAGACCTGCGCCAGGAAGCGGTATGGATAGAAGATAAAACACTGCAGTTTAGCAGCGAGGGTTCTATGAGCAGCCGCATTGGCGAACCTGCACATAAAGCCAAAACGATCGATGTAAAGGCGATCAGACTATACGATATGCTGGCTAAGAAGGTCGACCTGTTAAAGATCGATATTGAAGGAGCGGAGTATCCTGTTATGAAAGATATTGAACCCCGACTGGAGAACGTGGACAGGCTATTCCTCGAATACCACGGCCGGTTTGAGGAGAACAATAAACTACAGGAATTGTTAGAGATGTTAACACGGAACGGTTTCTATTACACCCTTAATGAAGCCTCTATGGTGTACCCAACACCTTTCGACATCCGCCACAAAGCTCCGTTGTTCGATGTGCAGCTGAACATCTACTGCTTTAAAAAACACTTATTGCAGGTGGGGTAATTTCACTTCAAATACGGTGCCTTCACCCACAACGGAACTTACGCTGATCGCGCCCTCATGTATGCCTACGATCCTTTTACAGATCGAAAGTCCAAGCCCATGCCCACGTACTGCGGAGGCATTCTGCGCACGATAGAAAGGCTCAAACACCTTGCCCAGTTCCTGTCCGGGGATGCCCATTCCTTTGTCCTGCACCCGCACGACTATCATCTGCTCATTCGTGTCGATGGTCACGTTGGCGCTGTGGTCGGGGGAGAACTTACAGGCATTGTCGACCAGGTTCAGGAACAGCACTTTTAACAGGCTATCGTTACCATTGCACGTAATCAGCGCTTCGTTATCGGGTATTTGCAAAAACTCAATATCTACACGGGCGCCTTTTTGTTTTAAACTGATAAGATTGGGCAATTCGAGCAACAATTCATCTATCCGCACTGGCCGGAACAGCGACTGCTGCTGGTTCATGTCCGATTGGGCCAACTGCAGCAGGCCATTGGTGAGGTCGGAGAGGTTTTGCGCATCTTCCAGCACTGAATTGAGTGTTAACTCATAATCTTCCGTGCTGCGGGCACGCGCCGTAGTTACCTGTAACTGGCTGATAATAGAGGCCAGCGGCGTACGCAGTTCATGCGAAGCGTTACTCACAAAACTCTTTTGCAAATCGAACGAGTTACTCAACCGCTGCAACATCGTATTAAAGTTGGCGCCCAGTTGTGCTATTTCGTCACGACCCGCTACAGATACGCGATTATCCTGCAGGTTATTGGCGTTGATGGTGTTTACCTCCGTTACCAGCTGGTTGATCGGCTGCATCATGTTACGGGCGAAGAAGTACCCTACACCCACCAGCAACAACACGGCCACAGCCAGTTCCACGAGTAATATCTGCCGGAGGCTTTCCAGGTAAGTCAACCCGTATTTATCCACCGCCGATACGATCACGATGAGCGGCTCCTTGCCGGTAGTATGGTAAATGCCTACGGTTTCGGCATTGTCTTTTTCAAAATGATAAATGCCGTTACGGCGGATGAAACTGAGGAGTTCCAGCTTAATACTAATGGCCGTATCGCGCTGACTGGCGTACACCACGTCATTGGCGCCATTGTATACCACGATGGTCTCCTGGTAGAGGTCCTGGAAGGTAGTTTTATCTAATCGTTTGAGGAGTTGGGTTTCGAGGTGAACGCCTTCGTCCAGCACGTTGGCAATAGAGCGGGCGCGGTATTCCAGGCGGTCGTAAAACTCCTGGCTGCGTTCTTTTACGGAGAAATAGTAGGCGAGGGTGGCGAATGTAATGAGCAGTACCGCTGCGGAAACAGTGTAATAAAGCGCTATTTTGAACTTTATCTTCATGTTCGGCTATTCTTCGGCCAGGTAATAGCCCATACCGGTTTTGGTATGCAGCAGCTTCGTTTCAAAGTCTTTATCGATCTTCTTCCGCAGGAAGTTCACGTACACCTCAATTACATTGGTGCCCGTATCGAAGTCGATGTCCCATACCTTTTCAGCGATGGTGAGTTTGGAGATCACTTTGCCCTTATTCAGCGCCAGGAATTCCAGCAGCTGGTATTCTTTCGCGGTGAGCGCAATCTTTTTGCCTGCCCGTACCACTTCTTTCTTTTCACGGTCTATTTCCAGGTCGGCTATTACCAGGCGATTAGCTACACCGGCGCCGCCTTCGCTGCCTACCCGTTTAAGAAATACGCGTATACGTGCCAGTAGTTCCCGGAAGTCGAAGGGTTTTACCATGTAATCGTCCGCGCCCAGTTCAAAGGCCTGCATCTTATCATCCACCCCGCCCAGCGCGGTAAGCATTATAATAGGCACTTTACTGTTGCGGCTGCGGATGACCTCACAAAGTTCGTAGCCATTGCTGTGCGGCAGGTTAAGGTCGAGAATAACGAGGTCGTACTTGTTGCCCACGGCCAAACTCTGGCCCATGCGCCCGTCGTACGCGAGGTCTACCTCAAACCCATTCTCTTCCAATCCCCGTTTCACGGCATTGGCTACTTTTACTTCGTCTTCAACTACCAGTATTTTCTGCATAGAGAATAAATACGTTGCTAATACTACGCCTTACCCAGCTTAGCTTCCAGCTCCATGATGGCGTCAAACACCTTTTCATATTGCTGGTTCACGCGTTCCAGTTCTTTACCCACCTGGGCATACTCCTGTTCGCATTGTTTAAACTTCCCCTGGTCGGAGTAAGTGGCAGGCTCGCCCATTTCGGCTTCCAGCTTCTGTTTGCGGCCATTAAGGCTACTCAGCTGTGATTCGATCTGGGAAAACTGTTTCTGCTGCTTCTGCAACTCTTTCTGGGCGTCTTTATCGATTGCGCCTGCACCTTTAACAGGGGCGGGGGCCGGTGTGTTCTTTTTCTGTGCTTCCGCCGCAGCTGCTGCCGCTTTCTTTTCCGCTGCCGCCTGCTGGTTAGCCTGCGCTTCCCGCAATGCCTGGCGGCGTTTATGCTCTTCCCACTCGGCGTAAGTGCCTTTAAATTCTTTGATCTCGCCGTCCACGATCTCCCATATCTTATTAGCCGTCTGGCTTACAAAGTAACGGTCGTGCGATACGAGTACGAAACTACCTTCGTATTTGTCCAGTGCATCGATCAGCATTTGAACAGATAACATATCAAGGTGGTTCGTGGGCTCATCGAGCAGCATGAAGTTGGCCTGGCTGATGATGGTTTTGGCCAGTGCTACACGGGCTTTTTCTCCACCCGACAGGATGCGGATCTTTTTGAACACATCGTCGCCGTTAAACAGGAAGCAACCTAACAGGGAGCGGAGTTCCATTTCGGTACGCCCGCCGCCGCTGCTTTTCAGCTCTTCGAGTATCTCATCATCGAGATTCAGCGATTCGAGCTGGTGCTGTGCGTAAAAGCTGCTGATAACATTGTGCCCTGGTATGCGGTTACCAGTAATGGGTTCGGTGCCGGCAATAATGCGCAGCAGCGTCGATTTACCTTTACCGTTCGCACCTATCAGTGCAATTTTATCGCCGCGGTTAATTTCCGCGCCGGTGTTTTCCAGTACTTTAATATCGCCAAAGCTCTTAGATACGTCGCTGAGCGTGAGCAATATTTTACCGGGCTGTTTATCTACAGAAAAGTTAATACGGATTTTAGACGGACCACTGTCTACCTGCTCAATGCGGTCCAGTTTGTCGAGGCGTTTCATCACGCTCTGAGCCTGTGCGGCCTTGGAGGCTTTGGCTTTAAAGCGTTCGATAAACTTTTCCTGCTGGCGGATGTAATCCTGCTGGTTTTCGTAGGCACGTTGCTGCAGTTCGCGGCGCATGTCCTTTTCTACTTCGTAGTCGGAGTAGTTACCGGCATAGTGGTGCAGTTCCTGCTGGTACAGTTCCACCACCTTGTTCACCATTTTATCGAGGAAGTAACGGTCGTGCGATACAATGATTACCGCGCCACCGTAGTTCTGCAGGTACCTTTCCAGCCATTCGATGGAGGGAAGGTCAAGGTGGTTCGTCGGTTCATCGAGCATTAACACGTCGGGCTGCTGCAGGATGAGCCTTGCAAGCAGCACACGCATACGCCAGCCACCGGAAAAGGTGCTGTACGGGCGTTCGAGCGCGGCGGTGCTAAAACCAAGACCTTCCAGTACGGCGGCGGCCTTGTTACGCATGTTATAACCGTCGAGCGTTTCGAAAAGGTGCAGTTTATCGCTGTAATCGTTCAGCAGGGCTTCGCTTTCGTTGTGCTCCATTTCCGCTACCAGTCGTTCCAGTTCCTTTTCCACCTTTACGGCTTCCTCAAAGGCGGTCATACCCACTTCGAGAATAGAATCGTCGGACTCAAAACTGAGCAGGTCCTGGTTAAAGAACCCCAGGGAAAGGTTTTTGGCTTTATTAATACTTCCGCCGGAAATGGAATATTCACCGTTGATGATCCTGAGCAGGGTCGATTTACCCGTACCATTCATACCGATCAGTCCCACACGGTCGCCGGGTACTATATGCCAGGAGGCGTCCTGTACAATAGTCCGGGCTCCAAACTCAAAGGTTACATCCTGTAATGCTAACAGCATAGTTCGTCGTTACTTAGTCTATTTTGTAAAAAAATCTGTCAAAGTTACTATTTAAAACCGGCTTTAGGAAACAAGGGTGGGCACCAGCCGGGGGAAGTAGATTCAGCCGCCGTTGCGACGCTCCGTTCAACTCCCGGTCCGCTCCCAAACATTATAAATACATCTCATGCGCAACTTGGTATTCTTTGTATAGCGATCCTTTACCGATCCTATACCCATCCTATACCCAAATCCTTTGAAACGCAGGCTGGTGGTGACGGCGAGTATAGGATCGATATAGGATCGATATACCTTCGGTATACCATTACGGCTCTTAATGCCTGGTTGCCCGGAACGACATGCGTAAGACGCTGCTCAAACCACCCTGCCCACCGCTTAAAATTTAAAATTGACTGATGAAATAACCTCATGTATCCACTTCAACCACCTCAATTATAACTATAAATACATCTGCCACAATGTTATATGAGTTGTATTCCGCGCCCACAAAGCATTATAGCCGGACGGCAGGGGTTTCATTCCCCCGTTTATGCAGTTTCATTCCCCCGTTTATGCAGCTTCGTTCCTTTTCCAACCCGATGGGCATTTCACGGGTGTACCTTTGCTTTTGAACAGGTAAAAAGTATTTGTTCAACATGGATTGGGTCATTTTTACCGTCGTAAGATGCTTTGAATGGCCGCTCCGGAAAATGGTGAGAAAGGCAGGCGGAAAAGCTGTCGTGCCGGTTTTCATTATCATTAGTTCTTTGACATATTGGTTTAATTATTTGGCTGCGGATTGCTTTTCTTTTTATATCGATAAGAGGGGCTTACCGTCCCTCTTATTCTTTTCCCGCCCGATGGATAAACTACCGTTGAACGGAGCGTCGCAACGGGGGCTGGGGAGAGTATCTAAAGCTGACCCCTAAATAAATATGATTTAATTATCTTTGTTGCAAACGTAAGGATATGCGATTGAATTTATTGGGAATAGCAGCTATAGCAGGGATATTAGTATTCACGGCCTGTAACCAGGGAGGTAAAACGGCAGCGGAAGTAGCCGATACTACCGTGCAGGCGGCTTTCCAGGCCCCGTACCCGGGCGTGTTCTATGATTCGCTGAAAGTAGCGCTCAATAACTACTATCACCTGTCCGAATCACTCGTGGCCGCCAGCGATATTAAGGCCAACGAAGCCGCACTGGCACTTAAGCATAGCATCGACAGCTTACCGGTAGACGTACTTCGTTCCGACTCCGGCATTTATAACATCGTTACGGCCGCTTCCGGCGATATCAGTGCCGAACTTACAGGTCTGATGGGCGAAACAGATATCGAAAAGAAGCGCGTTTCGTACCAGATGGTATCCGACATATTGTTCGACCTGGTAAAAGCCACCGGCCTTAAAGGTCAAACCGTTTACCGCCAGTACTGCCCGATGGCGTTTAACGACAAAGGTGCCTATTGGCTCAGCGAACATACAGACATCCGCAACCCGTACTTTGGCGACCAGATGCTGAATTGCGGTACCGTTACGGATACTTTGCAGTACAAGTAATACCCCCGTATTTTTACACTTACGGAGCACATGCATTAATCCCCGAGATATGTTTAACCGCCGGGCACACCTTATTTTATTCCTGATACTGCTGGTTTGCGCGGTAGCGCCGCGCGTACAGGCACAAGCCCCGGTCAAATTCACGATCAGTGGTTATATAAACGATGGCAGCAACGGCGAATCCATTCCCGGTGCCAATATCCTCGTTAAAGGCACGCTTACCGGCGTACAAACCAATGTTTACGGTTTTTATTCGCTTACCCTGCCCGCCGGCGAATACACCATGGTGTTTTCGTACCTCGGTTTCCAATCAGTGGAAGAGCGTATCAATCTGAACGATAACGTTAAACGTAATATAGCGCTCAAAACGGGCGCTATACAGGCGAAGGAAGTGGTGATTACCGATAAACGGAAGGATGAGAACATCCGCAACACCGAAATGGGCACTGTGAAACTCTCCACCGCGCAAATGAAAAAGCTGCCGGCACTGATGGGCGAAGTAGACGTACTGAAGGTAATGCAACTGATGCCAGGCGTGCAATCAGCAGGAGAGGGCAACGCCGGTTTCTATGTACGTGGCGGCGGCCCCGACCAAAATCTCATATTGCTGGACGAGGCCCCGATATACAACACCGGTCATCTTTTCGGTTTCTTTTCCATCTTTAATGCCGACGCTATTAAAGACGTAACGCTGATTAAAGGCGGCATGCCCGCTAATTACGGCGGCCGGCTATCGTCCGTAGTGGATGTAACAATGAAAGAAGGCAACAATCAGAAGTTTGAAGTAGAAGGAGGATTGGGTGCCATTGCCTCAAGGTTATCTATACAAGGCCCTCTACAAAAAAATAAATCATCGTTTATGCTGGCTGGCCGGCGTACATACGTTGACCTGCTGATGAAGCCTTTTATATCTAAGGACAGTGAGTTTCGTGGCACCGGTTATTACTTTTACGACGTGAACATGAAAGCGAATTACCGCTTTTCGGACAAAGACCGTGTTTACTTCAGCGCCTACCTGGGCCAGGACGTATTCACCTTCAAAAACAAAGAGCGTGCGTTCGACGCCAATATCCCCTGGGGCAATGCCACCGCCACTTTGCGATGGAACCACGTGTTTTCGAAAAAGCTCTTTTCAAACACCTCCATCATTTACAACGATTATAAGTTCGAGTTCAGCGGTACACAAAACAATTTCGACATCAGCCTTAAATCCGGCATACGCGATCTGAACGCTAAACTCGATCTGGAATATTTTGCCGGTCCGAAACACCACCTGAAGTTCGGCGGTAATTACATCTATCACCACTTCCGCCCATCGTCTGTTTCCGGTGTGCAGGACAGCACAACGTTTAGTCCCGATAATACTTTTAAGAAGTTTGCCCACGAAGCGGCGCTGTACATACAGGACGACTGGGAGATCACCAGCCAGTTGCAGGTGAACATTGGGGTACGGTACAGCGGTTTCCAGCAAATTGGCCCCTATACCGCTTACGAGCGCGATGCCAATGGCAATAAACTTGACAGTACCAGTTGGGGCAGGGGCGTGCCCGTACGGTCGTTCGGCTGGCCCGAACCACGGGTAATTGTACGTTATGCGCTGAACGGGGCCAGTGCTGTAAAAGCAGCTGTAACCCGCAATAACCAGTTCATTCACCTCGTTACCAATGCCGGTTCCACACTGCCCACCGATATATGGGTGCCCAGCACCTACCGCGTTAAACCGCAGGTAGCCTGGCAGTATTCGGCTGGCTATTTCCACAATTTTGCAGATAATGAGTACGAGGGGTCTGTAGAAGCCTATTACAAAAACATGCAGAACCAGGTTGAGTACCGGGAAGGTTATACGCCCTCCATTAATGACCCGGAAGAAGATTTTGTGTTCGGGAAAGGATGGGCGTACGGGGCCGAATTCTTTATCAAAAAAAACAAAGGCAAATTTACCGGCTGGCTGGGTTATACGCTATCCTGGACCTGGCGTAAGTTTGACGAGCTGAATGACGGTAAAAAATTCCCCGCCAAGTACGACCGTCGCCACGATTTGTCGCTGGTAGGCACGTACGATTTAAGTAAAAAATGGAGCTTTTCGGGCGTATTTATCTTCGGGACCGGCAATACTACAACCCTGCCAGAAAAGTTTTACTTCGTGGAAGGCGTGCTGCGGCAGGAGAGCGGCAGCATTAATTCTTACCGGATGGAGCCATATCATCGCCTCGACCTGTCGGCCGTTTACACACCGCAGCGGAAACGTTTTAACGACCGTGTGCAGGGTAGCTGGGCCTTTTCGATCTACAATGTGTACAGCAGGATGAATCCTTACTTCATGTATTTTTACCAGAAAGGAAGTGTGGCGGCAGGTACACTGGAAGTAAAAGGGCGTAAGGTTTCACTGTTTCCCATCATCCCTTCCGCCACCTGGAACTTTAAGTTTTAATCACTGCTGGTTAATTTCCACCCAAATGATTAACTTCGCAAGCATTTTATAAAGAAGATCTTAGAATAATATATGATCAACATTACACTCCCGGATGGAGCAGTCAGACAGTATGAACCAGGCGTATCCGCTCTGGACATTGCCAAGTCGATCAGCGAAGGACTTGCGCGCAAAGTATTATCGGCCAAAGTAAACGGCGAGGTGATCGATGCCACGCGCCCGATCACAACAGATAGTACGTTGCAGCTACTTACCTGGTCCGACAAAGAAGGCAAGTCTACGATGTGGCACTCTTCGGCCCACCTGATGGCCGAGGCCCTGGAAGCACTGTATCCAGGGGTGAAACTCGGTATTGGTCCCGCTATCGAAGGTGGTGGCTTCTACTACGATATTGATTTGGGCGACCGTCAGATCGGCGAAGAAGACCTGCGTAAGATAGAAGTGAAAATGAACGAACTGGCAAAGCAAAGCAGCGTTTATGTTCGTAAAGAAGTATCCAAAGCAGACGCACTTCAGTACTTTACCGAAAAACAGGACCAGTACAAACTGGAACTGATCGAAGGTTTGAACGACGGCGACATCACTTTTTACACCCAGGGTGGTTTTACCGACCTGTGTAAAGGTCCGCACATTCCGAACACTGGTTTTATCAAAGCGATAAAACTCACCAATATTGCCGGCGCTTACTGGCGTGGGAACGAAAAGAACAAGATGCTGACCCGCATCTACGGTATTACTTTCCCCAACCAGAAAGAGCTTGACGAGCACCTGACCCTGCTGGAGGAAGCGAAGAAACGCGACCACCGTAAACTGGGTAAGGAACTTGAGTTGTTCACCTTCTCCGAGAAAGTAGGTTTAGGTTTGCCTTTATGGCTGCCTAAAGGAGCTATGCTCCGCGAGCGTTTACAACAGTTCCTGCAAAAGGCGCAGATGGACAGTGGTTACCTGCCCGTAGTAACGCCGCATATCGGCAGCAAACAGCTGTACGTAACTTCCGGCCACTACGAGAAGTATGGTAAAGACAGCTTCCAGCCCATCAGCACACCTGAGGAGGGCGAGGAGTTCCTGTTAAAACCGATGAACTGTCCGCACCACTGCGAAATTTACAAGGCATCACCTAAGTCTTACAAAGATCTGCCCGTTCGCCTGGCCGAATTCGGTACCGTTTACCGTTACGAGCAACATGGCGAGCTGCATGGTTTGACCCGTGTACGTGGCTTTACACAGGATGATGCCCACCTTTTCTGCCGTCCCGACCAGGTGAAGGAAGAGTTTATTAAGGTGATAGACCTGGTGCTGTACGTATTCAAAAGCCTGAACTTCACTGACTATACCGCCCAGATTTCCCTGCGCGACAAGGAAGACCGCTCCAAGTACATTGGAACTGACGAGAACTGGAACCTGGCCGAGCAGGCGATTATCGAAAGCGCCCGGGAAAAAGGGCTGAATACCGTGGTAGAATACGGCGAAGCAGCATTTTATGGCCCGAAACTTGATTTCATGGTGAAAGATGCCCTGGGCCGTAAATGGCAGTTGGGTACGATACAGGTAGATTACAACCTTCCTGAACGCTTCGAACTCGAGTATATCGGTGCAGACAACGCCAAACACCGCCCTGTAATGATTCACCGTGCGCCATTTGGCTCCCTTGAACGTTTCATTGCGGTACTTATAGAACACGTAGCTGGTAAGTTCCCATTATGGCTGGCACCTACGCAGGTTAAAATCCTGCCAATCAGTGACAAAAGCCAGGCTTATGCAGAAAAAGTGGCAGAATTGCTGAAAAATTCGGAAATTCGCGCAGAGATTGACGATCGTAGCGAGAAAATCGGTAAGAAGATCCGCGAAGCAGAGCTGGCAAAAATTCCGTATATGCTGGTACTTGGAGAGAAGGAAGCTACCGATAACCTGGTTGCAGTACGCCGCCAGGCAAAAGGAGACCTCGGGACAATGGAGATCAAAAATTTCATCGATCTTATTACAGACGAGGTGATAAATCGTAAACCTTTTGAATAAGAAAGTTGTAATATTACGTATCGATCAGTAAAATTTAAATTAGTAACTTTTATTTTTCTTAATGCAACAAAGACCAAAGCCAAATTTTAACCGGGGTAAAGGCCCTAACTTCAGAAGAGAACAACAACAAGAACATCGCACAAACAGGATGATCCGCGTTCCTGAAGTTCGATTGGTAGGTGACAATGTGGAGGTCGGCGTTTATCGTACAGAAGACGCTCAGCGTATGGCGGACGACCAGGGCCTTGACCTTGTGGAAATTTCCCCAAATGCTGTTCCACCAGTATGCAGAATCATCGATTACAATAAATTCCTTTACGAGAAGAAGAAGAAGGAAAAGGAAATGAAAGCCAATGCGCATAAAAGCGAAGTAAAAGAAATTCGCTTTACGCCCAATACGGACGATCATGACTTTGACTTCAAGGCGAAACACGCTGAGAAATTCCTCAAAGAAGGTAATAAAGTAAAAACGTACGTTCAGTTTAAAGGTCGTGCTATCATGTTTAAAGAACGTGGTGAGTTGATTTTGCTGAAGTTCGCAGAACGCCTCGCTGAGGTGGGTGCGCTGGAAGGCATGCCTACCATGGAAGGTAAAAGGATGATCGCCATCTTCGCTCCTAAGAGCGCGAAGAAAAAACCATCTGGTGGTGGCGAGAAAGCGGAGAAAGCAGAAAGGCCGGAAAGACCTGAAAGGGCAGAACGTCCTGAACGCATCGAAAGGCCAGCACCGTCGCCGGCTGCTCAGAGTGGTGGTGGTACTACTACCCAGGTTACGCCTCAGGGCAGGCCTCCCATCAACATCCAGTACAAAAACAGGCCTATTGTACCGGCCCAACAGGCGCAGGCACCGGCACCGTCCGATAACCCGGCACCTTCTGAGAATAAGTCAGAAGAAAGCAGCAACTAATACAGGCTACATATTTATAAATACCCGGAGCGTTTGTTCCGGGTATTTTATTTTCCCAAGGCCTTCAGCGTTTTCTTGGCCCGCGAGCGTATACCCGCACTGGCCCCCTGCTCCAGCAGGTCTTCTATTACCAGTACTATTTCATTTTTAATTTCAGGGTAAGACTGGGCGAGGTTGCCCAGGATGGTCATACAGAAAGCCTTGACTGCAATGGTTTCCTGCGGGTCCTGTAAGAAGTCGAAACAATAGTTCATGACTTCGCCGTGCAGCTTTTCCGGTATCTGTATTTGCTGCAACACCGCCATTACATTGCGTTTAACCGCCACCGGTATACCATCGTGCCCTAAACGTTCCACTATTTCATCAAGATGAGGCGTGATGATGGGAGGGTGGTGTTCTGCTACATGGCGAAGCGTCCAGGCGGCACGTTGTACCACGCGGTACTCATCGTGCAAAAACAATTGCAGCAGCGCTGCGAAGCGCTTTTTGTCCTTACCTATCCAGGCAGCGATTTTGAGTGTTTGTTCCCTGGAATGTTCTTCCAATATGGCATTGCGGAGGTCCATACGACGAAGATATAAATATGTGGATACATTCCTGGTACGGATGATGTTGTAATCCATTCATTTAGTTGATATTTGCCGTACTAAATCTGTGGTTTTGCTTAGAAGAGAGTTTCGTATTATCCTGCTATCGCTGGCGGTGAGTTTTATACTTACCGTGGCGAAGTTCGGCGCCTATTTCATGACACATTCCGTTGCCATCCTCTCGGATGCCCTGGAATCGATCATCAACGTGGTGGCCGGGATGTTTGCGAGTTACAGCATCTACCTTACCAGTAAACCAAGAGACGAGAACCACCCGTACGGGCATGGAAAAGTAGAATTCTTTTCTATCGGTTTCGAAGGCGCGATGATCTTTATAGCAGGCCTTTTAATCCTTTTTAAGGCCGCCCAGTATTTCTTTACGCCGCATACGATTGAGGATGTAGACCATGGTTTATGGGCGATCGCGGGCACCACCGTTATCAACTACCTGCTCGGTCGTTACCTGGTGTTTGCAGGCAAACGTGCGGGCTCCATTACCTTAAGCGGAAACGGTCAGCACATCTTAACCGACGCCTATAGCTCTATCGCCCTTATCGGTGCCCTGCTGCTCATCCACTTCACCGGCTGGACCTGGGTAGACCCTGCCACTTCGGCCATCATGGGTAGTTTCATCCTGTTTAAAGGTTACCAGTTGCTGCGTAAATCCATTTCCGGCCTGATGGACGAAACGGATATGCAGACCGTAGATAAGGTGATAGATATCCTGTCGCGCAACCGCCATCCTATGTGGATAGACGTACACAACATGCGGGTACAACAATACGGCAACAACTATCATATAGATTGTCACATCACCATGCCTTATTACCTGGAACTGAGCCAGGTACATGATGAAATGAAAGCAGTGGACAGGCTCATCAACAGAGAGTTGGAGAACGGGGAAACAGAATTCTTTATACATACAGATCCCTGCCTGCCTACCAGTTGCTCCTGTTGCCAGCTTTTACAGTGTCCCGTGCGAAGTTATCCTTTTAAAGAAAAGATTGAATGGACCAGGAATAACGTGCTTCCGAACCGGAAACACGGAGGGTAATTACTCGTCGCCCGCCTCTTCACCATCACCATGCCCAATGGCATCACGAATAGGTTTTACTGCGTGATAGATAGCGCGGTTATACCTGTTGCCCAGTATTACAAGCGTGGTTGAATCCTGTACGAAACGATAGAACACGGTATTGTTACCATGCCACCATCCGTTGTGGTACACAATGTTATGAGCGTTACCAGGATACACCATCAGTCGCCAGCCCAAGCCATAGTTACGTATGCCTGGCTTTTCATTGCTGTAAGGCGTGAAGGCTTCCTTCAAAGTAGCCTCTGTAAAGAGCTTACCGGAATAAAGCGCCTGGTCCCATTTAAGCATATCGTTCACCGTGCTGTAAATTCCTTTATCACCTACCACACCATCAAAATTAACATCCGCTTCGGGACGACCGCGGAAGTCGTGGCTCACCGTTTGGTGCGGGCGTTTAGGCGCAGTACCGTCATCGATAAAAGTATGGGTCATATCCAGCGGCTGGAAGAAGGTATGCTGCATGTAATCAGCAAACTTTTCACCGCTGGCCTTTTCAACGATAGAGGCCAGCAGCAGGTAATTGGTATTGCAATACTGGAAATGCGTATTAGGCATATGTTGTATGCGCGGACGATGTTTTTCCATCAACCCGATTACATCATTGTTCGTCATCAGCTTTTTACGATCAGGCCAGAGGCTGTCGCAGAAATAAAGATAATTAGGCAACCCGCTGCGGTGATTCAACAACATACGCACGGTAATGCCTTTATAAGGGAAGTTGGGAAAGAAGTGCTGGAGACTATCTTCCAGTGACAGCTTCTGATTCTCCACCAGCTTCAGCGCTGCCATACCCGTAAAGGTTTTAGACACCGATGCTAATTGAAAACTGGAGCTGTCTGTAAGTGGAGACCGGGTTTTGAAGTCCTCGTACCCATTATATTGCTCGAAAAGCACAACACCTTTGCGGGCGAGTAGGATACTGCCGTTAAAGCCGCTCTTCTTCAGTTTATCTGCATATATGAACGCCATATCACGGCTTATTTGTTTACTACGGGCCGAATTACGTACAGCAGCCTGCTGGTCTTCGGTAAGGCCCAAAGTATATATGCTGTCTTTCTTCTTTCTGCCGTTGTTTGCGTCCTTCTTATGGGCCACGCTGCTACTGCACCCCGAAACCAGGACCAGTGTGGATATAGACATGGCTAAAACACCAATTGCTGCATTCTTGCGCTTCATCACTAATATAAAACTATGGGTCAGTTGTTATAAAAGCCTTAAAAATAGGTGCTGACGCTGCTTCTGCCAAATAAAATCCGGCAAATCACCAGTTTTTTAAGGAGTTTTTAAGATATGATGGTAAATATTATTCAAAAAATGAGCCAAGTCAGGGTGTTTTTTTGAGAAAATCGAATTTGACAGGGACAGTGTTTGATTTGTGCTGAAACTCTGGTAGGTTTGCGCTTTGGGACGTTTTGAAAACAATAGTACTTTTTTATGAGTGAACGTAAAATAACCAGTTATCCGAAGGAAAAGATCAACATTTTGCTCCTGGAGAACATCAGCGAGGCAGCAGCAAGCGAGTTTAAAGATGCAGGCTATGCGAACGTAAAGCGACTGACCGGCGCCCTCAGCGAAGAGGATCTGGTACGCGAAATTAAAGACGTACACCTTTTGGGCATCCGCTCCAAAACACACGTTACACCTGCGGTATTAGAAGCAGCCAATAAATTACAGGCAATCGGGTGCTTCTGTATCGGCACCAACCAGGTAGACCTTAAAACAGCCACAAAGTCGGGGGTAGCAGTATTTAATGCGCCCTATTCCAATACACGTTCGGTGGCCGAACTCGTGATCGGCCTTTCCATTATGCTCATCCGCCGCATTCCGGACAAAAACGCTGCTGCGCATGAAGGTATCTGGAAAAAAGAGGCTACCGGCAGTTTCGAACTGAGAGGTAAAACGCTCGGTATCGTAGGTTACGGCAACATCGGCAGCCAGGTAAGTGTATTGGCAGAAGGAATGGGGATGAACGTAATTTACTACGATGTGGAAACCAAACTACCGCTCGGTAACGCTTCGCAGGAACGTCAACTGAAAGAACTGTTTGGTAAATCAGATATCATCACCCTGCACGTGCCTTCAACTGCCCGTACAGAAAATATGATCGACCAGGAAATTCTTCAGTATGCCAAGAAGGGCGCGATATTCATCAACTACGCCAGGGGCGAAGTGGTGAACCTCGAACACCTGAGAGATGCACTAGTAAGTGGTCAGCTTTCCGGCGCCGCTATCGACGTATTCCCGGTAGAGCCTGAAAAGAATGGTGCTGCATTCAGCACACCATTACAGAAACTGCCTAACGTAATACTGACCCCGCACATCGGCGGAAGCACAGAAGAAGCGCAGTTCAATATTGGACTCGATGTAAGCGCCAAGATGCTGAACTACCTGGAAAAAGGTGCCAGCTTCGGTTCGCATACCATCCCAGCTATCAGTGTACCAGGCGTAGAGAACACCCATCGTATCCTGCACATCCATGCGAACGTGCCAGGTGTACTATCGGCCATCAATACAGCGCTTTCCCAGAACAAGATCAACATCCTGGGTCAGTACCTTAAAACCAACGACAACATTGGTTACGTGGTACTGGACGTAGATAGTGCCCTGTCTACCGAGGCAATTGCCTTGTTAAAAGAAGTGCCGCATACTATAAAAACGCGATTACTCTATTAGTATCAAAATAGCAAAGGAGGACAATCGTCCTCCTTTTTTTGCCCCAACATTAAGTGTCACTGGAGAAATTCTCTTCTCAAACTGACAATTTCTCGGCTCGTGGTTCCAAACACTCTCCCTAACTTTGGAGAAATTGTTAACCGCTATGGAACCAAAACTTTTTTACTGCACCGTCAGTATCAACAACAGGCAACGGGTGCTCGCATCAGACAAGTACAAGAACATTGTGATCCGTTATCTCCAATCGCTGCACGACAGAAAATGCGTGCGGATTTACGGTTATGTAATTATGCCCAATCATGTACACCTGTTATGGGAAGAGCTTCGGCCAAATGGCAGGGAGAAGCCGATGGATTGCCTGTTGCGGGGTACCGCCGAAAGCCTGCGCCATTTATTACGAAAGGAACAACCGATCATGCTTGAGCGCGTGCTGCATACGAGTGGATATCCGGAGGGAGCCATCTGGGAAACGCCGGTTAAAACAACCGGTATCAGTAGCGAGCGTGAGCTCGTTCATCTGCTGCACATGATGCATACAAATCCGATGCGCGCCAACTGGCAACTTTGTCGTGATGCGGGCGATTATCCTTATTCTTCGAACGGCTTTTATACGCGGGGAAAAGACCTGTTTTACATGGTTACCCATTACAAAGACTGGGTACAACAGGGATGAAAAAAGAGAGGCTGCACAAGGCAGCCTCTCTGTGAAAGAACCGTAAATGTTGTTTGTTTACCAGGTTAGCGAATTACGGTCACTTCGCCTTTAAGTATGAATACCGGTCCGTTCTGAACTTTCTTGTAACTCATCCACCATACGAAAGTGGAATTGTCAACCGGCTTGCCTTTGTATTTACCATCCCATCCTTTGTGCAGATCTTTCGAGATGAAGATCATTTCGCCCCAACGGTTGAAGATGCGTAATTCATAGTCATACATCGGACCTCTTACCACAGGGCGGAAGACGTCGTTTCGTCCGTCACCGTTTGGAGAGAAGGCATTAGGTATATCCGGTTTGCTTTCACACTCCATGAAGTCTACAATGATTTCATCGGTAGTGCTTCCGCAATCGTTATAAGCGGTTACTGAGTAAGTGCCTGGCTCAGTTACGTTGAGGGTCGGGCCTGTTTGGCCGTTGCTCCAGCGGATGTGCGTAGCATCTTCCAGCAGTTTCGGTTTGATGGTGTAAGTAAGACCGCGGCAGATCATGGTATCGTTGCCAAGGCTCACTTTAGGAGCGCCTGCCACTCTTACCCTGATGCTGTCTGATATTACGTTGTCGCAGTATCGGTCAAGTATGCTCAGGATATATGTACCAGCCCTGTCTATTGCCTTGATCGGGTTGCGATCACCGTCATTCCACAGGTAGTTCGCTGCATCATTGTTCCTTGCGTCGATAGTGAAACGTCCGTCTGGGCAAATGATCCTGTCTGGTCCAAGTTCGAACCTGAGCGGTGATCTCATTTTCACCTGTACGGTATCTCTAACTATGCAACGGTCTCTTGTTACAGCTACCCAGTAGTTACCGGCTTTGTTTACCGCGATAGAGTTCGCGGTTTCTCCGGTTACCCATTGTACACGGCCGGCATTAGATGTAACCGTGAGTACAACCGACTGGCCAGGACAGATAGTGGTATCTGAGCGGAGCGTGATGTCTGGCGGAGGATTCACCGTTACGTTCACCGTATCGATGGTGATACAACCGTTCTTCATCACCCTTACCCAGAACTGTTCCTGCGTGCTTACGTTGATAGCAGGGGTGGTGGCACCGGTGCTCCAGAGGTAAGTAGCGCCTGTTACAGTTGCGTTCAGTCTTACTGATTGACCGCGACAGATGGTAGTATCCGGCAGGTTGATCAGCGGCATTGGTATCAGGGCCACTTTAATTGTATCCCTGGTTACGCAGATGCCATTGCTTACCTGTACCCAGTAAGTACCAGCCTGCAGTACTTTAATACGTTGTGTAGTGGCGCCTGTACTCCATACAATGGTATTGTTGAAGTTGGTAGCACCTGCATCCAGCACTATACCATCGCCACCGCATATGCTGGTGTCTTTGCCGAGGTTTACAACCGGTGTCTGGATGTAATTCAGCTGGTATGTCATGGTATCAGAAGTGCAACCCGTTACGCCATCTCTCACGATGAAGGATGCAGTAGTAGCACCATTCAGGTTAAAGCGGTTGCTGGTTTGTGACAGCGGTACCCTTACTGCATTGGATGGCGTTACGCCTACCAGTATATAAGTCGGCCTGGTCACCGGATTCACTGTTTCGATAGTGAAGAATGGATTAGTTGAACAGTTCTGTGGCAGCGTCGGTCTCAGTGCTGGTTTCGGACATGGTACGATGGTAATTACCTGTACTCTTTCCTCAGCCCTGTTACCGCATGCATCCGTTACATTCCACCTTCTGGTGATGGTATAACCGTTACAGATGTCTGCAACAAATGGATCAACTGTCATCACTGCATTTTTCGGGAAGGTGCCGTCACAGTTGTCTGTGGCTCTAAGCACCACCGCTGCAGGTACTGGTTGCTGACAGGTTACTGTTATGTTGGCCGGAGCCGGAGCAATAACAGGCCTTGTAGTATCCTGTACAGTGATTACCTGGCGTACGATGTTTGAATTGCCGCACTCGTCGATAGCCGTCCAGGTACGTACGAGCCTGTAGTTGCAGGAGTTCGGGATGTTTTCCCTTACCTCTGTCTGCGTCACTTTCACCTTGCTGTTCACGCTACAGTTGTCGGTAGCAGTAACAGTAGGTTTAGATGGTATCGCATCACAGTTCACCGTAGTATCCCTTGGCGGAGCGATCGAGAACACAGGCCTTATAGTATCCTGTACGGTGAGTATCTGCTGCATGATGGCTGTGTTACCACATTCGTCTTTCGCAGTCCAGGTACGTATGAGCCTGTAGTTGTTGCTGCAGGTAGCGCTCAGGAACTGTTTAGTCTGACTGATCGTGATCGTTACACCGTTCGGGTTACAGTTGTCGGTAGCTGTTACCACCGGCCATGCTGGCACCTCGTTACAGTTCACTGTTGTATCCCTCATTGGCGCGGAGGTGAACACCGGCCTTGTGGTATCCTGTACAGTGAGTATCTGCGTTGCAACGGTCAGGTTACCACATTCATCCCTGGCGGTCCAGGTACGGATCAGGCGGTAGCTGCCGGTACAGTTAGCGTTAGCGATTTCTTCGCGTTGTTCGTTCCTGGTAACAGTAACCCTGTTTGCAGCAGAACAGTTATCGGTGGCGATCAGGTCTGGCTGTGCAGGTACATTACCACAATCAACCGTTGCGTTAGCAGGTATCGGTGTGGTGAACACCGGCCTTGTGGTATCCTGTACGGTAATGATCTGCAGGGCAGTGGTATAGTTACCACATTCGTCGGTAGCGGTCCAGGTGCGTAACAACCTGTAGTTGTTGTCGCATGCGCCGGCTATATCCACACGCTGTTCGTTGCGGGTGATCGTCACATTCGCTGCGGGGCTACAGTTGTCGGTAGCAGCCAGGGCAGGCATGGTCGGAATCGCATCACAGTTCACAGTAGTATCTCTTGGGATAGCTATTACGAACCTTGGTTTCACCATATCCTGCACAGTAATGATCTGCTGTACAGTGGTAGTGTTGCCACATTCGTCGGTAGCAGTCCAGGTGCGCAGTAACTGGTAGTTATTTACGCAGGCGCCTGGAGTGTTCACCCTTTGTTCGTTTTTAGTCACCGTTACAGCGTTCGGGCTGCAAAGGTCGGTAGCGCTCATATCAGGTTGCAGCGGTACGCTATCGCAGGTCACAGTTACATTAGCAGGAGCAGGGGTAGTAAATACCGGCCTGGTGGTATCCTGTACAGTAATCGTCTGCGTTGCGGAGCGGATGTTACTACATTCGTCTGTGGCGGTCCAGGTGCGGATTAACTGGTAGTTATTCCTGCATGCGCCCGGAATATTCACGCGCTGCTCGTTTTTAGTAAGCGTTACCCTTGTTACAGGGCTACAGTTGTCTGAAGCCTGCAGGTCTGGCAGTTGTGGTATTGCGCTACAATCTACGGTAGTGTCGGCAGGTATTGCTACTGTAAACACAGGCCTTGTAGTGTCAATTACGGTGATCGTCTGGGTAATCGTAGTTGAGTTGTTACACTCATCTATTGCTGTCCAGGTGCGTACGATCAGGTAGTTGTTCGCGCAACGTCCAGGTATTGGCTGTATGCTCTGACCCGGTATGATCTGGATGGCTGATGCCGGACTGCAATTATCGGTAGCAGTCATGGTAACCGCTGTTGGTATTGAGTCACAGCTTACGGTGATGTTAGCAGGCGCTGGCAGGTTAAACACCGGTCTGGTAGTATCCGCCACGGTGATGGTTTGCTGTACGCTGGTGCTGTTACCACAGATATCGAAGGCCGTCCAGGTTCGGATGAGGCTGTAACTGTTCGCACAGTTGCCGTCCACCCTTGTTTGTACGTATGTGATACGGATATCGGCCACTGGCGTACAGTTGTCGCTGGCAGTAAGCGTAGGCTCAGTTGGTATCGCATCGCAGGACACTGCAATATCTGCAGGCGCTGTGATCACGAATACAGGCCTTGTCGTATCCATAACGGTGATTACCTGTTTGATGCTGTCCACGTTACCACACACATCGGTAGCGTACCAGGTACGGGTGATGCGGTAGTTGCTGCAAGATCCGACAGAATCAACTCTGGTGGTCATGGTAACAGTTACACCGGCAGGGCTGCATGCGTCCGTAGCAGTTACTACAGGAGCAGATGGCAGGGCACTACATTCAACTGTGGTGTCGGCCGGTACTGTTATCATATTGAACACCGGTTTGGTAGTATCGATCACAGTCAGTACCTGTTTAACACTATCCATGTTACCGCAGGTATCGGTGGCGATCCAGGTACGGATTAACTGGTAGTTGTTGAAGCAGGCGCCTGCTGCACGGGCTGTATCCTGGCGGTAGTCAATCCTTACAGGGAACTGGCTACATGCATCGGTGGCGGTTACAGCAGCAGCAGCAGGTATTGTGCTACATTCTACTGTGGCATCAGCCGGTACAGTGGCAGGATCAAATACTGGACGTGTAGTATCGATCACGGTAATGATCTGTTTCACACTATCCATATTACCACAGGTATCGGTAGCGATCCAGGTACGGATCAGCTGGTAGTTGTTTACACAAGCTGCTCCGGTACGTGATGTATCCTGGCGGTAGTCGATCCTCACAGGGAACTGGCTACAAGCGTCGGTCGCCGTTACATTGGCAGCTCCCGGGATCACATTACATTCTACGGTCACGTCGGCCGGTACAGTGGCTGGATTAAACACTGGGCGTGTGGTGTCGATCACCGTAATGATCTGTTTCACACTATCCATGTTACCACAGGTATCGATCGCGGTCCAGGTGCGGATCAACTGGTAGTTGTTCGCGCAGGCAGCACCGGTACGGGAGGTATCCTGGCGGTAGTCGATACGAACAGGGTAGATGCTGCAGGCATCGGTAGCTGTTACAGTAGCAGCGCCCGGGATGGCGTTACATTCTACTGTGGCGTCAGCCGGTACAGTTGCAGGATCAAACACAGGGCGTGTAGTGTCGATCACGGTAATGATCTGTTTCACACTATCCATGTTACCGCAGGTATCGGTAGCAATCCAGGTGCGGATCAGCTGGTAGTTGTTTACACAAGCACCAGCAGTGCGTGATGTATCCTGGCGGTAGTCGATACGAACAGGGTAGATGCTGCAGGCGTCGGTGGCGGTCAGTGTAGCTGCACCAGGGATGGCGGTACATTCTACTGTTACGTCAGCCGGTACTGTAGCAGGATCAAACACAGGGCGTGTGGTATCGATCACCGTAATGATCTGTTTCACACTGTCCATGTTACCGCAGGTATCGGTAGCGATCCAGGTACGGATCAACTGGTAATTATTAATACAGGTCGATGTGGTACGTGATGTGTCCTGACGGTAGTCAATCCTTACAGGGAACTGGCTACATGCATCGGTAGCGGTTACAGCAGCAGCACCAGGGATAGCGGTACATTCTACTGTTACGTCAGCCGGCACAGTGGCAGGATCAAATACTGGACGTGTGGTATCGATCACGGTAATGATCTGTTTAACACTATCCATATTACCACAGGTATCGGTAGCGATCCAGGTACGGATCAACTGGTAGTTGTTTACGCAAGCTGCTCCGGTACGTGATGTATCCTGGCGGTAGTCGATCCTCACAGGGAACTGGCTACATGCGTCGGTTGCCGTTACATTGGCAGCTCCCGGAATCACATTACATTCTACGGTCACATCGGCCGGCACAGTGGCTGGATCAAACACTGGCACAGTGGTATCGATCACGGTAATGATCTGTTTAACACTGTCAGCGTTACCGCAGGTATCAGTAGCGATCCAGGTACGGATCAACTGGTAATTATTAAGACATGCACCAATTGCGCGCACCGTATCCTGACGATAATCGATGCGAACAGGGTAGGTGCTACATGCGTCGGTAGCTGTCACCGTAGCAGCACCAGGGATAGCGTCACATTCAACTGTTACGTTCGCAGGTACCGTGGCAGGATCGAACACCGGCACAGTAGTATCTACTACAGTAATGGTTTGTTTAACACTGTCAGCGTTACCGCAGGTATCAGTAGCGATCCAGGTGCGAACTAACTGGTAGTTATTAAGACATGCACCAACTGCACGCACCGTATCCTGACGGTAAGTAATGGTTACAGGGAAAGTGCTACATGCGTCGGTAGCTGTTACAGTTGCGGCACCAGGGATAGCGTCACACTCAACCGTTACGTTTGCAGGTACAGTGGCAGGATCGAACACCGGCACAGTAGTATCTACTACAGTAATCGTTTGTTTAACACTATCAGCGTTACCGCAAGTATCAGTAGCGATCCAGGTGCGGATCAGCTGGTAGTTAATAAGACATGCACCAATTGTGCGCACCGTGTCCTGACGGTAATCGATGCGAACAGGGTAGGTGCTACATGCGTCGGTAGCAGTCACCGTAGCAGCACCAGGGATAGCGTCACACTCAACCGTTACGTTGGCAGGTACAGTGGCTGGATTGAACACCGGCACAGTAGTATCTACTACAGTAATGGTTTGTTTAACACTGTCGGCATTACCGCAGGTATCAGTAGCGATCCAGGTACGGATCAACTGGTAGTTGCTTACACATGCACCAACCGTGCGCACGGTGTCCTGACGGTAATCAATGCGAACAGGGTAGGTGCTGCATGCGTCGGTAGCTGTTACAGTTGCGGCACCAGGAATAGCGTCACACTCAACCGTTACGTTTGCAGGTACAGTGGCTGGATTGAACACCGGCACAGTAGTATCTACTACAGTAATGGTTTGTTTAACACTATCGGCGTTACCACAAGTATCAGTAGCGATCCAGGTACGGATCAACTGGTAATTATTAAGACATGCACCAATTGTGCGCACCGTGTCCTGACGGTAATCGATGCGAACAGGGTAGGTGCTACATGCGTCGGTAGCTGTTACAGTTGCGGCACCAGGAATAGCGTCACACTCAACTGTTACGTTCGCAGGTACCGTGGCTGGATTGAACACCGGCACAGTAGTATCTACTACAGTAATGGTTTGTTTAACACTATCAGCGTTACCGCAAGTATCAGTAGCGATCCAGGTACGAACTAACTGGTAGTTATTAAGACATGCACCAATTGCACGCACTGTATCCTGACGGTAAGTAATGGTTACAGGGAAAGTGCTACATGCATCGGTAGCTGTTACAGTAGCGGCACCAGGGATGGCGTCACACTCAACCGTTACATTCGCAGGTACAGTGGCTGGATTGAACACCGGCACAGTAGTATCTACTACAGTAATCGTTTGTTTAACACTATCGGCGTTACCACAGGTATCAGTAGCGATCCAGGTGCGAACTAACTGGTAGTTATTAAGACATGCACCAACTGCACGCACCGTATCCTGACGGTAAGTAATTGTTACAGGGAAAGTGCTACAAGCGTCGGTAGCAGTCACCGTAGCGGCACCAGGGATAGCGTCACATTCAACTGTTACGTTCGCAGGTACAGTGGCAGGATTGAACACCGGCACAGTTGTATCTACTACAGTAATGGTCTGTTTAACACTGTCAGCGTTACCGCAGGTATCAGTAGCGATCCAGGTACGAACTAACTGGTAATTATTAAGACATGCACCAACTGCACGAACCGTGTCCTGACGGTAAGTAATTGTTACAGGGTATGTACTACATGCGTCGGTAGCAGTCACTGTAGCGGCACCAGGGATAGCGTCACACTCAACCGTTACGTTCGCAGGTACCGTGGCAGGATTGAACACCGGCACAGTAGTATCTACTACAGTAATCGTTTGTTTAACACTGTCAGCGTTACCACAAGTATCAGTAGCGATCCAGGTACGGATCAACTGGTAGTTATTAAGACATACGCCAACTGCACGCACCGTATCCTGACGGTAAGTAATTGTTACAGGGAAAGTGCTACAAGCGTCGGTAGCATTCACCGTAGCGGCACCAGGGATGGCGTCACATTCAACTGTTACGTTTGCAGGTACAGTGGCTGGATTGAACACCGGCACAGTGGTATCTACTACAGTAATGGTCTGTTTAACACTGTCAGCGTTACCACAAGTATCAGTAGCGATCCAGGTACGGATCAGCTGGTAATTATTAAGACATGCACCAACCGCACGCACTGTATCCTGACGGTAAGTAATTGTTACAGGGAAAGTGCTACATGCGTCGGTAGCTGTTACAGTTGCGGCACCAGGGATAGCGTCACATTCAACTGTTACGTTCGCAGGTACCGTGGCAGGATTGAACACCGGCACAGTGGTATCTACTACAGTAATCGTTTGTTTAACACTGTCAGCGTTACCGCAGGTATCGGTAGCGATCCAGGTACGAACTAACTGGTAATTATTAAGACATGCACCAATTGCACGCACTGTATCCTGACGGTAAGTAATGGTTACAGGGAAAGTGCTACATGCGTCGGTAGCTGTCACCGTAGCGGCACCAGGGATAGCGTCACACTCAACCGTTACGTTCGCAGGCACTGTAGCAGGATTGAACACCGGCACAGTGGTATCTACTACAGTAATGGTTTGTTTAACACTATCAGCGTTACCGCAAGTATCAGTAGCGATCCAGGTGCGAACTAACTGGTAGTTATTAAGACATGCGCCCACTGCACGCACTGTATCCTGACGGTAAGTAATGGTTACAGGGAAAGTGCTACAAGCGTCGGTAGCAGTTACCGTAGCGGCACCAGGGATGGCGTCACACTCAACCGTTACGTTCGCAGGTACAGTAGCAGGATTGAACACCGGCACAGTGGTATCTACTACAGTAATCGTTTGTTTAACACTGTCAGCGTTACCACAAGTATCAGTAGCGATCCAGGTACGGATCAACTGGTAGTTGCTTACACATGCACCAACCGTGCGCACCGTATCCTGACGGTAATCAATGCGAACAGGGTAGGTGCTACAAGCGTCGGTAGCAGTCACCGTAGCGGCACCAGGGATAGCGTCACACTCAACTGTTACGTTCGCAGGTACAGTAGCAGGATTGAACACCGGCACAGTAGTATCTACTACAGTAATGGTCTGTTTAACACTGTCAGCGTTACCGCAAGTATCAGTAGCGATCCAGGTACGGATCAACTGGTAGTTGCTTACACATGCACCAACCGTGCGCACGGTGTCCTGACGGTAATCAATGCGAACAGGGTAGGTGCTGCATGCGTCGGTAGCTGTTACTGTTGCGGCACCAGGGATCGCGTCACACTCAACCGTTACGTTCGCAGGTACAGTGGCTGGATTGAACACCGGCACAGTGGTATCTACTACAGTAATGGTTTGTTTAACACTGTCAGCGTTACCGCAAGTATCAGTAGCGATCCAGGTACGGATCAACTGGTAATTATTAAGACATGCACCAATTGTGCGCACCGTGTCCTGACGGTAATCGATGCGAACAGGGAAGGTGCTACATGCGTCAGTAGCAGTCACTGCAGCCGCACCAGGAATAGCGTCGCATTCTACGGTCACATTCGCAGGTACAGTGGCAGGATTGAACACCGGCACAGTAGTATCCACTACAGTAATCGTTTGTTTTACGCTATCCATATTGCCGCAAGTATCGCGGGCAATCCAGGTACGAACTAACTGGTAGTTATTAAGACATGCACCAGCAGCACGCACCGTATCCTGGCGATAAATCATCCGAACCGGCGCTGTGTTACATACATCAGTTGCGGTTACAGTAGCTACTGCAGGTATAGCAGTACATTCTACCGTTGCGTCCGCAGGTATCGTAGCAACATTAAATACTGGTCTGGTAGTATCTATTACGGTAATGATCTGTTTAATACTGTCCATGTTACCACAACCATCCTGGGCAATCCAGGTGCGGATTAACTGGTAGTTATTAAGGCAGGTGCTGGTAGCGCGTGAAGTATCCTGACGGTAAGTGATAGTTGCACTGCTGCATTCGTCTGTAGCAGTAACTACAGGCACCGCAGGAATAGCACCACACTCAGCTGTTGCGTTAACAGGAAGCGGCAGGTTAAATGTAGGCCTGGTTGTATCCTGTACGGTAAGCGTTTGCGCTGTTTGTACAAATCTGCCACAAGAGTCGGTAGCTCTCCAGGTACGGCTGATCAATGTGTTACAACCTGATGTAGTTGTGGTGTCTGCGGTCGTGATAGTCATCGACACGCCATCAGGATGTGTAAATACTGGTGTACCGAATTCGGTAGTATAATCTGCACCGGTCACACAATTAACTGTTTTGGCCGGAGGCGTAGAGGTTACTACTGGTGTATTCCTGATCACTTTTACTTCTATAACATTGCTTATTACCGTAGCACAAGGTGCAGAGGTAGCGCGGCGATGGTAATAATAAGTAGTAGTGATAGCACCCGGATTGTATGTTGCTGTTGTAACACCAACGGGCATGAATACTCCTGTAGCGGTAGTGCTACGGAACCATGCATATGTATATGTTCCGGTACCACCGGCAATAGTCTCATCTGGCACAAGCGTAGCGGCAGATGAACCAAGACAGATCACCTGGTTGCTGGCAATATGGTTATTAGTTATTGGAGAGAGGTTGGTAAGGTCTACTGTATCTGGTATACCAACGCAGGCACCTTGTCTTACTGTCCAGATCAGCGAGGCGGTAGTGCCTACCGGAACGGTAACGCCCGTTGTAGCACTGGTTGGATTGGCAATCGTTGCCGTTCCACCAACTACCTGCGTCCATGAACCGGTTTGTCCCGCAGTGAGTGCAGGGCTGGCTGTTACGTTGAAGGCTGCATTATTACAATTGGGCGCTACTGCGGTCAGATTCGGCTTATTAGGCATCTGATCTACGTTGACAGTTACGACCATACAAGGGGTAGCCGCACAAGCTGTTCCTGCAGACGCACTAACATAATATACCGTAGATGAAGTAGGGGATACATTGATCGTATCGCCAGTACCTACTACTGTGCCGCCGCAAGAACCTCTGTACCACGTAAATACTGCGCCCGGCGATTTATAACCGTAAGCGATCAGCCTGATACTCGAACCTGTACAGATAGTTGCAGCGCTTGGGCTAACTGAATCTATCCTGGAAGGTCGTTCAACCCTTAATACGAAGTCGGCCGACACGCTACAGGTGGATGGTGCTGTATTTGATCCGTTCGCAACAGCAGCTGTCATCCTGAAAGTATAGGTGCCGGAATCTGCTGTAGCAGGGTACGGCACAGCCATCGAGGTTGCTGCATTGTTCAACGTTTGATCTGTAATATTCACAAATCCTGGCATCGGATTGCTACCTGTGGCTATAATTGAATAGCGGGTCGCATTGCTGGATGCGGCGTAGGTGAGCGTGAAGTTGCCACCGGCCACACAGGTTGTGATGGGCGAACCAACGGTAAGTGTTGGCGCTGCCAGCATATTAATAGTTACGTTGGAACTACTTGGCGTACACACATTAGCTGTATCACGCAGCGTCCATGTTAACACGATGCCTGTTCTCGGCAAAGCGCCGCTAAAGCTCATCGTTGCAGCAGGATTACTTGCGTCGCTGAAGGTTACACCTGCAACCGAGCTGGTCCAGGTACCATATTCATTACCAAGTGGTGCATTAGCGGCCAGAGTTACTGAACTGGTCCCACAAACCGTTTGTGTTGGTCCGGCAACCGCAGTTTGCGGCCTGCTAACGTTCCTGATCGTGATCTGGCTAACGGTTTGACAACCTGTAGCAACTGTCGACCAGGAGGTCCACTGTACAGTAATGGTTTGATCCAGCGGAAGACTGCGCACTCTTGTGCTTAAGCTGGTGGGTGTTTCTATATAAGCTCCGTAAGCATTGCCTACAATTGTCCAAGCCCCTTGCTGGTTGGCGCTTAGCGAGCTGGCGGCAATATTAACGTCTGTTGCCGCACATAGGTTTTGAGATGGCGTGGTAATACGCGATGTTGGTGCCACTACCCCTGTTACATTGATGGGGTCCGAAGCGTTACAACCTCCGTTTACAACGGTAGCGGTGTAAGTAACATACCCGTTGGTCACCGGCGTCACCGTAATGGTTTGTCCCGGATAGTTGCTATAGGTACCTCCACTCCATCTTATATCAAATGCCGCATTATGACTTCCGGCATCGAGTGTAATAGGTGTACCGATACAGGTAGAAACGTCCGGCCCAAGGTTAACGATGGGTAATGTATCTACATACACGGTAGCCGTATCGTATGAAGAACAGGTTTTGCCATTGCCGTAATTGGCAACAGCTTCTACTATATATTCAGATGTTTCTAGCGGACGGGCGTCTATCCTGCTGAAGTTGGGTCCGCCCAACGGGATAAGGGCCGGCCCTGCGAAATTGTAAATATCATAGCCGGGCGGGTTCGATAGCACCTCCAGCCGCACTGTACTGCCTCTACATATTCGGTTTGCACTTAGAGAGATAACCGGCTTTTCCAGGATGGTTAACTCCACATTGTTACCAGGCGTGTAACAGTTAGCCGCATTTTGGTTGCCCGCCTCATAAATCATCAGGCGGAAACGTTCGGTACCTACAGTGTTCAGCACTCCTGCAGCAATGTTAAGCGTAGCAGTAGTTTCACCTGTATAACCAGCGCCGGATACTATATCCCAAACGCCGGTAACATTATTAAAGTGCTGCCATTGGAAAAGAGGATTTAAAAAATAGTTAACAGGATCTATCTCAGAAGTAAGGCGGATGGGAGCGCCCTGACAAATCGCATCACGGTCACTCTTCAATCCATCTATATAAGAAAATATTTTAGGTGCGCAATATTCAAACGCGATATCGTCAATCGCAATGTCGTTACCGCAACCACCCGGGTGGTCGTTCCTGATTTTTAATACTACTGAAGTCTGCCCTGCAGCCAAACGAATACTTCCGCCGAACCTTACCCACTTATCGGTGGAGGCCAGGTTGGCAGATACGTCGCGGGTAGGGAAGTTAGCAAGCTGCGTGCCTGTCGCCAGATCTTCGATGATAAACGTTACGCCCGTATACTCATAACCCGACCGGCAGTTGTTTTCCAACACCTGCCTTCCGTCGAGGTTCTGGAACCAGGCGGTAAAGTTATATACCGCACCGGGACACAGTCCTGTAATTTCCTTTCGGAAGAAGGTCTTAGGTGTTTCGGAAGAGTTACAAATAAGCATACCACCCCGGGTATCACCGGTGTGGTCAGAAGAAGCGGCCCATTCAGTACGGCCACCTACCTGCGTGTCCCAATATACGTTGTACCAGTCATCCGCAAGGGCGGTTGTGGTATTACAGTTATATTCGATGATCGGAGGGGCGGGGGCAGGAGGGTTTGTGATACATCTTCTGGCTTCCCCTGCGGCAAACGTACCAAAGGTTTCCTTGAAGTTTGCGGAAGACACGAAGCTACCCAGACACTCCTGTATGCTACAGTCGTAAGTCCGGATCGTACGGACCGGAGTTGTTCGCCGGCCGCTGGTGTTAGCACCGGGAAAGATATCCGCATATATTTCGTAGTCACCAAGTTGCAAAAGGTTAATCGTAATCGACTGGCCCTTACCACTGGAAATAAAACGGAGCCCGTTAAAACCTATCGTCGACGACGATGTGATCTTAAAAGCAGCTCCGACTGGCGGTTTTATCCACCATTCCACACGGTTGATGAATTCGTCGTTCTGAAAATATGCGTGCATCGTGGCGTAGTTGCCCATACACACCTCTGCAGGTGTGATAATCCGGGCAGTTTGCGCCTTCGCGATAAAGGTGCACGCAAGCAAGGTCAATAGGAGTAAAAATTTTCTCATTGCGCTAACAGTTAGGTGAATAGAATGATACCCTCTACGGTTATCCGCAAAGCGCCCATTGGCAATATGCCCTGTATGCGATGTGAGAAAATTCAGCTCCGCGAGCTGACACTTCTGTAGTGTAAAATGCTTTCATAGGTCTTCGGTCTTTCGGTTCGGTTATTCCAGGATATATATAATATAGGTATTCGATATTCTAATATTCGGTGTTCAGGTACGGTATTTCTAATATTCGGTGTTCAAGTTCGGTATTTTCTCTCTTTCCAAAGTCCGGTATTCGGTTCATCTGAAATTAAAATTAATGACAATATATGAAAAACAAAAATACATTTTTACCGACACTGATCAAAAAACTACGGACTTTATGTTTATAAACTATCTGTAACCTGATTTCCAATCATTTAATCTAGCCAAAAAAATGTTAACTTTTTCTACACAAACGGAATACCAAATAATATTTTTGTTACAGCATAAGGGATTTGTTAAATTAATCCCTACCTTTGCAGACCAAATTTGACGTAAGATGCCGAAAGTAAAAACACACTCCCGTGCGAAAAAAACCTTCAAGGTTACCGGGGGCGGAAAAATCAAGCGTGCAAATGCCTTCAAAAGCCATTTGCTCACTAAAAAAAGCAACAAGAGGAAACGCCATCTCAGAGGCGGCAACATGGTAAATGATGCCAACCTGAACCTGGTTAAAAGGATGCTTGTTCTCCGCTAATCTTTTCAAATTTATTTAACTTTTAAAGCGTAATCAATGCCTCGTTCAGTAAACGCAGTCGCGTCAAGAGCAAGAAGAAAGAAAATCTTAAAGCAAGCTAAAGGCTTCTACGGTAAAAGAAAGAACGTATACACCGTTGCCAAGAACGTTCTGGAGAAAGGTCTTACATATAGCTATGTTGGCCGAAAACTGAAGAAAAGAGAATACCGCCAGCTGTGGATCGCACGTATTAACGCTGCTGCCCGCGCCGAAGGTCTCACTTACTCTCAGTTTATCCATAAATTATCAGAAAAGCATATCGACCTTAACAGGAAAGTGCTCGCTGACTTGGCAATGAACGAACCAGAAACCTTTAAAGCTTTAGTTGCTTCCGTTAAAGGATAAGCAGTTAAACTTTCTTAAATACTCGGTAACCGGCTTCCCACAAGGAGCCGGTTATTTTATTTTTGGCAAAGATACCCACCACCGCCGATCCGCTTCCACTCATCGCTGCAAATACGGCTCCTTCGGCATACATCTTTTCCTTTATCGCTCTTATTGCAGGGTATTCGTCGAACACAACTGCCTCAAAATCATTAACTAAAATATCTTTCCAGCGCTCCACGGCTTTCAGGTCTAACTCCCGCAACGGCTGAGCCGGTACACCTGGCTTTATCTTTCCGAAGGCTTTCCCTGTATTAATATGAATACCGGGATGCACTACCAGGAAGCTGTAATTTCCCAAATTCAGGTCTATTTCTTCCAATATCTCACCTCTTCCGGTAGCCAAACACGGCGTGTTCCTGATAAAAAATGCGCAGTCACTCCCCAAAACGGCAGCATATTGTAGCAATGCGTCCTCATCTATACCCAACTGAAACTTGTCGTTCAGTAATTTAAGGGTAAATGCGGCATCGGCAGAGCCTCCACCGAGACCGGCACCAATTGGAATATTCTTAAAAAGATGAATTTGAACGGGAGGGAGGTGAGGAAAATCCTTTTTCAGAAGATGATAGGCCTGCAGACAAAGATTGTCGGCCGGATTACCGGGTACATCAATACCGCTGCCTATAAACTGTAACGACTCCCCAGGTATAATCTCCAATGCATCGCAGAACGGAAGGGGATAAAAGATAGTCTCCAGGTCGTGGAAACCGTCTGCACGTTTGCGCAGGATATTCAACCCTAAATTTATCTTACAATTTGGGAAAACGACCATAATAATAAAGAAACGATAAAGGGCTTATTTACTTCTGCGGTTGTTAATTTCGTCCCGGATAGCGATCGCGCGGATATAATCCTCCTGTTCCAGAACGTCCTGCAGCAACTGGTTAAGATCTTCCAGGCTCATCGCTTTCAGATCATCCTCCACACCTTTTTCATGCTCGGAAATAGTAGGTCCGGTAGTGCTTTTAGTGGCCTTTTTACCAGCCGGATCGTCCAGCAAAATACCTGCACTATTGAGAATGTTCTCGTATGTGTAGATCGGGCAACCGAAACGGACCGCCAATGCCAACGCATCGGATGTGCGGGAATCAATTTCGATTGTATCATCGTTATTGGAGCAAACAAGCTTTGAATAGAAGATGCCTTCCTGCAAATTACTTATAACAACCTCGTGCAGCTCAACCCCAAACGCATTCATAAAGTTCTTCATGAGATCATGAGTCAAAGGACGGCTGGGTTGCATCTTTTCGAGAGCAACAGCAATGGCCTGCGCTTCAAAACCACCAATCACGATCGGTAAGCGCCTTAATCCGTTCACTTCGCCCAACACTACAGCGTAGGAATGAGTCTGAGTAATGCTATGCGACAATGCAACTATTTCCAATTCTATCTTTCTCATACTTGTCAAATACGTGCGCACTGAGGTTAATATCAGCACAAGACGTGAAGTTAGAAAAATATTCTAAAAAAAAACATTTGACAAAGTGATAGTTAAAGACTTATCACCTCTAACTATCACTTTATTTATCTGCTATGATCCTGACTTCAGCTTTTTAACCGCCTCGGTAATTTTAGGCACCACTTCAAATGCATCACCAACTATGCCATAGTCTGCTGCCTTGAAGAACGGAGCTTCGGGATCTTTATTGATCACCACTATCACCTTACTGCCGTTCACCCCGGCCAGGTGCTGTATAGCGCCTGAAATACCAATGGCTATATACAGGTTAGGACGAATGGTGAGCCCGGTCTGCCCCACGTGTTCATGATGCGGGCGCCAGTCGGAATCGGATACCGGGCGCGAGCAGGCCGTAGCAGCTCCCAGCGCTTTGGCCAGGTCTTCCACCAAACCCCAGTTCTCCGGCCCTTTTAATCCACGACCGCCACTCACTACGATCTCTGCCTCTGTTAAAGGCACTTCCCCACTGATCGTTTCGGTTTTTATTACCTTCACTTTGAAGTCTGCATCACTTACAGCAGGAGCGAAGGCTTCCACCTGTGCGGTACTAGCTCCCTGTTCTACCGCAAACGTATTAGGCAGCAGGGATATCACTTTAATATCGGAAGTAATGTTCACCTTAGCGAATGCCTTACCGGAAAACACGTTCTTCTTTACTACAAATCCGGAACCAGTATCGGGCAGTTCAATAGCTCCGGCAACGAAACCTGCTTTAAGTTTGGCGGCCACTCTTGGTGCAATGGCACGACCGGAGAAGTTATGGGAGAATATTACCACCTTCGAGCCTTCCTTCGACGCTGCTTCCACAACCGTTTTAGCGCTCACACCGGCATCAGCGTCGTTAAACTTAGCATCGGCCACGTGTAAAACTTTGGTGGCGCCGTAGTTGCCCAAAGCAGCCAGTTCGGCATTATCCACCTCACCCAGCACGATGGCCGTAGCGGTGGTGCCCAGTTGTTGCGCTATTTTAGCGCCATACTGCACGGCTTCCTGCGCCGCTTTCTTTATTTTTCCCTGGAATTGATCCGCGAATATTAATACTGACATAATAATTTCTTTTTTGATGTGATAACGTGGAAGACTAGAATGCTTTGGCCTGCTCGTGCAGCAGTTTCACCAGCTCTTCAGGGTTGTTGGGGTCGATGAGTTTAACGCCTGCCTTAGCCGGAGGCAATTCGAAACCCACTACTTCAGTGAGCGTGTCTACCGCAGCAGGCTCCACCACTTTCAACGGTTTAGTCCTGGCAGCCATAATACCTTTCATATTAGGAATACGCTGTTCGGCCATGCCTTTCTGGCTGCTCACCACTAAAGGCAGGCTAACTTCCACTACTTCCTCGCCACCTTCGATCTCACGGTTGAGGGTAGCGGTTTGCCCGTTCACATCCAGTTTGGCAGCGATGGACACGTAGGGGAGGTCCAGCAGCTCAGCTACCATACCACCAATGCTGGAACCATTATAATCGATCGTTTCCTTACCGGTAAGGATCAGATCATAGCTTTCATTTTTTGCATGTTCCGCGATCTGCGCAGCAATGTAGTAACTATCATGACTATCCGCGTTAATACGAATAGCCTCGTCGCCGCCCAGTGCCAGTGCTTTGCGGATAATAGGTTCTGTGTCTGCACCGCCAACGGTAATGAGATGCACCGTACCGCCTAAAGTTTCTTTTAATTCCAGGGCACGCACCAGCGCATACCATTCATCATAGGGATTAATGATGAATTGTACACCAGCTTCACTGAATTTCGTGTTGTTGTCTGTGAAAGCTATTTTTGCAGTGGTGTCCGGGGTTTTACTGATACATACTAAAATCTTCATAACCTTTAACTTAGTTTTGTTTTGGTAAATGCGGTATTTACAAATATATCGATTTTAAGAATTCATAACAGGCATATGAGCAGAATAGAACAATTAACCGGTTTGCTACAGCAGGAGCCAGGCGACAGTTTCCTCAAACACGCGCTGGCACTGGAATACATCAAAATCGGGGATGATGTTGCCGCCAGGCGGGAATTTGAAGAACTGTTGCAGAACGATCCTGCTTACACGGGTTCTTACTACCATCTGGGTAAACTGCTGGAGCGTAACGGCGCCCCCGACGAAGCGATGGCCACCTATGAAAAAGGGATGGCTATTGCCAAAGCAGCTGGCGAAAGACATGCTTATAATGAACTACAATCTGCCTACGAAGACCTGGCCTACTAAATCTTAACGCTCCCTTATGCAAGAAGCATTCCGCGATTATATCCGGCAACAAAATATATTTAACCCGGGTCAGAAAATACTGCTGGCTGTAAGTGGAGGCCGCGATTCTGTCGTAATGGCCCATCTTTTTAAACGGGAAAAAATTTCTTTTGAAATAGCGCACTGCAACTTCGGCCTCAGAGGCGAGGAATCGAAGCGTGATGAACGATTTGTGGCGGAACTGGCTCAAAAACTCAACGTCCCTTTTCATGTAACGAACTTCGACACGAATGCTTACGCCGAAGAGTTCAGGCAATCGATACAGGTAGCCGCACGCAGCCTGCGTTACGAGTGGCTGGAAAAGATCAGAGCGGAGCGTGACCTGGACTATATTGCTACTGCCCATCATATGCAGGACAACGTGGAAACGGTATTGATGAATCTCTCTAAAGGCACAGGCATAGCGGGTTTGCACGGTATACTACCTAAAAGCGGGCGTATCATAAGGCCACTACTGTTTGCTACCCGCGAAGAAATAGACCTGTACGAGAAGGAAAAGGAAATTGCCTTTGTGGAAGACAGTTCTAATATAACGGAAAAGTACACACGTAACTATTTCCGCCACCAGGTGCTACCTAAACTCCAGGAGGCTTATCCTGAAGCAATCCGTAACATAGGCGGCAGTATAGAACGCTTGCGGGAGGTGGAAATCCTGTACCGCGAAGCAGTGGAAACGCACCGTAAGAAGTTACTGGAAAAAAGGGGAGAAGAGCATTTTATCCCGATACTGAAATTGCAAAAGTCTGTTCCCCTCTCTACCATCACTTACGAGCTGCTGAAACCCTTTGGCTGCAATACCGCACAGGCACAACAGGTAGTGGATATGCTGGACAGCAGCCCGGGTAAGTATCTATCTACCCAAACCCATCGTATTTACCGCGACAGGAAATGGCTGATCATTACGCCACAGCAAACGGACATTGCGACCCACTTTGTAATTGAAGAAGAACAGGAGCATGTTTTGCTGCCTAATGGCCAAATAAACATCACCTATAAAGACGCAACGGGCGATAAACCACCACAAGCCGCCACCATTGGCTGCCTCGATATTAAACACCTGAAGTTTCCGCTACTGGTCAGGAAATGGAAGAAGGGCGACTACTTCTACCCACTGGGTATGCAGAAAAAGAAGAAGCTCTCCCGTTTCTTCATCGACCAGAAATTATCTATCCCTCAGAAGGAAAATACATGGGTAATTGAATCTGACAAAAAGATAGTCTGGGTAGTAGGCATGCGTATTGACGACCGCTTTAAGCTAAGCCCGCAAACAAAATCGATCGTGCAGCTGGAGTGGCGCCCGGCCTAATATCAACGGCCGCCGCCATAATAATACTTTAAGCCCGGGAAGCCGTGCTGCAGGGTATTGATAAAAGCGTAACCGATGGAAGGATCGAGCAAAACAGGAAACAATAAGCCGAAACAAGCGCCCCAATAGTGAGCGTCATGCGCTACATTGCCTTGTCCGCGCCTGTCGAGGTATATAGACAGGAGCAGGAATATCACACCATAAACAATGGCGGGCATCTTAATAAAGTAGAAATAGATGACTGCCCAGGGCTGAAAAAGTACCCCGGAGAAGATTACCGCCGATACTGCACCCGATGCGCCCAGTGAATAATAATATTCATGGTCGCGGTGTTTAATCAGAGAGGGTATATCAGATACCACCAATGCCAGCACATACATCAGCAGGAAATAATACTTACTGCCAAAAGTCACTACGTACATATCTTCCACCACGCTGAAAAAATACAGCGAAAGCATATTAAAGATAAGATGCGGATAATCTGCATGCACTAACCCGGAAGTAAGAAGCCGGTATAACTGCTTATAGTGTTTCACACCGTAAGGCCACATGCTTAACTTCGTCTTTTGGTCTTCACTTCTGAAAGCGGTGATGGTAACCAGGCAGGTAAGGATGATGATCGACAGGCTAATGGACATAAATTGAGCTGATGTTATATGCTAAAATAATGTTTTCTGCTATTCGTGATGATATTTTTCATTACTCAGTACCGAATAGGCCCTGTAAAGCTGCTCGGTAATAATGAGACGCACAAGTTGATGCGGAAAAGTAAGGGCGGAGAGGGATAATTGAAGCTGCGCGCGTTTAAGCACCGGTTCATCCAGCCCAAAGGCGCCGCCAATAAGAATAATTACCTGCCTTGTACCGGCATTTGCCCGTTGTTGAAGAAAGTCAGCCAACTGTAGAGTGGTCATGGTTTTACCCCGCTCGTAAAGCGCCACCAGGTAGTCGGAAGGCTGCAACATGTCCAGCAGCATTTTGCCTTCCTGTTTTTTTAATTCGGTGGTAGAAAGACTGGCGGCCTGTTTTACAGTGGGAATTAATTTAAGCTCAAAATCCACGTAATGCTGCAATCTTTTTTGAAATATTTTGATGCCTTCGGCGATATACGCATCGTTATCCTTACCGATGCTCCAAACCTGTATCTTCAAGGGTTCCGGCGTTTTTGATGATGCGCCAAAAGTAGTATTTTAAAAGAAAATCGAAGAATTTTGGGTCAAAGATTTGCAGAAATAAAAATTCTACATACATTTGCATCCCGCTCAACACAGCAGGAATGGCCTTGTAGCTCAATTGAATAGAGCATCTGACTACGGATCAGAAGGTTTCAGGTTTGAATCCTGACAGGGTCACAAAAAAGGACAAAGAGAAATGATTCTTTTTGTCCTTTTTCCGTTTAGGCTAATGCTCAAGCCGCTTCTGCGGCTACCGCCGGAGTTTTATCAATTGGAATGGTCTGAATTTACCTTCAGGCATTTGGTCAGGAAGAAAAGGCTTCTGGAAAATCGCCCTGATGCCTGCCAATACACCCAATAAATTAGTGCCCCAACAATTCACCCAATGCATACTAAGAAAGGGAAACCTGCGTGCAGATTCCCCTGTTCCCTTCGTTAAACGCTGCTTAGTAATTAAACTGTTTAAAATAGTCGGAAGTCACCGTTTGATTAACGGCTGCAATATCTTTTCCACCAACTTTTCCAGTCACATTTACTGTAAGCGGAGTGCCGGAATTGATACTGTTAATGTGCAGCGCCACCACATCAAGCCCTACCACAGACTCCACCACAAAGGTGCCCCCCGCAGCAAAATCATCTTCATCCAACAAAATACCACTCTCGTTGTTCATCACAGTGCCATTTAGCTTCCAGAGCGTTTTTTCTGCAGATCCGGACACACCGCCCACTACCTGCACCGTTATGCGGTCGCCTTCGGCAAGTTTTACGTCGCCTATCGTAATATTAAACTTAGCCGATTTCTTACCGCCGGGGCTTGCGGGGTCCTTGTCCCCGGAACAGGCGCCCAGGGCTAACAGGCTTGAGAAAAGAACATTCATCAGTAATCGTTGCTTAATCATGGTTCCGTAATTTTATTTTCTTCTCAAAAGTATAAAGGCCCGCTATGCCGGACAATCCGGATAAATGAGTGTTTTTCTCTACTGGTTTACCAGTATTTTTCGGCTCTTTCTTGGAAATATTGAATTGTGGTGGCAACTTTAGCCTATGCGGAAACTTTGCAGCCTTATATCCCTGCTCCTGGTTTGTATTTACACAAATGCCCAGCGCCCCCTCGACCGGCCGCGCTACCAGGACAGTATGGAACTAGCCCTTTTACGCAGCGCCACCGACAGCGCCAGGGCTATTACCAGCTACCGGCTGTCGGAATACTGGGCAGCATTGGATATCGTAAAGGCAGACGGCTACCTGAACGGTGGATACAAAGCCGCCGAAAAATCAGCCTTCTTACGCGCCGCCTACTATTACTACGCCGCCTATTATGTTTCGCAAACCAAGCCGGATACAGCCGAAATCCTGTACCTAAAGGCCGACAGCCTGCTTACCCGGTTTAAAACAAAACACGCCTGGAACTTACGCTCCAAAGCCCTGCACCGCTACGCCCTCCTGCGTCAGCAAAAAGACGACCCCAAATTGTTCGCTGAAATCATGATCGGTAAGGCGATACCGCTGGCAAGAATGTCGGGCGACAGTACACTGATCAGTAAAAATTACCTGGGAATAGGGTATGTATTCCGGAACAGCGGCGAGTACGAAAAAGCGGAGCAGTACATGGAAAAAGCGATGGAAGTATTAAGAAGCACCCCCGCCCCCCTGGAGCAGCATATTATTAACCTACACGCGCTGGCCGAAAACTATAGCCTCGCTGGTAAAAATGAACGGGCTAAACCGCTGCTGGACAGTGCCCGCATGCTGCTGCAACCTTATCCCAAATCGGAACATTGGCTCGACTATTATGCGGCCGAAAGCCTGTATTACAATACGGATACGCTTTCCGAAGCAGCGTTAGCCGGACTCGAAAAGGGGATTGCCCTGGCAAAGGAACTGAAAATGCCTTATGCAGAACAACGCATGCAACTCCAACGCTATTACGCCTGGTATAACATCAAAAACTACACAAAGGCCCTTGAAGTAATACAGTACTTAATCCAACAAAAAGAAATGATGGCTATTGCCACCAACCGCCTGCTGTTATACAGCGCCATGGCCGAAACCAACGCGGGACTGGGCGATATGGCCAGGGCTTATGACTGGCAAAAGCGCTACAGTGACGCGAGCGACAGTTTTAATAACAGTCGCCTGAAAACAGAGATCCACGCCATGGAAATAAAGTTCGGGCAGGTGGAATCTAAAAAACGTATAGCAGTACTGGAGGCCGAAAAACAAAAGGCCGCACTGTCCGCACGCAACACCAGGCTTACCATGTGGCTACTGATCGCCGTTACCTGCAGCCTCATTATCGCGGTGTTCTACTTCCGCAATAACAAACGCCTGCTGGCCCAAAAACAAATTAACCTGCAGCAGGAACTGCGCGAAATGGACCAGCAACGGCAACTGGCTACCTCACATGCTATGATAGAAGGGGAGGAACGAGAACGTAGCCGCCTGGCGCGCGATTTACACGACGGACTGGGAGGTATGCTGGCCGGTGTAAAGATCAAACTATCCGCACTAAAACCGGAACAGCCGGAAGGGGAGCGGCTTCATGGTGTTATACTGCAATTGGATAATTCCATCCGCGAACTGCGCCACATCGCCCGTAACATGATGCCCGAAAGCCTGCTGAAATTCGGACTGGAAACGGCTTTAAAAGACCTCTGCGAATCGATGATGGCCGGTGGCACGGAAATAGATTTCCAGGCCTATAATATCGAAAAGGATATACCAGTAAGCGAACAGGTAACGATTTACAGGATTATCCAGGAAGCACTGAACAATGCCATACGCCACGGTCATGCCTCATCGGTATTACTGCAATGCAGTCAGAACGAACACCTGTTTTTTATTACCATTGAAGACAATGGCCGCGGGTTCAATATGCACATCAATGATGCGGGAAAGGGAATAGGACTGGAAAATATCCGCAACCGTACCTTATACCTCAACGGCAAACTAGACATTACTTCTGCCATTAACGAAGGCACCACCATCAATATAGAACTCCATGTTGGAAACGCATCCTGATATCTGTTTATCTATCGTAGACGATCACCCGATTGTAATTGAAGGATTGCGCACGCTGCTGCGCGATGAGCCGGGCATTACTATCACGCAAACCTTTACCCATGCCGCAGCATTCATGAAATTTCTTGCCGGGAATAAAGTAGACCTTGTACTGCTCGATATTATGCTGCCCGATATCAGCGGCATCGATCTCTGTAAAGAAATAAAAAGAGCCTCGCCAACTACAACGGTACTGGTATTGAGCAACCAGGCCGAACGCAGCATGATATTACAGGTATTACAAAACGGCGCAAGCGGTTATCTTTTAAAGAACGCCTCGTCGGAAGAACTGAAACGTTGTATTACCGAAGCGCTGAATGGTGAAATTACTTTCAGTAAGGAGGTGAAGGAAATTATGGCCAGACCTTCACTACGCGAACTGAAACAAATTCCGGCCCTTACTAAAAGAGAAAAACAAATATTACAATGTATTGCCGCCGGTAAAACCACGAGTGTAATGGCCGCCGATTTAAACGTTAGTCCGCTTACGATCGAAACACATAGAAGGAATTTATTACAGAAATTTAAAGTGAAAAATGTAGCAGAACTAGTGATGGAAGCGGTTCAACAGAAGATGTTATAAAATCTCTTTCAAAAAAAACTAAAAAGGATTTGCAGAAATGAAAAAATCACATACTTTTGCAACCCATTCAACACAACAATGGCTTCGTAGCTCAACTGAATAGAGCATCTGACTACGAATCAGAAGGTTTCTGGTTTGAATCCAGACGAGGTCACAAAAGGGTAGAGCATCCGCTTTACCCTTTTCTCTTTTGTACCAACAGCACAACAGAAAATACGGGACGCACAGTTACACCTTTTAGCGGAACAGCCTTTTGTTTTTCAGGTTAGTTAACACGTAACGGGTAACCCTGATGCGTCGCCTCGTTTGTTCCTGTATTTGCCGGTGATGAAGGAACCAGCCGCCCACAGCACCAATCAGGCTGCCAATTACAATATCGAGTACCCGCAATTCTACCAGCATACGCGGATCTTCGGTCATAGCGCTGCCTGCCTCGGCGAGAAACACCGTCATTGGTGTAATAAAGAACACCGTTAGCGCATAATGGCGTACGATGAACATCTCCACAATAAACTGTAAAATAAGAATAGCAATGCAGATGCCGAGTGCATCGAGGCGCAGCAGTAATAACAACCAGGTAAGTCCCATACCTGCGAAGGTGCCGAGTATACGTTGGAAACTCCGCTGCCATACGTGCCTTACATCCACACCCTGCATAACGGCCATTGATGAAATAGGCACCCAGTAAGGGTTATCGAGTTTTAGTAATTGTGGGATGAGGATGGATATACCGGCAAAAGCACCAACGATCAACGATTTTACGATATCTGAGTATTCTTCTTTACGCACCAGTGGCGGATCTTTTTTAGGGGGCAGTTTACGGGTGATGTATAGGCTGTAGAACAGCGCCAGCGTGCAGGCAAACATCGTCCCCATACCTATAAGACCGATACGGTGCGGAATGGTATGCAGGTGAAACGGGGCGCAGCTGCCGATTGATGCCAGCATTATAAAGAAGAAACTGCCTGGCGGTGGCAGCCGGAAGTAGCTGGTTACCCAATGTACGCCCATCGCAAACAAACCGATAAATAAGGCCGATAACAGCGGATTAAAGCTAAAAGTGATACCGATGGCGTAAGAGGCCATAAAACCAAACGAACAGGCTACCAGCGTTATCATACGTTTATCCACCGGCCCCGCGGGCATGTATAGTATGACCAGGCCTCCCATACAGGCCAGCAAACCGAAGTCGAGCCGCCCGAAATACAACGCTGCCAGTAACGGAATACCCACGCACAATGATGCCAGCACTGGAATGTGCCAGAGGCGCTCGGTTTTCTTTAACTCGAAAAGTGATTTTATTTCATGGCGGATAATACCCCCTACGCTCGTTTTCATATATCGCCACAAAATTATCCCATCTTTCCCAAATCATAAAGCCAGGAGGGATAATCTGGCAATATGAAGACGTTGAGCCACTTCGCGCAGGCAAATTCTGCATCGATCTGCAACTTCCCGCTTTTTCCTGCATGAAAATTGCGGGCTTCGTTTCGAGATTAGCTATTTTTGCAGTATACTCTATAAAAGCATTATCGGAAAACTATGGTAAAGGACCCATCCTCCAGTGAAAACACCTCCCGCGAAAGAAAAGCGCGGCTTTTATTTATAGGAAAAGTGATGCTGCTTGGCGCCATCCTCTATTTCCATCAAACTTACCCGGAGTTCTTTTCCGCCAGACTACTCTTCTTAGAAAAGGTTATCAAAGGCATCTACCTGTTCCTTGGCGGCAATATCGTTGTATCGCTTGTCCATATCTTCGTCCGCTCCTGGTACATCCGCAAAAACGATGTGGTCAATGAAAAGCGCGATAACTTCCTGCTGGGCATCAGGCGTATTGCCTCGGTATTGAACGCCATATTCGGCATCCTCGGACTGATGACCGTGTTTGCCGACGACCTGCGTAACCTTATTACCAGCATCACCATCGTGGCGGCGGCTATTGCGCTGCTTACGAAGGACTATATACAGAACATCATCAATGGCCTTATCATCATGTTCTCCGACCAGTTATCGCTGGGCGATCAGATCAGGATCAACGATTTTCAGGGAAAGATACTGGACATTACACTGGTGAACGTGGTGCTGCAGAACGATGATGACGAACTACTCATCGTGCCTAACACCGTAATGTTAACCTCCATTGTGGTTAACCAGAGCAAACAGAATATTAAAAAGATGAATATCGAGTTTGAACTGGACCTCCGCCACTTTACTACGCCTGCCGAACTGGAAGCAAGACTGAAGGAGGCGCTGCAACCTTTTACCAGCAACATTACGGCTAACAGCTTTTCTTTAAAAACACTGGAGATAAAGAAGGACCTCGCCAGGTTTAAAGTGCAGTTCCTGATACCAAGGCTGGATAAAGAGATGGAACGGAGGATGAAACGTGCGATCAATACCGAGATTTTATCCATCACAAAAAAGGAAGTAGAAGACTAATTCTCAACCCTAACACCGAATTTTACGTATTAAACAGATAAAAAGCACTTATTATGAAGAAACAACGCCTGCTTTTCGCAGCCATGGCAGCTTCCGTTATCGGCTTCTCCGCCTGTAACAATCAGCCTGCCAAGAATGCTGCCGACTCTACGGCCACCAACACGCCTGCCGAAGTGAAACTGAAGGAAGAAACAGTGACTTACAAAGACGATACCACCACGCTGATCGGTTACGTAGCCTATAATGAGGCCAGCACCGGAAAGCGCCCTGCTGTACTCGTAGTACCCGAATGGTGGGGGATTAACGAATACCCGAAGGCCCGCGCCCGCCAGCTGGCAGAACTGGGGTATATCGCTTTTGCGGTCGATATGTACGGTAACGCCCTGCAGGCTAACACGCCCGAAGAAGCCGGCAAAGCCGCTGGCGCTTTTTACAAAGCTCCTGCTTTAATGAAAAGCCGTATAGACGCGGCCCTCGCTAAGATCAAAACGTTCGAACAAACAGACACCACGAGTATTGCTGCTATCGGCTACTGCTTTGGTGGTGCGGTGGTATTAAACGCCGCTAAAATGGGGGCCGACCTTAAAGGGGTGGTAAGCTTCCACGGCAACCTGGCTGGCGCTCCCGCCAACAAAGACCTGCTGAAAGCTAAGATTCTCGTATGCCACGGTGCTGCTGATAAATTCGTATCTGAAGAAGAAATTGCCGCTTTCAAAAAGGGCCTGGATTCGATCGGTGCCGATTACAAGTTCATCGCTTACCCTGATGCGCTGCATGCCTTTACAAACCCTGGTTCTACAGCTAATGGCGAGAAGTTTAAAATACCCATCGCTTATAACGCCGCGGCCGATACGGCTTCCTGGAAAGACATGAGGGAGTTCTTCGGAAAAATATTCTAGTCAGCAACTTAATTGTGAAGCCGCGCCGTTAAACTGGCGCGGCTTTTTTTATCTATAACAGCCAATAATCGTTTACATTTCCGCAAAATCCGCTAACACTTACTGCGAAATTATTGCAAGATTTATAGTGATAGTTCTTTTACAGATAACCCGAAAATCTAAGTCAATGAAACGTTGCCCTTTGCTGCTGCTTGCAGCCACTTTTATCTTATGCTCCTTTAAAAGTGATAGCCCGACCCGTGAAACCCGACAGGAAGCAACCCTTACTGCCAGTCCCGTGTCCGTACTGGCCCTTACTTACAACTGGACGCACATGGTAATGGTGGGTTCCACTACCTATGGTTACTTCCCGCTGGGGTTAAGTGCTACTTTTGATTATTACACGTATTACTTCCCGCAGCGTAACACCATCACGTCGGTTACCATGCCACATTTCACATTCTCGAATTCAAACACCAGTGGCGGGTACACTAACACCTTTACGTACACGCCCATCAGCCAGTCGTACACCACGCCCGTACCAGCCATCAGTGCCACACTTACTTACCTGGGTACCGTAACCCTGGTAAAAAAGGTAACTGCTACCGGTCAGATCGTATCGTCTACTTCGTATGAGCATAGCACTGTTCAAACGGTGAATGCCAGCACTTTCCCTTTTGAATATCCAGAATAGTCAACTGTTTTAACACAACGAAGAAAGCCACCTCCAACAGTGGCTTTCTTCGTTTGTACGTATCCTGTAGCATTGCTGAAAGAGGCCATCCCGGCCTAACCGGGACGGCGCTTGATATCAATCTATAAACTGGTAAAACATTCGCATCGTTCCCGTTTAACTATTGCATGCCTTCCATTCCGCTGTTGCCGGTGCCCTGGCTCTTACGTTTAAACAACGAGGCATCTACCTTGCCGAAGCGGTAAGCCAGTGTTAAACGCAGCATTTGCGGGTCGCGCAGGCGGGAGTAGTATTGTGTAAAGTATTCGCTTTCGGAATACTGTATGGTTTTCATCGTTCTGAAAATATCGCTTACGGCCAGTGTGGCAGATAAGGCATTGTTTTTCAGGAAGCTCTTTTTAACTGCCAGGTCTACACCACCAAATGGTTTAATGTAACCCTGCGATGCGCTTTGTGCCTGGCTCATACCTGGACCGCCAAACCCACGCTGGTTATTGTTGATAGGCAGGTTGGTTTTTGACTGGTACGTAGCCGATAACTGCACATCAAAGCTGTAAGGCAGTTTGAAGTTACTGTTGAACTTCGCGAACATGCTCCACATCGCATCCTGTGAACTGCCGCTTACATTGTCGGTATTGATCTTAGAGTTGTACACGTTTACGCTGGTAGATATATCCCACCACTTAGTAAACTTGTTGATCAGCGTAAGTTCTGAACCGGCGGAATAAGAAGAATTCGCATTGGTGTACGTGTTGATCAGTGCTTCTGCACCGGTAACATCATCGGTTACTTTCTCCAGGTAATTGGTGATGAGATCGTCGGTATGTTTGTAGTATACAGAGGCAAGCAGGCTATGTTGACTGTTGAAGGTTTTGGAATAAGAGGCTTCTAAAGACTGGGTGAATTCCGGTACCAGGTTCGGGTTACCACGCGTAATGTTCAACTTGTCCGTTGAGTCTGCGAAGGGAATTAACTGGAAGAAGTTAGGACGGTTTACACGGCGTGTATAACTCAACTGCAGTTCCTGGTCTTTGTTCAGTTTCTGGCTCAGGAACAGGGAAGGGAAGAGGCTTACCGGGTAGCTGTTACTGAACTTTTCGCCGGTTTGCGTTAACTCGCCTTTATATTCTGAACTTTCTGCACGTAAGCCCAACTTGTAACCAAATTTGCCAATGCTGTTGCTGAAGCTCAGGTAAGCGGCATACACGTTATCGCTGTTCTTGTAGTTGCTGCTGGCGCCTGGCACAAGCACGTACTCCTGGTCAGCCTGGTTGAACAGATAGTTGTAGTTATTGTTCTCTGTTTTCCTTAACTGCGCACGTAAACCGGTTTCCAGTTTACCGGTTTTGATAGGGTGCACGTAATCGGTTTGCACCGTGATATTATTGTTGATACCGTCTCCCTGTATTTTCTGCAGTTCATTGGCAGTCTTCGCCGCACCCGAGAAATAGTCAGTACTGTACAGTGAATTGTTCTCGAACTTACCACCAAAGTAGTTGAAGTCGGCCGTTAGTTCCTGACCCTCTTTGGGGAACAGTTGCTTGAAGCCCAATACAAGCCCGTTCGCGTTAAACTCACGTGTACCACTGGTGGTACGGCGGCTCAGCGACGATAATGTACCGGTATTGAACAGGCTGTCGGTGTTGATCGTATTTACATCGTCGGGATTAAACTCGCCATGCACCTTTACGCCTGAAACAGACAGGGTGGTGCGGTTGGAAAGGAAGTAATCCAGTCCCACGCGGCCGAACAGGAAAGCACCGTTATTACGGTTGCTGTTGTTCTGTAAGATGGAAGTAAGCGGTTCTGTACCCAGGTTATCACGATCAACAATACCGGTTGTACGGCTTTTGTTCTGGTTAGCATTAATACTGGCAGAGAGGTTGAATTTATCCTGGCGGAAGTTTACATCTGCACCACCATTCACTGCGCCACGTTTATCTATACCGGCACGCAGGTTACCATTATAGCCGGTTTTCTTGTTCTTCTTTAATACGATGTTCAGTATACCTGCACCGCCGCCGGAAGCATCGTATTTGGCAGAGGGATTGGTAATCACTTCCACGCTTTCGATCGCATCGGCAGGTATCTGGTCGAGCGTAAGGGTAGTGGGTCGGCCATCTACATATAACTGGGGGCTGCTGTTACGTAACGATACATTACCATCGATATCTACATTCACCGAAGGCACGTTCTTCATCACATCTACAGCGGTACCGCCTGCGCTCACAATGTTCTTTTCCACGTTAAACACCTTTTTATCGATGTCCAGTGTCATCATGGGTTTGCTGGCGGTAACTTCTACGCCTTTCAACTGACTAACGCTTCCATCCAGTTTAATGTTGCCAAGGTCTTTATCGAACGAAGGCATGCTACCTGCTTTGGGCGCCACGCCGGCTGCTGGTTTGCTCATAAAGCTTACCGGCAGGTCCAGCGCCTTGTAACCCGTAGCCGATACTTTTACTTTAATGCCCATCAACGGCAGTTCTTCAAAGCTGAAGTCGCCGTTCATTTCGGTAATCATTCCTTTCAGCAGCACATCCTTCTGCTTTTTGGTAGCCGTATCGAATTTGCTTTGCATGATCATTACCGATGCAAACGGAACAGGTTTATTGTCTTTATCTACCAGTTTGCCGTAAACATGGCCCATATTGGGCATTGCCTGCCTGCCAGCCGCTGCTCCTGCGGGAGCGCCGGGCATTTGTGCCATCATGGCAAAGGGGAGGTACAGCAGCGTAATAAGGCTTAAGATTTTTTTCATTTGTGTGTTTTCTGAATTCAAAATTACGCCGGGTTAAACCTTGTGCCGGGGTAATTGAGGCAGGTTTGCAAAATGATGCGACGAAAGGGAAAGGTGTTAAGGGGGCGTTAATAGGAAACGGCTAAAACCCTTATAATAAGAGGCTTTAGCCGTTCAAATATGCAGATGCGACCATTACTTTCCTGTCAACTCATCTATAGCACCTTTGTAAGCATCGCTTACAGGTAACTCCAGCGTATCAATGAACACACTGTTTTTACGCACCGCCGTAATATTGGATATAGATACGATGTACGATTTGTGAATACGGATAAACTTATCCGGTGCAAGCTGATCTTCGATGGTCTTCATGCCCATACGTGTTACAATTGGGCGGGTAGCGCTTTTAAGGTGTATCTTGATATAATCCCTCATACCTTCGATCCATATGATATCGGCCACGTTTACTTTTAGCAGGCTGTAGTCGGCGTTCACGAAAAAGAAGTCGGGCGAGGCGGTGTGTTTGTCTTTTCTTTTTAAGAGATGCAGCTCGTATGCCTTATTGCAGGCCTTCACGAAACGCTCCAGCGATACGGGTTTTACGAGGTAATCGGTTACATCGAGGTTAAACCCTTCCAGCGCATATTTTTCATAAGCCGTAATCAGGATGATCATAGGCTTTTCGGGCATGCTCTGGATGAATTGCAGGCCGGTTAAACCAGGCATTTGTATATCGAGGAACACAAGGTCTACCTGCTCCTTTTTCAACTCGTCCATTGCCTCAAAAGCATTACTGCAACGCGCTACCAGTTTAAGGTAGGGTACTTTGCTGATATTATCTTCGAGCAGGTCCAGGGCCAGCGGTTCATCATCTACGGCAATGCAACGTAACATCTAGTGAAGGTTTATTTTTAAAGATACGTCAAAACGGCTATTCTCCTTGTCGATCGTAAGCGAGTGATCTTTGGCGTACAGCAGGTTCAGCCTGCGTTTTACGTTAACAAGCCCTATTCCGGAAGTTTTATCTTTCACCTCAATGGAAGCAGGATCGTACTTATTGCTCACCGTAAACAGCAATACATTATCGTGCAGGTCCAGTTTTATGGTGATGTGTGCGTCAGGGATAAGGCCGGTGCCGTGCTTGAAGGCATTTTCCACGAAGGGGATCAGCAGCATGGGCTCTATTTCGTAACTGCCGTCTTCTATCGCCAGCGATACATCTATCTGCACGTTTTTACCGAAACGCTGCATTTGCAGGTCAATATAGCTCTGCAGGTACTCGGCTTCCCTTTCCAGCGGCACTTTGTCCTCATCGGTTTCGTACAACATATAACGCAGCAGGGATGATAGTTTGATGAGCGATGGCTCCAACTGGTCAGACTTCTTCCTGGCGAGCGCTACCATGTTGTTGAGTACGTTAAACATGAAGTGCGGACTGGCCTGCGACCGCAGGAACGAAAGCTCCGTTTTCAGGGTTTCATTCTCCTGCTGGCTTTTAATCCTGTCGGCACGCATTTTTTCCTTGATCATGATATATGCCGTACTGGACGCCAGTATAAATAACAGGGTAAAGATGGTGAACAGGATGGAAGGCTTCAGCTCGAACTCTCCGGGGTCAATCAGCAGGCTGATAGATACCCATCGGAAAACCACCATCACTGTAAAAATAGTGGCGATTATGAGGCCGTAAAACGAGTATTTCCTACGGTCAATCACCTTCGGCACCAACACATAAGCATGAAAGTAGAAAATACTGATAATGAGTATATTATTAAGTATATAATGCAACTCCCACCACATGCGGTTAGGCTCCCTTTCAGGATGCTTATCCATGGAAGGTTTAAGGAAATACGGCAACGAGAACAAAACCACCCATGCCAGGCAGTGCAGTAATATATTCGCCCATCGTCTGTTATACCAGGCTTGTTTCATCTTTCAAAAATAGTAATTCAGCTTTAGGTAGATAAGTATAAAGCTGCGTGAGCGCTATTTTCTGCGACGAACACCCCGGCATCTTTTTAAAATAAGGTAAGAGGGACGGTAAGTCCCCCTTACCATGTATATGATAAACAGCACCGGTACATTTTTTTAACCAATATGTCAAAGAACTTCAGGATAACATCCTGTTTATTCACCTTTTCAAGCGTCCTTTCGACGGTTGCGGGAGGCCGTAAACAACCCTTTTGATCGTTTAGAGAACAAAGGTACATCCGGCAATACCCCATTTACCCGACTTTGGGACGAAGCATACAAGGAGTTGGGACGAAGCTTAGCAAACCTTGGGACGAAACCCCTATGCTCAGGCTGTAACCCTTTACCAGTTTGAGCTTTCGCCAAATAAGCAAAACTCGCATATGAAGTATATTGAGCATTAACGGATTGTAGCATAGTAAGGAAGAAGCATTAGCAATGGTATATCGATCCTATACCGATCCTATAATAGGCGTCACCACCAGCCTGCGTTTCCGGGGATTTGGATATAGGATTGGTATAGGATCGATATACGACCGCTATACGAGGAGGCGGAGTTGAGCATGAAATATATTAGTAATGTTTAGCAGGGATTAACTGGTGAAGAGTGCGACGCAACGGCGGCTGAACAGGGAAACGACGGCTTGGGCCCCTAATCTGCCCCCGGTAATATAAGGGCAACCAGAGGGCAACTAAAGGGCAACGAAAGGGCGGTAGGCTGTTTGCCTGCCGAAAACGGGTTAATATAACACCAGGAAATTAAGGGCGATCGAGGCGGCCTATAACGGGTAATACGTAACCCATAGGGTTGCGCGCACCGGAAACCAGCAGCTGCTGTTGCATCGACTGGTTAAAGCCGATAATGGTGCCGGGTTCGGGGGCCGTATCCTGCAACTGGTAACCGTACTGGGCCATTTGTGCGGCGAACTGCTCCCATGGCACAGATCGTACGTCTAACACCCACTGGAAAAGGGGGAGGAGGATTTGGGCGTATATTTTTTGGTAGATGGGTTTTGTAAAGATGAAGAACTTCTGCTGCCAGCCGTACTCACGGATCATATTAAGTTCAAGGCCCAGCCTGGCAATATTACCCGGGATGGCAATGATACAGGCGGCACCTTCGGCCAGCACTTTAAAATCCTCCACCTGCTGCGGACTACGGGCGGGTGAGCAGATCACGACCTCGGCCTGCACCAGCGAATCGCCCGGCATTACGGCAGAAATGTAGTTGGAAAAAGCTTTAGAGAAGAACTGTTTGAAATCTACCACGCGGATAGCACCGTTCTGCATAAAATACACCGGATCGCCGGCCAGCTGTTTATACACCTTATTACGATAGATGTTTCCCAGGAAAAAGGGATCACGGTCTACCGTCCAGGGCCGGATAACGAGAATGTATTTATTGCCTGGCTGCAGCGTAACACTGTTTTCCTGCGCCATACGGTCACGGAAACGCTGGCGTACCGAGAAATAGGCAAACACCACGGCCGCTACGCCGATACTGATATCAATCGATCCTTTGATCCAGCTCTCATGACTGATGTTGTGTCCTGCAAATACAAAAATGTAAAGCATCACCAGCAACACCGACAGCGCCACTAATAATCCAAGCAGCCAGCGCATCGAAAAACCTTTACGGCCGGCAGGGAAAAAAGAGCAGAAAACAAAGTTGACAGACGGCAGGAACAGCAGCCATAATACGATATGAAAAAGGAGGTCTTCTCCGTTGAAAAAATGATGTTTCAGAAAAGCAAAACAAACACCCGACACTAACAAGCCACTCAGGAAGCCCGCTACACTGATGGTAAAGCTTTCAGGTGGCGTGTAGCCCTTGTTGCGCAAACGGTAGTAAGGCGCTATATATGAACCGGCATAGGCTGAAAGCATGATCAACGATGGGATGGCCAGCATCAATACTATGGCGGTAAACCAAACAACGTTCATAATCGAGTTTTTTGAATCAGCAGGTACGGCGGTTTAAATGTATGATTTAGGCGCGAGATTTTAACGCAGTCTGCATTAAAAAATTGCAATTGATTGCTGTACAGTCGTTTTTAGTAAGTCAAATCAAATAAAAACAAAGCTAAAACGTTTACAAATAGTTAAAGTCGTTGCAATTTAAAATCTGGCAACAGTTTTGCAATACACACGGAAACAACAGCGCTCCCGGGTTGCGGGAGTTAAAATTTATAGTTATGAAAAAAGTATTCACAGTCGCCTTGTTCGCGGGAATATTCATAGCTGCTATGCCCACTTTAGCCACCGCTAGTCCATTGCAGGATTATTATGATGACGGCCCGGTATCCTACCAGACTTTTTACGATGAACTAAGCCCATACGGCCAATGGATCGATGATCCTGAATATGGTTACGTATGGCAACCCAATGCAGGTGCTGATTTCAGACCTTATTACACCAATGGTAACTGGGCATACACCACTTACGGGTGGACCTGGGTATCCAGCTACAATTGGGGCTGGGCGCCGTTTCATTACGGGCGCTGGCGTATGGACCCGTTCTATGGCTGGGTATGGATACCTGGTTATGAATGGGGGCCGGCCTGGGTTAGCTGGAGAAATAACGCCGCCACCTGCGGCTGGGCACCATTAGGGCCTGGCATCAGTATCAGCATGTCTATTTCTTCCGGTTTTGCTGTACCCGTTAACCACTGGGTATTCCTGGAAACCAGGTGGCTGGGCCACCGTTCGTTCTATAACCATTGCGCGCCGTTCAGGCAAAACAATGTTTATTACAACAACACGGTGATCGTGAACAACACGTACGTTTACAATCGACGCACTTATATTAATGGCCCCGATGCCGGTTATTACCGCCGCAGCACCGGCCGCACACTTTCACCGGCCTCTGTGCGCAGCGAGCGTCGCCCGGGTATGGACCGCCAGGAGCGTGGCAGTGTAAGGATGTACAGGCCCGAGGTTAGGCAGTACGCCAGTAACAGCGGTGCAGGCAGCACCAGGCCCACACCCGCACCATCAAGGGTAATTAGCCGCAACGAAGCCGGAAGGCCAGGCAACGATCGTAACAACGGTAACTGGTCGAGGAACAACGATAACAACAACCGCCCTAACGATCGCAACGACCGCAATAACCAGCGTAGTTTCGATAACCAGTTTTCGCGTGATAACGATCGTAACGGCGTAACTGAAAACCGTGGCAACAGGAATAATCTGCCTGACCGTACGTTCGACCGTAACAATAACAACAATACGCCTGACCGTACGACAGATCGTAACCGGAACAACCTGCCCGACCGTACGTTCGACCGGAATAATAACAGCAATACGCCTGAAGTACGTGATAACAGGAACAATGTGCCTGACCGTACGATAGACCGTAACCGGAACAACCTGCCCGACCGTACGATAGATCGTAGTAATAATGCGCGGGAGAACAGGGAAAATCCATGGAATAACAACCGGAGCGCCACGCCCGATAACAATCGTTCAAACACCTTTGAACGCAGTCGCCCGGCCGAGCGTAATATTCCGCAGCGGCAGCCGCAAACAGAACAGCGCAGGGCGATGCCTGAACAGCGCCAGCAGCAGGAGCAGCGTTCACGTGTTATTGATCAGCCAAGGCAGTCGTCACCCAACCGCAGTTTCGAGCGCCAGCAACCGCAGCGCAGCGAGCAGCCAAGGCAGCAGTCCGGCAATTCCGACCGTGGCGGCAGAAGAGGCACCCGGGAATCTTAAGTACAAATCGTTTTGATATAATGAAGGGCAGCGGAGGTCATATCCTTCGCTGCTTTCTTTTTTACAATATGATACACATTATGATAATTTTAACAGCAAGCCCGGCCGGTTAATTTATTTCATTGTATCTTTACGTATTCATTAATTGTTTTTAATTATGGCACTATTTCAATCGAGTAATCCTGTACTGAAAGAAGAAACGTTCCAGAAGGCGTCTACCATGCGCCTGGACGGAGAACTGATGACGATTAAAGGCACTGTGGCAAAAACCGGCTACTTATTCCTGTTGCTGCTGGCATCCTCCGCGTTTTCATGGGGTCAGTTTATGAGAGGCGTTAACATCTTTCCATACCTGATCGGTGGCGTTATCGTGGCGCTGATCCTGGGTTTAGTGATCACGTTTAAGAAAGAATGGTCTGGCTTCCTCGCGCCGGCTTATGCCATAGCAGAAGGCTTGTTCCTGGGCGCTGTTTCTGCCTTTTATGCGGCTAAATATGCAGGCATTGTTACGCAGGCAGTAGGCCTTACCTTCTCTGTGGTAATCGCCATGCTGTTGCTGTATGCTTTCCGCATCATCAGGGTAACTGAAACTTTCCGTTCTATTATGTTCGTGGCCATTGCCGGTATCGGTATATTCTACCTGGTGGCTTTCGGTCTCAGCTTCTTTAACATCAGCATTCCATTCCTGCACGAAGGCTCTACCTTCGGTATTATATTTTCACTGGTGGTTGTGGGCATAGCGTCGTTAAGCCTGCTGCTCGACTTCGATATGATAGAGAAAGGTTCTGTGGGCGGCGCGCCTAAATACTTCGAATGGTATTGCGCTTTCGGCCTTATGGTAACCATCGTGTGGTTGTACCTGGAAATACTGCGACTGCTGTCTAAGATAAATTCGAGGAACTAATCCTGTTTTCTGTAACTATTCCATAGATAAGCGGCCGGCGAAAGTATCGCCGGCCGTTGTATTTCCGGTATACATAAAAACGGTCGGTGCTTTTACGCGCCGGCCGTTCCATTATCAGCTTCAATAAGTTTTATAACACCTGTTGCAGCAAAGTTTCCAGTTCTTTTCCTCTCAATCCTTTACCCACTATTTTGCCTTCTTTATCGATCAGGAAGTTCATAGGTATACCGCCTACGGTGTACAGTTTATACACCTCGCTTTCGCGTGCTTTCTGGTCGATGACGTGCATCCAGTTCAGCCCGTCTTCGGCAATGGCCTGCTGCCAGGCATTACGGTCGGTATCGATAGAGAGGCCCAGTATTTCGAAACCTTTATCCTTATAACCAGCGTATGCTTTTACGAGGTTCTTATTCTCGAAGCGGCAGGGCACACACCAGCTGGCCCAGAAGTCGAGCAGTACGTATTTGCCTTTTAAGGACGAGAGGGCAACCGGGTTGCCTTTGGCGTCGTTCAGTATAAAGTCGGGCGCAGCACCGCCTATCTGCGTTCTTAATGCGCCATCCAGCCGGTCCTTCAGTTTAACACCCATCGGAGAGGCCTGCAGTGCGGGCGGCAATGTGGCATATAACTCCTGCAGGCTTTTACCGTCGGGGTTATACTGGTATAGGTTGTACATGGCAAACATAGTGGCGTAAGAGCTGCCATGCTGTGCGATATAGTTCCTGAGCGCCTGCTTTTTTTGCAGCGATACCTTATAGTAAAGCTGCGTTAAACTATCGATAGTGGCCAGATCGTTCTCCTGCACCGCTTTAGCATAAGCATTGCCGTAACCCTGAAGGGGTTTAGACAATCCATCGAACACCTTATTCAGCGAATCGAGCCGCTCGTTTTCCGGTGTGCCGCTTAGCTGCACAATGTCGGCCGACGATTTACCGCCGGTTACATATACGTTACCCGGTTCCAGGAACAAGTGTACACCATTGTCGTAGGGCGTATCCTTAATCACCAGGTACACCGCCTTAATACTATCCACCGTGCCCGACCAAACAAACCTGCCCTTCGTTACCTGAATAGTATCCGAAGCCGCGTTGCGGTCCAGCGGGTCGGTCATGATGATCGTGCCCGTATCGTAACCGTTAAGCGTGCCCTGGATAGTGACCATCTGGCTGGCGCCCTGCTGGTTAAAAGGCTGGCAGGAGATGAGAAATATTAGTCCGAAAAAGAGAAAATACCTGTTCATATTCTAAGAGGTTAATAGCCCGGATTTCTTTCCAGTACGCCGCGGCTACGTTGTATTTCGATCAGCGGCACTGGCAATATACGTTTATCCGCGCCAAAATCCTGATCGGCCACCCGTGTATTAAAGTCGAAATCACGTTTGTTCGTGAGTTTCATTTTGTTACGGTTCAGGTCAAAAATACGGTGGCCTTCAAAAGCCAGTTCAATACGCCGTTCCGCCAATACCGCGTCGATCAGTAATTGTTTGCTGTTGATAGTAATATTAGTATACGGAGCGGCGCTCACCCTTGAGCGGTTACGTACTTCGTTCAGCCTTGCCAGCGCTTCCGCATCTACTGTAGCAGCCAGTTTCCCTGCGGCTTCGGCATAGTTCAGCAATACTTCAGCATACCGGAATACCGGTGCCCAGTCGGCCACATCCCTGTATTTCAGCGTAACCGGCACACCCAAAGTAGCGTTGTTACCCGTCAGTTGTGTGCGTCTTTTATCATCCACTGCCAACCATGGATTGATGGTGATATTCAGAAAGTCCGGGTTGATATAAAGATCGGTAGAAGTGGTGTAGTGCGCAGTTAATGTAAAACCGGCTTCAAAATCGCCCGCTTTACTGGGTATAGAGAAGATGCTTTCGTTCGTGAGGTAGTTATTAGCGCCATACGTTTGTGAAGGCTGCGTATTAAGTCCGAAATCGCCATACTGTTTATTGATCACATCCCAGGCATAAGTTTTCGCGTTCTCAAAATCTTCTTTATACAGGTACACTCTTGATAAAAAGGCAGCTGCAGCCGCTTTGGTGGCTCTTGTTTTAGACTGATACGACGTGCCGTAGGAGGGAGGTAATACCGGCAGCGCTTCTGTAAGGTCTTTGATCACCTGGTCGTACACCAGCTTTACGGAACTGCGGGGCTGATTGGCCGCGGGATCGTTACTGTAGAAGGCCTGCGTCATGATCGGAATACCCAGGTGCGAAGCGTCAGTAGTAAACACATAAGGCTGGGCGAACAGGTTTACCAGGTAAAAATGCGCCATGGCCCTTACGAACTTAGCCTCTGCGATCCACATATCTGCCTGTTCAGGCGTAGTATTGGTACGATTGGCATCTATACCTGCAATCACGCGGTTAGCATCTGCAATGGCCTTATAACCGGCCTGCCACAAGCCTGCTGCCATGGCGTTAGACGATAAGGTGGTATATCTTGGAATATCTCCGAAATTGGAAGTGCGGTTAATCACATCTTCTCCCAATACATCTGCATACACCAGCGCGCGGGCCTGTAACATATTGCCGGCCTGCAGGGAATTGTAACAGCCTATCACGGCCTGCTCCATCCTGGCAGGCGTTGAAAACACCAGCGCGGTATTGATCTTATTTTCCGGATCGATATTGGTTACCTCGTCGTGGCAGGCTGTTAACAGCACTACCGCCAGTACAGGCAACCATTTATATAGTATTTTCATCTCTTCTTCTTTCTGTTTTATAAACTGATCGTGATACCTGCCATAAACGTTTTCGCCATAAACGGACGGAAGCTGTCGATCCCCAGCCCGATATTCGTGTTACCGGTGGCGTTAGCCTCAGGGTCCATGCCTTTGTACGATGTGAACAGGAAAGGGTTTTGTGCCTGCACATATACCCGCACCCTGTCCATCTTAGCGCGTTTCAGTAAAGTAGCGGGAACATTATAAGCCAGGGTAATTTCTCTTACGCGTAAAAAGCCCGCTTTCTCCAGCCACAGGCTCGACTCCTGCATCGACTGGTTATCGCCCCAGTACAAGGCCGGGTACTCAGCCGGCTGGCCACTTTTACTCCATGCTTCCAGTATCTCTGTGGATTTGTTGTAGGCATTGGTTTGGTCCATCAAACTGGCCAGGGTTTGATTGTATACGTAATAACCAAATGCGTATTGAAGGCCCACACGCACTTCCCAGTCGCCATAACCCAGGGTGTTAAAGAAGCCGCCCTGGAATTTAGGGTAAGGCGTTTTACCGCTAAGAGCTACCTTGTCTGTGCCGGAAATAGCCGTCACCGCCTGTCCTGTTTCCGGGTTTGTCCAGCTGGCGTTAGCGGGGTTATACATTTTCGCATTACCGTCTTTATCAAGAAATACGGCTCTTCCGGTAGCTGCATCTACTTCCTTAAAACGAAGCAGGTTAAACGTTCCCAGTTCCTCACCAGGTTTTGCTATGCCCATACCTTCGAACAGCGGATCGCCATTGGCATTGGTGGCCAGTACCTTATTTTTGATATAACTGATGTTGAAGTCGGAAGTCCACCACCATTTGGAATTAAGTACCGGGCTACCCGACAAAGACAATTCAGTTCCCGTGGTGCGAAGCTTACCTATATTTTGTGCGAGGGAGTTGTTAGGCATACCGGCGGTAGACAATACCGGGCTTTGCAGGATGAGGTCCTTACTCGTTTTTACAAACCAGTCGGTAGTTACATGCAGGCGGTTGCTTAACAGCGAAGCGTCGGCACCAATGTTAGCCTGGCCGCTTTTCTCCCATTTAAGGGCGGCGTTGCCCGCCGTACTGATGTTGATCGCAGTAAGGTCGCCATACTGGTAAGTTTGGTACGTAGCCAGGGCAGGGAAGTAACCTACGCTCGCATTACCAGTTAATCCGTAACTGGCGCGCAGCTTCAGGTCATTTACCACATAACTGTGTTTCAGGAAATCCTCTTCACTTAAACGCCAGCCTGCCGATACGGCCGGAAAAAGGCCACGCTGGTTATTACCGATGAAGTTAGAGTTGTAATCCGCACGCAGGTTAAGTGCGGCGATGTATTTGTCTTTATACGAATAGTTAGCGCTCGCAAAGTAGGAGGCCAGTCCGTCGTTAAACATAAAACCTGCGGCCGAACCAAAGGTGGTATAGTTCTCTACGCTGAGGTACGTGAATTGCGGGTCTTTTAATCCATAACCGTAAGGCTGCACACTTTTGGCACGGCGGCGGGTAAACTCCATACCGGCCAACACGCTCAGGCTGTGTTCATTGTCGGCGCCGAACAGGGTTTTATATTGAGCGGTAGTATACCATGCCCAGGTATTAAAGTTGCTGTACGCGTTAAAGCTAATGCCATTGAACCCCGCGGTAGTACCATCAGGCGTACGCGGGTGCCAGAACACCGTTTCGGTACCCGATACAAGGTCGGTATTGAACTGCGACTTGACCGTAAGTCCTTTTACGGGCGTAGCTTCCAGGTACATGCTGCCTATGAAACGGCGTGTTTCCTGGTCGTCGCGGTTTTGTTCCAAAGTAGCCAGTGGATTCGGGTAATTGGCACCGCCAATAACCCCGCCATTTCCACCACGACCGTGATAATAGCTGCCATCGTCATTATACACCCGCACGTTCGGGAAGTACGTCATGAAAGAACGTGGCATTGCGTTCACGTTAGTGCCCGCATCTCTCCCAAAACCCAATTGTTTAGCCCTGGAGTATTGCATATTAAGACCGGCAGTAAGCCACTCTTTCACCTTGGCTGAAGCATTTAAACGCCCGCTGATCCTTTGCAGGGTGTTATTACGGAGGTAGTTATCGTAGTTATAATAGTTGCCCGATCCGTAGTAGTTGTATTTGTCGGAACCACCGCTGAATGAAAGCTGGTGTTGCTGAACACCGCCATCGTGGAATAATATATCCTGCCAGTCGGTATCCACCACCTTATCAGAACCGTCGGTATTTTGCTCGTAAGCCGCAAGGGGAGCAAGACCTGCATTCGTACGCATTTGATTGATCGTAGTATTATAACTCTCAGCGTTCAGCACATCCAGCTTATTGCCAGGTTTCACCAAACCAAGATCGGCACTGTAGGTAATGTTACCAGCCCCGGCCTTTCCCTTTTTGGTAGTAACCAGCAATACACCGGCTGCTGCGCGGGAACCGTAGATGGCGGCAGCGGCAGCATCTTTCAACACCTGTATACTTTCAATATCGGCCGGGTTAATAGACGACAGGGCGTTAATAGGGTTGTAGCTCAGGGTAGCGGAATTACCGGAAAGCACCGGCACCCCGTCAATCACGATCAGGGGGTTACTGGAAGAGGAAGAGGAGATAGAAGACGCCCCTCTGACGCGGATGGCCACCCGTTCGCCTACCAATCCTGAAGAGTTAATGACGTTAACCCCGGCAAGGTGCCCGGTCATTAACTGGTCAAAACTATTGGCCGGTGCACGCAACTCTTCGTTGTGCCGTACTCTTACAGCCGCCTGTGTGGTATTTTTCCTGTCCAGCGACTGGTACCCCAGTACCACCACATCGTGCAAAGAAGTAGGATCTGTTTGCAGTGTAATTTCGGCTGGTAGTCCGCCTGTAATCGTAACCTCCCGTGTCTTATACCCAATAAAAGAAAACACCAGCGTTGTTTTGCCTGGCTGGGCAACAATACTGAAACGGCCTTCGGCATCGGTTTGCACCGCATTGCCGTTATGCTTGTACCGGACGCTTACTCCGGGCAGCGGCTGGCCGTTTTCATCTGTTACTTTTCCTTTCAGCAGATCTTCATAAAACACAATATGTACCGGCACAACCGTACTGTTCCCGAACGTAGTAAGCGACGTAAGGGATAATAGCGGAATAGTACATGAAATTAATCTTTTGACCCATTGTGTAGAAGTCCTGTTCATATGCTCGTTGAATAAATAAGTGTCTGTCCCTCCAATGTCGGCGCGGGCTAAAACGGCTGGCAAATTCACATGGGCTATCGGTCACAAACCTGTTATGCTGCGCAATACATATTGCTGTTTACGTGTAATTTATATCTCTTAATGGTCAGTCAACAAGTGATGAAACGGAAATGCGGAACAAACGGATGAAGCGGTAATAATGGCTGATGCGGGAGATAAAACGCCCCTCAAATATTCACTTTGCTATTGTGTATTGTAGGTTAGCGGCCGTTACTGGTTTGGTATGTAACAGGGACTCCCCGTAACAAGATAAGGTTGCCTGCTACGGCAACCTCGCTTTCATCCGCACAGGACAAAAATAATAATTATTTGTAAAAACGTTAATTTAAACAGCTTAAAGCCAAAAATTAACTTCAGGCTGACTTTACTGTGACTATTTACAATTATAGGTAAAACTCTGTTCATGGATGTTTTTACTGCCGTACTCTGTACTTTGCTCCAACGGGTATCCGTTTGCGTTATAAGAGTAGGTAGACTCGTACACCTTGTCAGACACCTGCCCGTTTACCACCAGTTCTTTGATCCGCACGTTATTATTCGCTGAAAGCTGGTGAATAGCACTCACGGCGGCAGGGAAGGCGGCGTATAAGGGTATCCTCTTATTATCGTGTTCCATTTCCACATCGTTGGTTAGTACATTGTCAGCAGCACGGTAGGTTTTAATCCGGGTCACATTTTTGCCCGAGTGGGTGTACAGAATATAAGTGGCGGTGTTGATATTTACATTCTTCTCATCAACCCGTTCCAGCTTACCGTTTTTGTATGCGTAGGTACGTTCGAACACCAGTACAGCCGCTGGCTTCAGTTCGTAGTATTCTTCCTTCTTTATCTTATCACCTTCATATATATACCTGAACTCCGCCACTTTTACATTGGCATTGCTATACAGGTTTTTCTGTTTAAGGCGCTTACCATCATAAATGTACTCCTGGCGGCTCATAAACCCACCATCCTGCCGGGTATCGGTAACACCGGTGAGGTAGCCTGCAGCATTATAAGTATACGCTTCATTGTACCAGGTACCATCAAAGTAGTAAAACTTTGAGCTGGAAAGCTGGCAGGTGTTGTTTTGCTCAGGGTCGGGGCACACCACTTTCTCACAGGCCATTACGGCTACAAAAAGTACAATGAGGCTGGCAAACAAAATATTCTTGTTCATAAGTAACGTTTAAAAATTGATGGTTCCGTTTCAATACAATAAGGAGTGATACAAAAGTAGGACGGTTAACAGCGCTTTTTTTTAGTAGATCCCACAGAATTTTGAGTAGGTAGTACTACGGATACGGCACTGTGTTTGATCATTGAATTTAAGTAGCTTTAAAAACTAATTCATCCCACATATGCGCACGATTATACTGCTGGTTATTTCCAATGTGTTTATGACCTTTGCCTGGTACGGGCATCTTAAACATGCCAATTCTGCGCTCTGGAAGGCGATCCTGGTAAGTTGGGGAATCGCCTTTTTTGAATATTGTTTCCAGGTACCGGCCAACCGTCTTGGCTACCAGGAAGGTATTAACGGCTTCCAGCTGAAAATGATCCAGGAAGTAATTACCCTCACTGTATTCTGTATTTTTGCCGTACTTTACCTGAAAGAAACGTTACGCTGGAATTACCTGATAGCCTTCGGACTGTTGCTCGGCGCCGTTTACTTTATGTTTAAAAAATAGGATCTCTCCATGCGACTACTAAGACTGCTCGCCGGCTTACTGCTGGCGTTTACTATGCCTGCCTTTGCCCAGGAAACTGCGGCCATTCGTACCGATAACCCGCTGCAAACACCGTTGGATAAAAAGATAGACAGTTTGGCCCGTGCGTACATCACCCAACCCGGAGTGGCCGGAGGCCTGTCCATAGGCATTACCAGAAACGGGAAGCAGTTTACTTACAATTACGGGGAAGTGAAGAAAGGTTACGGCCAGTTGCCCGACAGCAGCACCGTGTACGAAATAGGTTCGCTTTCCAAAACCTTCACGGCTACGTTATTTGCATTGGAAATTATCAATAAAAAGATGAAGAAGGATGATTTACTGAGCCGTTACCTGCCCGACAATATCCCCGTGCATCGTTATAACGATACGCCCATTACGCTGGTTACGCTGGTAAATCACACGTCTGCCTTGCCCAGGCTGCCGCAAAACCTGTTTGAAACGGCCGATGCGTCCAATCCTTATGCTCATTACACTACCAACATGATGTACAAGTTCCTGGGCACTTACAAACTGGAACGTGCGCCGGGTACGAAATACGAGTACTCAAACATTGCACCCGGACTGATGAGCACCATACTCGGTCAACAGCACAAAATGCCTTACGCCCAACTGTTACAGGAGGCAATCTGCCGTCCACTGGGCATGAATAACACCGCGGTGAAACTAACACCCGCTATGGAATCCCGTTTTGCCCAGGGCTACGATGCCGGGGGTAAAGCAGTAAACGCCTGGGATTTCCAGGAAATAGCAGGGGCAGGAGGAATACGTTCTACCGTGGCCGACCTGTTACGTTTCCTGCACGCCAATATGGACAGCACCGGCGGCAAACTCTATAAAGCCATGGCCCTTTGCCGGGAGCCCACGTTCTCTAAAGACGGCATGACCGTGGGAATGGGTTGGCACATCGGCAATATTGGCCGCGACAAGTTCTATAACCATACCGGTGCTACCGGTGGTTTTGCCTCTTACACCGCCTTTGTACCCGCCAGAAACACAGGGTTTACCATACTTTGCAACCGTGCAGCCCAAACCAACATCGGTAACGATTTGCTGATATGGCTGTACATGAACTGATTGCAGCCTGCCGCGCTGCATAAAAGGCGCGGCAGCTTTCATTTATTATTATTTCGATAAGTGGTAACCGCAACCCCGATATAATGACTATTTTTGAAACCTTGTAAAACGCAGAGCTCATACATGGTTTCAAAACGCTACTTACCATTCATACTCCTGGCCTTAACTGCAGGACGCCTATCCCTGAAAGCGCAATCTTCTGTGCCTGCCAGTGCGGCAGATATCAGGCTTCAACTCGGCAAACTCAATACGCTCGGTAGTGTGCTGTATTTCGCAGCGCATCCCGACGATGAAAATACACGGCTTATAGCCTATCTCGCCAAAGATAAACTGTACCGTACCGGTTACCTTTCCCTTACCCGCGGTGATGGCGGTCAAAACCTGATCGGCAACGAGCAGGCCGAACTGCTGGGGCTTATCCGTACGCAGGAACTGCTGGCCGCCCGCCGTACAGACGGTGGCGAACAGTTTTTTACCCGCGCTAACGATTTCGGCTTTTCCAAGAACCCGGAAGAAACTTTCCGCATCTGGGATAAGGACAAAGTACTGGGCGATGCTGTCTGGATCATCCGTAACTTCCAGCCCGACGTGATCGTTTGCCGGTTCCCGGCCGATAGCAGGGCAGGCCACGGTCACCATACCGCGTCGGCCATGATAGCTGCAGAGGCTTTCGAGGCTGCCGCCGACCCAAAGAAATACCCTGAACAACTGAAATACGTTAAAACCTGGCAGGTAAAACGTTTGCTCTGGAACGGCTTCGGCAATACAGGCGACGACAGCTTCCGCCAGGACGTAGGTACTTATAACTACCTGCTGGGCCGCGGTTATGGCGAAATAGCCGCCCAAAGCCGCTCGCAGCATAAGAGCCAGGGCTTCGGCGTAGCCGCTACCCGCGGCAGCTCCTTCGAAAACTTCTCTACCATTAAAGGTGATACACCTAAAGAAAACCTGCTGGACGGTGTGAACACCAGCTGGTCGAGGGTAGAAGGCGGGGCGGGCATCGGCCAGCAACTGGATGTCATTATCCGCGCTTATAACCTTAACAATCCTTCTGCCTCTGTACCGGCATTACTGCAACTACGCAAGTCGATTGCCGCTTTGCCCGACGGTTACTGGAAAAAACTGAAACTGCAGGAAACCGACAACCTGGTGCTTGCATGCGCTGGTGTGTGGGTGGAAGCTTACAGTGCCAGTCCGCTGGTTACGGGCGGTCAGCCATTTAAATCGAGCATCCAGCTGATCAACCGCAGCAAGGTGCCTGTAACTTTAAGCAGCATTAGTGTTGATGGTAAAAGCACCAACTTCGGTGAGGCATTGGAATACAATAACCTGCTCACTAAAAACAGCGAAGCGAATGTACCTGCTTCAATAGTGAACACTCAGCCTTACTGGCTGGAAAAGCCGCACCCCATAGGTACTTACCAGGTGTCGAACCAGGAGCTGGTAGGTAATCCAGGCAACGTGCCGCTGGCAGCTACCGTTACTTTAAAGGTCGACGGGCAGGACATTTCCATCACCCGTCCATTCATCTACAAATACACGGACCCTGTAAAAGGAGAGGTGTTTAACCCGCTGGTAATAGCGCCGCCAATAGTGGCCACACTTGCCAGCCCGGTATATATTTACACCAAAGCACAGGCCCAGCAGATACCGGTTAAGGTGAAAAGCACGAAGGCCGATGTGAGCGGCAATGTAAGGTTACAACTGCCTGCCGGTTTTAAAGCCGAGCCAGCCAGCCGTGCCTTCAGCCTTAAAAACGCCGGCGATGAAACGGAAGTAATGTTCGCAGTATCGCCCGTGAAGATGAATGGCCACGATGTAGCCGATACTTTACAGGTAGAAGTGGACTATAACGGCAAGGTTTACACGCAAAGTATGCTCGAAATACAGTACGATCATATCCCTAACATCACCCTTTTCCCGCAGGCGCAGGCCAGGCTGGTATCGGTGAACCTGAAATATAACGGCCGCAAACTGGGTTACATCCCGGGGGCGGGCGATAAAGTAGCGGAATCGTTACGGCAGGTAGGTTATGATGTAACCATCCTCGGCGAAAAAGAGATCATGAGCGGCAACCTGGAACAGTACGATGCTATCATCACAGGTGTGCGCGCTTACAATACCCAGGAAAGACTCCGTTACTGGCAGGATAACCTGATGAACTACGTAAAGAATGGCGGTACGCTGCTGGTACAATACAATACGAACGGCGGACTGGTAACGAAAAACCTCGGCCCATTCCCCTTCAGCCTCTCGCGCGACAGGGTGACCGACGAAAATGCAGTCGTGAAGTTCGTAGATGCTGCCAGCCCGTTGCTGCATTATCCTAACGAGATCGGCAAGAGCGATTTTGAGGGATGGGTGCAGGAGAGGGGCCTTTACTTTACTACCGAAGCAGACGCGAATTACAAAAAAGTGTTTAGCATGGCCGATCCTGGTGAGCGCGAGCTGGACGGCTCCACGATAGTAGCGCAATATGGCAAAGGCAGGTACGTATATACCAGCCTGGCCTTCTTCCGCGAACTGCCTGCCGGTGTTCCCGGCGCGTACAGGCTGTTCGTGAACCTGATATCCAATCAAAAAAACAATTCGAAATAATGGCGCAAAAGAAACAGGTAGGCCGGTCCAGGCTATCCATTGCAGCGGCATTTTGCATTATACTGGGGCTGGGAATCGGCTTCCTTATAAAACGGGTGCATGTAGGGCTGTTCATCGGTATCGGACTGGGCCTGCTGAGCGGAGGATTGCTTTCGAAGAGAAAATAAACTATGACCACAAAGGATACGCAACACGAGAAGCCGCCACTGTTTAGCAAGTGGCGCTACTGGTACTTATTGGTGATCGCCTGGCTGATCACCCAGATCATTCTATTCTACTTCTTCACCAAAACATTTTCATGAGCATTACGGACTGGATAGTATTGTCCGCCACGTTGATCGTTATTATCTGCTACGGGGTTTGGAAAAGTCGCGGCCAAACGAATATGGACGATTACTTTATGGGCAACAGGAGTATGCCCTGGTATATCGTGCTGCTGTCTATTATGGGCACGCAGGCCAGCGCCATTACCTTTATTTCCGCACCCGGACAGGCTTATACAGACGGGATGCGTTTCGTGCAGTATTACTTTGGCCTTCCTTTGGCCATGGTGGTTATTTGCGTGGCGTTCGTCCCCATCTTCCGTAAACTGAATGTTTATACAGCCTATGAGTACCTCGAGCAGCGTTTCGATCTTAAAACACGTACGCTCACTTCGGTATTGTTCCTGATACAGCGTGGTTTATCCACCGGTATCAGTATTTGCGCACCATCTATTATTCTCTCGTCCTTACTGGGCTGGAACATCTACTGGACCAATGTGTTCATGGGTGGCCTGCTCATCATTTATACCATGAGTGGCGGCACCAAAGCCGTGTCATACACCCAAACCCTGCAACTCGTCGTTATCTTTGCGGGTATGTTCCTGGCAGGCTGGATGGTGGTAAAACTGCTGCCTGCCGACATTGGCTTTAAGGAAGCATTACAGGTATCGGGCAAGATGGGCAAACTGAACGTTATTGTGACCGACTTTAACTTCAAAGATCGTTATAACATATGGAGCGGGGTGATAGGAGGCTTCTTCCTGGCGTTGTCGTACTTCGGCACCGACCAGTCGCAGGTAGGCCGTTATCTCACCGCCCGGTCCGTTACCGAAAGCCGTATGGGACTGTTAATGAACGGACTGGTGAAAGTGCCGATGCAGTTCCTGATACTGTTACTGGGCGCGCTGGTATTTGTATTTTACCTGTATTTCCGCGCACCTATCTTTTTTAATGAGGCACAGTTGAAAAAGACCCGCCAAACAGAGCAGGGCCCGGCATTACAACAATTAGAGCAGCAATACGCTACCCTTGGCGATCAGAAATCGGCGCAGGTAAAAGAACTGTCCGCAGCACTGGCCACCGGTGAAGAAACGGTCATAGCCGCCAAACAGCAGGCCCTGGCCCAAACAGACGTTACAGCGGGCAAGGTGCGTAAAGAAGCGCTGGAGCTCATCAAAACATCCGACCCTACGGCCGACACCAACGATACCAATTACATTTTCCTGCACTTTGTGGTTAACAGTTTGCCCAGGGGATTGGTGGGCCTGCTGATCGCCATTATATTCCTGGCCTCCTGGGGCAGCATTGCCGCCGCCTTAAACTCCCTGGCCTCCACCACCGTGATAGATGTTTACCAGCGTATGGTGAACCCGCATGCTACAGACGCCGAGTATCTCAAAGTTTCTAAGTTATGGACACTGATATGGGGCGTATTCAGCATACTTGTAGCGCAGTTTGCCACTGGTTTGGGCAGCCTCATTGAAGCAGTGAACATCCTTGGCTCATTGTTTTACGGGACCATACTGGGTATATTCCTGGTAGCTTTCTGGCTGAAGAACGTGAAGGGAGATGCCGCATTTATGGCGGCACTGGCAGCGGAAGTACTCGTATTCATCGTCTACAAACTGGACGTAGTATCGTTCCTCTGGCTGAATGCAGTAGGTTGCATACTGGTGCTGGTACTGTCGCTGGTATTCCAGCAGTTCAACAATCTTAAGGCGAAGCGTCTGCCTGCCTAAAAAGAAAAACAGCTACACTTGGGGCGTAGCTGTTTTCCCAACATTTTGGGGCATTCTAACTATGGGCGGAACCTATCCAACAACATACAGGTCCTTATAAAGCTTCTTTGTTTTTGTCGTATGAATCAGGTCGTTAAACCAACCGCTGATGGGGCGGGAAGTCTTTTCGACCTCACTTGCAGGCTTAACAAAAAGATTCATGCGGGAACAGGGAGCAATTTCCTGCCTTTCGGGCTGGAATGCCATGTGTTTATCTTCGCTCCATATTAACTGATCATGGCTGTATATTTTAAAGTAAACGTCAGGGAAAGCTTGTGTGCCGTTGATGCCAAAAAACAGCTTATACCGGCCATGGTCGTTGGTATTACCCCAACCCACGATGCGGTCGTTAACAGCATTATAGGCTTCCACGCGCACACCCGGCAAAGGGTTATACGTTTCGTGGTGCCTTACGGAACCAGTAATAACACCAGCGCCGAATTGCGCACGTACCTGGCTCCATTTTTCTGAAGGCACAACATAAGCGAAAGCCGCCACGTACTTATCTTTCGAACGTTTCCAGGCGGGCACGCAAGTGCTAAGATGGTAACGTTTAACAGTACCGGCAGGATTGCGCTGGCCGGGAACACGGGCCATTTCTATTTCCACCTCTACAGCCTCGGTAAAAAGATGTACCTCTTCCCAGGCAAGGCTGAAATTCCCCCTCTCGTCCAGCTCGGCCGAAGCCAGCAGGCGTTCCTCTTTACTTGAATGATCCTGGTCGCTTACAGCACGCAGGTGGCTGAATTTACCGGCTTTCAGATCGTCGGCATTACATGGGCTAACAGGCAAATAGATCCTGAGCGTAGAGTGGGCGAGGGGTTCGATGCACTCATCGCAAATCAGGGCAGAGATGTTTCCGATTAATAGGTAACTCATAGTCGAGAATTTTTTTGATATACAAATTTTTGGGGGTCAAACACGACCTGTTTACAATACTACCGGCTTAACGTAGCCGGCCACTCCTCTGCATATAATGAACTAGCGAAACAAACATGGTAGAAAGGCCAGGTAATCCGTCTTTCTTAATTTCCATTCGGTTGATTAACCAACTATCTTCAGTCAGTAACACAAAGGTTGCAAACTCTGAGGTTGCAGACAAGCGTTAAGCCACTAAGATTCCAGAATACGTACTTCTACGCAATTTTGACCGGATTGTACGTAATGTTCCAATTTTAGGGCTTCTCTCTAATACATTCAAACTCAATGCTGCACTTATTATTGGGTAGAAAATGGGTAGGGCGTAACAAACGTGTCATGACGCATAATATGCTTTGATTAGTGGTATTTTATGATAATTTTACCCTACATTATAACTAACTCTCTAAAACAACACTATCTATGAGCAAGTTCAACAAAGACGCCGGCGAGTTTATTTCGCTCGAAAAAGGCGCCAAGTTTACTTCAACATTCAGGTTCGAACAACGCCAAATGAGAAAAAAAGAGGCTTACTCTATTGCCGCTTTCTTTGGTGCGAACAAAATTAACCAGTTGCTGAACAATAATCCCGCTGCAATTGGCATTCGTATCTACTACGGCCTCGATGTAGACGGCGATGGTAAGGCAGATAACAAATTTGTACTTGTTGCTGTTGATGAAAAAGGGAACGACATCCTTCCTTCAAAAGACGCCAGGCTTGGAAAAGACGATTCAGACCAGGATATCCTGGACGGCGGCGTATATTGCCCGGTTGATTGCGCTCAAGACAATCCTTTAAATTCTGATCTCTAGTGCCTGTTTACACTATTATTTTTTATTTTCTTCTGGGGATCGAATTTTTAATTCTGATCCCCTTCTCCCTAAGCTTTCCAAAGCTCAAAAAGAACGAAAAATGGATATACTACTATCTGCTCGTTAGTTTTTTTTATGCGGCCATATCGCTTGTAATGAAGCAGTACAAGTTAAACAACATGCTCTTCGTTTCGGTGATGAACCTGCTGCAGTTCTACGTACTTTCCATGTTCTATTTCACGGTGATCAAGAACCCGGTAGTACATAAGGCCATCAGGCTGCTGTTAGTGATTACCAGTCTTATTTTTGTGCTGGACCTCACGCTTATCGAAGGCACCAAAGCATTTAACTCCATATTTACTTCCTTCCGTACGCTGGTGCTGATCGTATACGGCACTATCTTTTTTCTCCAGTTACAGAAAGATGAACAGATGATCGAACAATCCATTTATATCAATGCCGTGCCAGACTTCTGGTTCAATGCGGGACTGTTTGTATACCTGTGTTGCTCGTTCATTTTTACACTTAGTTATAATTTCCTCCAAAAAATGGATATGTCTTCCGAACAGATACGCGCAGCGGTAGGTATCAGTGCAGCACTGCACTATACTTCAGGCGTTTGCGAGATCATCCTGTTTTATGTAGGCTTCCGAAAAATCAAAAGGGCAAGATCATGAATATCGTTGAATTGATATTGATCGGCACTATCGTAATGCTGATGCTCGGCATTTTTGTGGTAGTGATGGTGGTGATGCAGCAAAAACAGGTGGTCCAGTACAAACTGAGCCTCAAGGACAAAGACCTGCAGCTTCAAAAAGAACGCCTCGTGGCTGTAATACAGGGCCAGGAAACGGAACGCAAGCGTATTGCCGAAGACCTCCACGACGAGGTGGGCGCGCAATTGTCTGTGCTAAAACTGAACCTTAACCATCTGCAGCAGCAGGCCCAAAACGGCCAGGTAGAACGGATCAAGGAAACCAAGGAATTTACCGACACCATTATACAGCAGCTGCGGTTTATCTCCCAAAGCCTGCACCCCCAAACGCTGGACAACCTGGGCCTGTCGCACGCGCTTGACTCCTTTAGCAGCCTTATGAACAAAAACAAAGAGGTGGTTATTAAGTACCAGACCGACGGCAGCCCGTTCCCGGTAGACCGTGAAAAAGCACTGAACGTGTACAGGGTGGTACAGGAGCTGATTAACAACATCATTAAACACGCCCAGGCCAAAAACGTCCTTATTTCCTACCAAAGTAGCAGTACTCAGCTAATTATTACGGTAGAGGATGATGGTAATGGCCTGCTCACAGAGGGTTTGCAGGAATCAAGGAAGAAAACGGGCAGCCTCGGCCTAAAAAATATAGAAAGCCGCTTGAATATTATCGGGGGAAACATCAACTTTGTGAAAAAAGCCCCCGGCGGTACAAAAGCCGAAATACGGGTGGAAAATTTTCAACCGGTTCTATAAACAGCGCTAAATATGCTACCTCCAATTAAAGTAGCTATTGCTGATGATCATAAAATATTCCGTAGTGGTGTTATTAATACCCTCATCCCATACGAAAACATCAATGTCGTATTTGAAGCGGAAGACGGCGAGCACCTGCTCGAAATTATGACTCAGCAACAGCCCGATGTTATACTTATGGACCTTAAAATGCCAAAGATGGATGGCATACAGGCCACTATCCAGGTAAAAGAACGGTACCCCGACGTAAAGGTGATTATCCTCACCATGTACGAAGACGATAACTTTATTGTACACCTGGTAGAAAACGGCGCTAACGCTTACCTGCTCAAAAACAGCGAACCGGAAGAGATTTACGAGGCCATTTGCACGACCTACGAGAAAGGTTTCTATTTTAACGAAAACGTAAACCTGGCGCTGTTAAAGAAAGTACTGCATAAAAACAAACAGCAGTTCAAACCTACCTTTAAGAACGAAATTCAGCTAAACGAACGCGAAGTTGAGGTACTGAAACTGATTTGCGGCGAATGCACCACGCAGGAAATATCTGAAAAGATCTTCCTCAGCCCGCGCACAGTCGAAGGCATCAGGCAAAAACTGCTGGAAAAGATAAATGTAAAAAATACCGTAGGCCTGGTTTTATACGCATTTCGTAACGGACTGATTGAATAGCCCGCATATCCCATTATATTTGCGCATCACTAAATTGTGACATCAATAAATCTGCTGTATATGAACAAGATTTCCACCTATGTATGCATGACTGCATTCAGTGTTGCCGTTTCGGCAACTGCATTTGCCCAGGGCGGCGTTAAAACGCCAGCCCCGAGCCCTACCCAGGTAGTTAAACAAAACTTCGCCCTGTCTTCTGTGGAAGTGGTGTATAGCCGCCCTGCCATCAAAGGCCGTACGATTTTTGGCGACCTGGTACCTTATGGTAAAGTATGGCGCACCGGCGCTAACAATGCCACCAAAGTAACTGTTGGCGAAGACCTGATGTTCGAAGGCGTTAAAGTTCCTGCCGGTGATTACGCACTTTACACCATTCCCGGCCAAACCGAATGGGAAGTTGTACTGAACAAAGGCGTTAAGAACTGGGGCGATATGGGTTACAAAAAAGAGGACGACATCGTTCGCTTTAAAGTAAAACCACAGGAGTTGCCATTCCAGGTAGAGTCTTTCATGATCAGCTTCGACAAAGTTGTTGCTTCCAGCATGACGATGATGATTATCTGGGACAACGTAATGGTGCCCATCGAGATCACTGCTCCTGATATGGACAAAAAGATCATGGCTCAGATCGACGAAGCCATGAAAGGTGAGAAAAAACCTTACTGGACTGCCGCCAGCTACTACTACGAAAACAACCGCGACCTGAAAAAGGCGCTGGAGTGGGTTAACGCAGCCATCACCGAAGCTAAGGAACCATTCTATATGGTGCACCTGAAAGCTAAGATCCAGGCGAAACTGGGCGATAAAGCAGGTGCAAAAACTACCGCACTTCGTTCTATCGAACTGGCAAAAACAGCTAACAACGCCGATTATGTGGCGCTGAACGAAAAGCTGATCAAAACACTGTAAGTAATTCTTTAAGTTGATAAAAAGCCATCTGCCTGCAGGTGGCTTTTTTATTTAGAAACGGGGATGATAACGCTGCAGCGTGTCGCGCAGGTACTCGCGGTCGAGGTGGGTGTAAATCTCGGTGGTGGTAATACTTTCGTGTCCCAGCATTTCCTGCACGGCGCGCAGGTCGGCACCGCCCTCTACCAGATGCGTGGCAAAAGAGTGGCGAAAGGTGTGGGGAGATACGTCTTTTTCTATGCCTGCCTTCATCACGAGGTCTTTAATCACCAGGAATATCATTACCCGGGTGAGCGCACTGCCCCGGCGGTTAAGGAATAATATATCTTCCTGACCTTTTTTCACCGGCGTATGTACACGCACCTGTGTTCTGTATATATCTATATAACGCAACGCATCGCTGCCTATAGGGATCAGTCGTTCCTTATCACCCTTCCCGATTACCCTGATAAACCCCTCGTCCGTATACAGATGCGAGATTTTCAGCCCTGTTACCTCGCTCACCCGTAAACCACAACTGTACATGGTTTCGAGGATGGCTTTGTTCCTCGTGCCTTCCGGTTTGCTGAGGTCGAGGGCGCCGATCAGTTGCTCGATCTCGGTAAAACTTAACACGTCGGGCAGCTTGCGCCGGGTTTTAGGTGCTTCCAGCAACTGGGTGGGGTCTATTTTAATCAGATCTTCGAGCAGCAGGTATTTATAAAAACCTTTAATCCCGGAGATGATCCGGGCCTGTGAGGTGGAACTCATGCCCAGCGAAGCGATCCACTGCACACAACCAGTGAGGTGTTCTAACTCTACCTGGGCAGGAGCGAGGGGCTGGTTTTGTAACTGAAGGTACTGCGTCAGCTTCTCCACATCCCGCAGATAAGCTTCAATAGAGTTGCCCGCCAGTGACCGTTCCAGCCGGAGGTATGCTTTAAAACCATTCAGATGCGATTCCCACATAAGCTGCAAAGTAGGCAAACGAATGAAATTACCGTGTATCGTTACCCGTAATAACCTATCCGTCTTTTAAATAATATATTTATATAGGACGGTTTTTGAATAATAATTTTTAAAAAACGCCTACAATTAGATAATTTTTATGAACAAACTTCAAATATTAAAAAACTACTAAGAAAAAACCTGATTGTTTTACTACTTTTATCGCGGGTTATATTTTTCATTTCCTGTATTTTTAGGACTACCTATCTTAAATTAGACATGTCGGAGTTAACGCTGAAGAAAATTAAGAAATTACTTGTAGCCAACCGTGGCGAAATAGCCGTTAGGATATTACGCGCAGCAGCCGAGTTGAGGATTCGCACGGTGGCACTTTTCACGTATGAAGACCGCTACTCCTTACACAGGTACAAGGCGGACGAAGCTTACCAGATAGGAAAGGACGACGATCCGTTAAAGCCTTACCTGGACATTGAAGCGATCATTTACCTCGCCAAAACACAAAACGTAGACGCCATTCACCCCGGCTACGGCTTCCTGAGCGAAAACGTTGAGTTTGCACGCAGGTGCCGTGAAGAAGGTATCATCTTCGTGGGGCCCGACCCGGAAGTGATGGCCCAGCTGGGTGATAAAGTAGCCGCCAAGGAACTGGCGCGCGAAGTGGGCGTTCCCCTCATCGAAGACAGCCAGGCTAAACTGGATAATATAGATATCGTACGCAGCGAGGCCAAACGTATTGGCTTCCCCATTATCCTGAAAGCCGCCGCTGGCGGCGGCGGACGTGGTATGCGTGTGGTACGTGACGAAAACTCCCTCGAAAAGTCCTTTACGGAGGCTAAAAGCGAGGCAGGTAAAGCTTTCGGTAACGATACCATCTTCATTGAGAAATTCATTGAAGAACCTAAACACATCGAAGTACAGCTGATGGGCGATAACCATGGCAACATTCTTCACCTGTACGAACGCGATTGCTCGGTGCAGCGCCGTTTCCAGAAGGTGGTAGAAATTGCGCCTTCGCCCAACCTGCCCCTCGAAACCCGTAACGAGATTTATGAGTACGCCCTGCAACTCGCCAGGAAAGTAAAATATAATAACGTTGGTACCGTGGAGTTCCTGGTAGACCGCCAGAACAAAGTATACTTCATTGAAGTAAACCCACGTATCCAGGTAGAGCATACCGTTACTGAAGAAGTAACCGGTATCGACATCGTACGTTCACAGATCCTGATCGCCGCCGGTCACCACCTGAGCGATCCGGAGATATTCCTGAAAAGTCAGGACGACGTAACACTGAATGGCTTTGCCATCCAGTGCCGTATTACCACTGAAGATCCGGAGAACAACTTTAAACCCGACTACGGTACCGTAATCGCCTACCGCAATGCCGGTGGTTTTGGTATTCGTCTTGACGAAGGCAGCACCTACAGCGGGGTTAATATCTCTCCGTTCTTCGATTCCATGCTCGTAAAAGTGACAGCCTGGGGCCGTACACTGTCTGGCTCGGCCAGCCGTTTACACCGTACCCTGCGCGAGTTCCGCATCAGGGGCGTGAAAACGAACATCGGTTTCCTCGAGAACGTAATTACCCACGATACTTTCCGCAAAGGCAACTGTACCGTTAGTTTCATCGAGAAACACCCGGAACTGTTTAAAGTAACGCCTATACGCGATCGCGCCACCAAAACGCTCATGTACCTGGCCGATGTAACGGTGAATGGCCATCCGGACGTGAAACTGGCAGATGCGACTAAAAAGTTCCGCGTGCCTAAAGTGCCTTCATTCGATGCGCTGAAACCACATCCGGAAGGAGCGAAAAATAAACTGGAACAGCTGGGCCGTGAGAAATTCTCCGAGTGGCTGCGTAACGAAAAGCCGGTTTATATTACCGATACCACTTACCGCGACGCACATCAGAGCCTGTTGGCCACACGCGTTCGTACAAAAGATATATTAGCGGTAGCCGAAGGGTATGCAAGAAACAACCCACAGATCTTCTCAATGGAAGTGTGGGGTGGCGCGACCTTCGATGTATCTATGCGCTTTTTGCATGAGTGCCCCTGGAAAAGGCTGGCGCAGTTAAGACAGGCGATGCCTAATACTTTGCTGCAAATGCTGTTCCGTGGCTCCAATGCCGTAGGTTACTCTGCCTACCCCGAGAACCTGATCGCGAAGTTTGTCGAGAAAGCCGCAGAAACCGGTATCGATATCTTCCGCATCTTCGACTCACTGAACTGGGTAGAGGCCATGACGCCGAGCATCCGTTTCGTAAGGGAGAATACCAATTCCCTCGCACAGGCGGCCATCAGCTACACCGGCGACATTACCAATCCGGATAACAAAAAGTACACGCTGCAGTACTACGTAGACCTGGCTAAACGCCTGGAAGACGCGGGCGCACACATGCTGGCCATTAAAGATATGGCTGGTTTGCTGAAGCCACAGGCCGCCACCACATTGGTAGGCGCACTGCGCGATGCTGTGAAACTCCCGATAGTACTGCATACACACGACACCTCCTCCGTACAGGCCGCTACTTATCTAAAGGCCATCGAAGCCGGGGTAAACGTGGTAGACTGTGCCATCGCCTCCCTCAGCGGCTTAACGTCGCAGCCTAACCTGAACGCGATGACGGCCATATTGCAGGGCAACGAACGTTACCAGCCTATGGACCTGCACTCGTTGAACCAGTACAGCACTTATTGGGAAGATGTACGCGAATTCTATTACCCTTTCGAGTCGGACATGAAGGCCGGCACGGCACAGATATACGAAAACGAAATTCCCGGTGGCCAGTACTCCAACCTGCGCCAGCAGGCCGAATCACTGGGCCTTGGCGATAAACTGGAAACCATCAAACATAACTATGCGGTGGTAAACCAGCTGTTTGGCGATATCGTTAAAGTAACCCCCAGCTCTAAAGTGGTAGGCGACATGGCCCTGTTCATGACCTCCAACAACTTTACTGCGGAGGACGTGCTGGACGAAAGCAAAAACATTTCTTTCCCTTCTTCTGTACAGGGCTTCTTCAAAGGCGACCTCGGCGTACCGTACGGTGGTTTCCCTGAAAAACTGCAGAAGATCGTATTAAAAGGTCAGGAGCCACTCAAAGGCAAACCGAACGAACACCTGAAAGCGGTGGACTTCGATAAAGACTTTGCCGAATTCCAGGTGAAATACCCGCTGGCCGACTTTACCGACTACCTCAGCTTCCATATGTTCCCGAAAGTATTCGACGAATATTACCAGCATGCGCAGGTATACGGCAATGTAGAAGCCATTCCGACACCGGCGTTCTTCTACGGTCTTAAACTGGGTGAAGAGATCCTGATTACATTAAGCAAGGGTAAAACCATCATTGTAAAACTACTTTACATCCTGCCGGCCGACGAAAGCGGTATGCGTACGGTAGTATTTGAGTTGAACGGTTACGCCCGCCGTGTGCAGGTACGCGACCGTTCAGTAGTAAGCGCAGTGGTGAGCAACAAAAAGGTGAGCAACCCCGAAACTGAGGTGGGCGCGCCGTTACAGGGTAAATTGTCTAAACTGCTGGTGAAAACCGGCGACCAGGTAAACAACAATACCCCATTATTCATCATTGAGGCCATGAAAATGGAAACGACCGTTACCGCCACCAAAGCCAGCAAAGTGAAAGCTATTCACCTGCAGGAAGGCACCATGGTAACCCAGGACGACCTGGTGGTAGAATTAGATTAGTATTGATTCTTTTTAAGATAGGTTGAGGGGCTGTGTATACACAGCCCCTTTTTTTATGCCAGCTCTCTGAACGGTCCTCCATAGCTGTAAACCGGTTACAGGACTACCACTGCCTGCTGTAAACCAACACCCGGACTGAGGCATTGTCTTTTGCCCCCATACCCACACCATCCCCATAAAGAAAAAAGGCAATTTAATACCAGTAACTACGCATTCAACATGGATTAGCCACGAGTTCAACACAATGTCGGATTAGGTTAGGACTAGGGAAAGATTAGAATAACATTAGAATAGAATTAGAATAACATTAGAATAGAAAACGGAGAGTATGCGGTGTGCATAAGGGTTAAACACTATAAACAGGCGCTTTATCAGGGAATAGTCAGGATCAGGCGAAAAAAGGCATAAAGGTGCCCAAAAAGCTAATAGTAATTTACCAGCGATGGGCAGTCACTTAGGCAGAAAAAGGGGAGGGGCGGGCATAAAAAAAGAGAGGCTCAAAAAAGCCTCTCCTGCAAATTCATTTTTCTAATGCTATAGCTATATTAGAATTTCTCCAGGCCGCTGAAGAAGAAGTTGCCTTCGATGGCAGCGTTCTCGTCAGAGTCGGAACCATGTACCGCGTTGCGGCCGATGGATTCTGCGTAGCGTTTGCGGATAGTACCTTCTTCCGCGTTAGCAGGATTGGTAGCACCGATCAGTTTGCGGAATTCTTCTACTGCATTGTCTTTTTCCAGGATAGCAGCCACGATATGACCGCTGCTCATAAATTCTACCAGTTCACCGTAGAAAGGGCGTTCTTTGTGTACAGCGTAAAATTCGCCGGCTTTTTCGGTAGAAAGGCGCAGCATTTTCATGGCTACGATGCGGAAGCCAGCTTCATTGATCTGGGCGAGAATACCGCCGATGTGGCCGTTACCAACCGCATCAGGCTTAATCATTGTGAAAGTTCTGTTACTCATATTGTTGTTGGGTATTTTCCTGTTAACTAATACCAGTAAGGGAAAGCGGCCTTTTTAGGGGCTGAGGTTTCCTGCTGGTCAGGGCGCAAAAGTAACCAGTTTTTTCGATGAACTAAAAAATTTTGAAATTCTGCCTCAAATGAAGAACTTCGCACTTCGTTTTCCCATAAACCGGTAGGCGCTTTAACAGCTTGTAAAATATAACATTATAGTTTTTGATGAAGCCAATTGAGGAAATCAAACCTTTGCTGGAAAGCCCCAAGAAAGTGGTGATCACCATGCATCAGAAACCCGATGCAGATGCAATGGGTTCTTCGCTTGCGTTGTTCCACTATTTGCAGCAGAAAGGACACCAGACTACGGTTATCTCGCCCACCAACTATCCCGACTTCCTGAAATGGTTGCCTGGTTGTGACCTGGTGGTTGATTTTGAATCGGCCAACGACAAGGCACTGGAAGCAATGAAACAGGCAGAGATCTTGTTCTGCCTGGATTTCAACAACATAGACCGCACCAAGAACATGGCGCCGGTGATTGAGAAGATGACGGCTATCCGCATTCTGGTAGACCATCACCTGGAGGCTAAACCGCAGTTTGACTATGGTGTGAGTGACACTACGGCAGCGGCTACCGCCCAGATGATCTACGAGATGTTGTATAAGCTGGGGGAAGAAAGGTACATCAACCTGGCTATGGCCGAGTGTATTTACGCAGGCACCCTCACCGATACCGGCTCTTTCCGCTTTACCTCCACATCCGCCAGGGTACACCGTATGGTGGCCGACCTGATGGACCGTGGCTTAAAGCACGAGTTCATTCACCAGGCTATCTATGACAACTTCCTGGAAAACCGACTCCGCTTCCTGGGCAACGCCCTGTTGAACCGCATGGAAGTTTTTTATGAGTGTAATACGGCCATGATTGCCATACCTTACAGCGATTTGCGTAAGTTCGACCTCCAGACAGGCGATACCGAGGGTATCGTTAATTTCCTTTTGTCCATCCAAGGCATTAAATTAGCGGCACTGATCATCGACCGGAATGTAGAGGTGAAACTCTCTTTCCGCTCTAAAGGCGGTTTTGACGTTAATACGTTTGCCCGCAGGTATTTCGACGGGGGAGGGCATTTTAACGCGGCCGGTGGCAGAAGTGGCGATCCGCTGGACAAAACCATCCAACGTTTTATAGACGCGATGCACGATAACGAAGATTTATTACAATAACTTAAATACACTCATCTAATAATTTCAAATGAAAAAGAACAACCTGTTACTTGTTGCGTCATGTGGCTTGCTGCTGCTGGCCAGCTGCGCTCCTAAGCAAAGGAAAACTCCCGGTGGCATCGACTATACCGTTGACAAATCTGGCAGCGGCGAACAGCTGAAAGTTGGCGATACCGCACTGATGCACATCTACACACGCCTGAACGACTCTATCATGTTCGAGTCACGCAAAACTGAAGGCCACGCTATCCCTGTACCCATCATGAAATCTCAGGAGAAATATGACCTGATGGACGGCTTCGCAGAACTGAAAGTTGGTGACAGCGCCACTTTCGTGTTCCTGGTAGACTCACTGCCTCAGATTCCTCCTTTTGCTAAAAAAGGCGACAAGATCAGGCTTACGTTCGTAGTGGACAGCAAATATTCTGCTGCTACCCAAACTGCTAAAGAAGAAAAAGAAATCGCTGAATACCTGAAAGCTAAAAGCCTGACAGGTGGTACTAAAACCGCTTCTGGCGTTACTGTTGCAGTTACCCAGGAAGGTACAGGTGCTACACCTCAGCCAGGTGATACTGTGGTAGTTAACTACACCGGTTCCCTGCTGAGTGGTAAAGTATTCGATTCTAACGTAGACTCTACTATCCGTCCGGGTATGCCTTTAGAGCCACTGCGTTTCCCTATCGGCCGCGGTTTCGTGATCAAAGGTTGGGATGAAGGTATTGCAGCCCTGAAAAAAGGCAGCAAAGCTACCCTCGTAATCCCTTCTGCTGTTGCTTACGGCTTCCAGGGTAATCCTCCAACCATTCCAAGCAACTCTGTACTGGCGTTCACTGTTGAACTGCTGGACGTAGTGCCTGGTGCAGCTGCTCCGGCAGCTCCTGTAGCTCCTGCCAAATAAGGTTAAAGAGAATTTAAGAGATAAAACGGAAAAAGGGAATGCAGCAATGCGTTCCCTTTTTTTATGCCCCGGCATAATTCAGTACTTTTAGGCATCTGTTCGGGAATCAATTTATATCATGCCGCTTACTATCGATAATATTACCCTGGATGAATCGAATGCCGAGTTTAACTACGCCATGCAATTCATCCAGCATACCAACCGCCTAGTGTATTTAACAGGTAAAGCAGGAACCGGTAAAACCACGTTCCTCAAATACCTGCGGAAAAACACCGTTAAAAACACCGTTGTACTGGCATTTACCGGGGTAGCGGCTATTAACGCCGGCGGTCAAACCATCAACTCGTTCTTCGGTATCCCGTTTGGTCCCTTCGTACCAAACGACCGCAGGCTGCGAAAGTTTGTCCCTGCCGGGGAAGCTGATAAAAGCACCATCTACAACCATTTTCAATATAAAAAAGAAACCCTCGAAATTATCCATAGTCTCGAACTATTGATCATCGACGAAATATCGATGGTGCGCTGCGATATGCTGGATGTGGTAGACCGGTTGCTCAGGGTATTCCGGAAAAGAGAATATGAACCGTTCGGCGGCGTGCAGGTAGTATTGATAGGCGATACCTTCCAGTTACCACCTATCGCCGATAAAGAGCAGTGGGACATACTGAAACCCTTTTACGAAAGCCCGTTTTTCTTCAGTTCCGGCGTCATCAAAAGGCATGAGCCTGTTTACATCGAACTGAAGAAGATTTACCGGCAAAGTGACCAGGAATTTATAGACCTGTTGAACAGCGTGCGGGTAGCCGAGGTAGGGCAGGAGGAACTCAACCTCTTAAACAGTAAATACGATCCCACGTTTACACCGGGTAGCGATACCAACTACATTACACTTGCTACGCACAATGCCATTGTTGCCAGCACCAACAGTACCAAACTCGCTGAACTCAAGGCCCCCATGCAGGTGTTTGAGGCGGTGGTTACCGGCACGTTTCCGGAGAGTACCATGCCTACAGAGAAAGAGCTACAACTCAAAGAGGGTGCGCAGATCATGCTCATTAAAAACGATAAAAGCGGCGGGTACTATAATGGCAAACTCGCCACGATTAAAACGATAGAAGACGGAAAGATCACCGCCGAATTTGCAGGCGGACGCAAAATACTGCTCGAAAAACAGGTTTGGAGCAATATCCGCTACACCTGGAACGAGAAAGACAAACGGATTGAAGAAGAAACCGTTGGCACCTTTACGCAATACCCCATCAAACTGGCCTGGGCCATTACCGTACATAAAAGTCAGGGCTTAACCTTTGACCATGTAATAGCAGATGTAGGCAAAGCCTTTGCGCCCGGGCAGGTTTATGTAGCCTTAAGCCGCTGCACCTCCCTTGATGGCCTGGTGCTGAAAACAAGAATAGACGCATCTGCGATCAAGACCGCACCCGAAGTGCTGGAATTCGCCCGAAATGAAATTCCGGTTACGCCTATTACACAGCAACTCAATACCGGCAAAGCCGATCTCTATTATCAAAAAGCCAGAGAAGCGTTCAGGGAAGCCGATTTCGACACAGCGTACGTGAACCTCGTGCAGGCCACCAGACTGCGCAACGATATTGATACACTGCTGTTCCGCCGTTATATCGTGTTGCATGCCACACGGCTTGCGTCGTTTAAGAACATCCACAGCGAATTATGGCCATTGTACCTGCGGGCCAGTGAGCAGGCAGAAAAAGCGGTGTTTAAGAACGACTCACTGCTCGAGGAAATAGGCGTACTGGCCACCGCCAACACGACACAACATAAAACCATCAAACTGCTGCACGACAAGATAGATGAACAGGAAGAGGCGAGTGCCCAATATACCCGGGAACTGCAAGACCTGCGGCAAAGCCTCGATAAAAGTCAGCAACAGCGTGCCGTACTCGAAGGGCAGCTCGCTGCGGAGAAACAGCGTGTAAAGTCGCTGGAAGCGCAACTGGAAACAATGCGTAAGCAGGAAACCAGGAAGAACAGCCAGGTATGACCCGAAAGATTTTTGCTTTCCCCATAATTATGAAGATATTTATAAGGTAAAACCGAGTGGATGAAGAACAAAAAAGAAATCATTCTGACAGGTGTAAAGGAAATAGCCCGCCGCGCCAATGTATCTATAGGCACGGTAGACAGAGTGCTGAATAACCGTACCGGCGTAGCGGAAGAAACCAGGAGCCGGATACTGGAAATCATTAAAGACCTCGATTACCGCCCCAATATGATCGCCAGGAGACTGGCATCAAAACGCACACTGAACCTTGCGGTATTAATACCTGCAGTGTCGGGCGAAACCGGGTACTGGAACGGGCCACTGAACGGCATTTCACAGGCGGCATCGGACATTAAGGATTATGGGGTAACGGTGGATAAATACTTTTTTGACCAGAACGACAGGGCCACTTTCACCGCCAAAGCACAGGAAATTCTGAAAAAGGAATACCAGGGCGTACTACTCGCGCCGATGTTCGAAGAGGAGTCGCTTACCTTTATTAAGAAATGCGCTGCGAAACACATCCCTTTCGTGTTCATCAACTCAGACATTACAGAACTGGAAAGCCTGAGTTACATTGGGCCCGATTTATACCAAAGCGGTTACCTGGCCGCGCACCTCATCAGTTACCTCGTATCCAAAGATCAACGCATCCTCATCGTTAACATCTCGAAAGAACTCGATCTGCATCACCATCTGTTAAGGAAAGAAGAAGGCTTCCGCGCTTACTTTGAGGCCAATCCCAGGCAGGTAAACATCCGGAAAACGGATATCAGGCAAACCGATTACAAGTCCGTTAAAAGCAAACTGCAAAAAACACTGGCCGAACAGGAGGCCGATGTGATATTTGTAACCAACTCACGCGTATCGGCCGTGGCACATTATCTCGACGAAACCGGGCGTAATGATATCAAACTGATCGGGTACGATTTCTTAGAAGAGAACATCAGTTATATGAAGAAAGGTACCATCGATTTCCTGATATGCCAGAAGCCGCAGGAGCAGGGCCATAAAGGGATCATGGCCTTATACAATCACCTCGCGCATGGCGCTGTGATTGAGCAGAAACAGTATATGCCCATCGATATTATCACCCGCGAAAATTACCTTAATTATAAAAACTAACACATGCACGAAGTTATCTGCAACGGAAAATATTTTTATGCAAAAGCTACAACTTCTCATTTTTATATTTATATTCGTGTACGTTAACGGAGAAACTAAAATACGCAGTTTCTCTTTTTTGGAGAAACCTTCGTGTACGTTAACGGAACAATCATCATCAAAGCAGGGCAGAGGTAAAACTCCATATTAGCGCCTAAGACAGTTGCATTTAAAATCTATTTTTTTGCCGTATCTCGTGTACGTAAACGAGATCGGGTTATCAACCAGAAACAGCTGAACATCCACGTCATATTTATCGCCTTCCTTTCCAGGAAAACGAGTGTATGCCGGGAGGTAAACAGCATTGCCGTGTATTATTTCGAAACAGGCCACAACCAAAAACTATCAGTTATGAACGCGATCTATCAATTCAGGCGCCTTTACCTATGTATGATGCTGCTGGCGGGCGCCGGACTGTATGCCAAAGCCGCTCCCCGGCAAAACCAGCCAGCCTTTTCTATCAGGGGGATCGTTACTGACGAAAACGGCGCTAAGGTTCCCAGTGCCAGTATTTACAATCAAAAAACAAAAGCGTCAACCGTTACCAATGTAGACGGTGGTTACGCCATCCATGCTAATAACGGCGATAGTATTGTTGTACAGATGATGGGGTATGAACGTTATGCGTTTGTGGCCAGAACACAACAGCGTACAATTAACATCACGCTTAAAATGAAGGCCGAGAACCTGAAGGATGTAGTGGTAACGGCATTGGGTATTAAGAGAGAAGAACGGGAACTGGGTTACGCTTTTACAGAAGTGAGCGGCGACGATATTAATAAAGCGAAAGAAACCAACGTAATCAATTCACTGGCAGGTAAGGTGCCCGGATTGATCATCAACAGCACTGCGGGCGGCCCTGCGGGATCATCGAGGGTGATCATCAGGGGTAATACCAGCATTACGGGGAACAACCAGCCTTTGTATGTGATTGATGGTATACCGATGGACAACTCGAACTATGGCCAGGTGGGCAATGGCAAGTTTGCAGGAGGCACGGCGGCCGACAACGGCGGTGTAGACATGGGCGATGCCATTTCCGCCATTAACCCCGACGATATTGATAAGATAAGTGTGTTGAAAGGCCCGTCTGCCGCAGCTTTATACGGCAGCAGCGCAGCCAATGGCGTAATACTGATCACCACTAAAAGAGGCGTACGTTCAAAAGAACTGGGTGTGGAATTAAGCAGCACGGGCACCATCGAAAAACAACTCACGAAAGTGGATGGCAACCAATACCTGTACGGACAAGGCCGTTCGGGACAACTGCCCTTAGACCAGGCACAGTCGCAAAACACCATGTTCATGAACTTCGGACCGCGGCTTGATCCAAATATCAAATACATCGGATTTGACGGTGTACAACGCCCGTATGCCCTGGCGAAAGATAACTTCGGCAGCTTCTTCAGAACTGGATCGTCATTGAATAATACGGTGTCACTCACCGGCTCTACCGATAAATCAAACTTCCGCTTCTCCGCATCGGACCTGCGCTATAAGGACATTGTACCCAACAGCGACATCCGCCGTAACAACTTCACATTTAGCGGACGCTCTAAATTCGGTACTAAACTGGATGTGGATGTTCGTGTATCGTATCTCAATGAAAAAGTTAAAAACCGCGCCGGACTTGGCGATGCGCCGACTAACGTAGGACAGAACTTTAACGGTTTGGCGAATAACATCGATCAGTCGGTGTTTTCAGATACTTATAAAACAGCCAGCGGCGAATATGTTGAATGGGGCGGGGGACAGTATCGCTTAAACCCTTACTGGGTGCTGAATGAAATGAGCAACGTAACGTTAAAAGACAGGTTTACCGGAGCGTTTAATGCCACCTATACCATCAACAAATGGCTGAGCATACTCGGCCGTGCATCTACCGATATTACTTTCCTGGATTACGACCGTTACAGTCCGCGCACTACGCCACTGGCATTGTCTGGTATGATGAATACCATGGACCAGAAGTACACGACCAACCAGGCGGAGTTAATGGCCACCATTACGAAGAAATTTACGCCAAGCTTTGGCTTCACCGGCAGACTGGGTACCAGTTTAAACCAGCGAAGAAGAAAAGGCACCACCGCTACTTATACCAATATGACCGTAACAGATGTGATCAGCATCAACAGTTACCAGGATAAAGCGATAGAAGAAAACAACATCCGCAGGGAGATAAGATCCGCTTACGGTTTGTTCTCCTTCAGTTACAAAAACTACCTGTACCTGGATGCTACCGTGCGTACCGATGCTTCATCCACTTTACCCGAAAGCAACAATGTATACACCTACCCGTCGTTGTCGGCCAGCTTCGTGTTCAGCGATGCGTTTAAGCTGCCTAACTGGCTATCGTTCGGTAAACTAAGAGCATCGGCGGCCGAAGTAGGCAACGATACCGATCCGTATATGCTGGATGTATATTACAGTCTGTACCCGCTTACGTTTGACGGGGTACAGCCAGCCAATCTTTCTACAAAAACATTACCCAATACCAATCTGAAACCAACCCGTACCCGCTCGTTCGAAACAGGTGCAAACCTGAAGTTCTTTAACGGCCGTATCAACTTCGACGCTACCTACTATACTTCCAAATCGAGAGACCAGATCAATATTGTTCCGGCACCGATATCGTCGGGCTTTACACGGCAGATCATTAACGCAGGGATGGTGACCAACAAAGGTTTTGAGCTGTTACTGTCTGGCACGCCGGTGGCGAAAAAGGACTTTAACTGGGAGGTGACCGCCAACTTTGCGCGTAACGTAAATGAAGTAGAATCGCTGGTACCGGGTGTTCCGTTTATTGCTTTATCAGAGGCTCGCTGGCTGGGCCTGTTGGTGGCCGCTATGCCCGGACAACAATACGGCGCCATCCTGGGTTACGACTACCAGCGTGACCCGCAGGGGAACGTGATCCTGAATCCAACATCGCTCAATCCCTTGCCTACCACCGACCGCCGTGTGCTGGGTAAAGGTGTGTTCGACTGGACAGGTGGTTTAATGAACCGCCTCACCTACAAAGACTTTAGCCTGAATGCCTCCTTCGATGTGAAGTATGGCGCAGATATCTTTTCTATGACAGACATGTTCTCCGTGATCCGCGGCAGCAGTAAAAAAACACTGCCCGGTCGTGAAGAGTGGATACAGTCGGAGCAGGACAGGCTCGCTGCCCGTAAAACCCTCGCCGAATGGCAGGCGATGGGCATGGTGCGGGGTATAGTGCCCGAAGGTGTGGTACAAACCGGTACCGATGCAGATGGTAAACCCATCTATACAAAGAACACCCGTGCCGTAGATCCTTCTGCTTACTGGGGAGGTTTTTACAGCGATGGTAATGGCATTGCGGTACCGTTCATCTACAAAGCCACCTATGTAAAGGTGCGTGAGATCGTGCTTTCTTACAGACTGCCTAAACCAGCGTTGACGAAACTGGGCATCAAATCCGCCTCCATAGGCCTGGTTGCCAGGAACCCTTTCATCATCTATAAAGACATCCCGAACGTAGACCCGGACTCCAACTACAACAATGGTAACGGCCAGGGACTTGAATACGGCTCACTGCCATCGCGCAGGGGCTGGGGACTTAACCTGAACGTGCGTTTGTAGTCAATCACTTTAAAAACCGGTAAACATGAAACTTACATTCAGATATATCATACTGGCTTCGCTGGCACTCACATTCGCCGCCTGTGGCAAATTCGGAGATTTGAACACCGATCCCACCAAATCCAGTTCCATCGATCCGCAGAACCAGCTGATATTTGCACAGCTGTGGTTTTCAGGAGATCTGTCGACCCAGGAACGTACCAATGCGATCGTACTTACGCCCATGATGCAGCAGTTTGCAGGGGCCTATTATACCCGTGTGGGCGCTATGTACATCAAAGACGCCACCAGGCTTTGGGTGATGTGGGAAAACAGCTACCAGAACGATGTAGTGAACATCGTTGACGCCGTGGAGCGCACCAACAACGTAGCTACAAAAACCAACCTGAACGCGATGTGCCGCATCATGAAGGTGTACACCTTTGCGCGCATCACCGACCTGTATGGCGATATTCCTTACTTCCAGGCAGGCAAAGCTTATTACACCCAGGTTACCAGGCCGGAGTATGATACGCAACAGGCCATTTACGACGACTTCCTGAAAGAGCTGAAAGCCGCTTCGGCACAACTGGATGCCACGAAAGACAAAGTACCGAACGAGATCTTCTACAAAGGCAACATCACCGCCTGGAAGAAGTTCGCGAACTCCCTACGTATCCGCCTTGCCATGCGCATATTTGAAAGAGACCCGGAGCGTGCGAAAACAGAAGTGGAAGAAGCGTTTAATGCCGATGGTGGGGTAATGACCAGCAATGCAGATATCTGCATGACCAAACACCTCGATATCCAGAATACATATTCTGACCTGCGCGGCAACTCCGTATCTGTCGCCATTAACCAGCAGGCGGCTACCTTAAAAGTAGTATCCACCTTCATCGACCAGTTAAGGAATACCAGCGATCCGCGACTGAACTACATTCCAAGAGTATACAAACAAAACTCGCCTTTAAAACCGTTCGAGCGTGAGGACATTACCGCACAGGTACGGGCTACCGTAGTGGGCCTTACAGGCACCAAACCGGGCCGTTATGTGTACGACGACTGGGTAGGACCGGTGATCATCAAACTGGCCAATGGCAGCAATTACAGCGCGGTTAACGGCGACCTGAAATGTGAACTGAACAACTGTTTTATGCGGAACAATGCACCCTTCCTGCATCTTACTTATTCAGAACTGGAATTGTTACTGGCAGATGCATCTGTAAGGATGAACATTACACTGGGCGTAGATGCGGCCACGCATTACAGGAGAGGGGTAGAAGCAGCCATGAAACAACTGAGCCTGTTCCCCAACGGTCCGGTGGTTACAGATACAGAGATCGGTAATTTCCTTACCGCCAATCCTTTAACCGCTGGCACCGAACTGAAACAGATCAACGAGCAACTGTGGATCACACTGATGCTGAACGGGCCGGAAGTGTTTGCCAACTGGCGTCGTAGCGGTTACCCGGAACTGCCCAACTCACCGAACAATGAATCAACGTCTAAAACCATTCCCCGCAGGTTCCAGTACCCGCTGTCGGAGAAGGAACAGAATGCAGAACATGTGAATGCGGCCATTGCTGTAATTGGCGAAGACGACTGGACGAAACGTGTGTGGTGGGATAAAGAATAACGTAACCTATTGATCCATCTGTTCAAATTTATACTGATGAAAAAACTTAGCTATTTACTATACATCGCTTTTGTAAGCCTGTTGCTGGTCGGTTGTGAAAAAGACGAGGCGGAAGAGCAGGCCGAAGGCAGGGCATTTACGCCTCGCGTGTTTAACGAAACGTCACTGTTCCCGGAGCATCCGGACAGTGTGCGCATCCTGAATATTGGTCAAACGATGACCTTCGCCGGACTGCAGTTCTCACCGTCAGGAAAGGCTAAAGTGTCATGGAAGGTGAACGATACCGAAGTATCTACCGACACCACTTTCACTTTTACTGCCGCCACCGGGGGCGAGTACCGTATTAAACTCGATGTGATGTATGAAGGTTTAACCAGCAGTCGCACCCGCGATGTGTTCGTAATACCCGATACCTACGAGAAGAAAGCCGGTACCAGTGTAGTGATGGCTTACCTGAACGATACGGCCAGCTACAAATACGCCAACTGGGATAACATCACGCACCTTGCTTACAAAGTGGCTACCATTACCGCCGCTGGCGTGATGGACGTGTCGAAGGGCGAGGCGTACCGCAAAGCAGAAGAACTTACCGGCCGCGCACATGTAAAAGGTATTCCCGTTTTACTGGGCATCAGCGGCGCTTTATCCGGCGATGGCTGGAGCGTTAGTTCGAGCAACAACTTTGGTGCAGTGATTACCGACGTGGCTAAGAGAGCTGCGCTGGTACAATCGATCAAAAACTACATTACCGCTAAAAAGATGGACGGGGTTGATATTATGATGACCGACATCAATACCACCGCCGCTATCATCAATGCCAATGCCGCCGCTACCGGTCCGTTCCTGAACGAACTGCGCGCCGCACTGGAAGCAAATGCGATCATCACCCTCACTGTTACCACGAACCTTTACCACGACCGTTACCCAGACCTCTCTGCTGCCAGCTGGCTGAACGTACATGCGTTTGAAGACGGGTTGCATGTAGGCCCGGGAAAGGCTTTAGGTCAGCCCTCAGGTTATGACTACTTCGTAACCGGCGCCAACCTCTGGAAAGCGAAATATCCTGCTACCAAACTGGTAATCGGCATCCCCGCTTTCGGCCTGCGTTATACCGCGCTGGACGCCAATGGCAATAACCTCAGCTGGACCTCCTACAACTACATGGCCTATAAGGACATACTGGCCCAGGTGCCGGCTGCATTCGACAAAGAATATGCAGCCATTGCGCAGGGTGTATATTTCAACGGGGTGCCGCTGGTTACGCAAAAAGCGGCGTATCTTAAAGCAAATGGCTTTCTCGGGGCCTATGTATGGGCAGGCGATTATGATGTGAAAGGCGCGAACTCACTGACGGGCGCTATTTATAATTCTTTAAAGTAGACGGATGAAAAAGATCATGTTCGCCTTTATGGCTGCCTCGGCATTCATGGCGCAGGAAGTAAAGGCTCAGTTCAAAATAGTAGGTTATATCCGCTCCAACAACATGGTGGCCGATATGCAGAAGGTGCCGCTTGGCAGCATTACCCATCTCAATATCGCGTTCATTAACCCCGATACATCGGGGAACTTTAGTCCGCTGCCCGCATTGGACACGGTAATAAGCATGGCCCATGCCCGCAACATCAAAGTATTACTTTCCTGCGGTGGCGGCAGCAGGCACGCCTATTACGCCAAACTGCTCAGTGATGCTTACCGGACTAAGCTGGCTACTAACTTCATCGCCTTCGTAGATCAGTACAACCTCGATGGCATTGATGTAGATATTGAGGGGGATGACATTGATTCGAATTATGAGAACTTCGTGGTAGCGATCAGTGGTCCGCTGAAGAGCCGTAAAAAGCTGCTGACTGCCGCACTGGCTTATTACACGAGGAAACGCATCTCCGATAAAGCATTGGAAAAGTTCGACTTCGTGAACCTGATGGCCTACGATAAAACCGGCCCCTGGAAGTTAACCGACCCTTCGCAACATTCACCCATCTCTTATGCGCAGGACCATCTGGATTACTGGCGGGATGAAAGGGGCGTGGCCAAACACAAACTGATAGTAGGTGTGCCCTTTTACGGTTATGGTTTTGGTCCGGCTGCGGATACCAACAGGAACTACCGCACCATGGCTTACAAAGATATCATTACCCAGTTCCCGGGAGCGGACATTAAGGACGAAGTGACGTTGCCGGACAATGGCGGCACGGTGTTTTACAACGGTAAAACCACTATCAAACAAAAAACCGAACTGGCCATGAAACAGGGCGGCGGTGTGATGATATGGCAACTGCTGCACGACACCACCGACGCGAACTCGTTACTGAACGTGATTTACGAAACATCGCTGGCTACAGATAAAAACAAGAAAAAGAAAGAACGTGCGAAATAAAAACCCTTTCCTCTTTACGGTATTGCTTTGCTTGCTGGCAATTGGCAGTCAGGCCCAGCCGGGCTTCCGCGTACAGGGTTTTCACCTCGACCTGCGTATACAGGTAATGAAAATGCCTGCCCTTATGACGTTTGCAAAACAACTAAGTGAACACGGCATCAATACCATCGTGATGGAATGGGAGGCCGCGTACCCGTATGAAAAACATGCCGTGATCTCTAACCATTATGCCTACAAAAGAGAAGAGATCACTGCATTCGTAAAATACTGTACGAGCCTCGGCATCGATGTAATTCCTTTGCAACAAAGCTTTGGGCATGTGGAGTACATCCTGCGGCATCCCCGTTATAAAGACTTAAGGGAAGACCAGAAAGATTACTCGCAGGTAAACCCTATTCGCGAAGAGCAGTGTAAAGCGCTGTTTACCGATCTGTATAAAGATCTTATTACGACACACACTTCGAAATACATCCACATTGGAGGCGATGAAACATACCTGCTCGGGCATTCGGAAGAATCAAAAAAGAAAGTGGCCGAAGTGGGCAAAGGCAGGCTGTATGGCGATTACATCAAAATGCTTTGCAACACCGTGGTGAGCCTGGGCAAAGTACCGGTGATATGGGCAGACATCGCCCTCAAATACCCGGATGCTCTACAGGGGCTTCCTCCGCAAACCATCTTCATCGACTGGAACTACGGCTGGGACTTAGACCGCTTCGGCGATCATGAAAAACTGATGAAGAGCGGGTTTGAAATATGGGGATCGCCTGCTATCAGGAGTGCGCAGGACAATTACTTTTTAACCGATTGGGAAAAACATTTTAACAACATCCGCACCTTCATTCCGCAGGCGCGTAAACTGGGATATAAGGGGATGATCATGACCTCCTGGTCTACCTCAGGCATTTACTCCCCGGTGTTCGAAACACATGCCGATATAGAAGACCTGTACGCCATCAGGCGCGTATACCCGATCAGTGGCTTCGATTTGCTGGTGAAGGCTTTTTTTGAAAGTCTTAAAACAGAAGGGGCTTTGCCGGTGCAAAGTTTCATTGCCAGCTATTGTAAAACACAGTTCGGGTTTGATGAGCAAACAGCTGCCGTATTCTGGAACGCTATCAAACGTGCGCCCTACGAAGTGGTGCAGGGCAAAGTGAACAAAGCAGGCATCAGCATTGCGGCCCTGCTGGACAGTGCCAGGCAAACTGCTGCCACCTTGCGCAGCATTCAGCCGGTAAAGAACAAAGCAATGTTCGAACATTACCTGCTGATGAGCGACATCCGGGTATTTTATTTAACCTGCACACAGGTAGAAGCGCAGCTCAACGATATAAGTTATACAAGAGCCCAAGCCCCTGTATTGCTGCGCACCCTGCAGCAGTTGCAACCCGCAGCGCTCGATAAACGTTTCGCTCAACTCAACGGCGTTTTATTATACGATTCAGAAATTGCCACAGAAAATGCGTTAAGGAACGCACGCTGGCGGCAACTGGTAAATAAGCTTGGCCACCATCAATAAGCGTATGAACAACAGAATTGAGGCCCTGCCGCCCATTAATGCAGTAAAGAAAAAAAGTCTTGTCCCGATCATGATCATCGGGGTACTGTTCTTCGTATTTGGTTTCGTGACATGGATCAACGCCATACTGATACCGTATTTCAAGATCGCCTGTGAGCTCAATCACTTTCAATCGTACCTCGTAGCCTTTGCCTTCTATATTGCGTACTTAGTCATGTCCTTACCTGCCGCCTACCTGTTAAAACGTATCGGTTTTAAAAAGGGGATGATGGTAGGCTTCTGGATCATGAGTATAGGCGCATTGATATTTGTACCCGCAGCCATGCAGCGTGCGTACCCGCTGTTCCTGGCCGGACTGTTTACCATCGGTATGGGACTGGCCATTTTACAAACAGCCGCTAACCCCTACATCACCATTTTAGGCGATAAAGAAAGAGCGGCGCAGCGTTTTTCTATAATGGGCATCTGCAACAAAGCAGCCGGTATCATTGCCCCCTTGTTATTCGCCGCCGTGATTATTCGTCCCACCGACAAACAGCTGTTCGCCGACATACCCAACATGGCCGCCGATGTAAGGGCGCAGGTGCTGGACGAGCTGGTGATGCGCGTGGCCGCTCCGTACGCAGTAGTGGCCGTACTACTGTTTGCACTTGGATTGTTCGTAAGATATTCGGCCCTGCCCGAAATAGATACAGAAGACGGGGCCGCCCGCAGCAGCGGGAGCGTACTGGGTTTCCCACACCTGGTGCTGGGCGCCGTGGCTATCTTTTTTCATGTAGGCTCGCAGGTAATTGCGGTAGACAGTATTATCAACTACGCTTCCAGTATGGGCATGCCGTTCGGGGAGGCGAAAGTGTTCCCGTCGTACACCTTAACGGCTACCATTACAGGTTACCTGCTGGGCATCACCTTCATTCCCAAACTGATCTCACAACTCACAGCGTTACGCATCTGCACGGTACTTGGTATTGTACTGAGCTGCCTGGTGCTGGTGTTACGCGGCGAGGTAACCATACTGGGCCATACCACTGATATTTCCGTATGGTGTGTAGTACTGTTAGGCTTTGCGAACGCTATGATATGGGCAGGGGTGTGGCCGCTGGCCCTGGATGGCCTCGGACGGTTCATTAAAACCGGCGCTTCCTTACTCGTCATGGGATTATGCGGTAACGCCATCATGCCCTTACTATACGGCTATTGGGCCGACGGGCACGGCCTGCGCGAAGCCTACTGGATATTACTGCCTTGTTACGCCTATCTTATATTTTACGCTTTTTACGCCTACCGCCTGAGAAGCTGGACACGCAAAACGAAGATCCACGCATGAAACACCTGAAGATTTATAACGGCACTATACTTACCCCGCAACGCACGATCAAAGACGGCTGCCTGCTCATTGCAGATGGCAGGATCGCGGAGGTAAGCGATAAAAATATAGAAGTGAACGACGCCCTGGAAATTGATGCACAGGGCAAATACATAGCACCCGGTTTTATCGACATGCACGTACATGGGGGCGGGGGCCACGATTTTATGGACAATACCGAAGAAGCCTTCCTGCACATTGCCCGCACGCATGCCGCCTATGGCACCACTTCGATGATGCCTACCACGCTTAGCTGCGAACAACAGGATTTACTCGATACGCTGGACGTTTACGAAAAAGCCCACAAAGCCAATACGCATGGCGCACAGTTTATCGGTTTACACATCGAAGGCCCGTACTTTTCCATGAAACAACGGGGCGCGCAAGACCCTCGCTATATCCGCGATCCGAAGCGGGAGGAGTATCAAGAAATACTCGCCCGTTCGTCATCCGTAAAACGATGGAGCGCAGCGCCGGAACTGAAAGGGGCGCTGGAGTTTGGCGAATATCTCACTAAACAGAACATACTGCCGGCACTGGCGCATACCGATGCTATTTATGAAGAAGTACTGCTGGCTTACGAAAAAGGCTTCACGCATGCCACGCACTTTTACTCCTGCATGTCAGGCGTATCGCGCAGGAACGCTTACCGTTACGCAGGGGTGATAGAAGCCGCTTACCTGATAGATGGGATGACCGTGGAGATCATTGCAGACGGTGTACACCTGCCCGCACCACTGTTAAAGCTGGTATACAAGATCAAAGGGCCGGGACATACCGCATTAATTACCGACGCCATGCGCGCCGCCGCTATGCCCGAAGGCCGCTCCATATTAGGTGGGTTGAAAAACGGCATGGAAGTACTGGTAGAAGATGGTGTAGCCAAACTCACCGACCGTAGTGCGTTTGCAGGCAGCGTAGCCACGGCCGACCGGCTGGTGCGTAACATGATAGAAATGGCCGATGTGCCGCTGCGCGATGCCGTTACCATGATCAGTGAAACACCCGCCACCATTCTGCGCATCCAGGACAGGAAAGGCTCATTGGTAAAGGGGAAGGATGCGGACGTGGTGTTATTCGACGATAACATCAACATCGATACCACTATCGTGAACGGGAACATCGTGTACATGTCGAACGAAAGCCTGCACAGCACTTTTATTTAAACGTTATTTAAGATGATACAAACAATGACAGCAGGACAGCTGGAAGTAAGGATATATGAGAACCGCCGGCGGATGGGTGATGCGGCAGCGGAAGCAGCTGCCAATACCATTCGTACGTTGCTGGACAAACAAAAACAAGTAAACATCATATTCGCCGCAGCCCCCTCGCAAAACGAATTCCTGGAGGCTTTACAGCAGCAGGCCAACATCGGCTGGAGCAGGACCAATGCTTTTCATATGGATGAATATATTGGGCTGTCGTCGGAAGCACCACAGGCTTTTGGCAACTTCCTGAAGACAAGATTATTCGATGCTTTGCCTTTCAGGTCAGTACACTACATCAACGACAGCAGTAACCAGGCTTACGCAAACCTGCTGCTGCAATACCCTACGGATATAGTGTGTATGGGCATAGGGGAGAACGGGCACATTGCCTTCAACGATCCGCCGGTGGCCGACTTTGCCGATCCGCAGGTGATTAAAGTAGTGGAGCTGGATGAGGTATGCCGCCAGCAGCAGGTGAACGACGGATGTTTTACCCAGTTGTCGGAAGTGCCTACACATGCGCTTACGCTTACCATCCCTACATTGATGAAAGCACGTTACGTTTTCTGCATGGTGCCTGGTCCGGCAAAGGCAAAAGCTGTTTACGACACCGTGCATGCCGGTATGAAAACGTTGTATCCTTCGACCATACTGCGCACACATCCTGCTGCCATCCTGTTTCTCGATGAACAGAGCGCGGGTTTACTGGAACTTCAAAAAGCGTAGGGATGCAGTTACTCGAAGTTCCTTTTATCAGTTTGCCGGACATTCCGGGCCCCACAACAGCAGCAGCGGCATTGGACGGATTGCTGGTTACGCCACTGAACGTTAATCCCTGGCCACAATACGAACATAGTGTACAAGCCGGTTTTAGCATTGCGCATTGCGGAAGTGCCCTGTTACTGAAGTTCCGCATCAAAGAAAACTACATGCTGGCCGCTGCTTCAGCCAATGGTGATATACATAAAGACAGTTGTGTGGAGTTTTTCGTAGCGCTTGGCGACGATGAGAACTATTACAACCTGGAGTTTAATTGTATTGGCTGGCATAAAACCGGCTATGGCTTTAACCGTGAAAAACGGGCGCCGTTACCCGCCGCTGTTGCAGCGCAAATCAGTACTGCCACCAGCATTACGGCCACCAGTGCAGCCGGCCGGCCACAGTTCGCCTGGGATATTACGCTGGTAATACCTGCTGCCGTATTTTGTTATCATAACCTGACCAGCTTTCATACTGCCCATGCCAGGGGCAACTTTTACAAGTGCGGTGATGATATGCCCGCACCTCATTTCCTTACCTGGAACAAGGTACAGTCGCCCATACCCGACTTTCACCGTAAAGAAGATTTTGCCGGTATACGATTTCAGTAAGCATCAAACTAATTGTCATGAAAAGCATCCTCGTCGTGCTGATGACGGCCATATTGCCCTTCAGCTTTTACAATTGTGAACCAAAAGAGCAGGACCCGCCCGTTTCTACAAACAAGGTGGTGAATGCCGCCGGTCAAACCATCATCCAGTTTTCCGGTTATAGCTGGGTGGTCAAAACACCTGCTGCCCAACAAGGCCCGCACGCCAACTGGTGGAGCGGCGATAATGTGTGGGTAGACGCCAAAGGCCGGCTGCACCTGCGCCTGAAGAAACGTAACGATACCGGGCGTTGGGAAGCGGCGGAAATACGTTCTACCATCAATTTCGGCTATGGCACGTACCAGTGGAAACTGGAAGGGCCGGTAAATGCGCTGGACAAAAACATTGTACTGGGCCTGTTCAATTATTCCGGCAACAGCCGCTTCGATGAAATGGACATTGAGTTCTCCCGCTGGGGTTACCCGCATGCACCTATCCTGAACTATACCGTATGGCCCGCTACCGGCGATACAGGTATTACCAACGTCACCTATGCAAAGGATTTCGCGATGAACGGCACGTACAGCACGCACCGTTTTAAACGCACGCCCACCACTATCGACTTCCAGAGCATGCATGGTTTTACGGACGGGAACACCAACCAGTTCGAAAGTAAATCATGGGCAACGCCTACTTCCATCAGCACACTGTCCATGCCCATCCACATGAACCTCTGGCTGTTTAAGCCCGAAGGGCCGTCTGACGGCAAATCTGTCGAGATCATTATACACGAATTTAAGTACACACCATTACCGTAATGAAGCCTTTAACACCACGATACCTGGCGCTGGACGTATTAAGGGGCCTTACCATCGCCCTTATGATAGTCGTTAATACGCCAGGCAACTGGAATGCGATCTATGCACCATTTAAACACTCAGACTGGCACGGGTTTACACTCACCGACCTGGTGTTCCCCACTTTCCTTTTTGTAGTGGGTAATGCCCTTAGTTTCAGTATGGGAAAGCTATCCACGCTTTCTCATACTGATTTTTTAAAGAAGGTATTAAAACGTACATTCATCATCTTCCTGATCGGTGTACTGTTGCACGCCTTCCCGTTTGTGCGTTATGAAGACGGGCATTATGTATTGAAAGATTTAACCGCTACAAGGCTTTGGGGTGTACTACAACGCATAGCACTATGCTACTGCGCCGCCGCATTGCTGATTCGCTACACGACTACGAAAACAGTGATCATCATCAGCATCGCCATCCTATTTGTGTACTGGTGGCTGCTTTACCAGTTTGGCACCGACCCAGGGCCATATACCCTTGAAGGCAATGCCATCGGTCGCCTGGACAGGCTGTACCTGCCTGTCGAAAACATCTACAAACACTACAAATTCCCTTTTGATCCGCTGGGCTTACTCAGCACACTGCCTGCCATTGTAAATGTAGTAGCAGGGTACTTTGCCGGCGTATTTGTGCAGGAGCGGGGTAACAAACCCGGAACAATCATTAGGCTTATTGCGGCCGGTATTATACTGGTAGCAGCAGGAATGGTGTGGAACACCGGTTTCCCCATCAACAAACCATTATGGACCAGCAGCTACGTAGTGTATACCACCGGGTTCGACCTTTTATTGTTAGGTGTATTGATATGGACCATTGACATCCTGCAGGTAAAAAAATGGACGTACTTCTTCGAAGTATTCGGGAAAAACCCGCTGTTCATATACATTATTGCCTGGGTAGTAATCGTACTGTTACACCTGGTAAGGATCAACGGTCCATCCGTTGGCGGCCTTATCTACAGGCACGGCTTTACCAGCTGGTTGGGTGATAAAGATGCGTCGTTACTGTATTCCATCGCCTATATGCTGCTGATATGGCTCATCGGGTATTGGATGGACAGGCGGAAGATGTATGTAAAGGTGTAAGGCTTACAGGCCTTCCACCAGGGTTTCGTATAATTTCACCTTCAGTTCTTCCAGCGAAACGTTTTGGCTGAGTATGCCATCATCAGCAAAAGAGATAGTACCCCTTTCCTCCGATACACAAATGGCCAGGTTATCGCTATGCTCGGTGATACCAACGGCAGAGCGGTGGCGCATACCTATGCGGGTAGGCAGGTTCGGGTTTTCTGACATGGGCAGTATTACCTTGGCGGCCAGGATACGGTTGCCTACGATAATCAGGGCCCCATCGTGCAACGGGGTGTTCTTCTCAAAAATGCTTTCAATCAGTTTAGCGCTCACGTTCGCATCAATTGAAATGCTCGACGCTGTATCGAACTTCACGCGGTAAGTGGTGGCCAGCACGATCAGCGCACCAGTTTGGCTGGCAGCCATATGCCCAACCGCAGTAATAATTTCGTTGATGATGTGTTCTTCTTCCTTGTAACTCTTGAACTTGTCGGGCAGGAACAGTTTGGTAAGAAAACTATCCTTGCTCAGTGGCGTCTTTTTGCCTAACACCAGCAGGAACTTGCGGATCTCGGGCTGAAAGATGATGATGATAGCGATGAGCCCTACATTGATAAAGTTTTGCAGCACGATCGTTAAAATGGGCATTTTAAGCGAGCGGACAAGGAAGTAAGACGCGTATATCACCAACAGTCCCAGGAATATATTAAAGGCGAGGCTCCCTTTCAGCAGCCGGTAGAGTTGTACGATAAGAAAAATTACAATCAGAAGATCCAGAATATTCAACCATCGAAACGCATAACCATAGAAATTAATCACATCCATATTGTAAATGTAATAAGTTTTTATTCACGTGTATGATGTTTACCCGCATATTGCATGATCCTGATAACTTCCATAGCCGCCTTCACATCATGCACCCGCAGTATAAGCGCACCCTGTTGCAGGGCCAGGGTATTCACTACCGTAGTGCCGTTCAGTGCGTCTTCCGCAGAGGTTTCCAGTAGTTTATAAATCATGCCTTTACGGCTTACGCCCGCCAGTATAGGCACGTCCAGCACCTTTAACGCATGCAGGCCGTTCAGTAACTGGTAGTTATGTTCCATGTTCTTCGCAAAGCCAAAACCAGGATCTGCGATTACATCTTTAATCCCCGCCTGGCGAAGCGTTTCCAGTTTCCGGATCAGGTAATCCAGCACTTCCTGCACCACATCCTGGTAACGCGCCTGCTTTTGCATGGTTTCGGGTTTGCCCTTCATGTGCATGGCCACATAAGGAACACCAAGCTTAGCTACGGTAGCGATCATCTTTTTATCGAGATTGCCCGCACTGATGTCGTTTACAATAGCCGCACCGGCCTTTACGGCCTTATCCGCCACGGAAGCGTAATACGTATCTATCGAAATAATAGCTTCAGGATAATGATGCACGATGGCATGGATAGCAGGGATCACCCGGTTTGCCTCTTCTTCCGCGCTTACCTGTGGCTGCCCCGGACGAGTGCTTTGTCCGCCCAGGTCGAGAATAGTGGCCCCATCGGCGAGCATCTGTGCTGCCCGGGCCGTTACCTCGTGCAGCTCGTGACTACGGCTGCCCGCGTAAAAAGAGTCTTCGTTGATATTAATAATGCCCATGACCACCGGGGAAGACAAATCCAGCAGTTTACCACGGCAGTTGATGGTGTATTTACTTTCCACCTGTTCCATATAAGGTTTTCTTTGTACGCTTATCACAATAATACAGAGAACAGTCAATATTTGTCATCTAATGACGTATTTTTGAAACTCGTTCCCCTGAAAGGCTGTTTAAACTGCATCAAAAATAATTGATTCACAATAAATTCAGCCATATTAACGGCACGAATACTTAATTAAACTAAAGAAAGCATTGACGACGACGATCCGTAACACAGCAGCCCAATATACACAGGTGATAACTGCCTGTAAAGATACTTTCGTAAAAAAGGCCCGCGACTATGGCACTTCCTGGCGTGTATTACGCCCCATTTCCATCGTGGACCAGATCTTCATTAAAGCCCAGCGCATCCGCACCATCCAGGAACTGGGCGGCAAACAAAAGGTGGAAGACCGTATAGACGGTGAATTTGCCGCTATTGTGAATTATGGCGTAATTGCCCTGCTGCAGATGGAGTTGCCCAACGACCCGTACACGGACATTCCTGCGGACGAAGTGGCGGTACTGTACGACAACAAGATCAACTTTATAAGAGGGGTGATGGAAGATAAGAACCACGACTACGGAGAGGCCTGGAGAGATATGAGCCAGGAATCGTTCGTAGACCTGATACTTACCAAACTGCTGCGCATTAAACAAATACTGCGCAACGACGGTAAAACGATCATCTCCGAAGGTATGGACGCCAACTTCGTAGACATCGTCAACTACGCCATCTTCGCCCTTATCAAGATAGACGAGGCAAACAGCAAATCTTAACGTTATCTAAAACACATATATCCAACCATGAAGCTTATCCTAAACCTGTTCAGAATCATTGTAGGCGTACTATTCATCTTTTCGGGCCTTATTAAGGCTAACGACCCGCTGGGACTCAGTTACAAGATGGATGAATTTTTTGAGGTACTGCATATGTACTGGATGGTACCCTTTTCGCTCGGCCTTTCCATCGCGATGAACGCCTTTGAGATCGTTGCCGGTGTAGCCGTATTGCTCGGTTACCGCATGCGCATCTTCTCTCTTTTATTATTGATACTGATCATCTTCTTCACCTTCCTGACTGCCTTTGCGAACTTCAGCGGCCTTATTAAAGAATGCGGCTGTTTCGGCGACTGTATTAAACTGGAAGCCAACGAGAGCTTCTGGAAGGATGTGATATTACTGGTGATGATCGTTGTAATATTCATTTACCGCAACCGCATACAACCACTGTTTGCCGGTAAAGCTGCGCACATTGTAATGGCGCTGGCCGTGGTGTTCTCTGTCTGCATACAGTGGTACACGCTGAACCACCTGCCTATCGTGGATTGCCTGCCTTACAAAGTGGGCAACAACATCCCCGAAAAAATGAAACTGCCGCCCGGCGCTAAACCAGACGTATACAAAACCGTGCTGATTTACGAGAAAGACGGCAAGCAGGAAGAGTTCAACGAAGAAAACTATCCATGGCAGGACACTACCTGGAAGTATGTAGACCGTACCGATAAACTGATCTCCAAAGGCAACGCCGAACCCGCTATCAAAGACTTCTCCCTGAAAGATTTCGACGGTGCAGATCTTACCTCCGGCATCCTGAGCGAGCCATCTACCATTTACCTGTTTTTGGTAAAGAGTACAGACGAAGCAGGATCAGGCTGGGAAGCGAAAATGCAGGCGCTGGAGAAACAGCAGGGCATTTATATTTACGGCGTTACTTCCTCCAACAAAGAGCAGGTAGAAGCCTTTAAGAAAGCCCGTGGTATTAACTTCCCGTTTGTACAGATGGACGGCACCGCGATTAAAACCGCCGGCCGCGCTAATGTTTGTTTAATCAAACTGGAAAAAGGCACCATCACTGGCAAATGGCATTATAACGATATTCCTTAAACGTAATATGGCTCGTTTCATACTCAGGAAATTATGGTATGGGATACTGGTGTTGTTGGGTGTGGTGATGGTAGTATTCTTCCTTTTCAATGTATTGCCCGGCGACCCGGCCCGCCTGACCCTTGGTCAGCGTGCAGACGTGGCCTCGCTGGAAAACGTGCGCCGGGAGCTGCATTTAGACAAGCCGCTCCCGGTGCAGTTCCTGATGTATGTAAATGACCTGTCGCCACTGGCCGTACACAACAAGCCGGAGGCCGACGCAAATATGAACTACGTACAACTGCTGCCGCTTGGCGGCGATCGGATGTTCGTATTAAAAACCCCGTACCTGCGCCGTTCTTATCAGGGCAAAAAAGATGTTTGGGAGATACTGACCGAAGCCTTACCCGGCACCCTCGTACTGGCCCTCGCCGCTATGGCCTTCGCCACCGTTATCGGTATCGTACTCGGCATCATATCGGCCGTAAAACAAAACACCTGGATGGATACCAGCGCGGTATTCGCCAGTGTAATCGGCATTTCCGCCCCGTCATTCTTCACCGGTATTGTACTGGCTTATGTTTTCGGTTTCGTATTTACCGAATATACCGGCCTGCATATGACTGGCAGCCTGTACGACATCGATCCCTTTGCGGGCAGGGTGCTTAACCTCCGCAACCTCATATTACCCGCTGTCACATTAGGTATCAGGCCACTGGCCATCATCGTGCAACTGACCCGTAGCGCCATGCTCGATGTATTAAGCCAGGACTACATCCGCACTGCCCGGGCCAAAGGCCTGCGCACCAATGTGATCCTGTACAAACACGCATTACGTAACGCCCTCAACCCGGTAATAACCGCCATCACCGGCTGGTTCGCCGAACTGCTGGCAGGCGCTTTCTTCGTAGAGTACATCTTCGGATGGAAAGGCATCGGTAAGGTTACTGTAGATGCGCTGGAGAAGTTCGACTTCCCCGTGGTAATGGGCGCAGTACTGTTTACGGCAGGCATTTTCGTGATCATCAACCTGCTGGCAGATATATTGTATAGTATCGTAGATCCCCGCATCAAAATGGCTTAAAATATGGAACAACACATCGTTAAACTCCAATCTGTTACGCCCGTTACCCACGACGTAAAACGCTTCCGTTTTGATAAGCCCGAAGGCTACAGGTTTTCACCCGGTCAGGCCACAGAGATCGCCATCAATTTACCCGGCTGGGAAAACGAAAGGCGCCCTTTCACCTTTACCAGTCTTAACGACGACCCGTTCCTTGAGTTTACCATTAAAGGTTACCACGCCCATAACGGTGTAACGCACCAGCTACACCAGTTAAAAGAAGGAGATGAGCTGATCATCCATGACGTATGGGGTGCTATCGAATATAAAGGCCCCGGTTACTTCATCGCCGGTGGAGCAGGCATAACCCCGTTCCTCGCCATCTTAAGGCAGTTGAAAAAGGACGGCATCATCGCCGGCAGTGCGTTGTTCTTTTCCAATAAAAAAGCAGAAGATATTATTTACGAGGATGAGCTCCGCGACATCTTAGGTCAGGACGCCCATTTCATCCTCACCCGGGAAGAGAAACCCGGCTACGGTTATGCGCGTATCGATGAAACCTTCCTGAAGCAGCATGTTTCCGACTTTGATCAGTACTTCTATGTATGCGGCCCCGACCCGATGATTGCGGAGGTGAATGGGGTGCTGGAGAAGTTGGGAGCGAAGGCGGAGGTGTTGGTGTTTGAGAAGTAAGTCCCCCCACGATATATTAGTCAATAATTACTTGCTATCTGCATTGAATACGCACGGCCGCCCGGTGTGCAATCTTCTAGTCCCCATTCCTTCACACTTCTTTAACTTTTTACCCTGAACAAGATGCTCAGGCAGGCGTTTTATTGTACGGAAATCTATTTGAATTTCATAACTTCATACTATGAAATCAAAAGAAACAGTGGCCGAATTCTTCGACTTTCATGGGCAACAACAACCCATGGGGCAGTTTAATGTGTACAGCATCGAGGAGTTTGGCTGCCGCAATGTATTTCTGCCAGCCACCCGTCGTGATTTTTATAAGATTTCACTAATGACGAAAGGAGAAGGCACGATCGCTTATGCAGATAAACAGATCACCGCTCCTGCGCCCGCCTTATCTTTCCTGAACCCCATGGTCCCTTACTCATGGGAGTCGCGGCCCGAAGTGCCGCAGGCCGGTTACTTCTGCCTGTTTACCGAAGATTTTATAGACGCGCACCTGCGTAGTGGCGGTCTGTCGCAATCACCTTTGTTTAAAATCGGCGGCAACCATATATTTTTCCCGGACGAACAACAAACCGCCTTCCTGGCTAACATATTTGGCAACATGCTTTGCGAGGTGAGCGGGGGCTATGCGCATAAGTACGACCTACTGAAAAGCTATGTGCAAATCGTGATGCACGAGGCCATGAAAATGCAGCCTGCAGACAATTACGTACAAACCGGTAATGCATCAAAACGCATCAGCGACCTGTTTATCGAACTGCTCGAACGGCAATTCCCCATCAATCCGCCTAACCAGGTAATTAAGCTGAAAAACGCCAATGAATTTGCCGAACAACTCTCTATTCACACCAACCATTTGAATCGTGCGTTGAAAGAAACAACGGGCAAAACCACCTCAGAATGGATTGCAGGAGAAATGGTCCGCGAGGCGAAAGCACTCTTGCGCCACAGCAGTGCCGACGTTGCCGAAATCGGTTACTGCCTGGGCTTCGAGCATCCATCCAACTTCAACATCTTCTTTAAAAAACAAACCGGGCAAACACCGAAACAGTTCCGGAACTCCGTTCTTTCCATTTCATAACTTGCTGTTTGATTCGCATAATTCCTCTTGTTACAGGTGCACCTACCTTTGACTCACAAACAATAACAATATGAGCCAGTTTAAAGGAAAAGTAGCATTGGTAACCGGGGGCGCCACCGGTATAGGTTTAGCAGCAGCCAGGTTGTTCCTGCAGCGCGGGGCCAAAGTTGTAATTGCCGGTCGCCGCGAAAGCGAGGGACAGAAAGCGGTACAGCAGTTAAAGGAAGTAAGTGCGGACGTAGTGTTCGTACAAGCAGACGTATCTAAAAATGAAGAGGTGGTCAAACTCATCTCCGAAACCGTGAAACACTTCGGTCAGCTGGACATTGCCTTTAACAATGCAGGCATCGAAGGAAAGTTCGGCCCCATTACAAACGCCACGGAAGATGACTTCGACAGCGTGATCGACATTAACCTGAAAGGGGTGTGGTTATGCTGCCAACATGAAATTGCACAGTTCAGGAAACAGGGTACAGGCGGAGCGATCGTTAACACCTCATCATGGCTGGCCAGGGGAGCAGCGGCCGGTTCCGCTATCTACTCCGCCAGCAAAGCAGGTGTGGACGGCATGGTACGCGCACTGGCACTGGAAATAGCGGCAGACAACATTCGTATTAACAACGTACAACCCGGCTATATATACACCCCTATGTTCGAACGTTTCTTCCCTGAAGAAGGGCTGGAGCAGGCACTCGAAGTATTCCGCAAACATGCACCGGTGGGCCGTTTTGCCAAACCTGAAGAGGTAGCGGAACTGGCGGTGTGGCTGGGCAGCCCCGAAGCATCGTTCGTTACGGGCGAAAGCATCCTGGTAGACGGAGGGATGGCGATAGGCGGGCAACGTATGTAGATACAAAGGGGCTACCGTAATACGATAGCCCCTTTATGTATTTTATATAACCCGGATTATTTAGCCTCCAAAGCCGCCACGATCTTCTCAACCACCACCTTAGCCGAAGCCGGGTTCTGCCCGGTAATCAGGTGTCCATCCGCTACTGCGAACGGCGCCCAGTCGTTACCGCGCACATATTCCGCGCCCTTCTCTTTCAACATATCCTCCAGCATAAAAGGCACTTCCGCCGTACTTTGACCAGCTATTTCTTCACTATTGGTAAAGCCGGATATCTTTTTGCCTTTGATCAACGGTTCGCCATTCTTCCCTTTCACGTTCTGCAAAGCAGCAGGAGCGTGGCATACGAGTGCTACCGGCTTACCGGCATCGTAAAATGCATTAATAAGACCGATGGAAGTTTCGTTCTGTGGCAAATCCCACATAGGGCCATGGCCGCCGGGATAAAAGATGGCCACATAGTCAGCCGCCTTTACATCTGTGATTTTTACGGTGTTTGCCAATAGCTGCTGAGCAGTGACATCGTCAGCAAAACGTTTCACATCGGCAGTGGCGAAGTCGCCTTTCTCACTTTTTGGGTCGATAGGGGATTTGCCGCCTTCCGGAGAAGCAAGTACCACCTCATAACCTTTACTGGTAAGGTAATAATACGGGGTAGCCAGTTCCTCCGCCCATATACCTGTTTTATGACCGGTAGACTTAATTTCGCCATAAGAGGTAACTACGAATAATACTTTTTTGGGTGCCATGATTGTTGATTTTTTTGTTTGGCTGTAAGCCCCCAGGGCCAGCAGCACCAATAAAACTGAAAATAAAGATTTCATATCGTTCCTAACTTTTCACAAAGCTACGGCGCGGACCAGCTGTCTTGTAAGGAGCTAAATCACTATTTTTGTGTGAGCCACATCACATCCATCAATAATCATGCAGCAACAGTTACGGCAACACATAGAAGAAATAGTCAGTTTAACAGATGAAGAGTTCGAACAGATCTTTGCCTATTTTTCCTCCTATCAACTTAAAAAACACCAGTTTTTAGTCCAGGAAGGCCAGGACGTACACCATGAATACTTTGTCGTAAACGGTTTGCTTAAGTCCGTTTTCACGAACGAGGAAGGGAAGGAACACATCGTGCAGTTTGCTATGGAAAACTGGTGGATCACCGACTACCAGGCTTATTTCAAACGCGGCAAAGCTACGTTGAACATAGATTGTATAGAGCCGGTGCAGTTGCTGGGACTGTCACACGAAAACAAACAGAAGCTTTGCGCGAGTTCACATAAAATGGAGCATTTTTTTATGGTAAAAGTTACGTCCGGCTTTGTGGCATTGCAACAGCGGGTGCTGACGCTGTTGAACAGTAATGCACAGGCGCGGTACGAGCAGTTGATCAACCAATACCCGTTGCTCGCACAGCGTGTGCCCAAGGCAGTGATGGCGGCATATCTTGGCGTTTCGAGGGAAACGTTGAGCAGGCTGAATAGTTAGTGAATGAGGGCGGTGTTAGAAAAGAGAAAGTATACCAAATTGCCATCCCCCCGTTAAAAAACCATCTCCCGTCTCCTCCTTATCTCCTTCATTATCAATCAAAATAAAAAAATCTTCAAAAAAACTTACTACTTTTTGTAACAAACGATTTAAGCAGTCGTCTTCCTAATACTATGTCACACGATCTATTTATTTCTCAGGTAATGCCAGTAAAGCCAAAGCTGCTCCGCTTTGCTTACCGACTGCTGGGCAATGAGGAAGACGCGAAGGACATCATCCAGGATGCGTTACTGAAAGTGTGGCACCATAAAGAAAGGATGAATGATCTGCAGAACCTCGAAGCCTGGTGCATGCGCATCACCCGAAACCTGGCATTGGACCGGTTAAAATCCAAGAAATTCCGCCAGGCCGACGAACTGGATAACGTTCGCGAACTGCCTTCGGCCACCAGGAACCCGCACGCCACGATGGAGCAGAGCGATACGATGAAGAAAGTTCATCAGGTAATACAGGCGCTGCCGGAAAAATACCGCACCATTATCCAGCTTCGCGATATGGACGGTTATACTTACCAGGAAATAGCAGACATACTGGAAGTGGAGATGAGCGAAGTAAAAGTGAATTTGCACCGGGCACGGAAGACGGTGCGGGAACAGTTACAAAATATGCATGTGTATGGATTACAATAAAGTTAGAGCCCTCGTAGCTAAATACTGGGCCTGCGAAACAACGGAAGAAGAAGAAGCGGAATTACGCCAGTTCTTTGCATCTCACACTGAGGTGCTACCTGAAGACCTGCGCGAAGCCGCCCCTATGTTCCAGTACTTTCATGCCGCTGCATCTTTAGAACTGGACTTCCCCGAACTGGACGTAAACATTTTCGCCCAACAGGAGATCGTTAAACCTGCCGCCAAAATCATCAGGCCGTTCTGGCACGACTGGATGAAAGTAGCCGCCATATTAGTAATGGCCTTCGGGGTAGGGTATTCTATCCACCAGTTCGAAGAAAAAAGAAATATGCCCATCGCGATGAGTAAGGACACATTCGACGATCCTGAAAAGGCTTTTGAGGAAACACAAAGAGCCCTCGCCATTATCGCCAAAAACATGGACAAGGGTACCAAACAAATGGAAAAGCTATCGTACTTCAATGATGCGGTAAACAAAGTAAGTTCAAATTAACACGGCCGTTCTAGAACCAATTATATCACCAATTAAAGCACTCTTTCTAAAATCAATAACATGAAAAAGATAATATTCCTGCTTGCATTTACCCTCTCCTCAGCATCGCTGTGGGCGCAAGGCAGCTTCGATAAGTTTTTTGCAAAATACGCCGATGCCGATGGCTTCACTGTCATCAATATCACACCCAAGATGTTCAGTATGTTCTCTAAGGTAGATGTAAATGATCCGGAAGGGCAAAAGGTAATGCAGGTGGCCAAGAAGTTAACCGGCCTGCGCATCATTACCGCAGAAGATGCTGATGCCGCCGCCAGTAAGAAGTTATACCGCGAGGCCGCCAGTTATCTTACCAAAGATTTCCAGGAACTGATGAGCATCAAAAACGAGGATACCGATCTGAAGTTCATGGTGCGCGAAAACGCTAAGGGCAATATCGCCGAACTGGTAATGCTTGTGGGAGGCGACGAATTCGTAGCCATCACCGTAAATGGCGACTTCAGCCTGGCCGACCTCTCAGGCATTTCTGATAACGTAAAAATTACCGGATTCGATAAACTCGGTAACCTGGGAAACAAAAAGAAACCTTAACCCTACGCGCCGCAGCCCTTTGTTTTACCGCCATTCTTCAGAGGGCTGCGGCGCTTACCAAATCTACCTTATATGCTTAAACAATTATCATCTTTCGCCATCATCCTCTTTGCAGGATTATTACTCTCTTCTTCCGCCAACGCTCAGAAAAAAACGCTCCGCGACTTCCGTAAATCTTATTGGGGCAAAGGCGAAACCTTCACTATCGGACTGGGTTTTGTTCCGTTGAGGCTCGCCGGTATGTTCATTACTAAAAATTCGTTTGATGGCGAAGGCCGCGAAGCCAAACGCCTGTTACGAAAAATCAAAAAGATAAGAATTCACACCATCGAAGATGCGCAGATAGAAAATGCTGAGGTAAGCAAACTGAAATCTGATCTTCAGAAAGCACGTTTCGAACCATTAATGGAAGTAAAATCTGACGGTAGCCGGATTGAGATCATGAGCCGTGGAACGGAAAAGAAACTGGGAAGGGTAGTGATGTTAGTGCAGGATGACTCAGAGATGGTGATGGTGGCGCTGAACACGAAAATCAGCATGAACGACCTCGCTAAAGCGGCGAAGTACTTCAAAGACATGGATTAGCACTGTTTTTCAATCATGATAATCTATACAGGCCTGGTGTTTACACATCAGGCTCTTTTTATTTGATGATCACCTCGCGAATGGCTGGTTCGCCCAGCATTTCATTCACCAGTTTAACGATCTTGTCTTTAGAGTAGGAAAGTTCCTGTTTGAGGGGACCTACGGCTGTAGTGATAATCAGTTTGCCGTCGATCAATGCGATGCTTTCGGTGTAACGGGAGATGGTTTTGCCCATCAGCATTTCCCAGTTCTCCTGCACTTTAATCTCCAGCAACCTTGGTTTAAGGCGGCTTTTGTTGAGATATTCCTGGAGGGCGTCGCCCATACTTGTAATACCGTATCGCATAATACGAAGGTACGCAAATTTACATGTGGATAAGCTGTATAATATCCCCATCCCCGTCGAACGCCTGTAACAGCCGGTCAGCATGGGTATCAGTAATAAATACCTGCCCGTAATCATCGCTCCGTACCAATTTAATTAACCGGGCCACCCTTTCCTGGTCGAGTTTTTCAAACACATCGTCCAGTAAAAGCAGGGGAGGGAACTGTTTGTGCAGGCTGATCACCTCGTACTGCGCCAGTTTAAGGGCGAACAGGAAGCTTTTCCGTTGCCCCTGAGAGGCGCTCGACTTCATCGGGTGATCGTCGAGCAGGAACTGCAGATCGTCGCGGTGGATGCCCGCCGACGTACGTTGTAATGTTTTATCTTTTAACTGATTGGTGATGAGCAGTTTACTAAAATCCATTTCCAGCAGGGGGCTTTGGTACTTAATGTCCACCACCTCGTGTTTACCCGCCAGGTAATCGTATAAAGCCTGCACCCGGGGAATAAATGGCTCCAGGAAGTTGCGGCGGGCTTCGAACACCGGGATACCGTGCGCTACCAACTGATCGTCGAATATCTCCAGCAGCGCGTCCTGGTTCTGCCCGGTTTCAGCAATCGTTTTAAGCAACCCGTTACGCTGTAGCAGGATTTTCTGGTAAGCGATCAGGTGGTCCAGATAGCCGGCAGACAACTGGGACAGGAGCGCGTCGAGCCAGCGGCGACGTTCCTCGCTGCCTCCCAGGATGATCTCGGCATCGTCCGGCGCGATCATAACAGCCGGAAAGTGCCCGATATGGCGGGAGAACTTGTCGTAGCTGTCATCGTTAAGGGCCACGTCTTTTTTGCCCTCCTTGAGCGTGCAAACCACCTTATCCGCCTTTCCCGACCGCTCCATAATACCCTCCAGGCGAAAGCCGGAAGTATTATAATGAACGTTTTGGGCTTCGGTGCTGGTAAAGTAGCTTTTGGTAAAGCAGAGGTAGTAAATGGCGTCGAGCAGGTTGGTTTTTCCCGAACCGTTGCGCCCGGTAATGCCCACAATACGCTTCTCGAACCCGAAAACGCGTTGCGGGTAATTCTTAAACTGAACGAGTGATATTTTCTTAACCAGGAGCAAAATCTGCACTACAATTATGAACGATATGCAAAAGTGCTTGAATTTGACGAATTTGCATAATTTGACATGAATAGTAATTCGTATTACGTTTTTACGATTTTCCTGTTATATTTGCGGACAAATTTAGAAACTAGTGCAAACTAAAAAGGTTAAGGACGTGAAGACGAAATTCACCAAGGAAACATACCTCTACTGGTACGAACTGATGCTGTTGCTGCGCAAGTTCGAGGAAAAAGCAGGCCAATTATATGGAATGCAGAAGATACGCGGTTTCTGTCACCTTTACATAGGTCAGGAAGCCATTGCAGCAGGTGCGATGACAGCTACACGCCCGGAAGATAAATATATCACTGCTTACCGCGACCACGCGCTGGCGATCGCAAAGGGTATATCTGCCAAGGCATGTATGGCTGAACTGTACGGTAAAGCGACAGGTTGTTCGAAAGGTAAAGGTGGTAGTATGCACTTCTTCTCCCTGGAGCACAACTTCTTCGGCGGCCACGGTATCGTAGGAGCTCAAATTGGTACAGGTGCAGGTCTGGCCTTTGCTGAGCAGTACAAAGGCACCGACAACGTTGCCCTTTGTTTCTTCGGCGATGGCGCTGCCCGTCAGGGTATGCTGCACGAGACCTTCAACATGGCTATGACCTGGAAGCTCCCGGTGATCTTTATTTGCGAAAACAACATGTACGCCATGGGTACTTCAGTAGAACGTACCTCTAACGTACTGGACATCTATAAACTGGCCGACGCTTACGAAATGCCTGCCGATTCTATCGACGGTATGAGCTGCGAAGCCGTTCACGAAGGTGTTGACAGGGCCGTTAAACGTGCCCGTGAAGGCGGCGGACCAACCCTGCTGGAAATCAAAACTTACCGTTACCGCGGCCACTCTATGAGTGACCCTGCTAAATACCGTACCAAGGAAGAAGTAGAAGAGTATCGTGAGAAAGATCCTATCAACCAGGTGTTGAAAGTAATTACCGACAACAAATGGGCGACAGACCAGGAAATCGAAGCGATCAACGAACGCGTGAAAACGGAAGTGGAAGACTCCGTAACTTTTGCGGAAGAATCACCTTGGCCTTCTGATGATGAGTTGCTGAAAGACGTGTATACACAGGAAGATTATCCTTTTATTGTTGATTAATACCATAAAAGCGGGGTTAACGGTTGATCTGTGAGGATCAGGTCGTTAACCTTCTTTTTATTTATAACAAATCCTAACGGACATAATAACACATCTACACAATGGTAGAGAACAAAACAGATATTCAACAACAAGGTGCCGGCCACAGTCCTAAAAAATCTCAGGACTTTGACCTGGAAAATTCCATGCACAAAGCTGAAGACTTCTATCAAAAGAACAAGAACATCATCAATTATGGCCTGATTGCCGTAGTGGTGGTGGTAGGCGGTTTCTTCGCCTATAACCGTTTCGTAAAAGCTCCCAACGAACAGAAAGCGCAGGAAGCAGCGTTCACAGCGCAGCATTACTTTGCGGTAGATTCTTTCAAACTGGCGCTGAACGGCGACGGCAACAACTATGGTTTCCTGGAAGTGATCAACAAATATGGTGGCACTAAAGCAGGTAACCTGGCAAAATACCAGGCTGGCGTTTCCTATGTAAAAATGGGCGATTTCCAGAAAGGTATCGACTTACTGAAAGATTTCAGTGCCAACGACCTGGTAGTACAGGCAATGGCTTATGGCATTACCGCCGACGCTTACATGGAGCTGGGTAAAGATGCCGAAGCGATTGAGTTCTACAAAAAAGCAGGCGCTTACAACGAGAACGATCTTACTTCTCCGCTGTACCTGATGCGCGCTGGTTTAGCACTTGAAAAAAACAGCAAAAACGACGAAGCCATCCAGATCTATAAATCGATCAAGGAGAAATACCCAACCTCTCCGGAAGGAAGAGATATCGACAAATACCTGGCTCGCCTGGGTGTTGTGAAGGATTAAGAGATTAGGTTTTAGTGAAAAGAAATTTCGGGTATGTCTATACATAATCAAAGCGTACTGAATGATGCTGGCATTCTCCAACTGGAGAGTGCCAGTGTTGTTATGATCTATACGGAATGGAACGATTTCGTAACGAACGAACTGGTTGCAGGCTGCGAGCGCACGCTGGCCCAGTACAACATTAAGAACACTTCCAAATACCTGGTGCCTGGCGCTTTCGAGCTGCCATTTGCCTGCAGGCAACTCTGGGAAAACACAAAAGGCACCGGCGAACAGCCTTCTGCCATTATCGCTTTCGGTTGCGTGATCCGCGGAGCAACACCCCATTTCGATTATGTTTGCAAAGCAGTAACCGATGGCATACTTCAACTGAACCTTGAACTGCCCGTGCCCGTTATTTTCGGTGTACTTACCGTAGATAATGTAGAACAGGCGCAGGAAAGACTGGGTGGAGCGCACGGCCACAAAGGCGATGAAGCCGCCCTTACAGCCTTAAAAATGATCAGCTTCCAACGACAGTTAGCGACCAAACGTTAGTTTTTTTTACACCAGGACAGTAAACCAACTCGACCCGGCCCCAAAGCCGGTACAAGTTAATTGAACATATCACCCATGAACGTACAGCTATTCATACCATGCTTCGTGGACCAGCTTTTCCCCGAAACCGCCTTTAATATGGTGAAGGTGCTGGAGAAACTGGGATGTAACGTAAACTACAACCCCGAGCAAACCTGCTGTGGCCAGCCTGCTTATAATGCAGGTTACCGCGACGAATGCCGTTCGGTGGCTACCAAATTTGTAAAAGATTTTCGCACATACGACTACATTGTGGCGCCCAGCGGTTCCTGCACCGGTTTTGTACGCAATTACTATAGTAAATTGTTCGACAACTCCGCCACACACAACGATGTAAAACTGCTGAAAAAGAACCTATTCGAATTCACCGAGTTCCTGACCGAAAAGTTAGGTGTTACCAACCTGGGCGCTACGCTTAACGGTGTGGGCACTTACCACGACGCCTGCGGTGCCCTGCGCGAATGCGGCATCAAAGAAGCCCCGCGTAAACTGCTCGAAAACGTAAAAGGACTGGAACTCAGGGAAATGACTGACTGCGAAACCTGCTGCGGTTTTGGCGGCACCTTCTCCGTTAAATTCGAACCTATTTCGGTTGGAATGGGTGAACAAAAAGTGCTGAACGCGATAGACGCCGGCGCCGATTACCTGATCAGCACCGACCTTTCGTGCCTGATGCACCTCGACGGTTATATCCGTAAGCACGGCCATTCGATTAAAACTATGCACATTGCAGATGTGCTGGCCAGCGGATGGTAAAATCTAAAAAAAGAAATTAAAACTGATATGAACTACTGGCTTGTTAAATCAGAACCTTTTAAATATTCCTGGGACCAGTTTGTAAAAGATGGTGTTACCTTTTGGGACGGCGTACGCAACTACCAGGCCCGCAACAACCTGAAGGGCATGAAAAAGGGCGACGAAGTATTGTTTTATCACAGCAACGAAGGGCTGGCCGTAGTGGGCATTGCCAAAGTAGCGAAAGAACATTACCAGGACCCCACCACCGATGATGCTAACTGGGTAGTGGTAGACCTGAAACCTGTAAAGGCTTTTAAAACACCGGTTACCCTGGCACAAATGAAGATCGAAAAGCGACTGGCAAACCTGTCGCTGATCAGGCAGGGCAGGCTGTCGGTGTGTAATGTTACGGAAGATGAATTTAAAACGATACTGGAAATGGGAGGGATGAAGTAACCCTTTCTTCCACAATGAATATGTACCCGGAGCCTGATGGCTTCGGGTATTTTTTTGCCACCTTCTCCAACACGCATAAACAGTCGCCCGGAGCTTTTTCCGTTTAGTCATTGCATTGACCGTTGGACGAAACAGCGTTTTGTCGTTTACGTTAGACAAGGCTTCGGTACGACTGGTTTTATCATTGACCGTTGTCTTCCCTTCCTGCTGCGGCATGTTTACGCAGAAGACTGCACCAACCGGTAAGCCAGCCGCAGGCATCCTGACTTCTTGCATATTGTGTGTGCTTGTTTCATGTTTTCCATTTAAATTACAGCTATGAAACCCGTACTCGTTGTTTTAACAGGCGCTGGTATTAGCGCAGAAAGCGGCCTTCGCACCTTCCGCGACAGCGATGGCCTGTGGGAAGGATATGATATTTACGAAGTGGCGTCGCCAATAGGCTGGAACAAAAATCCGCAACTGGTGCTTGACTTTTACAATATGCGCCGCAAAGATGTGTGCAATGCCGAGCCGAATGCCGCCCATTTCGGTTTGGCGAAACTGGAGGAAAAGTTCGACGTACGCATTATTACCCAGAACATCGACGACCTGCACGAGCGTGCCGGATCTACTTCAGTATTACACCTGCATGGCGAGATCTGTAAAATGCGTAGTATACATGACGAAGAAACCGTTTTTCCTTACACTGACGATATTAAACTTGGCGACCTGGCACCCGATGGTGGCCAGTACCGCCCGCATATCGTGTGGTTCGGAGAAGCCGTGCCGATGATAGAAATAGCCGCACAGGTGGTAGCCACAGCCGATGTGTTCGTGGTGATAGGCACTTCGCTGAACGTGTACCCGGCCGCCGGACTCGTAGATTTCGTGGGCGATCAAACGCCCAAGATCGTGATCGATAAGCGCATTCCGGAGGTGAGCCATCTGCCTAATCTTCATACGATTGAGAAACCGGCTACAGAAGGGGTGGAGGAACTGATAAAGTTATTGAACGAACAATAGAAAAGGCCGTCCATGTGGACGGCCTTTTTCCTGAATCACAGTTAATTATAAACGACGGAGTTTGTCATAGGAAAAATATCTTTCTACTCAAAACTCTCCTCAAATCGGATATCGTAGTCTTCCAGTTCGCGGAGTACCGGGTTGTAGATTTCCGGTAACACTGGTATATGTAGTCCTTTCAATTCGATTTTGTCCTGCAATATCAACTTAGCAAGAATCCCCATGGGCAGGCCAACCGTTTTCGCCATAGCGGTACGAAGATTATCTTCTCCCTGGGCGATCATGTAACTATGCAAACGGGTGGCCATATTCCTGCGCTCGAACTCAATTTCATGTAACATCACGATCATGTCCTTATCATCCGGCTCCATTTTCAGTTTCACCTCCAGGATGTTCTGAAGCAGGCTTGCATTGCTCTGTTGTCCTAAGTTAATCAATTCCCCATTCATTATTCCTAAAAATTTGAGCTGGCGGATGAGTTTAGACTTACTGCTCACCCCCAGGAACTGGGCTATGTTTTCCTCGTTACTCAGGTGTTTGTCCAGCGTTACGTTCTGTGCCGCCCACTTGAAGTAAGTCATATTGTCGGTGTTAAACGACTGCCCCTCCTTAGTTAACCCGAGTTTCACCAGCGCGTTCCAACCTTCCAGGAAGTCGGGGTAACGCAGGGTGGCACGCATAAACGTGGGTATATTTTCGAGATTGTACACCTCTACATAGTTCAGTGAATCGCGGTTGGGATAGAAGGCCAGTTTACCCACACCCGGCACGATCACCGTTTTGGACTGGTCGAACAACGTTTCGTATGGCAGTTCTTTTATCTTCCCTTTTTCCCTGTACACGGCACCCGAACTACCGGCCAGCACGATATTGCGCGAGTTCCAGGAAATCTTATACTGCCAGGGATTATCATTACTTTCCGGTGAAATAAGGCCGCCGCAGTAAGACTTGAAGGAATATATCTGCCCGCCTTTCTTCTCAATAGAATGAATGAGTTTCATGGCCGACATATGATCGATACCCGGGTCCAGTCCCATTTCATACATAAATAGCAGGCCTGCTTTCTCGATTTCTTTCTCCAGCTTCCGCACTTCCGGATCGATGTAGGAGGCGGTTACCAGGTTTTTGCCTGCTTTCAGGCAGTCCTTAGCGATGATGATGTGTAGAGCAGGCGGAAGCAGGGAGATGACCAGGTCAGTTTCACTGATCAGCTGGCGACGTGCTGCCTCGTTTTGAATGTCGATTGCTGCCGGTGTTGCGTAGTAAGATTTCCCAATTTTGGATTTGATCAACATTAAGTCATGGTCTGCTACTGTTACATGCCACTTATGACGTGGTGCGTTTTGGAGCAGGTAATCAATGAGGCACGTGGCTGATTTTCCGGCACCAAACAATAGAATTTGCTTCATAATTCTTGGAAGATGGTTAAAAAAACTATCGAAGTAACAATGTCACCCCTATAATGTTCGAAACTGGAACCCGTTTCGTTTTACAATGTTAAAATATTTTTTGCCGAATTTAAGCCTGATTTTCACGCGGTTACAAACTTTTCTTTTATTTGCTTTGTGAAACCGACGCATTAATGATAATGCGCATATTGAAATTTAACTGGAGATGAGACGAATTTATCATTAAAATTTTAGATAATTGCATCCCGGGGTTAAAAAACAGGGTAAAATAGTATCCAGATTTTATTAACATTGGGTCCCAACGCGCTCCGAATACGGCCTGAATAAGTTATATTTGCCCATCTTAATTTACAGCTGAAAAACCTGTAAACCAATAAAATAATGATAGAAAATACGGAAAATCCACAGGAAGGTAGAATTGTTCGGATTAATATCGAGGAACAAATGAAAACGGCCTACATCGACTACTCTATGTCGGTGATCGTAGGTCGCGCATTGCCCGACGTACGGGATGGCCTGAAACCCGTTCACCGCCGCGTATTGTTCGGCATGAACGAACTGGGTAACAACAGCAATAAAGCCTACAAAAAATCCGCGCGTATCGTGGGTGAGGTTATGGGTAAATTCCATCCTCACGGCGATGCGTCTATCTATGATACTATTGTGCGCCTTGCGCAACCCTGGAGCATGCGCTACATGATGGTGGACGGTCAGGGTAACTTCGGTTCCGTGGATGGCGATATGCCGGCGGCCATGCGTTATACGGAGATCCGTTTACGCAAGATCGCAGAAGCGATGCTGGAAGATATCGATAAAGAAACGGTTGATTTCAGTCTCAACTTCGATGATACACTCGAAGAACCGACCGTACTTCCTACGCGCGTTCCCAACCTGCTTATCAATGGAGCGTCGGGTATTGCGGTAGGTATGGCCACCAACATCATGCCTCACAACCTTTCCGAGGTTGTAGACGGATGTATAGCCTACATCGAAAATCGCGACATCACTATCGAGGAGCTTATCAAACACGTTAAAGCACCGGATTTTCCGACAGGTGGTATTATCTATGGTTTCGACGGTGTTAAGCAAGGCTTTGAAACTGGCCGTGGCAGGGTAGTGGTACGTGGTAAAATCACGTCTGAAACTACGAAGGCCGGTCGCGAAAAGCTGGTTATATACGAACTGCCTTACCAGATCAACAAGGCGGTATTGCATCAGAAAATAGCTCAACTGGTAAATGATAAGGTTATTGAAGGAATTTCCGATGTTCGTGACGAGTCTGATCGCGAAGGCATGCGCCTCGTTATCGACCTGAAACGTGACGCGATCCCTAACGTGATCATCAACCAGCTGTATAAATACTCTGAACTCCAGACTTCTTACGGTATCAATAACGTAGCCCTTTCAAAAGGCCGTCCGCGTATCTTCAATCTGAAAGATATGATCTCGGAATTTATTGAGTTCCGTCATGAAGTAGTAGTAAGAAGAACACAGTATGAACTGCGTGAGGCAGAGAAAAAAGCGCACATCTTACAGGGTTACCTGATCGCGCTGGACCACCTCGACGAAGTAATCGCACTGATCCGTAATTCAGCTACACCAGACGTTGCGAAAGAAGGTTTGGTAAGCAACTTCGGTCTCTCTGAAATACAGGCCAAAGCCATCCTGGAATTACGTCTTCAGCGTTTAACAGGCATGGAGCGCGATAAGATCCGTGAAGAATATGATGAGATCATGAAACTGATTACGCATCTGAAAGATATCCTGGGTGATGAAGGTCTTCGTTTCCAGATCATCAAAGATGAACTGGAAGACGTGAAAAAGAAATTCGGTGACGAACGTAAAACCGAAATTCAGTACCTCGCCAGCGAAATGCGTATTGAAGATATCATTGCGGAAGAAGATGTGGTAATTACCATTTCTCACCTTGGTTATATCAAACGTACTTCTGCATACGACTACAGGCAACAGAAACGCGGTGGCCGTGGTGCCATCGGCGGCAAAACCAGGGACGAGGATTATATCGAACACCTGTTCGTGGCCTCTACCCACCATACGATGCTGTTCTTTACCGAAAAAGGCCGTTGTTACTGGCTGAAAGTGTACGAAATCCCGGACGGTGAAAAATCCGGTAAAGGTCGTGCCATCCAGAACCTGATCACACTGCCTTCTGACGATAAGATCCGTACCATTATCGATATTAAAGATCTTCAGGATAAAGAGTTCATTAATAACCACTACATCGTACTCTGTACGAAGAGAGGTACTATTAAGAAAACGCTCGTGGAAGAGTTCTCCCGTCCGCGCCAGAACGGTGTGAACGCGATTACGATCAACGAGGGCGATCAGTTGCTCGAAGCCAAACTCACTAATGGCAATAGCGAGATGATGATGGCCATTAAGAGCGGCCGTGCGATCCGCTTCCCGGAAAATACAGTGCGTGAAACCGGCCGTGGTGCTATCGGTGTAAGGGGTATAGAGGTTGATAATGAGACAGATGAGGTAGTTGGTATGATTTGTGTTAATAAGGAGGACGAAACACGAACTGTTCTTGTGGTATCTGAAAAGGGCTTCGGTAAACGTACCAATATCGAAGAATACCGTATCACCAACCGCGGTGGTAAAGGTGTTAAAACGATCAGTGTTACAGAAAAAACCGGTAGCCTTATCGCGATACTCGATGTTACGGAGAAAGATGACCTGATGATCACTTGTAAATCAGGTATCACTATTCGTATGGCAGTTGCAGACATCCGCGAAGCAGGCCGCGCCACTCAGGGTGTACGCCTGATCCGCCTTGATGAAACTGACGAAATTGCAGCAGTAGCAAGGATCGACGAACAGGAAGAACAGCCTGAAGAATTACCGGAAGGCGAAGAAGGTGCAGAAGATGCTGGAACTGCGGAAGGTGCGGAAAATGAAACACCAGCCGAAAACACAGCGGAAGCAGCTGGCGAAGAAACCGCTCCTGTTGAAGAATAATATAAACCACGGTAACTATCAACATTGTTAATCATAATTAAAAAAACCTGAGCCACATGAAAAAACTTATGTTGTCTTTTCTCTTTTGCTCGGCAGTTGTGTCGGTAATGGCACAAAAAGCAAAAGTGAGCAGCGCAGAAGAAAATTTAGGAAAGAAGGATTACGATAAGGCTAAAGCGGATATCGACGCGGCCCTTCAGCACGATAAAACCAAAGACGATGCAAAAACCTTTTATGTAAAAGGTAAGATCTACGAGGCTATCGCTACTGACAAAAAGAGCCTGGCCGATGCGCTGACAGCTTACGAAGCTTATAAAACAGCTATCGAAAAGAATCCTAAACTGACGGATATGATGCTGGAAATCAACCAGCGTATGTTCAATGTTTACGCCACTGTAGGTAATGCAGGATACCAGGGTCTTAACTCACAGCAGTGGGACTCATCCTTCACCAACTTCCAGAAAGCAATGGAAATTTCCGAGTTCTATAATTCAAAGAACCTCACAGGAAACATTCCTACAGATACCGCTATGGTGTTCTATACCGGTTACGCTGCCCAGCAGGCTGGTAAAAAAGACGACGCGTTCACTTACCTGAAAAAAGCCGTTGACCTGAAGTTCAAAAACGAACCAGCACTTTACGTATTGCTCGCACAGCAGTACGAAGAAAGACAGGATAACGCTAACTGGCTGAAAACAATCAGCGACGCGAAAGCTGCATTTCCTGCTGACAAACGTTTTAACGATATGGAGATGATTTACTACTCCAAAACCGGTAAAACTGCTGAACTGCTTGACATACTGGAGAAAAAAGTTGCCGCTAATCCGTCTGATTTTGCTGCCACCCTCGACTATGCCATTCGTGTTGACAACGTTGCCAATCCTCGCAGCGAAACGGGTTCTGATCTGCCTAAACCAGCCAACTATGATGAGTTGATGACTAAAGCAGAAACTGCCTACAAAAAAGCACTGGAACTGAATGCTGAAGACGCTACCGCTAACTTCCAGCTGGGTGCGCTGTACTTCAACCGTGCTGTTGTATTCAATAAAGAACTCAACAACCTTGATAGCAAATCGCAGACTGGCCCTAAAGCGAAAGAACTGCAGGCTAAAGTAGAAGCCCTGATGGGACAGTCACTGCCTTTCTTTGAGAAAGCCGATGCAGGTTTCTCAGCTAAAGGTGAACTGGAGCCAGCTGATAAGGATACTTATTACAACTGCCTCACCGCCTTGTCTAAGATCTACGCTATCAAAAACCAAAGCGATAAAGTAGAGTCTACTAAGAAGAAACTGGAAGCATTGAAATAATTCGGTGCCAAAAGATATAGATAAAAAAAGGTGGTGCTAACGCATCACCTTTTTTGTTTGTCTGTGGAATTTAAGAACACCCGCGTCCGCATTGCATCTGCATCAACCCCAATTCCCCAATTTTAACAATATACTACAGGAGTCCAAAGCCGGGCTGTAAAACGCTGTGACGCAAGTCATTTAAACATTCCCATAAATCACGATAGAGAATTTTAAAGCCTGCTTTACTTCTTTTAGCACAGCGCTTTGGCATGAATTTGCGAAGTAGTTACATACTGCCATTCACCAAAACAATCTGACTATTTCATAACTATTTAAAACGCTTTTTATGGCAACAAGATCCACTGGAAATCCAAGGAACCCGGCGCCGCAAAGCGCCCATGCACAACCATACACCACCAACAGGTGGACGCCCGAAGAAAATGCGAGACAGCATGCCGAACAAAGTAACCGGCATAAAAATCGCTTCGAAAATTACGAAGGATATGAAGAAACCGAAGAAGATGATCTCGGTCGGCATTCGGACGAAGATGCAGAAGAGGAAGACCAGCAAGGCGAAAAATTTGATGATAAGTTCGTAAGCGGCTACGATGAAGATTATGAGGAAGATGAAGACCTGGATGCTGACACTATGCACAATCGCCGGGAAACTGTAAAAAGTATGGGCGGCAGATCACGCGTGAATAAAGTGACGGATAGGAAAGAGCATTCCGGTTCAGGCGAAAAAAACCGTGAGCAGGGTTACCGCCAGCGCGCCGGTGCAGCTACCTCCAAAGCCCGTAAAGGCGCTACTGAAAAGAAATAATGACGAAGTTTTTTAGTGTGTAGTTATAGTGTAAAATGGTTAATCATAGTTACTTGCTATGGTTAACCATTCTTTTTGTGAGGCATTTTAGTTAAATTGATGTTTCATTTCCCAAAACAACAAAAACGATGAAAGCCATAGCCGTAGCACATTTCGGAGACACCCCAATTCTAATGGACCTGCCGGCCCCAACCGCAAAACCGGGCTGGATACTGATACGCATAGCTGCCGCAGCGGTTAATCCATACGACTGGAAACTGGTGGATGGCATTATGAAAGATTCTATGCCACATGTATTTCCGCTGATTTTGGGCAATGATGGTGCCGGCACCGTGGAAGCAACAGGAGAGGGTGTTACCCGATTCAAACAAGGCGATAAAATATATGGCCAGTTCCTCCACAAGCCAGTAGGAGAGGGCGCTTACGCCGAATTCGTAGCAGTGCCGGAAAAAGCGGTAATTACTAAAGCTCCTGGTAGTATTCCTTTGGAAGATGCAGCTGCAGCACCAACTGCAGGCATGACGGCCATACAACTGACCGATGCCGCAGAATTGCAGCCGGGCCAAACCTTACTGATCGTTGGCGGCACCGGTGGTGTAGGTTCGTTTGCTATACAGGTGGCCGCCAGCAGGGGCGTGCATGTAATCGCCACCGTATCTTCTGAAGAGGGCGCGCAGCGAGCGAAGACTTTAGGCGCAAATGAAACGGTTAATTACACGGTCGCGCCTATTGCAGAACAGTTGAAAAAATTACATCCCGGCGGTATTGATGCATTAATAGATACCGTAAATGATAAGGCAGGATTTGAAGAACTGTGCGAACAGGTAAAAAAAGGAAAAGTAGCGCTCACCACGAAGTTCGTAACAAATGATTTTTTCCTGAAAGACATGAAATTGCATGGAGGAAACTTCGAAACCCAAAGCACCGTAAAAGCGATGGAAGAGCTGACAGGCCTGATAGAAAAAGGTGCCTTAAAGGTGCCGGTCGAAAGTCGTATACCGCTCGAAGAAGCTCCGGTAGCAGTAGCGCAGAGCAGGATGGGAAAGGGGAAAGGGAAAACAGTTATACTGATTAAATAGATAAAAAAAGCGTCAACCAGGTGTTGACGCTTTTTTAGTATCAGTTTTTTGAATAGTCGCTGGCTTCGTCGAGTTGCCGGACCGATTGCTCATCGAGGATTAACTCCGCGGCTTTGAATAACTCCTGCAATTGCTTTACGGTAGTTGCGCTCGCAATTGGAGCCACCACGCCTGGTTTCATGTTAAGCCAGGCAAGCGCGATCTGCGCAGGAGTAGCATTGTATTGTGCCGCCACGGAATCTAAAGCGTCCAGAATACGAAGTCCCCGGGCATCGAGGTATTTCTTCAATCCCTCACCACGCACGCTTTTACCAAGATCCGCTTCTGAACGATATTTACCGGTGAGGAAACCGCTCGCTAAAGAATAGTAATTAATAACCCCCAGGTTGTATTGCAGGCAAATGGGCTGGAAAGCTTTTTCAAAGCCCTCGCGCTCGTAGAGGTTATATAAGGGCTGGAGGCTTTCATAGCGCGGATATCCATATTGTTCGCTCGCCTGCAAAGATTGCAGCAGTCGCTCGGGTGTAATATTGGAAGCGCCAATAAATCTCACCTTTCCTTCTTTCACCAATTGCGCATACGCCTCCAGTGTTTCTTCCACCGGCGTACTTACATCATCGTAGTGCGATTGGTACAGATCGATATAATCTGTTTTAAGGCGGATTAACGACTCTTCTACCTTTTCAAGAATATACTTCTTCGACAGGTCTTTTGCGCCCGGACCAGGCTTTGAACCCACCTTGGTGGCAATAATCACCGTATCCCTGTTGCCGCGCTGCTTTAACCAGTTACCAATAATCGTTTCAGATTCTCCACCCTGCGCACCCGGTGCCCAGTAGGAGTATACATCGGCCGTATCGATAAAAGTAAAGCCATTCGCCACAAATGCATCTAACAGTTCGAATGATCTTGACTCGTCTGCCGTCCACCCAAACACGTTGCCGCCGAATGCTAACGGGGCAAAGGAGAGGCTGGTGTTCCCCAATTTTCTCTTTTCCATAGACTCTTTTACTGTTTTATGATGGATAATACCGGTCATGTTCCGGCACGCTTAGGGCACAAAATTAATACCACGATCGCGGAAATATTTGGTGGATAAATTAAAATAGGCTTATCTTTGTACTGTAATAAATAATATTACAGTATGAATAACGGCAGATTCGCCATATCAGTTCACATTTTAACTTTACTGGCAGACGCGCCGGACGGGGAGCCCATCTCGTCTGAATACATGGCGGGCAGCATGAACATCAATGCGGTGTTGGTAAGGAAAGAACTGGCGAACCTGCGTAGTTATGGTTTAGTGGATAGCAAGGAAGGGAAAGGGGGCGGCAGCTTTTTAGCCAAACCAGCGAGCAGCATCAGGATGTCGGACATTTATGAAGCTGTTAAGCCAGGTTCCCTGCTGGGTAAAAATAAGAATGAGCCTAATCCCGCGTGCCCGGTGGGCCGGCAAATAAACGAACAGCTTGATCAGCTTTATGCAGATGCGGAAGCATCGCTGCTAAAGAGCCTGGGGAAGAAAACCCTTGCCGAATTTCTAAGGCAGTTTCACTAGCTATTTTTTTGCTTATAACTGTAACCTTTTTTAATACAGATTGTTATTTTCTAAAAACACTAAAAGATAAATCATGAAAGTTGCACTAATTGGAGCCACCGGCTTTGTAGGATCGAAATTACTGGCAGAATTGCTGAACAGGGGACATGAAGTAACCGCTATTGCGCGTGATACTACGAAGCTGGAAGCGAAACCGGGCCTTACCATCAGTAAGGGTGACGTGTTTAACGTTGATGCCACCGCGGCCACATTGAGCGGGCACGATGCAGTATTAAGCGCTTATAATCCCGGGTGGACCAATCCGAATATTGAAGCGGACTTTATTAAAGGAGCTGAAGCCATCCAGGAGGCCGTGAAAAAATCAGGCGTGAAACGATTGATCACGATTGGCGGAGCCGGTAGTTTATATATAGGCGACCAGCAATTGATTGACACGCCATCTTTCCCAAAAGAGTATTACAATGGAGCCAATGGCGCCCGCAAGTACCTCGATACACTGCGTAAAGAAACAGAACTGGACTGGACTTTCTTTAGCCCGGCTATTGAAATGCACCAGGGCATTACCACCGGCCGCACCGGGCAGTACCGCACCCAAACAGAAAATCCTGTGTTCGACGAAAATGGCCGCAGTATTTTATCTGCTGAAGATCTTTCGGTTGCGCTCGTAGATGAACTGGAAAATCCTAAATTTATTAAAGCGCGTTTTACCGCGGCTTACTAAATTGTTAGCAGGCTATGCACAGGAAAGCATTTTTAAAGGCAATATCTTTGTTGCCAATAGGAGTTGGAAGTATGAAACTGAATGAGTTTAAAAATATAACAGACACCTTTAACAGCACGGCGCAAATGCCCGTGCTGTTTATTGGTCATGGTTCGCCGATGAACGGTATTGAAGACAACCAGTTTTCGCAAAGCTGGCGGAAAATGGGAGCGGAGATAGCGCAACCGGCAGCGGTACTGGTTATTTCGGCGCATTGGCTAACCAATGGTACGAAAATAACCGCCATGACGGCTCCCAAAACCATCCATGATTTTGGTGGGTTTCCGCAGGAATTGTTTGACGTGCAATATCCGGCGCCAGGCAACCCGGAACTGGCACGCGAAACATCGGCATTGGTGAAAAGCACGCATGTGGGGCTCGATCACGAATGGGGACTTGACCATGGTACCTGGACGGTAGTACGGCATATGTACCCTGATGCAAAAATCCCTGTATTGCAGCTGAGCATCGATTATAGTAAACCTGCAGAGTATCACTATAAACTAGCACAGGAACTGGCGGAATTGCGCAAAAAGGGAGTGCTGATTATCGGTAGCGGTAACATGGTACACAACCTGCGCATGATTGCATGGGATAAAATGGACAAGCCGGAATATGCGTTTGACTGGGCCGTGGAAATGAATACGAAGTTCAAACAGTATATCACAGAAGGCAATCACCAACCACTGATCAATTATGAGCAGATGGGCACTGCTGCTAAATATGCTATCCCCACTCCGGATCACTACTACCCATTGATGTACGCACTGGGCTTGCAGGGAACTAAGGACCAGGCAACTATTTTTAATGATAAGGCGGTAATGGGCTCACTAACCATGACCTCCGTAAAAATTGATAACGCTTAAAATATACCATTTGCAAAAGCTTAAACTATATATGCTGTTACTCGGATGCAAGCCTGAAAGCAGGCACACGGAGCAGCATGATGTATTTTTTGGCATCGCAGATTCTTTACAGTCTTTACTGCCTGACATCATCAACTTCTGGCCGGAAGCAAATGGTAAAATTCATATCGATGGATGGCGGGAAGTGACGATGGTGAATGGATGGAGCGTAGAAGTAGTCGCCCGCGAGGAAACGCATCTAACTAACACTAGCCATTTGTTTTTTATAAACCTGGGCGGCTACAAAGAACACGAAATGGAAGAGTTTCATTATAAGATGCTGGTTGCCGGCGTAGATAAAAATGAAGCTATCAAAAAAGCAAAAGCCACCGCGTTCTTTAAACATACCGGCTTCGAAGGCGCTACGTCTCATATAGATGATAAATACGGTGTAGATGTAGACGATCTTGCTTTGGTGCAGGACATTCTGCCATCATCCGTCAAAGATCATTACGCATTATCGTTAAACCCGGCAAGTCCCGGAACGGCGGAAGATCCATTACACCTCGGCTACTTCAAGCTGGAAGACATCCGCCTGGGCAAATACCCATAAATTTCCCTTCTTCGTAAATAAAATTCCCAATTGGATTAACGGCAATGTGCCCAGTTTGCTATTATTGCCCTTTGAACAAACGCGGCAACCCGAATGGATGTGTTAAACAGGTTGAAAAATGGCGATGAACAAGCCTTTAAGACCATCTTCGACACTTACTGGCAAAGCGTTTATGCAGTACTGCTGAAATACACTTCCTCGGAAGAGGATGCAGAAGAGCTGACGCAGGATATTTTTTACTCGTTGTGGCAACGACGGGAAGACTTATGCCTGCAATCTGAACTGTCACATTACCTCCACGGATCTGCTAAACTTAAAGCCTTTCAACACCTTCGTAACAGTTACCGGCAGCAGCAACGCTTTAGTACGTTGCCTATGTTACAGGATAGTAATGTAACAGGCCAACCGCTTACTTACAAAGAACTGGAACTTGAATTCAAACAGGCAATAGACGGACTTCCGGAGCCGGGAAGAGAAATTTTCCTGCTCACTCATTCCAACCTATACTCCCAAAAAGAAATCGCGGAGAAGACAGGCAGATCCATCCAGATGGTGAAATACTATATCGGCACCGCCCGTCATCAACTTAAGAAGAAGCTTAAGAACCACCTGTAGATAGTAGTTTGTCAGCCCATAGTCAAACTCAAAAAAAATTCCCCCTCTCTTTTAACCCACCGCTCATTTTGGGAACTTATAGGTAAAAGCTACATCAGCACCTATGAACAAGGAGCTTCTTGATAAATATTTTGCGGGCGATTGTACATCGGAGGAAATCCGCCAGATCGAACAATGGTTAGGCACGCACGAGGCCTTGCCAGATGCTTCAATGCCCGTTGGGAATACAGTGAAACGAAATATCTGGAAGCCGTTGATCCGGCGCATTGATGACGAACAGGGACGAACTGCCGGCCTTTCCTCTATCTTTAGAAAAATAGCAGTAGCTGCTACCGTGCTTGGTGTGATCGTAGTAACGGGTTATACAATTTTCGCCTCCCTGCAGCAGCATCCGGCACCAGTTGCCTGGAAAACAGTGAGTAATCCCGGCGGCAAAATGGTAAAAATTACATTAGCAGATAATAGTACGGTACAACTGAACGGCGGCACCACCCTGGAATACCCGACGGCTTTTGAAGGTCCGAACAGACAGGTCAAACTCTTATCGGGCGAAGCTTTTTTCAACGTAAACAAAGGGCAACAGCCATTTTTAGTAAAAACAGAGGGAGAGGGGGATATCCTGGTACTGGGCACCAGCTTCAATATCAAACACACGCCTCATAAAGCAGAACTGGTCATCACACTAACCAGCGGAAAAATACTTTTCAAAGCGCCGGATATTAAAAGTCAATACCTGCTACCAGGCCAGCAGTTACTGTACAACCTGGAAACCAAACGGGCACAAGCTCCTGTAGTAGTAGATACCGTGACCGTACTTAACTGGGCAAACAACATTATCGAGTTTAACGACACGCCAATAGAAGATGTGTTTGCAACGCTGGAAAGCAGGTTTGGCGTGGTGTTCACGATTGACCAACAACCGGCACCGCAGACCATCAACGGAAAGTTTACTGGTAATACTTTACAGGAAATTTTACTCCTGATAGAAAAAACAACAGACATTAAGTTTAAACAACTGGAAAAAGAAGTAATCGTAATGAGGTAAAATAAAAGCCGAATGTGCTCGCAACACATCCGGCCGACGTTTCTAAACAAATGCATTGATTCACCATTTAAAAACAATCAAAAATATGAAAATTAGTGGCTTTAATATAGCCAAACGAAGCCTCGCATCCCTATGGCTTTTATTTGCTCTATCATTTTGCGCTTTAAAAACCAGCGCACAGTCAAACACCACCATCAACATCAGCCGCAAAACCATTACCGTAAAGGAATTACTACAGGAAGCTGAAAAGCAATCGGGCTACAGCTTCGTTTACAGCAGCCGGTTTTCGGGTGTAGATAAATCAATTACACTGGATGTTACCAGCGGCAATCTGAAAGACATTTTAACCGATGTAAGCAATAAAGCACAGCTTCGTTTTGAATTCATTGGCAACCAGGTAAGTGTACGGGAGATAACCAAAAAAGAACAGGCAAAACAACAACCGGCCATCGTAGAACCTTCTATGAGCACTCGCCAGTTGGAAGAGTTTGAAGTGGCCAGTTACAAAGCCAGGTTTGCGAAGAAAGAGAGTAATAATATCGCCAAACTGCCTATAAAAAACCTGGAGAACCCACAGGTGTACAGCACCATTTCACAGGAGTTGCTTCGTGAGCAAATGACAACCGACCTTACCTACGCCATACGTAACACCGTCGGCGTTTATAAAATCCAGGGCAACAGGGGTATTAACAGCGACGGCGCCACATTTTATACCTTACGTGGATTCCGTACAGAAGCTTCGATGATCGATGGCGTACCCGGGCAAACAAATGGCGAGCTGGACCCCGCGAACGTGGAAAGGATAGAAGTGCTGAGAGGGCCTTCAGCAACGCTCTATGGCGGCGCGCTTACATCTTTTGGCGGCCTTATCAATATTGTATCTAAAAAGCCGATAGAAAGATTTGGCGGCGAGGTTTCGTATATCACCGGCAGCTATAACATGAACCGTATTACGGCAGATGTATATGGTCCATTGAGCGCCGACAGCAGCCTGCTGTTCCGTGTAAATGCGGCTTACCTGAACACACAGAACTTCCAGGACGTAGGTTTTAAAAAATCTGCTTTCGTAGCGCCATCCCTTCAGTACCGCAGCGCTAACGGCCGGCTGAACGTGTTCCTGAACGCAGAATTCTACCAATCAGAAGCCACCAATCCATCCACCATATTCCTTAACAGAACACGACAGTTCATTGCCAAAACGCCGGATGAAACCAATTTCGACTGGGAGCGTGGCTACACCAGTAGCGACATCACGATGAAAAATCCAACGATGAACGTTCGCGCGCAGATACTGTATAAACTATCCGAAAAATGGAGTTCACAAACAATTATCTCCAGCAATACCCGCAAATCTAACGGCTATTATCAATACCAGTTTATCCGTAAAATAAACTCCGACGATTCGCTGGAGCGCAACGTGAGCCTGCAGAACACCACCAACACCGCTATCGACGTGCAGCAAAACTTTACAGGAGATTTCCGCATTGCCGGTCTGAGAAACAGGCTGGTGGTTGGATTGGATTACGTAAACATGCGCGTAAACAATGACAACTCGCCCTATATCGTGTTTGACTTTGTGGACGGATCGCTGAATGATGATAAAAACTATACAAAGATTTCCCGCTATGCGCTGGATGCTCGCCTGGCCGCATCAACCGCAGATGCTACGAGGAATCATGGCACCACGGAAATCTACAGCGTATATGCATCTGATGTGCTGAATATAACCGATCGTTTGCTGGCTATGTTAAGCGTTCGCCTCGACAAATTCGACAGTAAAGGAACGATCAATCACGCTACCAATCAGGCTGTAGCCAATACTAAGTTCGATAAAACAGCCGTATCACCGAAGTTCGGCATTGTGTACGAGCTGGTGAAAGATCAGGTTTCATTATTTACCAATTATATGAACGGCTTTAGCTACATTCCACCAGTAACACAGCCGTTACCAGAAATTTCCGGTGCCATGAAACCACAGCAGGCTAACCAGATAGAGGGCGGTGTTAAGATGGACCTTTTCCGTAACCGGCTTGCTATTACCGCCAGCTATTACGACATTAAGGTGGACAATATGACCAGAACAGAGAACTACGAGAAAGATGGCTCGAACTACAACATTACCGTGCAGAATGGTACACAGGTAAGCCGTGGCTTTGAGCTGGAAATTATTTCCACGCCGTTACCCGGTCTTAACCTGGTGGCCGGTTACGCCCATAACGACAGCAAACTTGTAAAAGCAGCTGCAGCAGTAGAAGGCCGCCGTCCGCCCAATGCCGGTCCGGCCGACCTGGTGAACTCCTGGATAGGCTACACACAGCCAAATGGCAAATTTAAGGGCCTGGGCATAGGATTTGGCGCCAACTATATAGGCGATCACATGACAGCCAATTCATCTGCAACAGGCGTATTCACATTGCCGTCATACACCATTTTGAACGCGACAGCTTTCTATGAAGCAAAGAAATTCCGTTTGGGTCTGAAATTCGATAACATTACCAACGAAAGATATTTCACCGGGCAGGGAACTTTAACGCCGCAAATGCCGTTAAACGTTACCGCAAATGTGGCCGTGAAATTCTAATGCTTAAAATGATTTAAAAAAAGGCTTGCCGGTTTATACTGGCAAGCCTTTTTTTTGTGCGGCGGAAGAGAAGCAATTTCGCCCGGAGGCTGATCATTGAATTGTAGACTTATCCGTTTCTGTAGAAGATTAAAGAACCGGTTAAGAAGGGAAGCGTTATTTTATCCTATTTAACATAATATAAATTATAAGACAGAACAAAGAATCAAAACAATGATACTCAGATTGTTACTGCGGCATTGTAATCCACCAGGTATTGCCGGTCGGATCTTTCACGCCGCAGGTACGGCCGTATGGCTGATCAGAAAGCTCCATCACTGTGGTGGCTCCAGCCGCCAGCGCTTTCTTGTAAGATTCATCGGCATTGTCCACATAAACGTACAAGCCCGCCGTTTGCGACGACCATTTATCAGTACTGTCTGCGAACATAATTGTTGCCGTTCCGATGCGCACTTCGCCGTGCATAATTTTGCCGGGATCATCCTCGCGCTTGTGCAGGTGTTTTTCTTCAGCGTCTAATGCGCTTTTAACGAAATCGAGGAATTTTGCAGCGCCATCCAGGATCAAATACGGGATCACTGTTTGGTGACCTTGGGGAATCTTGTTGTTGTCCATACAAATATTGTTTTTGATAGGATAAAATTAGGACGCCTGCAACGCACAGAATTGTATAAAAACGACAACTTTTATGCCAGCTGCTGATTAAAGATTAACGACAACATCCGGTAAAGTTCTGGATGCTCTTCCTTTAACCTGGCGGGCTGCTGGAAGAAATATTCCGCTGAAACCGCCAGAAATTCTCCATGATTAACAGCTCCGTAAGAGTTAATGTCGGATTCTCCGCGTTCGATGAGGCCGATCTCATGCTGCACGATTTGTTCCCATTCTTCAGTAGCGGCATGACGCAGGAATTTCTCGGGGACGCCATCTACAATACCATCTGCTTTGTCCAGCAGGTGCACAAATTCATGTACAGCGGTATTGTGCTTGCCGTGAATATCGAAAAAACCAGCGCGGACGGATGGTCTGGAAAGTAGCATCTGGCCGTTCAGTGCGCCGCTGCCAACCATGCCGGCTATGGGCCTGCGCTCGCCATCAAGGCGATATTCTTCGTCGAACGCGCCGGGATAAAGAATAATATTCGTGAGGTTAAAGTATTTCCAGTTTTCGAACCCGAAGGATGGAATTACTGCTGCCGCGGCAATCAGTACACAGTCCATAGGTTCTGCACTTGTCTTCACGCCTTCTATATGCACTGTTTCCAGAAATTCCTTTACGGATGCGGCGAAGCGCGATTTTTCCGGTGTACTGAGGCGTTGGTAGTACGGTACAGTTTGCGCCAGTAACTCCACGTAATTCTGCGGCACTGCCAATTTTTTTTTGTTGCTTTTTTTCCTGCTTCTACGAACGACTAGCAAAACAATTATTATAAAAGCACCTAAAATATATACAGCTTCCATATCTACTAACGATAAATTATTAACCAATATGCACAAGCTCCTGCCAGGCATCCTAAAGCCGTTCCCAGTATCACTTCCGCCTGTGTGTGCCTTTTAAGTACCAGTCGCGACGCCGAAATTAATACGGACAGTATGATCATTATCCACCCGAACGATATGTGTAAGGTGAACATGCAGATGGAAAGGTAAAACGAAACAGCCGAATGTAACGATGCTTTAATCCAAAAGTTCAACAGAAAAGCGAATATCAGCATCAAAAAACAACAGAGTACGCCGTAGCGGAAAGATGTGGGTTGATGGGTAATGAACAAAGCAATGGTGGCGACGGCCATCAGGCCAAGGATGTAAATGTACATCGAACGCCGCTGCCTGCGGTCGGACACATCAAAATTTGTGTAGTCGCCACGCCTGGCCCTGATGAAGTTGACGAGTGAAATAGGGATGATCACACCACCAACAATCAGCCCGGATATAAGCCATGAGCGTTCGGCCGCCGGCTGCTGGAGTGTGGCAAAAATGATAAACAGCGCCGTGATCAGCAAGGGATGGCCCAATCCTGAAAATATGCCTGCGATCATTAACAGCCACTTCCTTCCCATATGCCTACTCATTGGTTTTGCGGTCGGAATGCCCCAGGGCTTTACCAGGATTTACTTTATCACGCACCAGTTGTTTCAGTTCTTTAATTTCCGGAAAATGCCCTTCCCTCTTACGATCGAAAAGCAGATTATCATTCACGAAAATCTGGTAACTGCCGGCTACTTCCGCGGGCTTAAGGGTTACACCGCCAAGGTCCTCTTCAAAAGTAGTAAGCAGTTCCTGCGCCATATAAGCCGCCCGTAACAGCCAGCCGCATTTCGGGCAATAAGAGATCGTTATTACAGGTTTCATAGTTGTAAATGTAAGCCGAAACAACTGCATTTACAAAGCAGACGGCTGCCTGCTAAGCAATATGAATTTGCTTGCGAGACAGCCGTCTTTTTAATACAATCGTCTATATACTTATCTTCTAACCAGTCCTGAGATCAGCGAGATAAGGAAAAGTACTACGAAAATGAAAAACAGGATCCTGGCAATGGATACCGCACCTGCGGCTATTCCGCCAAATCCGAAAACCGCTGCTATAATAGCTACGATAAAAAATATAACTGCCCAACGTAACATAACTAATAGGTTTAAGTGTGAAATAATGTGTAACGATTAATAGTATACCTATCTTTTGACAATTATCATTCCACAACCGCTTCTCCCCTTTTAACAATCACTATTTCAATACGTTACAACGCTTTCGCACTAATTCCACAGTGTAGAAATGAACTGATTTTTCCCTTCATTATGATGCGTTCTACAACGATTTAATGCCATAAAATCCCCACAAAATGCGATGGCCTCTGCCGCAGCACCATATGGTTTTGCGACAAAGGCCATGCATCTTGGGAGTAATTAGCGATGCTAAGCTGCTACTGGTAAATTAGTGCGCTGCTTTTATAAATATCTTCGAGTAATTGTAATTCTCTCCAGTAACTTTCAGGATATAAGATCCGCAAGGATACATATCGAGCGGAATGTTCTGCTGCCAGATGGAGCCTGGATTTCCCACTCTGATAGTTTTCAGAAGCTGACCCTGTGAGCTGTAAATAGCCACATCAATATCCTTCAGTTCCTTACTCCTCAGTACCACCCTGATGAAATGTGTTGCAGGATTAGGATATATCTGCATCCTTACCTTTTCTTCATCCGGGCTTTTCACAGTGATTTTCACTACATCAGTAGCTGTCTGGAATTTATCGTCGGTTACAGTAAGCTCGAATTCATAAACACCTTCCACAAGACCAACAAGGTTTGGCTTGGCGGCATTGTTGTTTACGATAGTGCCTTCTGCGGGACCAGCGATTTTCCTCCAGCTATATTGAGTGATAGTGCCATCTGCATCGTAAGAACCGCTACCGTCAAGTTCCACTGTTGTTACTGGGAGCGTGAAGTTTCTGTCCTCGCCGGCATTAGCTACAGGACCATCGTTCGGCTGAGCGGTTACCGTCACCGTTACGCGATCGGAGTGTGTAGCACCATTGTTATCAGTTACGGTGAGTTCGAATACATAAGTACCCTCTGCCAGACCACTAACAGCGGTGTTAGACGAGCTGCCACTTACGATAGTGGCTGTAGCACCGTAAATCTGCGTCCATTTGTAGTCTGTGATAGATCCGTCGGCATCAATAGAGCCAGAACCGTTAAGTGACGCTTCGGTTGCTGGCAGCACGATATTAATATCAGTACCTGCATTTGCAATTGGCGCTGCGTTAATAATCGACTGGACCGTTACCGTAATATCATCAAAATTGGTAAGCCCTTTATTGTCTGTTGCTACAACCTGGAATGTGTAAGTACCAGCTACCAGGTTTGTCAACAGTGTTTTAGCACTGTTAGCGTTAGCGAAAGCAAACGTGCTCGGACCGCTCGTTTTTCTCCATGCATAACTTACGATAGAGCCATCAGGATCATAAGACAAGCTGGCATCCAGTGTGGTCTGGTTAACCGGCAATGTGATCGTGATATCCGGACCTGCATATACCACCGGAGGTTTGTTTGGTACTGGATTTACTACTACTGTTACGGTGGTGCTGTTAGTCAGGCCGCCGTTATCGGTAACAGTCAGTGCAAATACATAGGTACCTTCTACCAGGCCGGTTACGTTTGTTTTAGAAGATGCAGAATTTGCGATGCTGCCGCTGGCCGGGCCAGTTTGTTTCCTCCACTGGTATGTGCTGATCGTTCCGTCGGTATCATAAGACAAAGAACCGTCAAGCGATACAGCGGAAGTCGGCAGTGTGATAGTGATATCGCCTCCTGCATCTGCAATCGGTGCAATGTTAACCGTAGCCGCTTTCACGTTCACAGTTACCTGGTCGGCGTGTGTAGCGTTACTATTATCAGTTACTGTAAGTGTAAACACATATGTGCCTTCCACCAAACCCGTAACCGTTGTTTTTGCTGAAGATGCGCTGGTAATTGCACCACCTGCAGGACCAGAAGTTTTCACCCAGGCATACTTGGTAATGGTACCATCATTGTCGGCAGAAAGGCTACCATCAAGTGCGGCAGAAGAAGCTGGTATAGTAATCGTGATATCTGTACCCGCGTTAGCCACTGGTACAACATTCGCTGCCGCAGGCTTAACGGTAATGGTTACATCATCATAGTGCGTAAGACCTTTATCATCCTTCACAGTGAGGCGGTACACATAAGTACCTTCCACCAGACCGGTGATATTTGTTTTAGCGGCTGCAGGTGTTGCAATTGCGCCACCGGTTGGGCCACTTTGTTTAGTCCATGTATAAGTAGCAATCGTGCCATCGCTGTCGGTGGAATTATTACCGTCCAGCGCTACAGTATTAGTAGGCAGAACGATCGTAACATCAGCACCCGCTTTTGCCACCGGGGCTACGTTAGCAGCCGGCTTAACAGTTACAATCACGTCATCGAAGTGTGTTGCACCTTTATCGTCGGTAACGGTAAGGCGGAAAGTATAAGTACCTGCCACCAGTCCTGTAACAGTTGTTTTAGATGCAGCAGCAGTAGTAATAGTACCACTGGTTGGGCCGTTTTGGTTTACCCAGGCGTATTTCGCAATTGTACCATCGCTGTCTGTAGAAGTACTGCCATCAAGCGATACAGTACTTACAGGAAGTGTGATCGTTACATCTGCACCAGCTTTTGCCACCGGGGCTACGTTGTTAGGGATAGCCGCATTTACAATTACGTTTACATCGTCGCTGTGAGTGGCTCCTTTGTCGTCCGTTACGGTGAGGGTGAACACATAAGTTCCCTGCACCAGGGCAGTTACCGTGGTTTTAGAAACTGCCGGAGTGGTGATAGTACCGCCACCAGTTGCCGGGCCGCTTTTCTTGGTCCAGGCGTACTTTGTGATTGTACCATCACTGTCTGTAGAAGTGCTGCCGTCCAGGGAAACACTGCTTAAAGGAAGTGTGATCGTAACATCTGCACCAGCTTTTGCTACCGGAGCAATGTTTGCTGCGGCAGGTTTAACCGTTACAATGATATCATCACTATGTGTGGCACCTTTATCGTCGGTTACAGTAAGTGTGAATGTATAAGCCCCTTCAACTAAAGCGGTAACCGTAGTTTTAGCGGCACCAGCTGTGGTAATAGTGCCCCCGCCAGCTGCCGGGCCTGTTTTTTTCACCCAAGCGTAACTAACGATAGTACCATCAGTGTCCGTTGAACCGCTGCCGTCCAGAGACGCAGTGTTGGTAGGCAGAGTGATGGTGATATCGGTACCTGCATTGGCTGTAGGGAGTTTATTAGTGGGCGTTGCGCCGGTAAATTCATCCGCACCTGCGTCGAAAGCGGCACCGTAAGGGCGGGCTTCGCCGTCAAAGTCGCGGTTAACACCGTAACCACTAACATCCTGACCTTTATCGATAGCCGGTGAACCAGCCAGTATGTGGAAGTCGTTATTGGCAGGGTCCACAAATTTTACATTGTTGATGTCTGCTTCAAAAACGTTATTCGCTGCTTTGTAATCGATCGTGTTATCTACTTCCAGGTAAGCCTTTTGCCCTTTTGAGGCCAGTGCGCCTGGTTGTACGATCAGGTTATTGTAGAAGAGGTTACCTGCTGCTACTGTACCCTGCGAGTTGTAAAACATAATACCATCACGTGCTGCTTTAACAATTGTGTTGTTAAATACATACACCTGGATGGGTTTGTACAACTGGAGCGTTGGTTTATCATCGATGAAGATAGCGTCCTGGCCAGCAGAAGTTCCATCGTAACCAGCCTCGTTCACCACGTTGTTGTATACATCAATATGGGTACTGCCGAACACCTGGATACCGTTACCAGTACCTTTGCTCACCAGGTTACCATGTATGCTGCCCACACCTTCGCCACCGAAAATAATACCTGCCTGCTGGCTGCCTTTATTTTCCAGGCCGTAGTTCAACACTTTATTATTATAGATCTCCAGTCCTTCAGGCGCACCAGAAACCTGGATGCCGTCCCAACCGGTACCGTCCGTAATCATATTGTATACCTTACAATTATATATCCTTGGAGGAGGCTGACTGGAGGTAGTCCCGTTACAGGTAACAGAAACACCGCTCTGAGAAGTGTGACCGATATACATACCTTCACCCAGTACATCATGAATATAACAATCGTGGAACTTCAGGTTGCGGATCGCGAAATTGGGATACCATGTTTCAGGATCACAATCCGGGTTAATCTTACACAGGAAGCCCGCTTCGGTTTTGGTGATCTCAAGCCGTTCCACCTCGTAGTCGGTACAACCTTTACCTGCGGAGAAGCCGCTCGGAATGTACTTGCTACCGCCATTTGATTTAAAGCCGTATTTATCGCTGCTACCAGAACCGGTAAACTTGAAGTATTTAACGTTGCGGAAGGTAAATCCACGGTCGCCGCCATCGCCTGATTCTACAACACCGCCACAGTTCATGAATATCAATGGTTTATCCGCAGTACCAGATGCGTTGAAGAATTCGATCTGCTTGTATTTACCTGCTTTGATACATATCACGTCGCCAGGCTGCAGGCCTTTAGAACTCAGGTCCATATAAACACCGCCGTCTGCACTTGGAGTAACCGTCAGTTTACAACCACAATCTCCGGGTTCTGCTGCCGCGGTTACCGTTACAGTCACTGTAGTTTCTGCTGTTACGCCTGCCGCATTGGCAACTACCAGCTTATAGGTATAAGTACCTGCCACTAAGGCGCTGACAGTTGTTCTGGCTGCAGTAGCCGAAGCGATAGTACCGCCTGCTGGCCCGGCTGTTTTAGTCCAGGTATAAGTAGTGCCGGTCGATGAACTACCATCCAGTGTAGCGGTAGTAGTCGGTAAAGCAATACTGATAGCGCTGGGCGCTACCCTGGCCACTGGTGCCGGGTTTGCAACCGCATTTACAGTCACGTTAACTGTCGCTGTAGCGGTTAGGCCACCAGCGTCAGTAACAGTAAGGCGGAACTGGTAAGTGCCTTGCAACAGGCCCGTCACGGTAGTTGTTGCAGCACTGGCCGTGGTAATTGCACCACCACCTGCTGCCGGACCGCTTACTTTCGTCCAGGCATAAGTAAGGGCGCCTTCCGCATCCGAAGATGCGGAGCCGTCCAATGATACGGTATTCGTAGGAAGTGTAATCGTTTGAGCTGCACCCGCATTAGCCACCGGCGCGTTGTTTGCGCTGCCTGCAACCGTTACGCTAACATCATCGCTGTGAACGCCGCCGCTGTTATCGGTAACGGTAAGGCTAAAAACATAAATACCGGCTGTTGTAAGGCCGGTAACAGTTGTTTTTGCAGCATTGGAAGTTGTAATTGAGCCTACGCCCGGACCGGACTTTTTAGTCCAGGAATATGTAGTTATCGTACCATCGCTGTCTTTTGAAGCCGAACCATCCAGACTGGCCGTAGAGGTTGGCAGTGTGATACTAACATCGCTGCCAGCATTGGCAACCGGGAAAATATTTGTTGGTGTACCAGCATCATTGCGTGAATACTGCAACATCCACTGGTAAATATTTGGACTGTTATAAACGTTATCCACGGCATAGGCCTGGTTCCAGTAAGAACCAGTATGACCAGCACCTTTGGTGATGGTCGATATTGCTTTTACCGTCGGATTACAGCTATTGATCTTCGTTACATACCTGTCTACAAGATAATAGAACTGGTCGCCATCGCCGCAAAGCGTCCAAAGCCTTACGTTCTGGCTGGCTATGTTACAAAGTTGACTTTCATCGTAATCTATACCGGCAGCAGAAACCGGCACAATGGCCGCTACTTTCCTGGCATATTCCGGTTTAGCCGACGGGTAGTTCCAGGTGGCATAACCACCCGCACTTAAACCTGTCAGGTAAATACGGCTTTCATCCACACGATAGGCTTTCTTTGCCGCCTCAATGATGTTGTCCACCATGTCAGCATTAAACCAGCCACCCGTCGCCTGAGGCGATATCGTGATGAATTTGAACAGTTTACCGCCAACGGTATACTGCATCTTTGCCCCGTTAGCGACCATTTTAGGTACACCATGATTCAATACCGCATTCAACGTTGGCCCCTGCTCTCCCACACCATGGAAGAAGATAATTAGTGGATAACGCTCAGTGGTTGAATTGTAATCATCGGGAAGATGAAGCCAGGCCCCAAAATTGGCCAGTTTAATCTGGGTTTGATCACCCTGTGCCATGACACGAGGCTGCAGCAAGTGCAGCAAGATCATGCAAAAGATACCGGCACGTACCTTAGGCATTAATTGCAGTAGGTTCTTCACAAAAGGTCAAAATTTAAAGATGGTTAAACGTTCACTCTTCTTCTTCCATTCCTAACTCGATACAATCCGGTCTAATTTGAACTTATGCAAAGTTAGCATTCAATGGCTAATTTCGACATAAAAACAAATATAAATTTTTATATAATTTATGTTTTATTTGAATCTATATTGAATTTAAGTTAAGCAATTTAATTCTATTTTTTATTAAAAATATTTTTAAACTGTCTTTTCTGTGTCGCAACACACATCTGGTTTTTTAAATATTAAAGGGATTTTTATTGTGATGAGGTTGGTCTGGGATTAAATTCTTACAACCTTGTTTTTACCCGCCCATGAATGTAATACACCGTACATCAGAATGCCTTTTATAGCTTCTTCTATACCCACTGACGGACGCTCACAGTTAAAGCGATGAAGTATACGCGGAGAAATGTCCTGCTTATGGTTCGCGGTGCCGAAAATCAGGTCTACCTGCGGTTTGGGGCCACTTAACAGAGTGTCGAAGAACGCCTTGCTTACACCTGAATCGTAATGGGGGAAAGCAAAAACTTTATAATCGAGATTAAAACGGTTGGCTACATAATTTACCGACCCGGTGGTTTGTCTTAACTGCTCCTCCAGGGTTAATGGCGGATAAAAAGGATGATCTATACTGTGGCCACCAATGCTAAAACCTTGATTTACGAGCGATTGTATTTCATCACTATTCATAAAAGGCCGCACGTTTTGCAGGTAATCCTGGAAAGAAACGTTCATTGCTTTGGCCAACTGGTCGCAAATACCACGTTCAGCATACTTTATCTGCCTGATGTGTCGAATGAGCGCATCTATCGGACTGCCAGCCGGTTCCTGGATGATACGCCTGATCTCTCCCAACACTGCCTGGCTGTAAGTGTTTTTCTCCAACGCATCAATTAACAGGCTGATCTTAAACTGGTAAAACAATTCCTTATTGTCGATGAACGCGGAGTTGAGGAAAAATACGCCGGGTAGCCCTTTCCGTTGGAGCATGGGCGCTATTACTTCTTTCACTTCTCTTAAACCATCATCAAAGGTGAGCAGAAAGGTGTTATCGGGTATGGGACGTTGTTCGTTTATGCATTTCAGTATTTCGGGTAGCGAAACAGGCTTGAAGTTACTCGCCAGGAAGTCGAGGTCCTGCTCAAAGGCTTTGGTGCCTTTCCAGGGATATAAATGCTTGATATGAGGCACTTCCCCATCGTTTACCAGGTGATGATAAGGCAGGATAATATGCCCACGGTACAACTTTTTAAGCACGGCGAGGTTCATCATCTTAATGCCCTGGTAGTAAACTTTCTTAACGGGGTTCATATCCTGGAAAATATTTTAATGCAAAATAATACCGTGGTATCCAAAAAGCAAACGCTGCATAATATTTTCACAAACATTATGCAGCGCTGCTAAAATTTTATATGTCTAGTGACTTCTAACCGGTACTGGCTTAAGCTTGATGATGCCTACAGCATTCATCGCTCTCATCACCAGGAAAGATGGATCAAACTCATACCATTTTTTGGCGAAGTTCGGGCTGTCTTTAAATTTATGGTGATTGTTCTGGAACAACTCGCCCATCAGCAAAATACCCCAGGGTGATGTGTTTTTAGACTTATCGTTATTATCAAAGTTACTGTAGCCGTACTTGTGACCACACCAGTTTACTACTGCACCCTGTATAGGCCCGATCAGGAAGTGGATCGGCAGCAACAGGAAAAACAGCCAGTGTGGTGCAAATACAATGTAAAATGCGATGTAACTCAGCGCAAAGGTCAAACGTGTGATGTTGTGATCGCCAAATGCGTCCAGTGCCTTCCATTCGGGCATTGGGTCTTTGGTGAATTTGTCGTCTACTACAGTTTCGCGTGTTACGAAACCATTGTAAATTTTACGGGTAGTCACCATCATCGACCAAACATCTTTAAAGAAGTGTGGAGAATGTGGATCGTGCTCGGTATCGCTATATTCATGGTGCATGCGGTGCATAGTACCGTACGCTCTTGGAATCAGGTAAGATGAACCCTGGAAAAACCAGGTGCATAAGTAGAAAAAACGCTCCCAACCTTTACTGGTTGTGTACATCTGGTGAGATGCATACCTATGGAGGAAAAATGTGTGGAAGAAAAGTGAGAAGAACCAATGAACTCCCAGAAAAATAAGAATCGCAATCATTGTCCGCTATTCAGTTGTTTAAATTAGAATTGAGGGCCAAAGGTAGGCTAAAACTTTCTTAATGAAGGCGTTTTAAGAATGTCTGCCACCGGTCATTTGCCTTTCATCACCCTAAATCCTTTACCAGTACGGATTACTCGATTCGCAACGTACGCAACTCAAGCATATTCAATCCATTATTTATCATTCCTTTAACATTTGGCTGTAAGAAATGTGCGGTTTGGTCGTAGAAGATCGGTACCACTGGCGCATCGGCCACCACCAGGCGATCCATGGCCTGGTAAAGTGTGTAACGCAGGCTGTCGTTGTTCTCCCGGATGGCCTGTTCGTACAGCTTATCGAACGTGGGATTGTTATAGCGCGTATAATTAGGCGGGGCCGGATTTTTACTGTAAAACACGGCCAGGTAACTCTCTGCATCGGGATAGTCGGCTATCCAGCTGCCCCGGAAAAATGGCACCTGCGATTTGGAGACCTGGTCTATCAGCGTGCCTTTTTGAATCACTTCTACCTGAACGGGAATGCCGATCGCCTGCAATTGGTTGGCCGCAAAATTGGCCATGTCGGAATAGTTGGGGATAGATATGAGTTTGATGGCGGGCAACCCTTTGCCGTTCGGATAACCGGCTTCGCTCAACAACTTCAAAGCGTACGCAGGATCATACCTGTAACCTTTTACTTTTTCCGGATCAAAAGATGGCAGCCCACCAGGCACGAAACCTGAATTTGCAGGTGTGCCAATGCTGTTGCGCAGGTAGGTCATCATCTTCACCCGGTCGAAGCCATAGTTGATGGCCAGCCTTATTTGCCTGATCTTCAGCGGAGAGCCTTTCATCTGCGCGTTTTCGGGATCCATCAGCATCCCGAAATATTCGGTATTCAGATAGGGACTTTTGGATAAGATAATCTTGCCCTCCCACTCTTTTTTTAACTGCCCTGTTTTGGTAAGCACCTCGTCCTTAAACGATGTTTCGATATCGTTCACAAAGTCGAGCTGCCCCTGCCGGAATAACAGAAACTCCGTGCCCTTACTATCTACAAATGTCACCTTTACTGCATCTACATATGGCAACCGCTCTCCTGCCGCATCACGCTCAAAATAGTGCGGATTCTTATGTAATATCAGCGCCTGCCCTTCATCCCAGAAATGGAACTGAAAAGGACCGGTACCGCATGGATGCTTACGAAAATCTTTACCCCACTTCTCTACCACTTCTTTCGGCACTATCGAGCAGTACTGGGTACTTAAAATACCCATAATCGGGTGGAACGGATGCAATAGGGTAAGTTGAAAGGTGGTATCGTCTACTGCTTTAAATCCTCTCTCCTTATCTACCTTGCCGTTAAATATCCAGGCGCCGGACGATGCCACGGCCGGGTCCATTACACGCTGAAAGGTGTACACAACGTCAGTTGCGTTCATCTTACGCCCCTTGCCACCGGCAAAGGCCTCGTTATCGTGGAAAAACACATCGTTGCGGAGGTGAAAAGTATACGTAAGCCGGTCGTCTGAAACGTCCCAGCTTTTAGCCAGCGATGGCACGATGTTAAGCAGGCTATCGGGCTCCACCAATGTATTGTACAACTGGTGTACGCCCCACATAATGGCTTGTGTTTTGGAAAATGCGGGGTCAAGGGTGGGTATGCCCTCGGGCTGGTTATAGCGGAATACTTTTTTGGTCTCCTGCCTGTTTAACCCGCAACCGGCCAGCAAAAACAAGGTTAATATCTGTATATAACTAACTAATCCCTGACGTTTCATTTGCCGGTAAATTAATATCTTTCCGCGAAATAACTAATAGAACATGCGAAGTGCAGTTTTGATCATGGTTGGTTTAGTGGCAATGCTGTCCGTATACGGGCAAACGCAAAAATTTACAAGGCAGGACACTTTACGCGGAACGCTTAATGCCGAGCGCAACTGGTGGGATGTAACGCATTACGACCTGAACGTACAGGTAAATCCATCCGACAGCTCTATCTCAGGAAAAAATACGATTCACTACCGGGTGTTAAAAGCTAATACAATACTGCAGATCGATCTGCAGGAACCTATGGTTATCGACAGTATAGTCCAGTTGGGCAAAAGCCTTTCTTATACCCGCGAAGGCAACGCTTTTCATGTAAACATACGGGCCTTGCAACAGCCGGGCAAGGTGCAGCAGCTTACGGTTTACTTTCACGGCAAACCGCGCGCAGCGGTAAGAGCGCCCTGGGACGGCGGTTTTCAGTGGAGCAAAGACTCTCTCGGCCGTGCCTGGATAGCCACAGCCTGCCAGGGGCTTGGCGCCAGTGTATGGTGGCCGAATAAAGATCATCAGAGCGAGGAGGCTGACAGTACGAGCATTACGGTCACTGTTCCCACCGGACTTACCAACGTATCTAACGGCCGTTTGCGCAGCAAAAAGAATAATGGTAACGGCACTACCACTTTCAACTGGTTCGTCAATAACCCTATCAATAATTATGATGTGGCGCTGAACATCGGCCATTACACGGAATTTAAAGATGTATTTAATGGTGAAAAAGGCAAGCTGGATATGAGCTTCTGGGTGCTGGACTACAACGTAGAAAAAGCAAAGAAACACTTCGAAGTAGTAAAACCAATGATGAAATGCTTCGAACACTGGTTTGGCCCCTACCCTTTTTACGAGGACAGTTACAAGCTGGTAGAAACACCGCACCTGGGCATGGAACATCAGAGCGCAGTAGCCTACGGGAACAAATATCAGATGGGCTACATGGGCCGCGACCTGTCTGGCAGTGGCTGGGGTATGAAGTGGGACTTTCTCATCATCCATGAAACGGGGCACGAATGGTTCGGCAATAACATCACTGCGAAAGATATTGCGGATATGTGGGTACACGAGGGTTTTACAAACTACTCGGAAACTATTTTCACGCAGTGTATAGATGGCGTACAGGCTGGTAACGAATATAGCCAGGGCATCCGCAGGAATGTGGCGAACGATATTCCTGTTATCGGCCACTATGGTGTAAATAGCGAGGGTAGCGGCGATATGTATTACAAGGCGTCTAACATGATACACACTATTCGCCAGATCATGAATAACGACGAAGCTTTCCGCCAGTTACTGCGGGGGCTTAATAAAACTTTTTATCACAGCACGGTTACCACTGCACAGATAGAGAAATACATCAATCTTAAAGTGGGGCGTAACCTGTCTAAAGTATACGATCAATACCTGCGTACGATTACCATCCCGGTATTTGAATATAAGGTTGTAAATGGTGTGCTTAGCTATCGATGGGTATCAGAAGTAAAAGGCTTTGATATGCCGCTGAAAGTAACGCTGAGCGAGGGTAGGTATAGTTTCATTTATCCTACACAACAATGGAAAACCCTGAAGCTTGGGTTTAAAGATGCTGCGAAGTTTGAAGTAGATAAGAACTTTTACATCAACATAAAAAAAGTAAATTAACACAGAAGCCTCCACACGGAGGCTTTTTTATTTCTTCAACAGCTTAAAGGCATGTGTCCAGCTGCCCGTACGGAACCCGTAAGCATACCACAATATACACAAGGCTTCTATATCCCGCGAAATTTCTATGCCTCCCATATCCAACACGTCTTTCCAGCCGAGTTTTATTAAAATTTCATTTACCGCTTTTTTGGCTAAATCATCGTTACCTGCAATAAACATTGTAGGCTGGCCTTCTTCCAGCTGCGGTTGTACCATGTGGATATTACCCACACAGTTTAATGCTTTCACCACATGCGAGTCGGGCAGCCAGGCCTGCACCTGTTCGCCCGCAGAACCATTATTGGTCAGCGCGAAGTGAAGTCGCCCGTTTTCATCGGGACCTTTGCCATCCATCGGATTGGTAACATCTACCACCACCTTGTTTTTGAAATTCCAGATGCCCGCCTGCTCAATCACGTTTTTAGTGCCGGTCCATTGTGTACAAAGCACAATGAGGTCGCCGAATATCGTGGCTTCCTTAAAAGAACCCAGTTTGTGGTACTCCCTGTTTGTTTCCAGCCAAACCTGCAGTTCCTCTTTCTGAATGTCGCGGGTGCCTATCATAACGTGGTAACCTATACGGGAAAGTCCGTCTGCCAGCGTACGACCAACAACGCCGGAGCCTAAAATGCCAACTTTCATATTCACAGGATTTAACTGGAATTTACGAAATTTTACACTCGCAACTTAAAGGCATAAAAAATCCCGGCGCGGGGCCGGGACCATTATTTAGTGCAGATAACTTAAAAACCGTTGCATGCCCTGCCTTTTCGAAGGCGTAAAGGGATAACTGATGTTCTTTGTATAGTACAATGTAAGATCGTAAGTAGGATACCTGTTTTCGGCCACCACTGCGGGTAAATTGTTAAGCCCGATGCTGTTGGCATGGTTAAACTGCTGGATGTACTCTACCGGCAAAGGTTTGTTACTGATCCAGGTGGCGAATACGAACGGCAGGCTCGTAAAATGCGTCCATGCTTGCGCCAGGTCGTAAATGTACGGTGATATCAGGCGTTGTTCCAAAGCCCTGTCGCCTATCACAAGCCCTGCATCGGTACCTTTTATCTGGTCCTGGTAGTCGCCCGTGGTTTCCACGAACTCCACATTCAGTTTCCAGTGATGTAATACCAGCACTTTCAGTAATGCCACAGAGGTGCGGCTTTGGTAGTCGAGGTATATACGTTTTATATCATGTAAGGGCACTTCGCTGAATAAACATACCGAAGCCACCTCTCCATCGGCGCCAATACAATAATCAGAAATAAGATGATATTCCTTCATCTTAGGAATAATTGCCACGGGTACCAAAGCCATATCAACCTCACCATCTATAAGCTGGCGGGCAATCTTAGCCGGATAGTCGAGCGTCAACTCCGTCGATTTCATCACTTCATGATCCCTGAAGCCAAATAATAATGGCTTCGTATTCAGATAACTTACTGCCGCAACTTTTACTTTCCGTTCCAATTTCTGTAATTTTGAGGCCGCAAAAATAACTAAATTACCGTTCCCGGCTTTCAAATACCTTTGTTTATTGAAAACGGGCATCGGACCAAACCGGAATAAATCTATTATGCAATTACAAGCCTTAACAGCTATTTCCCCTATAGACGGGCGTTACAGGGGACAATTGGAAGAACTGGCCCCTTATTTTTCTGAATTTGCACTGATCCGGTACCGTGTACTGGTGGAAGTGGAATACTTCATTGCCCTGGCCGGCCAGAAATTGTTTACGCTCCCGAAAGGAAAAGCTACCGCTTTGCGTAATATTTACCAGTCGTTTACGGTAGAAAACGCCCAACTCATTAAGGATACAGAGAAAATTACTAACCACGACGTGAAAGCGGTGGAGTATTTCCTGAAAAATGAGTTCAAAAACCTCGGCCTCGAAGACAAACTGGAGTGGGTACACTTTGGCCTTACTTCGCAGGACGTGAATAATACCGCTACTCCCCTGCTCTGGAAAGAGGCGGTGGAGCACGTATACCTGCCTGCTTTGTCTAATCTGATCCTGCATCTTAAAAAGATAGCCGGCGACTGGAAAAACATTCCCATGCTGGCCCGTACACACGGTCAACCCGCCTCTCCCACAAAACTGGGTAAAGAAATCCAGGTGTTCGTGGAAAGATTGGAAGGCCAGGTGAAACTACTGGGTGAAATTCCTTTTGCTGCTAAATTTGGCGGTGCTACCGGGAACTTTAACGCGCATCACATTGCTTTCCCAAAAATTAACTGGGAAAAATTCAGCAATAAGTTCGTGAACGAAACACTGGGACTGCAACGTATGCAGGTAACCACGCAAATCGAACACTACGACAATATCGCTGCACAATTTGATACGTTAAAACGCATCAACAATATTCTGATCGACTTTGCACGCGATGTGTGGACGTACATTTCGATGGATTACTTTAAGCAGAAGATCAAGAAAAACGAAGTGGGTTCATCGGCTATGCCGCATAAAGTAAACCCCATCGATTTCGAAAATGCAGAAGGAAACTTCGGTATGGCCAACGCGATATTCGAACACCTGAGCGCGAAATTACCTATTTCACGTTTGCAGCGCGACCTTACCGATTCTACCGTGTTACGCAATATTGGCGTGCCTTTCGGGCATACCGTACTGGCGTTTAAATCGTTGGAAAAAGGTTTGGGCAAACTGATATTGAACGAAGCTAAACTGAAGGCCGACCTGGACGCTAACTGGGCGGTGGTAGCGGAAGCTATTCAAACCGTACTGCGTCGCGAAAACTATCCTTCTCCATACGAAGCACTGAAGGAACTGACCCGCGGCGGCGAAGCGATCGATCAAAAGCTCATCGCCAAATTCATCGACGGACTTAAGATCAGCGCAGCGTTAAAGAAAGAGCTGAAGGCCATTACTCCATATAACTATACTGGTATTTTTTAAACCAGCTTCATAACATCAATCAGCCGCCGTTGTGTCACTCCCTTCGGCGGCTTTTTCTTTATTGGGCAAGCCCCACTCTGTCACTTTAACGGCAATGATGTTCCATAAAAAAATCCGGCAATCTCACGATTGCCGGATCATCTTTCTAAATATATAGCCTTGTATTTAAAAAATCTTTTGGGGAGGATGCAGAAGAAAAAAACATTCACATGATTTTCATGAACGCTGGCGTATAAGCGTGCCGGCCATACACCAGCGTTACATGAATATAAATAATACTTTGACCTAGTGGAAAATTCACACTACTGCTTAGACGGTGAACTTTCGGTTCTTACTACAACGATTCAAACTATATACCAAAAATGAAAAGACAGGCCTTTGCTGGTGAGTCAACCTAGCCCGATACGCTTACCGGGAGAAGCTTTCAGCACTACTGTGGCGTTCGTTAAAAAAGTATTAGTAACGCTTTACTTTATAACTTTTAGACGTCTTCGTTGTGTCGTTTCCGTAGAAATAGGACAACAATCTGTATATCCAAATAGCACCAACAATCAAGAAAAAATAAGTAACAAATGTGTTCATAAATTTAATTTTTAAAGGGGTCACGGCCCGACGGTTATTCGATTTTATCTTTTTAAAACCCGGCCGGTGATTAATGCGAGAAAAAAAAGCCCGCATCAATCCAATTGATGAATAAATAGTTAAACAATCTAAACGGCTAAATTCCAACAAAAACGTAAAATGACTCTCGAAAGCTCCGTACATGCGGCCTCTGGGGCGTTGTACTGTATTAACGTAAATTCTAACGCAGCGTAAGTGTATTCTATTTAATTTCAGTTATTGCTGACGTTTGGTTTCCTGAAGTTACCTGGAAATAACACGCGGTCTTTTTATCAAGGGTCTGCAATACGATCGTGTGCAAACTTTCCTGTCCATCAAGCGCCACGGGTATCATTCTCAGTGGTGTATACGACTCATCGAAAACTGTTACCTGTGCTAAACCTTCCTGCCGATCAATATTCCTCAACTGCAACCTGATAGCGCCTTTCGGTGCTTCCAGTTGCTGCACTGCGATAACCTCCGGTACTACTCCTTCACCAACAGGTAAAGTTTCAGAAGCACCTATGGCGTGCATTGCGATGATGAATATATTCCAGATTGTCATAAGAACCTTTTTTGGGTTATGATACTGAATTCGATCAGTTCGAAGGTTCTTGCAGAGGATTGATTAACGATAACAGCACAAATGTATGGCGGTATTTTATAATTACAATTTTTTCACATGGCATTCCTTGTTAAACGGATGTTAAGGAGTGTTAAAAGATTGTAAATCAAATTATAACAGCCCCATCAAGAAAATACGTCTTTGAGGTGTTTCAGTTCATACTGCCCTGATATATGAAAATTTATAGCTATGATATCGAAGCGAATATCTTGCATTTCCGGCGAAACCTGCTCCAGGTAATAAGATGCTGCATCTTCCAATAATGCCTGCTTCTTCGCATGCACTGCCTCTTCCGGCCAGCCGAAGGCACTGCTGCTACGTGTTTTAACTTCGGTAAAGATGATAATGTTGTGCTCCCGGGAGATTATATCTATCTCCTTTTTTCCATAACGCCAGTTCATATGCAACACGATGTGGCCCTGCCCGCGCAGGAACTCAGCTGCTATCTGTTCGCCTTTTTTACCAAGTTCATGATGAGAACCCATGCTATTTTTCTATTTTTACAGCCTTAATAACCCGGAAAAATTTGACAGGCGTGAATAACAAAAAGCTGTTTTTATTAAAAGGAAAGGTACAAAATTATGCCTGGGGCGGATACGACTATATCCCTCAATTACTGAACATTACGCCTAACGGGCAGCCCAGCGCGGAATACTGGATGGGCGCACACGTTAGTGCCCCCTCTGCTATTGTTACCGGCGAAGGCGATGTAACGCTCGACAAACTCGTGGCTGCTGATCCGGCTTCGGTATTAGGGGAAAAGGCGCAGGCGCGTTTTGGCGAACTGCCTTACCTGTTTAAAATACTGGATGTAAAAGATATGTTGTCTATCCAGGTACACCCAACAAAAGTGGAAGCGGAAAAAGGTTTTGCGCGTGAGAACGAAGCGGGTATTCCTTTAAATGCCGCTAACCGCAATTATAAAGACGCTAATCACAAGCCGGAAATCATGGTGGCGCTGGGTGAGTTCTGGCTGCTGCATGGCTTTTTACCGGAAGATAAACTGAAAGCGGTGTTGACAAACATACCTGCCTTCTCGTCACTTGGCCCCATCTTCGAAAAAGAAGGTTATTTCGGTCTTTATAAAAAGGTGATGGAATTACCGCAGGACGAAGTGAACGCCATGTTACGTCCACTGGCTGAAAAAGCACTGGAAGGTTACAATGCAGGCACCCTTGCCAAATCAGATCCCGCCTTCTGGACGGGCCGCGCTGTGGCCAATGATCCTGCCGGCTTCGATCGCCTCGACCGCGGCATTTTCTCTATCTACTTCTTTAATATAGTACAAACACAGGAAGGCGATGCCGTTTTCCAGGACGCCGGTATTCCCCACGCTTACCTCGAAGGACAAAACGTGGAACTGATGGCAAACTCGGATAATGTATTGCGTGGCGGCCTGACACCTAAACACATAGATGTACCCGAACTGTTGAAACACACGCGTTTTGAAGCGGTACATCCCAAAATCATCAATGGTGTACCCGCAGCCGATAAGGCAGAGGTTATTTACCCCTCGCCCGCCCCGGATTTCCAGGTGAGCCGTATTCTACTGGCCGCTGGCGAAACTTATAAGCACGTTAGCCAAGCGCCGGAAATACTGATCATTATGAACGGAGCAGCCACTGTAAAGGGTTCTGATACACTGGCGTTGGCTAAAGGCCAGTGCGCGTTCGTAAGTTTCGGTGAATCCTATAGTATAACGGCTTCTGCATCAAGCCTTATCTTTAAAGCAGCGATTCCAGCTTAACTTTTTTACCTAAATTTGTGGCGTAGCATTAATCTTTTACATGAAGAAAGAAAACATTTCACACTTATTACTGATCGCAGGCCTGATCTTTATAAGCGCACTTGGCCGCCTGTTAACCAACCAGATGGCAATTTATAACTTTACCGCGATTGGCGCCAGCGCCCTGTTCGCCGGTATTGTTATTAAAGACAAGCGCCTTGCTTATATCGTGCCCCTGGCCTCCCTGCTGCTCAGCGACCTCTTTTTTGAGTTGTTTACCAACATCCAGGGCTTCTACGGTATCAGTATGGCGGTTAACTACGGCGCATTTATCCTGATTACCTGGTTAGGCACCCAAATCAAAAAGCCCAACGCTGTCACCATCTTCCTGGCGGCTATAGGCACTGGTCTCCTGTACTTCGCCATTTCCAACTTTGGAACATGGGCTTTCCAGGACCTGTACCCTAAGAGCTTCGCAGGATTAGTACAATGTTATGCTGCAGCCATTCCGTTTTACCGCAATGACGTGTTCGGCAACTTTTTCCTCAATGGTATCATGAGTAATGTGTTTTACAGCGCATTCCTGTTTGCAGCTTATCACCTGCTGAAACCGGTGTTTGCCCGTACGGAGGAACAAAAACAACTCGCTTAACAAGGTTTGTTTTAAATAGTACATCCCCCGCAGTACCGCACTGCGGGGGATGTTTTTTTATAGGTGGCGGTGTATACACCTGTCCTGGCTTAATCGATGCCCCTACCCGACTACCACTAAACCATCCACGCTCTACATATTCCATAATAGAATGACAGTCAATAATTTACTTCATTAACGACGTGAAAAATGCAGCCAAAGCTGCCTGAACTGCACGCATTTTGCCTTCTGCTGGAAGACCCTGCCTTCGGCATCTAACTAAGATCGTTTGTACATCCTCCGTAAAAGCCCTTAAGTTGCTCATATTTCAGCGTGTTTTTACGAAGGGTCTAAGAAGGAGGTGTAAAGCCTTAATCGGATTATCTCAACCGGGTGTAAACCGATTTTAGCACATGAAAGTCAATTAAATCCCAGTACCCAACCATCACTGAACCATCACCGAACCATCACTGAACCATCCAGCCCCTGGTTACTCCATAACCCAATGGCTGCGATCGCCTTTTCTCATCAGGACATAAAAAAAGCGGCCAGAGCCGCTTAAAGAACATCGTTAAACCTGCTCCCACTTTAAAAAGTGGTACTGCTCATGTTGCACCTTCGTATATGCTGGTAAGTCCAGCGGTTTATTGAACAAGGGGCAATTCACAACCACGGTATGGAACTCACCATTCTCCCCACACACATCGACTCCCATGTCTTCCAGCTCATTTACCAACTGTATGTTCATAACACGCCCCAGGAAATCGGGGCCCATAGCGGTATTACAGGAAACGATCATAGTAGAAATGCCGCAGCCGAGCATTTGAAGTACCAGTTGCCTGCGGTCCTGCAACCATAGCGGAAGTATAGCCTGCAAACCGGCCTTACCGCACACCATTTCTTCCCAATCGCGGTGCGCCTGCAGGTCGATATCGCCGAAAACGGCACCTGATACGCCATAATCACTTTTTACCTGGTGCAGGGCATTTACGAAGTGCTTTTCGTACTCCTGCCACGACGAAGGAATATTGACCATGGGCAAACCGAGAGCGGCCGCCTGCTGGTGAAGGATGCTGCGGGGCAAAGCGTGCGAACGGGAGATCTCCCCGTTTTCGTTCATGATATTAAGCAGCACAGCAGGCTTTAGGCCTGCTGCGATACTTTGCATCATTGCAAAACAACTGTCTTTACCCCCGCTCCATGAAACCACTGTTTTCATGATGGGAGAGATAATATATTAATGTATTAATCGTCTAGTTTAAGTACGGCGAGGAACGCTTCCTGCGGCACCTCTACGCTACCGATCTGGCGCATCCTCTTTTTACCTTCTTTCTGTTTCTCCAGCAATTTACGTTTACGGGAGATGTCACCACCATAACACTTGGCTGTCACGTCTTTACGCATCGCACTGATGGTTTCCCTGGCTACGATTTTGGCGCCAATAGCAGCCTGTATCGCGATCATGAACTGCTGACGGGGCAGCAATTCTTTCAGTTTAGATACCAGTTTGCGGCCAAAGTCGTTAGCACGGCTGCGGTGGATAAGAGCGCTAAGTGCATCCACCTTCTCTGCGTTAAGCAGGATGTCCATCTTAGCAATATCCGATTCGCGGTAGTCGATCGGCTGATAATCGAAGGAGGCATAACCGCGGGTATTAGACTTCAGCTTGTCGTAGAAGTCGAACACGATTTCTGCCAGCGGTAATTCGAATATCAATTCCACACGGGTGGTGGTAAGGTAGCTTTGGTTGATGAGTAACCCACGTTTACCAAGGCAAAGGGTCATAATGTTGCCGATGTACTCAGGCAAACTAATGATCTGTGCCCGGATAAAAGGTTCCTCGATTTTGGCCAGCTTGGTAGGGTCGGGCATCTCGGAAGGGTTGTTCACGATCGACTTGTTCCCTTTTGAGTCGTAAGCAATGAAGCTTACGTTCGGCACGGTTGTGATCACTGTTTGGTTGAACTCCCTTTCCAGCCTCTCCTGTATAATTTCCATATGCAGCATACCAAGGAAGCCGCAACGGAAACCAAAGCCAAGTGCCTGGGAAGTTTCAGTTTCGAAGGTGAGGGAAGCATCGTTGAGCTGCAGTTTCTCCATACATTCGCGCAGCTCCTCAAAATCGTCGGTCACTACAGGGAAAATACCCGCAAATACCATTGGTTTCACCTCTTCGAAGCCATTAATACCGATACCTGGGTTCGCCACGTGGGTAATGGTATCACCCACTTTTACCTCTTTGGCGTTTTTGATACCGGTAATAATGTAACCTACGTCGCCGGTAGATACTTCAGACCTTTGCTCCAAACCGAGTTTCAGAATGCCCACTTCGTCGGCTTCATACTCCTGGTCGGTGTTTACGAACTTAATTTTATCTCCCTTCTTAATTACCCCGTTAAATACACGGAAGTATGCGATAATACCGCGGAAGGAGTTGAATACGCTATCGAACAGCAATGCCTGCAGCGGAGCCTCAGGGTCTCCTTTAGGTGCAGGTATACGTGCTACGATCGCTTCTAATATTTCTTCGATGCCGATACCGGTTTTGCCGGATGCCAGCAGGATGTCTTCTTCTTTACAACCGATCAGTTCCATGATCTGGTCCTTTACTTCGGGGATCATAGCACCTTCCATATCAATTTTGTTGATAACAGGTATGATCTCCAGGTCGTTATCGAGTGCGAGGTAAAGGTTAGAGATGGTTTGTGCCTGGATGCCCTGGGCGGCATCTACCAGTAACAATGCGCCTTCACAGGCTGCCAGTGCGCGGGATACTTCATAGCTGAAGTCTACGTGGCCGGGAGTATCGATCAGGTTAAAAACATATTTTTCGTTGCCCATCACATAGTTCATCTGGATAGCGTGGCTCTTGATAGTGATGCCTTTTTCGCGTTCCAGGTCCATATCGTCCAGTACCTGCGCCTGCATGTCACGTTTAGAAATGGTCTTTGTGTGCTCCAGTAAACGGTCGGCCAGGGTGCTTTTTCCATGGTCGATATGTGCAATAATGCAAAAATTACGGATATTCTTCATAAAGTTTTGTCAGTGAGGCGGCCCAGATTACGCATCCTTACATCTTCTATAAACAGCCTCGTTCAAAGCGCAAAGGTATTCAAATTTTGTTATTATTAAATGCAGGCCATCTTGCTATTTGCCCCCATTTGGCTACTTTTATCATAAAAAAACGATATGGAACTCACCGAACAATTCGAAGCAGCAGTGGCCGCCAGCAAAACGCTCACCGAAAAGCCCGACAATGATACGCTGCTGCAAATCTATTCTCTCTACAAACAAGCTACAGAAGGTGATGTTAACATCGATCCCCCTGCCAACCCCTTCGATTTCGTGGCCCGTGCTAAATATGAGGCCTGGGAAGGACTGAAAGGAAAAGATAAAACCGCCGCCATGCAGGATTACATCGCAGTTGTAAACAGGTTGCTGGGCAAATCGTAGCTTTTCTGTTTACAATCGTTAATTTTGAAGCATGGTACCTGGATTTACGATCAGCGAAAGAACACAACGCTATTTAAAGTTAGAAGAACAGTACGGCGCGCACAATTATCATCCTTTACCGGTGGTGCTGGAGCGCGGCGAGGGCGTTTTTTTATGGGATGTGGATGGAAAGCGTTACTACGACTTCCTCTCCGGTTATTCGGCTGTAAACCAGGGCCATTGCCATCCTAAGATTATAAACGCACTGGTGGAACAGGCGCAAAAGCTTACGCTCACCTCCCGCGCTTTTCACAGCGATTTGTTGGGTGAGTATGCCCAATACATTACTACTTATTTCGGGTACGATAAAGTATTGCCAATGAATACGGGCGTAGAGGCTGTGGAAACCGCGATCAAACTCTGCCGCCGCTGGGGTTATATGGTGAAGGGCATTCCCGAAAACCAGGCGAAGATCATTATCTGCGCTAATAATTTCCATGGCCGTACCTTAAATGTTATTTCTTTTAGCACCGACCCTACTGCCCGTAATAGTTTCGGACCATTTATGCCGGGCTACGAGATCATTCCGTACAACGACCTGCCCGCGCTCGAAAGGGCCCTGCAGGATAAAAACGTATGTGGTTTCCTGGTAGAGCCTATCCAGGGCGAAGCCGGTGTGGTGGTGCCGGATGAAGGTTACCTCGGCAAAGTGCGCCAATATTGCACGGATGCTCATATTTTGCTGTTGGCGGATGAAATCCAGACTGGCTTGGCCCGTACGGGTGCAATGCTGGCCTGCGACCACGAACAGGTTCGCCCCGATGTACTCATTCTCGGCAAAGCACTGTCGGGCGGTACCCTGCCTATTGCAGCTGTCCTTGCGGATGATGAAGTGATGCTAACCATTAAACCAGGCGAACATGGCTCTACCTATGGTGGCAACCCGCTTGCCTGCAAAGTGGCTATGGTGGCATTACAGGTTTTAAAAGATGAAAAGATGGCGGAGAATTCTGCGCTAATGGGCGATATGCTTCGCCATGGCCTGCAGGACCTCATGTCTCCACATATCTCCCTGGTACGCGGAAAAGGGTTACTGAACGCCATCGTTATCAAACACGCTAATCCGGATGCTGCCTGGGAACTTTGCCTCTCGCTACAGGAAAACGGCCTGCTGGCTAAACCTACGCATGGCGATAAGATCCGCTTTGCGCCGCCGCTTATTATCAATGCTTCACAAGTGCAGGATTGCGTGAAAATCATTGCACGCAGCCTCGAAATATTAGACTAACCGAATGACGAAACAAGAAAAAGCTATCCGCAGCACAGGCTGGAGAACCGACTTCCTGATGGGATTCCCCGACGGCTTACTGGTGATCCTTTTCAGCACTCAACTGCTGTGCGATAAGGGCCTGAGTGTTCAGGACTTCTACTACATCCACTTTATTATTATTGCTGCAGTTACGGTGTTACTGATGACAACTGCCTTTTTCGCCAACCGGGGCAATGCCGATCACGATGGTGGTTTGCTGTCACCCGAGGAAGCGCAAAAGCTCAAAAAGCTGAACATTGCCGACCACATGATCACTCAAATCGGTGAAGAAATGGCCAGCGACCAGAAGAAATGGGAAGAAATGTTGGAAAAAGAAGCCGTGAAAGAAGTGCATTACCACGCCCCGAGCGCGTTTCGCAGTGCGCTGTTTACGGGCATCTTCTTTATACTGGGCTCAGCGTTACCCCTGCTCCCCTTCTTCATGAACGAAAACTTCGAAGAAGCGGCAAAGGCCTCGTTAACCATCAGCATGCTGTCTTTATTGGTATTTGCTTACCTGAAAGCACGTATGACAAAGCAACGCCCCATCCCGATGGCCATCCGCTACGTATTGGTAGGCGGTGCGATCATACTCGGCGTTTACATTATGTCTGTAGCCTGGGCTTTACGTTAGGCCTTCTTCGCAGGCTGCTTCTGCAACACTACACAAAGAAATACTACAATAGCCCCTGCCAGCGAAAGGAATAAACCTGTTTCGCGGTGGGGGCATTCGCCCATTTCACAGCGTGAAAAGATAAGCAGGTTGCGGAAAGTCCAGGCAACCAGGAAGGTAGCGGAAAACAGGTTAGCCAGTGTTGCCCACCTTTGAGGTATAAGAAAGAAGATGATGCAGATAACGGACATCCCAATATTTAATACACCCGGCTCTCCGAAAGAAGACCCTTTCGTATCTAGGCCGGTAAACACCAGTTGTTTGCTTTCAATGGTAAGCCAGGGCATAAAAGCGCTGATAATTATTACAATAGCCGCCAGTATTCCTGCAATCTTTAGTTTAGACATAATCTGCTACTTGTTCAGAGGCTGCAAAGATATAAGATAAGGAAGACAGTTGGCGCGAAATTGCCAGCTGTCTTCCTTAATATGATGATAATCATGATGATTACTCGGTGGCTAGTTCCCAGTGGCGGATGATGTCGTAGCCGAGGAAGCCTTTGGAAATCGTCAGCTTTACTTTATGATATCCTTTAAGATTCGTTCCGCGATCGCACTTTATCCGCTTTTCAATGCCCACATAATTGATCTTCACAAAAGGCCGGGCACTTCCCCGACGGCTCTTTGTAATGCCGCTTGAAACGATTCGTTCGGTAACAACACTGGTGGCCACCGGCGCCAGATAATAATTCGCAGACAGCAATAATGCGATCACCAGACCTCCAAAAACTACCGTATTGAAAACTAGCTGGAAAAACAGGAATACTACAGGAAAATAAAGCATAAAGGCTTTTCTCAACACTATCGTCATGACCAGCCCTGTTAATCCCCATGCCAATACCGTTACTTTGATTGGCACCATAGTACTTTCGGTCAGGTACATAGACCAAGCAATTAGTCCTAAGCCCGCTAAAAAAACTACCGTCAATACGACCTCATTCAGCCAACGTCGTGGCTGTTCGGCAGAATCAAAAACCGGATTTGCGCGCTTGTGATTGCTCTTCCGTCCCAAAATAATTATTTGCCGCCCGGAGGGCAGTTCTGTTTCAAAAAGTTGGTATACAACTGCGACAAATGCGCACTCGTACCCTCGCCCTCATTAATACTATGCGTACGGTTTGGATAAGCCATCATCTGGAACTGTTTGCCGTGGCGAATCAATTCGTTGATCAGCATTTCGGCATTCTGGTAATGTACGTTATCATCGCCGGTGCCATGTACATACAGCAGGTGGCCTTTCAGGTTTTTAGCGTAGGTAATGGGCGAGCCTTTTACGAAGTCTTCGCCGTTTTCCTGCGGGATGCCCATGTAGCGCTCCTGGTAGATGTTGTCATAAGTAAGCTGGTTGCCTACTGCGGCGATAGCAATACCAGTGCTGTATATTTCCGGATACTGGAACATCAGGTTCAGCGTCATGGAACCACCGCCACTCCAGCCCCATACGGCTATGCGGCTTGGGTCAACGAACTTCCACTTCATAATTTCTTTTGCACCCATGGCCTGGTCGCGGGAGTTGAGGATACCTACCTTGCGGTAAATACTTTTGCGCCATTCGCGGCCTTTAGGGGCGGGAGTGCCACGGTTATCGAGTGATATATAAATATACCCGTCGTCGGACATATCACCTGCGTACAGGTGGTTCCGGCCCGAACCATAAGAATCCGTTACGGTCGTACCGGCTGGCTCTCCATATACATAAAATACAACAGGGTATTTTTTTGTAGAGTCGAAGTTCTTTGGTTTCAGCATCCAGCCGTCCATTGTAACACCATCGGCGGTAGTTACCTGGAAAAAAGAGAGTTTATCTGCATTACGCCAGGCTGGTGGTGCTGCGCTGGGTACACGTTCGGCAGTTTTGTCGCTAAGGTTCTGCAATTCAGCTACATACTGTACCGTGTGGCTTTGGTAAGTATGATAAGCCCATACGCCATTGGGGGAAACCTGGTATTCATGTTTACCTGGCTGGTCGGCGGCCGTTAAACGTTCAGGTGTACCCGTACCATCGAGTTTTATTTTATAAAGGTATTGCTGCGTGGCATTATCTGGCGACGCCAGGATGTATACCGCATTGTTCTTTTCGTCGATACGGCAGATTTTGATCACATCATAGTTGCCCGGGGTAATAAGTTTCTCATTCTTTCCATCAGCCGAAATGCTGTAAAGATGACGCCATCCGTCCTTTTCGCTTACCCAAACAAACGATTTGCCGCCGTTAAGCCAATCCCAACCTGCTATCTTATCATCGTCCCAGCGGCTTTTCACGTCCAGCCAGGCGTTATCCTTTTCCTGCCAGATGGTTTGGGTTTTGCCCGTAGCGGCCTGGCAAATCATGATCTTACCTTCCTGCTGCTTACGGTCCAGCTGCTGGATAATGAGCTCATTTTTACCGGGCAGCCATTCCATACGCGGAATGTAATGCTGTTGCGCATTGCCGGGTACCTGCATCCAGGTCGTCTTTTTAGTATTGATGTCTATCACCCCCACACGGCAGGCCGAAGGGGCCTGACCGGCTTTAGGGTACTCTACCGGCACGGTAAAAGAATATATAGAGTCCGTATTATTGATCATGAAGAAGTCGCGGATCTTCGTAGCGTCTATCTGCCAGAAAGCGATGGAGCGGCTATCCGGGCTCCAGCGGAAACCGTCGCGGCAGCCAAATTCTTCTTCATAGGCCCAGTCAAATGTACCGTTAATGAACCTTCGGGTGCCATCCTTTGTTAACGGTTGAATAACATTTGTGGCAAGATCTTCTACGTATATGTTATGATCGCTCACGTAAGCCGCCTTTTTGCCGTCGGGCGAAAGTTTGGCAAACATCAGCGATGAGGAGGCCAGGCCTTTGCCAAGCTGGCGAAGCTTTTTGGTAGCTACGTTATAAGACCAGTAATCGCCGCGGGTGCGATAACGCCATACTTTCCGGGTATTGGTAAAAATAAGCGCCTGTTGCTCGTCTGCGGAGAAGCTGAAGTCGGCAATCTCGATCGCTTTTCCGTCCGTATTTTTAAGGGCTGACTGCAATAATAGCGCAGTCCGCTGTTTATTGCGGAAATTAACAATATATAATCCATCGCCATCATTGGTGATAATAGATTCGCCGTCCTTCGCCCATTTCAGGTCGCTGCCGGGCATTTGGGCATAAGCGGAGGTGCAGCAGGCTGACAAGAAGGCCGCCACCAGTACGTTGCGGGTTAGTTTAAACCAGTTAGAATGCATAGCTGTTTAAATGATGAGGGCTAAAAATAATATAATTAGCCGAGAAACAGCGACCGCTGGTGTAGGGAGGGATATTACGTATATTTAAAAAAAACCAATCAAAATTTTTGTCAATTTATTTTTTTTGTTATTTTTATGGATCTATAAAATCCTATTGAGAAAAAAAACCTACTATGGTACAGGTAACCTACTCTTACAAAAACCGGGAATTCTTTCAACTGGAGGACAGACTATTAAACCAGTTGGCGGAAAGCGGTAAACGCCTTCTGTTCGCTCTGTTAGAGCCAATGGAAGATGTTCTGATGACAGAAGAAGGAAAAATTCGCATCTGCCTCGATGAGCGCCCAAATATTGAGCTGGAAGGTTTCAGCGCGCATATCAAATATCGGATAGAGCGTACTTTACGCGGCGACGAGGACGAAGTTAATTAGCCCCTGACAAGATTTATTTAAAGGAAAACGGATCAAGCCAACAACTTTACAGCGTTGACTTGATCCGTTTTCCTTTTTTTTTTATAAGGCGAATCTTTTGTTAGGCTTCGAGTTTTTTTCCGCCCCTTCCTGAAAGGAGGTACAAGGCAGCCATGCGTATGGCCACGCCATTTTCCACCTGTTGCAGGATAATGGACTGACCGCTGTCGGCTGCGTCGGAACTTAATTCTACCCCCCTGTTTATCGGTCCGGGGTGCATGATCACAATCTCTTTATTCAGGCTTTCGAGCAAGGCCCTGTTAACCCCGTACACCAGCGAGTACTCGCGCAGGGAACTAAACAGCGGCGTATTTTGTCTTTCCAGCTGAATACGCAACACATTTGCCACATCACACCATTCCAGGGCTTCGCGCAGGTTGTACGTAACGTTTACGTCCAATGCGGCCGCCAGGTGTTTGGGGATGAGCGTAGGCGGGCCTACTACCGTTACTTCGGCGCCCAGCTTACGGAGGCAGTAAATGTTAGAGAGGGCAACGCGGGAGTGCATGATATCGCCACAGATGGCGACCTTCTTCCCTTCTACTCCACCGAGCCTTTCGCGGATAGAGAATGCGTCGAGCAGGGCCTGTGTAGGATGCTCATTGATGCCGTCGCCAGCATTTACAATAGGTACGTCGATGTGTTTCGCCAGGAAGTGCGGCGCGCCGCTTGCCGAGTGCCGCATCACCACCATATCTACCTTCATAGACAGGATGTTGTTTACGGTGTCGATCAGGGTTTCACCTTTGGACACAGAAGAACCGGAAGCTGAGAAATTCACTACATCGGCACCCAGACGCTTTTCCGCCAGTTCGAAAGAAATGCGGGTGCGGGTGGAATTTTCAAAGAAAACGTTGACGATGGTAGTATCTCTCAGAGTTGGGACCTTCTTAATAGGCCGTTGTAAAACTTCCTTGAATTGATCGGCAGTTTGAAAAATAGTTTCTATATCCTGACGCTTCAGATCGCGTATACCGAGAAGATGTTTTACTGATAATGACATTCTAATTTGCAAATATAAAGGCGAAAGTTGATAATCTGAAAATCTAATTAAAGGGCGTCGTTTTCCAACACCACCTCATCCTTCCCGTCGCGCTCTTTCCACAATACCTTCACCTTTTGCGTAATAAAAGCATCGATCGTACGGCCGGTATAATCTGCCTGTATCGGCAACTCTCTGCTAAAACGGCGGTCTATAAGCACCAGCAGCTCCACTGCCGATGGCCTGCCGAAATCAAGCATGGCGTCCAGCGCCGAACGGGTGGTACGACCTGTATATAAAACGTCGTCGATCAATACCACGCGTTTATTTTCTATAGAGAAGTCAATGTTTGTTTCGTTGGGAACATGTATCGTGTTACCCTGGCTAAAATCATCCCGGTAAAAGGTAATATCGATCTTGCCATAACGGATATCCGTTTCGGGTAACAACTTTTTAAGGTTATCATAAATCCTGTCAGACAGGTATATGCCTCTTGGCTGAAGCCCTATCAACACAGAGTTATCAAAGGGAAAATGATTTTCGATAAGCTGATGACAAAGCCTGTCTATGGTGATGGCCTGTTGTTTATCGCTCAGAATGGTCTTCAAAAGTTTTCGTTTTAGAGCTCAAAAATAAACATTATTCACTAAAGATAGAAGTTATCGAGCGCGCGATAATTTATTGAATTACATATTAACAAAAAATTATTTTTTTGCTTGTTCATATCAATCTAAACATTAGTTTTGCTCATCATATTTATTCACCATATCACACGAAAATGAAAAAGATTACGATCAAAATGATGATGGCAGGAGCTTTTCTGCTGGCTATGACTCAATTCGCAAACGCGCAGACTAAGAAGACTAATTTCCTCGGCGGATCTGCTGGCTTCTCTTCTTCTAAAGACGAAGCTGCTAACGAAGAAACAAGCGGTTACGGTGTTGACCTGCGTTTCGGTCATTACATCAAAGAGAAACTGGCTATCGGTGTTAAACTGGGTTACCAGGGTACTAAAGATGAGAACACATTGGCTGGTGCTGAAACTACAGACAAAACAACTCAGTTCAGCGTTGCTCCTTTTGTACGTCTGGAAACTCCATTATGGCAGACTAAATTCTCTATCTACAGCGACCTGGGTATCTATGGCGCTTTCGGTAGCGACAAAACTGAAGCTGCTGGCGCAGAAACAGAGTACAAAACAACTGGTTTCGGTGCTTTCTATGAGCCAGGTATCCTGTTCCACATTAAAGACAACATCTCTCTGCAGGCCTCTTTCGGTAACCTGATCGGTTACGATTACACTTCAGGCAAAGCAGACGGCAGCGATGTTAAAACTACCAGCAACACTTTCGGTGTGTTCGGTGATCAATTTGGTCTGGACAACTTTAGGTTCGGTATCAACTTGAAATTCTAATTCTAGATTTCTCCTTCTCTGATTTTGAAAGCCCGGTGGTTGTCCACCGGGCTTTTGTTTTTAGCTTATGGCTGTAACCCGGATATACCCTAACTTAGCTGTCATTACTTTCACCATGAAAAAGCTTTGGATAACCATGATCAGTTTATCGTTCTTCGGTTTCGGACCGGCGGAAGGCCAGCTTAAAACCGGCGACAACGTGCCCGCGTTTCAGCTACAGGACCAAAACGGACAACCTTTTGACGTTAAAAATGAACTAGGTAAAGGCCCGCTGGTCATCTACTTCTATCCAAAAGATGAAACACCAGGCTGTACCAAAGAAGCCTGCTCCTTCCGCGACTCCTTCACTTCCTTTAGCGATTTAGGTGCGAAAGTAATCGGCATTAGCAGTGATGACGTGGCTTCTCACAAACAGTTTGCCGAGAAATACCGCTTGCCTTTTACATTGCTGGCCGACGTTGGTGGCAAAGTGCGTAAGCAGTTCGGCGTACCAAAATCGCTGGGTATGACGGGCAGGGTTACATATGTTGTTGATAAGGACGGAAAAGTCGTGCATATCTTCAACTCGCAGTTACAGGCTACCAAACATGTGACGGAGGCTCTGGAGGCGATTAAGAAGAATAGTTAAATGTAGTTACTGCTGCTGAAGAGTGCGACGCAACGGTGGCTTAATAGTAGTAATAAAAGCTAAGTACATAATTAAAAAAGGTTGATGGGCAAACCATCAACCTTTTTCATGTATAACCTTTAGTAAATACTAGCTTTCTTTCAGGAACGGATACCTGTAGTCTGTCGGAGATACCAGCGTTTCCTTCACTGTACGGGCGCTTAACCAACGATACAGGTTCAGCTGAGAGCCGGCTTTATCGTTCGTACCGGATGCGCGGGCGCCGCCAAATGGCTGCTGACCAACAACCGCACCGGTCGGCTTATCGTTGATATAGAAGTTGCCCGCACTGTTAACCAGTTTGCGGGTAGCAAACTCAATCGCATAACGGTCCTGCGCCAGTATAGCACCTGTAAGTGCGTATTCGGAAGTAGTGTCTACGATAGCCAGTATCTCCTCGAACTTATCGGCTTCATATACATACAGCGTAAGCACCGGGCCAAAAATCTCTTCGCACATGGTGATGTACTTAGGGTCGGTAGTTTCGATCACGGTTGGCTCAATGAAGTAACCTTCTTCTTTATTATAATTACCGCCCGCAATGATCTTTGCTTTCGGATCTTTCTTCGCGTTATCGATGTACTGCGCGATCTTGTCAAAAGAACGTTCGTCGATTACAGCGTTCACGAAATTAGAGAAGTCCTCAACGGAACCCTGTTTCATGGTTTTGATCTCGGCGGCCAGTTTGCTCTTCACTTCCTCAGCAATGTTGCTTGGAATGTAAGCGCGGGAAGCGGCAGAGCATTTCTGTCCCTGGTACTCGAAAGCGCCGCGGGCCAGTGCAGTTACCACAGCATCCACATCAGCAGATTTATGGGCTACCACAAAGTCTTTACCACCTGTTTCGCCAACAATGCGCGGGTAGGTTTTGTATTTGTGGATGTTGTTGCCGATGGTCTTCCACATTGTCTGGAACACGCCGGTAGAACCGGTGAAGTGAATACCAGCAAAGTCGGGATGACCAAAGCAGATGTCACCAATAGTTGGTCCGTCTGCATACACCAGGTTAATTACACCGGCAGGCAAACCTGCTTCGATGAGGATTTTCATGATGATGTTAGCGGAGTACACCTGGGTATTGGCTGGCTTCCAAACCACCACGTTGCCGCACATGGCAGCAGAGGTAGGCAGGTTAGCAGCAATAGCGGTGAAGTTAAAAGGCGTAACGGCCAGTACAAATCCTTCGAGCGGACGATACTCCAGCCTGTTATGCACACCGGGCGAGCTAACAGGCTGCTGGCGGTATATATTACTAAGATAATGCACGTTGAAACGCAGGAAATCGATGATCTCACAGGCGCTGTCAATTTCAGCCTGGTAGGCGTTTTTGCTCTGGCCCAGCATAGTGCTGCCGTTCATGTGGTAACGGTACTTAGTGGCCATCAGCTCTGCCGCTTTCAGGAATATACCTGCACGGTGTTCCCATGGTGTGTTGGCCCATTCTTCTCTCGCAGCAAGGGCCGCGTCGATAGCCTGGTTTACATGCGAAGCGTCGCCTGCATGAAAGTGCCCCAGCTTGTGCTTACGCTCATGCGGAGGGTTAATGTCAACCAGCTTGCCGGTACGAACTTCCTGCCCGTTAATGTACATCGGGATGTCGGCCTGTTCGGCTTTAAAAGCTGCCAGTTGTTTTTTAAGTGCTGCGCGTTCCGGTGATCCCGGTGCATAGCTTAACACTGGTTCGTTTGCAGGTGCTGCAAAGTCAAAATAAGCATTATGCATTGGTGTCGATTTTTAAATGGTTGGAAAAATCATTCACATGGTTACTGCTGTTCTTCCTCTTTCTGTAACATGAGGTAAGCCTTTATAAACCCTTCCAGCTCGCCGTCCATCACTGGTCCCACGTTACCTACTTCATAGTCGGTGCGGTGGTCTTTAATCATTTTGTAGGGATGGAATACGTAAGACCTTATCTGGGAGCCCCATTCGATCTTGCGTTTATTGGCGTTGGTAGCGTTTTTCAGTTCTTCACGTTTGCGGATCTCTTCCTCATACAAGCGCGATTTTAACATGGTGAGCGCCTTTTCACGGTTCTCGCCCTGTGTTCTCGCCTGCTGGCATTCTACAATAATGCCGCTGGGAATGTGTTTCAAACGTACCGCAGTTTCAACCTTGTTCACGTTCTGTCCGCCTTTACCACCCGAACGGTAAAATTCCCATTCGATGTCGGCAGGGTTAACAGTTACTTCAATCGTATCGTCTACCAGCGGGTACACAAATACGGAAGCGAACGAGGTATGCCTGCGGGCGTTGGAGTCGAAAGGTGAAATACGCACCAGGCGGTGTACACCACTTTCGGCTTTTAACAGGCCGTAAGCGAAGTCGCCATCAAATTCCAGGGTAGCGGATTTAATGCCCGCGCCGTCACCATACTGTACATCGATCTCAGAAACTTTCCAGCCCTGTTTTTCTCCATACATGCGGTACATGCGCAGTAACATTTCGGCCCAATCCTGGCTCTCGGTACCACCGGCGCCGGAGTTGATCGTAAGCACTGCCGGCATCTCATCTTCGGGCTGGTTCAACGTGGATTTAAACTCCAGTTCATCCAGTGCCGTTAACGCTTTACGGTAAGCTTCTTCCACTTCCTGCTCGCTGGCTTCGCCTTCTTTCTGAAAGTCGAGCAGTACACTGCTGTCTTCCACGGCGTTACGTACGCTTTCATAAAGGTCTATCCAAAACTTGTTGACCTTAATTCCTTTAAGTATGCTCGTTGCCCTGGCATTATCGTCCCAGAATCCCGGGGCCAACGTTAGCTGCTTATCATTTTCATTTTTGGCTATACGGTCCTGGACGTCAAAGAAAACCTCCCAGGACGTATAGACGGTCCCTCATATGTTTAAGTTGCTCGATTGTCATAGGGCGCAAATGTAGGGAAAATTTGAGATAAATGAGTCCTCCGGGTAAGATGGACAATCGCGGCAAACCCTCCATAAACCTTAATTATCACCTGCTTAACGTATATTGACCGGTACACCTTTTTTTACCGCATCCATAACAACTTTCGCATTACGTTGTTATTTTCAACCGGAACAATATTTGTTCATTACCAGGAAAATCAAACCACCCTTATGAGTATTAATATTAACCTGGCACAGCATCGTCAGCGTGCAGCATTTAACCTCATCGGCCTTATTGTGGTCATTGTTGTAAACGCACTGGCCAATATCCTGCCCATTAATGGCAAAAACACCGGCGAGTTGTCTAACCTCTACCCTAATTACTTCACGCCTGCCGGTATTACATTTTCAATATGGAGTGTGATTTACTTCAGCCTGCTGCTGTTTGCTATCTACCAGTTGTGGCTGGCTTTTTCGCGCGGGCACATTGAAGAGCTTCACAGCTTTATGACACGCATGAAAGGCTGGTTCCTGCTGAACTGCATCGGCAACACCTGCTGGATATTTGCCTGGCATTACGAACAGGTACCGCTTTCGCTGGGCATTATGCTGGTCATCCTCATTAGTCTTATCGTTATCCACGAACGTTTCCGCATGTTTCTGCCCGGCGTTGGCAGGCGCGAGCGGGCTTTTGTACATATACCTTTCAGTCTTTACCTGGGCTGGATAGCGGTGGCTACGATTGCCAACACCGCTGCGCTGCTGGTAGATATCGGATGGGACGGCGGCGGGGTATCGCCCGTTACCTGGACCTGCATCATGATCGGGATAGCTACTTTATTAACTATACTGATGCTGTTTCTTCGTAACAACTTCCCCTACGCCCTGGTGAGCCTCTGGGCCTTTACGGGCATCAACCTTAAACGGGCGGCGGCCGAAGGTGTCGAAAACGAGAACATTATTATCGTATGCTCTGCCTGTATGGTGATTATCGTCATTTGTGTTGTTATCCAATTGTTCCGTTCAAGAAAAACCGTGATCGGTACAAGGGTTTAAGGGATAAAATTGATACATTTGAGACCATCTAAATTAAGTAACATGTTCCCAAAGACCGATTTGACACAAACAAAAGCATGGCCCGAGCTACAAGCGCATGCGGCAGATATGAAGCAGGTACACATGCGTGAACTGTTTGCGGACGATAAGCAGCGGTTCGAGAAATACCACCTCCAGCTGGAAAACATCCTTTTCGACTATTCAAAGAACATTATAAACGATAAAACCCTGCAACTGCTGCAGTCGCTGGCGAAGGAATGTAAAGTGCCTGAAGCCATCACTGCCATGTTTGATGCAGAAAAGATTAACGCCACCGAAGGCCGCGCTGTATTACACACTGCCCTCCGTAACTTCTCCGGTAAACCGGTTTTGCTGGATGGTGTGGATGTAATGAAAGACGTGCATGAAGTACTGAACCGCATGGAGTCTTTCTGTAACCGCGTTCACGCTGGCGAATGGAAGGGCTACACGGGTAAGCCTATACGTTACATCGTGAACATCGGGATTGGTGGTTCCGACCTTGGCCCTGTAATGGTTACCGAGGCCCTGAAACCTTTCTGGAAGCCGGGTATACAGCCTTACTTCGTGTCTAACGTAGATGGTACCCATATTGTGGAAACGCTTAAAAAGGTGAGCCCGGAGGAAACTTTGTTCCTGATCGCCTCTAAAACTTTCACTACGCAGGAAACCATGACCAACGCCAATACCGCGCGCGAGTGGTTCCTGGAGCATGCGAAAGACGAGGCGCACGTAGCCAAACACTTCGCAGCGCTGTCTACCAACGAAAAAGCTGTTACTGCTTTTGGGATCGACGCTAATAATATGTTCGGGTTCTGGGATTGGGTGGGCGGCCGCTACTCGTTGTGGTCCGCTATCGGCCTTTCTATTGCGCTGACGGTAGGTTTCGATCATTTTAAAGCTTTGCTGGAAGGCGCATTTGCTGCCGACGAGCATTTCCATAAAACAGCATTTGAGCAAAATGTTCCGGTAATCATGGCCCTCGTTGGTTTGTGGTATGGCAACTTCTTCGATGCCGATTCGGAGGCTATCCTCCCCTACGACCAGTACATGCACCGGTTTGCAGCGTACTTCCAGCAGGGTAATATGGAGAGCAATGGTAAGTATGTCGATCGTTCAGGCAAGGCCGTTAGTTACCAAACCGGCCCTATCGTTTGGGGCGAACCCGGTACTAACGGACAGCATGCGTTTTACCAGCTGATACACCAGGGCACCAAACTGATACCGTGCGACTTCATTGCTCCGGCTATCAGCCACAACCCGGTGAGCGATCATCATAATAAACTGCTGAGTAACTTCTTCGCACAAACGGAGGCACTCATGAACGGAAAAACTGCCGAAGAGGTAAAAGCCGAACTGAAAGCAGCGAAACTCGACGATGCAGCGATCGCAGAACTGACGCCGTTTAAGGTATTCAGCGGCAACCGTCCAACCAACTCATTCCTGGTAAAAGAAATTACACCACGTTCACTGGGTACTTTGATCGCACTTTACGAGCATAAGATTTTCGTACAGGGCGTTATCTGGAACATCTATTCCTTTGATCAATGGGGTGTGGAACTGGGCAAACAGCTCGCTAATAAAATACTGCCCGAGCTGGGCGGCAACGAAAGCGTGAGCAGCCACGATTCTTCTACAAATGGGTTGATCAACGCTTTCAAATCGATGCGAAAGTAATTAATGTAAAAAATACAGAAAAGGCATGAAACGTTGATTTTCATGCCTTTTTCTTTTGGAACAAGCTTCAGTAGTGCTATCAGGCCGCCGTTGTGTCACTCCCTTCAACCGCAGTGCATCCCTCATCCAAACAGGGGCCGAACATCACTTATTGTACAAACAACACAAAACCAAAAGGGCATAAAAAAACCTCCGGAATAGTCCGAAGGTTTAAAATTATTTCTTAACAAACGGAATGGACTACCATTTGTCTACATCATCGCCGGAAGTTGAAGCAGCTTCGGCAGCAACAGCAACAGGAGCAGCTTCTTCAACAGATGCTACCACTTCTTCAGCGGTTACATTGCTAACTTCTGTTTCTACGCCATCTTCATCTTCTCTGGAATAATCATGGTTGTAAGCATCAAAATCGAAATCAGGCATCAATTCTGTTTTTACATAATTGATTGTTTCGGTCAGCGCGTTAAGGAACTTATTGAAGTCTTCCTTGTAGAGAAATACTTTATGCCTGTCATAACCATTATCGTTAAAGCGCTTCTTGCTTTCCGTGATAGTCAGAAAGTAATCGTTGCCACGAGTGGTTTTAACGTCAAAAAAATACGTTCTTCTTTTACCCGCTTTCAATCGCTTGGAAAAGATGCTATCATTGTTTCTTTCCTGTTGATTGTTGTTTTCGTACGCCACAGTTGATAGATTTAAGGTTGTTAACGAATCAAATCCTGTTGTTATTATCAATAATCAACAAATATACTATTGTTTCTCAAATAACAAAATAATTTTAGATGATTTTAAAAAATCATTTAAAATAGGCTGAAACGAGCCTTCATGGGGCGTTACAAGGTATTAAAACATATCAATTCTGACCCTCTTCTTCGTTTTTCTGCTGCCTCGCATACAGCTCGGAATAGTACCCATTATTGGCCATTAACTCTTCATGGGTGCCGGTTTCCACGATCCGGCCTTCGTCCAGCACGATTATCTTATCAAACGAAAACAGCGCAAAGATGCGGTGGGTAATGATTATAGCGGTTTTGTCTTTCAGAAATTCATACAGGTTACCGATGATCTCTTTTTCCGTACGCGCGTCCACGGCGGAAAGGCAGTCGTCGAACACCATGAGGTTTGGATTACGGATGAGGCCGCGGGCAATGGATATACGTTGTTTCTGGCCACCGCTAAGGGTTACACCCCGCTCTCCTACCACAGTATTGAACCCATCGGGAAAATTGAGCACATCGCGTTCTACAGACGCCTGCCTGGCCGCCAACTGCACCAATTCTTGGCTGGCCGACGGCTCACCGAAACGGATGTTGTTCGTTATGCTGTCGGAAAACAGGAACACATCCTGAGGCACATAACTCACCTGGTTACGCAGGCTCGATAATCTTATATTCCTTAAGTCGTGCCCGTCTACGCAAATCCTTCCCTCCTGCGGGTCGTACATGCGGATCAGTAACTGGGCCAGCGTGCTTTTACCGGAACCGGTACGACCTATCACTGCTACCTTTTCACCCGGCTTAATCGTCAGGTGAAAATCCTTTAGCGCCTGTATGCCTGTATGCGGGTATGTAAACGATACATGATCGAACTTTACTTCCCCTTTTATCAGGATGTCCTGCACCTGTGCATTGTCTTTGATATCGGGCACGATGTCGAGAAATTCGTTTAACCGCTGCTGTGAGGCAGCAGCACGCTGTATCATCGAAGCTACCCATCCAATGGAAAAGAACGGGAAGGTGAGCATGTTTACATAAATCACGAACTCTGCCAGGTTGCCGATCGTGATCGTCCCTTTGCTTACCTGCAAACCGCCAATGTAAATGGTAATGATCACGCTTAAGCCAATCATCAACGCCATTACCGGCTGATACAGGGCGTCGGTTTTGGCCAGGCTAACGGAACTTTCTTTATAGTCTTCACTGGCTTTGTCGAAATGGCCGGCACTGGTTTCTTCCTGGATATACGACTTAATTACCCTGATGCCGGAATAGGATTCCTGGGCGATGGACGTAATGTTAGACAACTGCGACTGTATCCGCTCGCTCTTGCGATGGATAATATGGTTTACGTAATATATGGTAAGGGCCAGGAACGGTAGCGGCGAAATAGTGTAAATCGTGAGCATGGGATTCACCTGCCACATCAGGTACACGATAATCACCAACATGAATACTGTCCGGGTGGCGTACATCACGGCTGGCCCCACGTACATCCTCACTCTCGATACATCTTCTGTTATACGGCTCATCAGGTCGCCCGTCCGGTGCATTTTAAAGAAATTCAGGTCCAGTTGCTGGTAATGCCTGTATATCTCATTCTTCATGTCGTATTCGATATGCCGCGACATCACGATCAGTGTTTGCCTTTGCAGGAACATGAAAAAGCCACTCAGCAGCGCCATTGCCAGGATACCTACTCCGTACAGCGCCAGCACTTTGGTAAACTCGCTGCGGAAAACAGACTTTACGGACGTATCGCTGATGATGCGGTAATTATTCAGGTTTTGCTCCAGTAAATCGAATATCTGCCTCACCATAATGGGCTGAAATACGGAAAAGATGATGGAAACAACGGTGAAGATCAGGCCCAGCGAGAATCTCCATTTATATTTAACAAAGTACTTATTCAGTGCCAGAAGGTGCTTCATGGATGCAAATTACTGAGATTGGGCATAAAACAGAAATGGCGCCGGATGAACGGCGCCATTTAGTATGTTGAGTAACAATACGCTTACAGTGTAGAAACGGTATCGATGATACGCTGTTTCGCTTCCTCTACGGCTACGTCTTCTTTTTTGAATTGCTGACCGGTGATGTTTTCGAACAGCTCGATGTAGCGGTCGCTCACGCTGTTAACGAAAGCATCGTCCATAGCGGGCACCTGCTGGCCGTCTTTACCCTGGAAACCGTTTTGCATCAGCCATTCGCGCACGAACTCCTTGCTCAGTTGTTTCTGTGGCTTACCGGCTGCCTGGTTGGCTTCGTAACCTTCTGCATAAAAGTAACGGGAAGAATCGGGGGTATGGATCTCGTCGATCAGGTAGATGGTACCGTCCTGGTGACCAAACTCGTATTTGGTATCAACCAGTATCAGCCCCTGCCTGGATGCCAGCTCGCGGCCGCGCTTAAACAGGGCGAGGGTGTATTTCTCAAGTTGTTCATATTCTTCTCTGCTTACCAGACCCGAGGAAATGATCTTTTCACGGGAAATATCTTCGTCATGGCCTTCGTGTGCTTTGGTAGTTGGGGTGATAATCGGCTCAGGGAAGTAGTCGTTCTCCTTCATCCCTTCTGGCAGGGTTACCCCGCAAAGTACCCTTTCTCCACTTTTGTAAGTGCGCCAGGCGTGCCCGGTAAGATTACCGCGAACGACCATTTCCACCGGATAAGTTTCGCACTTCATACCCACGGTCACGTTAGGTAAGGGCACTGCCTTTACCCAGTTAGGCACGATGTCCTTCGTAGCTTCCAGCATAATGGCCGCAATCTGGTTCAATACCTGGCCTTTGTAGGGAATCGGCCTGGGCAGCACCACGTCGAAGGCGGAAATCCTGTCGCTCACCTGCATTACCAGCCATTTGTCTGCTATCGTGTATACGTCACGCACTTTCCCTTTGTAGAAAGCTGTTTGTCCGGGGAACTGAAAAGTTGGTTCTGCCATTATACTTGCTGTTTATTTGTTTGATTTGCTGAGCCCCGCAATTGCCGGGCAGTAAAAACTGGTGCAAAAATAGGTCAGGCAGACTAATTTTTAAAACAAATGCCCTCCGGGGAAATTTTTACCCTGATCGCTGCTGATTTCCACAACTACGCCAACAAAAAAAGGAGAACTCTCGTTCTCCTTTTCACCATTGTATGCTACGCATGGTTTGATGATGGTTCAAAGATAATTACTAATTATGCTGGGAAAACCGCACCGTATCCTCTCCACCTCTGCCCGGCTTATTCACCGGCGAGGTGTCTGTGGAAACGGATGTATCGTATCTTATATGACTTGTATCGAAAGCCCTGGTAGTATCGCCATAGTTCTGCAGACTATCATCATTCGGGGGCTTTGCATTATTATTACAGGCAGCCAGGGTAAAGGCGGCTACCATACATACTGATAAAAAAAATCCCTTATTGGATGAAATTAATCGCATATATAAATAGTTTGATGATACTGCATTAACCCTTATAACCTTGTCGTTGTATCTGTCGGTGCCGGTATGGCGGTATCCTGGTTAGGCACTACGCTGGCCGAATCGCTGGGTACCGAAAGTGTGGTATCGCCCGAATTAGTCCTCGAACTGCTGCTGCAGGAATATAAAAGGATGATAAAAAACAGGGCTACCATGGCTGTAACGCCTGCTCTCAATATGCCGGTGATAAGGTTTTCTTTTCTCATAATTAAGTGTTTATTCTGGTTAATTGGAGATGTATTCGGTGGTATAGACATTAATAATTGTGCCAACATATACCTACATTTAACGGGCATGTTTTTTCCAACACGTATCATATATGGAACATCTTATTGAAGAAGCGGTCAAAATGCTGGTATCCCTGGCCATAGGATCTACGCTTGGTTTCGAGCGGGAGTACCGCCGTAAGGCTGCCGGCATCCGTACCATCGCACTTATCTGCGCCGGCTCCACTTTGTTCACGATCCTCTCGCAGGAACTGGGCGCCCCCAGTAGCATGGACCGTGTAGCCTCTAACATACTAACGGGTGTCGGCTTTATTGGTGCGGGTGTTATTTTTAAAGGTAAATATTCGGTAGATGGTATAACTACTGCCACTACAATATGGATTGCCGCGGCGCTGGGCATGTCTGTTGGGATGGGCCATTACATACTTGCCACCCTTTCACTCTTCGGCACCCTGCTGGTACTCACAGGTCTGAAATACATCGAGCGCCTTCTGGAGCAGGTGCATCAGCGCAAGCAATACACTATCCGCTGCCACCACGACCTTTCTCATCTTCAACTGGAAGCTGTGTTTACTGAAAACCACCTCCGTTATAAAACACTCGTTGTTATTCGAAGCAACGATTTGTTTGAATTTAAATATGAATTAACGGGACATTTAAAAGACCTTCTGACGATAAATGAATACTTTTTAGCCGAAAAACGCATTATTGGCTTTGAAATAGAAACAACTTATTAAATAGCAATAAGATATGGAGTTTAATGAGGATAAAATAACCGTTACTGAAGCCACACTTCTCCAGAAAGAGTTACGAAATAGAATTATCACACAACCTATTGATCCTGATATAAAAATTATAGGTGGAGCAGATATTTCCTTCAACAGATTCAGCCCTATAGTGTACGCTGGTATCATATTACTCAGCTATCCTGGACTGGAATTAATAAGTGAATCCACTATCATTACTACCGTAAACTTCCCATATATCCCGGGGTACCTCGCCTTTAGAGAGGTGCCTGCAGTCCTGAAAGCCTGGGAACAACTGACGGCTAAACCGGATGTACTTATAGTAGACGGACATGGTATTGCCCACCCGCGCCGCATGGGTATTGCCACCCATTTCGGAGTACTGGCCGATGTTCCCACTATCGGATCTGCTAAAAATGTATTGTTTGGAAAGTACGAAGCGCCTGGAATAACAGCAGGTAACGCTACGGAGCTTAAAGATAAAAATGAAGTGCTGGGATATGCTTACCGTAGTAAATCCAACGTGAAGCCAATATTCGTATCGCCCGGTTACAAGGCTGATTTGCCGGGTAGCCTGTCCCTCATCAAGACCTGCATCCGAAAACACCGCCTGCCCGAACCAACCCGCCTCGCGCATAACGCCGTAAACGCCTTTAGGATAAGTTGTATGGGCAACGAAGCTGAAGTTTTACAATAAGCCTATTTCTTCTTCCAGGTCATTAATACTACCCCAAGTATTACTATAACAGAACCGATCAGGCCGTTAAGGCTTAATGTTTCGTTCAGTACAATCCAGCCGAGAAAAAGCGCTACCACGGGGTTAACGTAAGCATAAGTGGAGGTAATACGCGGAGGTGCGTTCCTGGTGAGCCAGCTGTAAGAAGTATAACCGACCAGCGATCCCAGTAAGATAAGGTGCAGTAAAGCCAGCCAGGTACGCGTGGTCATGTCGGCCACCGTATGCCAGCTATCTCTTTCAAGCACCATACTCATCACCATGGTGAACACGAAACCGGCAAGCATTTGGATAGCGGTGGAGGTAAGTTGCCTGGGCATGGGCAACCGCTGCACCAGCAAAGAGCCGAGCGTCCAGCAAATGGAGCCAAAGATGATCACGAACAGCGGCCATACCGGGTAATCGTAACTAGCGCCGGAACTAAATGGGTTGAATATGAAAAAGAGCCCTATAAAACCGATCAATATACCCCAGAGGGTCATCGCGGCCGGACGCTTGCGGGAGAAAAAGGCCCAGTCCTGCGCCACGAAGTAGGCCGGTGCGGCAGCAATTAACAATGCTACCAGCCCCGAAGGCATATAGTGTACCGCCAGCGCCACCCCGCCATTACCGATCCCGATCAGCAGTGTACCTACCAACCCGGCCGAAGCCCATTGCTTCAACGACGGCCACTCTTTCTCCTTAGCCATCCCGATCACAAACATGATCATACCCGCCACAAAAAAGCGGAAGGCCGACAATAGAAAGGGCGGCAACACCTCCGCCGCCACCTTCATGCCCAGGTAAGTAGATCCCCAGATGATATATACGGCTATAAGACATGCTACCAGTGTGGTAGAGTACTTACTTTGATTTTTACTTAATTCGTTCATCGATCCGATTTCTTTTTCCTTTCGTAGAATTGTTTCACTTTATGTACATCGCCGCAGGTAGCCATATTACACCACTTACGCGAGTGGTTTTTACTCTTATCTACAAACAGCCAGTTACAGGCGGGGCAACGGCGTACCAACTGTAGCTGCCTGCTGGTAAACACCTCCACGGCCGACTTTACTATTTCCCACCACACCAAATCCAGCTCAGGCATTGTAAATGAAAGCGTTGCAGGCTCTTTCCTGTTGTAATGATCGAGGTTAAGCTGACTAAAAGCGGCGGCAAGGTACTGATTAAATTCGGCTACCAATTGCTCTTTGGGCGATAACCCTTCGGCCTGGCCGGCAAACATTGCGTACAGCAACTCCCGCAAAGCAATGGCCTTTTCGAATACCGCAGCCGCTTTGGGCGGGTAAGCCTTCGCTAACCGCTCCAGCGTTTTTATGACCGAGGGCTTTAACACTTCCGTACGCCGGTACCACCTGAGTATATCCAGGTAGTTGCCCAGGTAGTCGAACGGCTCGGGCACCGAGCGGTTGGCGATGGTATTGGTGAAGTTCAGGCACAACGTTCCGCCGTCGAGCAGCAGGGTTGATATGGATTTTTCTGTACTCATATTAACCGGTAAAACCAATTTAGATGGTTAGGTAAATGTACGCCTAAACCGCATATTTCCAAAGTGTTTAGCTTTGTTGAAGTGCCGTCGAAAACAACGCGCGCTAAAGTCATGGTAATTAACGCTCTTATCCCCTGTTATTCCACATCCTCAACCGGGTCCGAGGCGTTATAGCCGCCTGTTCCTACTTCACGTTATCATTAAAAAAACTAACATTATCCAGTTAGTAGTTGCCCAAACCGGCCACCCTGAAATTCCTGTATGAGATCGCTATCGTCACCCTGGCTACCTATGCCTCATTTGTACAGACAGCTTCGTCGCCAGGCAAACATGACTAATAGCATATTAACCCAAAATAACGACCGGGAACCAGCTTCGCCCTTTGGTTGCCCTTTCGTTGCCCTCTTGTTGCCCTTACATTATTGGGGCCATAAGCCTTGACCGCTTTACCCGGCAGCCGCTATACCCCTTCACCGGTAGTGACGGAACGGGTACCGGATGACCGAACAATGCTAACCATAAAACAGAAAGCCGGCCAGGAAGGGATCTTCCGGCCGGCTATTTCACACCTTAATCTATCTCTCTATCGTATCTTAGGAATGGTTAATACTAAGCTTGTGAGGCGCCATCAACTAAGTTGACGGTACCTGAAACGAACTTACTTTCGTCGGAGGCGAGGAACACTACCATATCCGCAATTTCGGATGGCTGTGCGTAGCGGCCGAAAGGAATGGACTTTTCCAGCTCTTTCTTAGCCTCTTCGCCGTGCCCGTTACTGAACCCATCTTCCAGCGAACGCATCATGCGGTTATCTACCGGACTGGGATTCACTGTGTTAACCCTGATCTTACGCGGAGCAGCTTCCAATGCAACACTGCGCATAATGCCAATTGTGGCGTGTTTACTGGTGTTGTAAGCGCTGGTGCCCGGTGAGCCCATTACGCCGGCAACGGATGAAGTGATAATGATACTACCCCCATCAGTCATGGCAGGTAATATATATTTACATCCGAGCCAGACGCCTTTCACGTTCACTGCAATCACCTTGTCGAACACCTCCTCCGGATACTCCGTAATGGGTTTCACCACACCTTCAATCCCCGCATTGTTGAAGAATATATCGATTTTGCCAATACGCTTTTCTGCCTCCTTCACATATCTCTCTACATCTGCACTCTTCGTTACGTCGGCTACGATATAATCAACATATTCACTATTCAAATCTTTGACGGCCGTTTTAAGGGCATCTTCACTTAAGTCTACCAATATTACTTTTGCACCAAAGTCCAGGAACTTCCTGGCGGTTGCCAAACCAATAGAACCAGCACCGCCGGTAATAATGGCCGTTTTGTTTTCTAACCTGTTCATCTTCTTAAATTTTAGCGCGGTTCGTCGTTGAATCAATTACGATGTAAAGTTCCGCCTTTAGGCATAGGTTTCCGGGTACTAAGTGACCAATAATTAGCACAATCAGAACATTAACAAATCTTTGATAAATAACTCAGCTAACGGGCGTTAGCGCTTGTTGACGGAAGCTTTCCGGCGTGCTGCCGGTTTGTTTTTTAAAGAAGCGGGAGAAGTAACTTTGTTCGGAAAAGCCCAGTTCATAGGCTATTTCCTTGATCGATTTGCGGCCATGGCCAATTTCGCGTTTGGCCTCTATTAACAACAGGTGGTAAATGATCTGGCTAACCGTGAAACCGAACTTTTCGCGCACAATTTCGTTCAGGCGTTTAGGGGTGATGCCTATTTTATCTGCATAAAAAGCGACGGCCCGCTCCTCTTTATAGTTCTCCTCCAGCAGGCGGAACAGCTTTTCGAGCCGCTCGTCGTACATAGCCGCGCCGCCCGGCGATTGTTTCGAGAACCGGTACAGGTGCATCAATAATGCCGTTGTATACTTTAACAACAGCGCCGTTTCAGCATTGGCATTATACTCCAGCACCAGCAAATGAAATAATTGCTTTAAGGGGCCGGCCATTTCAGCCGGAATGATAATCCCCTCGTTGTTAAAGGGTAAGAACAGCAGCCTTAAATAAGGTTCTTCGATCAAATGAAAGAAGTCTTCGGAGCAAACGATTACCCGGGCATCCGGTCGTTCGGTAGCGGGAATGCTGTGTACCTGGTTTTTCCCGAGCAGGTACACCATATCTTTCTTTATAGGATAAGGCTCAAAGTCGATGAAATGCGTACCTGCATTTTCGGAATACCATACCAGGGCATAAAAGTCAATGCGGTGATTCGGCTCGTGATCTCCAAAGGTCACGCTGTGTTCCGATGCCAGGAACTGGATATCGTCGAGCTGATGAAGGGGTATATTTTGCAGTGTTTTCATGCACCCGTGGCTTTATGTAGCGGTGTTTCGCAGTAAAAATAAGGGAAATTCGCAACACAAAGCCTTAACGTTCAGGAACTACCATTACTCCAGTTTAACCGAAGCGGTAGTATTGCGAATGAAAACCAGGGCATCCACATCTCTGCCGGGCACTATGGGCAATGACTTTACGCCCTGCCAGTTGGAATATATTAGCGTAAGGGCAATGGTACTGTCTGCGAAAGCCGAACGGTCCAGGGGTAAAAAGAACGTTGCTGATCGTGCTTTGGCCAGTGTGCCGGAGAAGCTGTTCTGCTCTCTTTCAAAGGTATGCACCTCGAATTTGCCTTCATTCATCACGTTTACCGAACCGCGGTAAGTATCGAAAGCCACCACATAAAACTGGTTACCCAGTGCCCGCTTCAGGTAGGCGCCCAGGGCCTGGTACTCGGCGGTGGTATCTTTCACCAGGTGTACATTATGCGCCCAAACGATGGTTTTGCGCTTATGCGCCTCGTAATCCGCCACAACATTGCCTGCCATGAATTTGTCGCGCGTAAACGGGTCGGCCCAGTAGTCTGCGTGATCAAAACCGGTTAATACCACCTTGTCCTTATCTGCCTTGTTTTCATTGTATTGCCTGATCCACTTGAACATCCGGTATATTTCGTCGGTGTTATATAATGCCAGGGGCTGCATCAACTCCTTAAGTTGCCCCTGCCCGCTTTGCAGGTAGGTGTTAATCGGCTCCATCAGCGCGCCGGGGCATTCGAAAGCGAGCGTCCTGTATTCCTGTTGCTGCACCAGGTAAGCGATCATCCGGGCCTTTTGCAGATAAAACTCGCTGGTGCCGTGTGAAGCCTCGCCCAGGGCCACCATCGTTTTGCCCGCCAGTTCTTTCGATAAGAAACCTAAATCGCTGGTGCCGGACGTACTGAGCGTGCAGGCATTCTTGTTGATCCAGTCTGCCTGTTTATCCTGTGCATCCGCATCAGCAATTATAAACAGGGCCATCAATAATGTGGTTACTAATGTCTTCGGTGCGTATTTCATAACTTTTGTATCAGCGTTTTCTCATAGATGGTCAATTGGCAACTTTCCATAAAAAAAGAGGATGCCGTTGCGGGCATCCTCTCCTTATAAATAGCGCAGATTATCTTGCGTACACCTCGATGATCGCGTTCGTAGGCCTCCTTGGTGCCAGGAACGTATCTACCTGGCGATAATGCTTTTTCAGTTCATCGCGCAGGGTGAAGGGATAAAAGTTATTGTTGTAAGGCGCATACTCATACAGCACCACATCGTAATGTTTGTTACGCACTTTCGCCGTGAATTCGTCGAGTTGTTTATTGAACATCCCCACGCCCAGGTGGTACCAGAGCGGGTAATTACTACCGGTTTCCAGCTTAAAGGGGGTAATGCTGGCAAGCGGCGTTAACTCGGTCATATTTAACACTTTAGCGTTACCATTAGCACCTTTGATTTCGGGCATGGCCAGGAAACGTTCGATGCCTTTAACGGTGGACGCCGGCATATAGATCTTCGCAAACTCTTTGTACGGCGTATAAATCCATTCAGAAGTAGGCACGTCGGTGGAGTCGTAACTAAGCATAAAGTTATTCCTGGAGATAACATTCTCACCTGTAGCCGATACTACTATGCCTGATTCGGGCTGCGGCATAAAACGGGAAAACACCCTGTCGAGGTACTTCCAGTAAGTGCCCGACCACCAAAGCAATACGAGTACACCTGCAATGGCGAACGGCTTAAACTCTTCAAGCTTAAATTGAAGCAGGCCTGCCATGTGACTCAGGATAAACGAAAAGGCAAAGGCATGGAAGAAGATGTTATTGTCCGGCGGTGTATAACTGGTTACCTGGAAAATGGCCGCTTCGATGAGGATGCCAAAAGTAACCAGTACGAAAAACATCAACTGGCGGTTGTTCCAGGAAGCTTTCAGGTGCTTAAAGTAAGGCACTAAAAGTATGATGATGAGTAATATGTAGAACTTGATCCACTGCGACTGCCCGAGTATTTCGGCTACAATGTCGCCAACAGACAGGCGGGAGTTATGTGGCGGCTGGCCATGGTTAAACCAGTAGCCGATACCAAACTTAGAGAAAGATAAAAAGAAGGTGCAGGCGATAACGATATAGAAGCCAAGGAAAAACACCAGGTCCTTCCACTTCTTTGACTGCAGCGTATGGTAAGCCAGCAGCGCCAGGGCCATTAGTAAGGCCAGGCCGCCCCCATCCTGCTTGGTAAAGAAAGAAAGGAACAGGAAAAAGGCAGAGGCCAGCAAAGCAGGGATTCTCCATTTGCTCTGGTTTTCGTTCGTAATAGCACAAAGCAGGAAGGCCAAACCGACCAGCTCATATACAATTACGGTGTGGTTATACCAGGGCCAGAAGTTGAAGAAAGAGTAAGATAATGCGAACACCAGCACAGACAACACCCTTACGCCCAGGTTCACCTTCAGGCTTTTCTGGATACCACGGAACGCAAAACCACTCATTATATTAAGAGCTACCTGCGCCTTAACCAGCGATATCATAGCCGGACCAAACAGTTTAAAGAACAAAGCCGGCATCAGCCAAAAGCCAAAACCCAGCGGGGTGCCAAAGTCGCGGTAAGGTAATTGTCCCTCCGACAAACGGTAAGCCCCCTCCCACGTAAGGAAGATGTTTACCCGGTAAGGGAAAGTCACGAATAAAGGTACAAGGGCCAGTCCTATAATGATTAAACATTCAATAATGGTGGCGCGCTTCCGGTTTAGTAAAATGCCTGACATAAGTTGGGGCGGATTAAAAATGAAGGCCCAAAAATAGAAGATTAATATTTTATATGGAAGAAAAATACGTTAAGCGTATGTATCTGCCGGTAAAGGCTGCAAATTGGCGTATATCCGGTAATGGAAACTAATATCAATTAATTAATATAATTATATATTGCGGCATTAACTACGTGTAAACCAGACTCTTAATTTAGCAGGTGGCTGTTTTTAAGTGATGAACGGAAGCCCAAAAGCTGGGAGGTACAGAAAAATCGTTCTATCTTTGCGCCCAACAATAATGTTTAATCCCCGTGCAATACTTAAAACTATTACGCCCGTCGCATTGGGCCAAGAATCTCTTCCTGTTTATTCCGCTCTTCTTTGCCGGCGAGCTCACCAATGTCGATAAGATCATTGAACTGGTGAAGGGTTTTATCGCCTTTAGCCTTATCGCGAGCAGTATCTATATTATTAATGACTACCGCGACATTGAGAACGACAGGAAACATCCCAAGAAAAGTAAACGGCCGTTAGCTTCCGGGGCAGTATCTAAAGGAGCTGGCCTGGCTATCTTTTTTGCCTGCGTAGTAGCGGGTATGGCGATGGGGTACTTTGTGAAAGAGAAGTTCCTGTTCGTACTGGCCATTTACTTCGTGCTGAACATCGGGTATTCTTTTGGTTTAAAGAACATTTCCATCCTCGATATTATAATAGTGTCCATTGGTTTTGTGCTGCGCGTAAAAGCGGGTGGTGTGGCCTCCAACATCCCGGTATCCGAGTGGCTGATGATCATGGTGTTCCTGCTGGCCTTATTCCTGGCTATCGCCAAACGTCGCGACGATGTGCTGCTGAAGCTGGAATCGGGTACAGACATGCGTAAAGCATCAAAGGGATATAATATGGACTTCCTGAACGTTTCGCTTGGACTCGTATCGGCCATTATTATTGTGGCTTACCTGATGTATACGATGTCGCCCGAAACCATTTCGCGTTTCGGCACCTACCGTTTGTACTACACCTGCATTTTTGTTATTGCGGGATTAATGCGATATTTGCAAATAACCTACGTGGAGAACAATACAGGTTCACCCACAAAAATCCTTTACAAAGACCGCTTCGTTCAATTAACCATTCTCCTTTGGGTCCTGAGTTTTTACGTAATCATTTATTTACCGACGGATCAAAGTTTCTTTAAGTAATGCAAAGAGACAGGTTATTCTGACAAACAACTAGATTATACTATTTATGCCTACAGTTCTTATACTGGGCGCAGGTTCCGACATGGCAGTTGCCGTTGCCCGGAAATTTGCCAAACAGAAATATGACCTTCAGCTTGCAGGCCGCAATGTGAGCCTGCTCGAAGCACTTAAAAATGATCTCAACATCCGTTATGGTGTAAACACCGAAGCTGTAGCCTTTGATGCGCTCGACTTTGCTTCCCATACCGGTTTCTATAATTCCCTGGCCGTTAAGCCCGACATTACCATTTGCGTATTCGGTTACCTCGGCGACCAGGAGAAAGGTCAGGCTGACTGGACCGAAGCCGCCCGTATTTTACATACCAACTATACCGGCGCTGTATCTATATTAAATGTAGTAGCAGAAGATTATGCGGCAAAGAAACAGGGTTTGATCGTGGGCATCAGCTCCGTGGCAGGCGAGCGGGGCAGGCAGAGCAACTACTTGTACGGCAGTGCCAAGGCAGGTTTTACCGCTTACCTTTCCGGCTTACGTAACCGTTTGTTCCACCAGGGCGTGCATGTGTTAAGCGTACAGCCAGGTTTCGTAGCTACCCGCATGACCGAGAACCTGCAACTGCCGGGCCTTTTAACCGCAAAGCCAGAGCAGGTGGCCGAGGATATTTACAAAGCCGTCAACAAGAAAAAGAACACCATTTATACTAAGTGGTTCTGGCGTTACATCATGCTTATCATCAAGAGCGTTCCGGAATTTATGTTTAAAAAACTGAAGCTCTGATGAATAACATAGCTTTTTTCGATTTCGACGGTACCATCACCACCAAAGACACACTTTGGGAGATCATCCGTTTCCAGAAAGGCACCCCTGCCCTGTTTGCCGGCTGGCTGGTGATGTCGCCCGTACTGGTCATGTTTAAATTAAAGATGATATCGAACCAGCGGACCAAAGAATTGATGCTGAAATACCATTTTGGAGGCACCAGTTTACAGGAATTTCAGCAGCGATGTGATGTTTTTTGTAAAGAAACGTTATCTTCCATGATACGACCCGGTGCAAAAGCCGAAATAGCCAAACACCAGGCTGAGGGCACAAGGGTAATTGTGGTAACCGCGTCCGCAGAAAACTGGGTAGCACCCTGGTGTAAAGAGATGGGCATAGAATGCATAGGCTCTAAACTGGCCGTACAAGATGGTAAAATAACGGGCATGCTCACAGGTCTTAACTGCAACGGCGACGAAAAGGTTTGTCGCATAGAAGCAGCAGTAGACTTAAAAGCATACGGGAAAATTTACGCCTATGGCGACAGCAGCGGTGATAAACAGATGCTGGCCATTGCGCAGGAACCCAACTTCCGCCCGTTCAGGAATTAGTACGTTTTGTTCTGATAGATAAGTAAGGGGCGCCTTGGTGAAGGCGGCCCCTTTTTTTATGGTGATACTCCCCCGCCCCTAACCCGCTATTTATCAGCATAATTCCCTATCTTACAAATAGATAAACACCCCCAAAGACTATGAACACATCCCCAAAACCCACGTCTGAAAAGACGATGGCATTAAGCGCTTTTACAGAGCATTCCGACGTGAAAGCGGTGTTGCAGCAACTACGTGCCCGTTTCGAGGACCGCAACAATCCACAACCTAATTTCGATAAGCTGGTAGTGAGCGACACGCTCGATGCCAATGGCCACCAATATGTACACCTGGTACAGGAAGGCGGCGGCGTACTGGGCGTGGCCCTGGTGGGTTATACTTATGTGCTGGAGCAGGCAGGCATTCGTTTTATGCGATTGGCCGGCACCAGTGCAGGTGCTATTAATACGGCCATGATGGCCGTGATCGGGAAAAAGGAAGACCCCAAATCGGAAAAGGTGCTGGATTATCTCTGTAATAAAAACCTGTTCGACTTTGTAGACGGACATCCGTTTGCGAAGCGGGTGATCAGCAAAGTGATCACACAGAAAAACTACTTTAAAAATGTAAAGAAGCTGATCACCAATACCCTGCTGGCGTTGGCTGGACTCATCATGCTGAACATCATCTGTATAGGTTTAAAGAACTCGCCGGTGTTTTCACTGATCGGCAAGTTCAGTTTTGTGTTTACGGGCATGCTGGTCGTGAGTGTGCTGGTAGGCCTGCTTTATTTTAATATGCTGTTGAAACGGTTTAAGGACAGGGGGTTCGGCGTTAATCCCGGCAAGGATTTCCAGGACTGGGTGCGGGATATTATGCAGAAGAACGGCGTTGAAACCGTGTCCGACTTCGTGGCCAAAGCCAGCGCACCACCTCCCGGTTTACATTTGCGGAATGGTAAAAACGATGGTACATCATTGAAAGACCTGGGGCCGGATGTAACACTGATCACCTCTGATATTGTTACACAAAACAAGATAGAGTTCCCGAAGATGTGGGAGTTGTTTACGACAGATGAAAAGACGTTGCACCCGGCACAGTTTGTACGGGCATCGATGTCGATCCCCATCTTTTTTGAATCATCCGTGATACAGGACATTCCTCGCAACGAGCCGCAGATACAGGAGAAGTGGATGAAACACCTGCTTACCGAACCCGCCGATATTCCCAGTGCCGTGCGGTTTGTAGATGGCGGTATACTTTCCAACTTCCCCATCAACATCTTTTACAATCCAAAAATAGAAATACCGCGCCTGCCCACGTTTGGTATAGACCTGGACGATGTAGACCCTAAAGACAAAGAAAAGGACAAGGCCAATACCGGCAGCATGGGACTCGGTAGCTTTATGGGGCGCATGTTTAACACCATCCGTTACTATTACGATAAAGACTTTTTACTGAAGAACAGCCTGTTCAAAAAAGGCATTGGCCGCATAGAAGTATATGAGTTCAACTGGCTCGACTTCGCCATCAGCGATGAGAAAAAAGTAGCCTTGTTCGTGAAAGGCGCGCAGGCTGCAGGCCAGTTCCTGCAAGGCTTTGACTGGGATGCATACAAGGCCGACCGGAAAGATGCCTTCGAGAAACTGAACAAAGTAAAACCTATTCTCCAAACCTTAACCGTAGCCTAATGATTTGCACACCTTGCATGACCTCGAACCTCTGGTTTTACTTCGCCATCTGTTTTACGGTGTTCCTGTTTACCACCTACATTATGGCCAGGGTCGCGAAACACTTTTGTATGAATAAAGCCGGCGCCAATGTTCCGTTCAGCATTATGGACCTCGAACTGCCTTTATCAGAAAGAGAGTTAGTGAACATCATACTCACTATGCCAGGTAACGCCAGGCGTGCCGTAAAACACCACCTGAACGTGGACTACCTGTTTATGGCAGCCGTATATCCCGGTATAGCCCTGCTTTGCGGTATCGCGGCTAATAAAATGGACCATATAGGGAAGTGGTTTTTCTGGCTGCTGGCCGCCCTGCAGGTCGTTCCCTGGCTGTTTGATGTGCTCGAGAACATTTACCTGGCGGGTAAACTGCGTAACCCGGTAGTGAACGAGCAAAACCCTAAGGCCTTTACCAGCTTCGTCTGGCGGGTGCAGGTCAAGTTTATTACAGCACTGGCCGGGGCTATATGTGCGGTATTTGCGTTGCTGTACTACTGGCTTACGGCCGACTTTAATCCGGATACACCGTGGTACCTGCTCGTGATGCTGGTAGAGCTGATCATATTCATTGTGGTGATGAATATTTCAGGAAAAAAGAAGGTTATGGCATAAAATATCTAGGTTTGCGGTTCGTCTACAGAAAAATATGGAACAAGCTGCTAAAAAACCACGTGTAACTGCCTCGGGATTAAAGAAGATTGCAAGGTTATATCAATATGCCAAACCACACCGCTGGCTGTTTGCGCTGGGTATGTTGATGCTTTTCCTGTCGAGCAGCGCTACCCTGCTGTTCCCGAAATTACTCGGCAACTTGGTGGATGCCGGGCAAAAGGGCAACATCATGGAGCACATCAATACCACTGGCGCCATGCTGGTAGGCGTATTGGTGGCCCAGGCCATACTCTCCTTCTTCCGGATCAATATATTTGTAACCGTTACCGAAAAATCACTGGCTTCTTTACGCCAGGCTACTTATAGTCACCTCATCAGGCTACCGATGAAGTTCTTTGCCGAACGTCGCGTAGGAGAACTGAACAGCCGCATTTCCGCAGATATTGCCCAGTTACAGGATACGTTTACCACTACCCTGGCCGAATTCATCCGCCAGATCATTATGATCGTGGGCGGTATAGTGCTGCTGGGTATTACCAGCTGGAAACTGACCCTGTTTATGCTGGCCATCATCCCGGTTATTTCCATAGTGGCCGTGATATTTGGTAAGTCGATTCGCCGCTTTTCCAAAGAAGCGCAGGCGCAGGTGGCCGATTCCAATACTATCGTTGAGGAAACACTCCAGGGCATATTTAACGTAAAAGCCTTTGCAAATGAGCTTTTTGAGATAGGCCGTTATAAAAAGAAAACCGACGATGTAGCCAAAACCGGCATTCGCGTAGGTAAATACCAGGGCGTTTTCACTTCCTTTATCATTCTCGGTTTGTTCGGCGCCATGGTGGCCGTTATATGGCGCGGGGCCATACTGATGGCTAACCATGAACTGGAAACTGGCCAGCTTTTCAGTTTTGTGATCTACACCGGTTTCATTGGCGGCTCCATTAGCGGACTGGCTGAAATATACTCCCGTATACAGAAAAGCATAGGCGCTACGGAAAACCTGCTGGAAATACTGGACGAGCCGGTGGAAATTCTTTCACTTACCGCAGACGTAAGGCAACCGATCACCGGGGCGCTTAGCTTCGATGAAGTGAGCTTCCGTTACCCTTCGCGTAAAGATATATCCGTGCTGAACGATGTAACGTTTGATGTGCAGGCAGGCTGGCAGGTAGCCCTGGTAGGCCCGAGCGGCGCAGGTAAGTCCACCGTTGTTTCCCTGCTGCTGCGTTTTTACGATCCGGTAAGCGGCAGTATTAGTTTCGATGGCAAACCAGCTTCCAGCTTCGATTTAACCGACCTTCGCCGCCAGATGGCCGTAGTGCCGCAGGATGTCTTCCTGTTCGGTGGCACCATTCGCGAAAACATTGCGTACGGCGACACCAATGCTCCTGAAGGCTCCATCATCGCCGCTGCCCGCCAGGCCAACGCCTGGGACTTCATCCAGGCCTTCCCCGAAGGACTGGATACCGTGGTAGGCGAACGTGGCGTACAACTCTCCGGCGGACAACGCCAGCGCATCGCCATTGCCCGCGCTGTACTCAAAGACCCACGCATCCTCATCCTCGACGAAGCCACTTCTGCCCTCGACTCCGAATCGGAACGCCTGGTGCAGGATGCCCTCGAAAAACTGATGAAAGGCCGTACCTCCATCGTAATCGCCCACCGTTTATCGACCATCCGCAACTCCGACCTCATTCTCGTACTGGACAAAGGCCGCATAGTAGAAGGTGGTACACATGAAGAGCTGATGATGAAGGAAGAAGGCTTGTATAAAGGGTTGGGGGAATTACAGTTTTTAGGATAAATTTCATCATACCCATCCTATATCGATCCTTTACCCATCCTATATCCATTTCCGCTGAAACCCGCCATGGTGGTGACGGCGAATATAGGATCGATATAGGATGGATATAGGATTGATAAACAAATCCCCTACCAGCAACGATCTAACCCTGCGTCAACAATTTGCCATATAAAATCAACAATTTGCCTAACAGAAACGCCTCCCCGGTGTCGTATCTTTGCCCTGTTGATCTGCCTTACTATAGCTGAAGGGAGTGACACAACGGCGGCTGAACAGAATTACTGCCGCCGGATACCAATCACCCTTTAAAAACGTTAATAGTGGAGCAACTGGAAGCGCAGAAAAACCTAATATATTCATTTACTGCCCGTTAGCAATTTCCCCGCCCAGATACTCCTTTAAACCATATTTTTACGCTTTCGCATGGCAATTATGACACAAACATTCAGGCAATTTTTGATTACCGCTTTTGAGCATGGCGATTACACGACAGACGATGTGATTGCAGGCGTGCTACCACTGTTCAGGACCGTATTAAAGATCCATGAAGAAGAGCTGACGGCGCCTTTCCAGCGGGAAGAAGCTTTGATTGCCAACGGGCAGGAGCTTTCCGTGAATATGGAAATGGCTTTACCGCCACAGTTCAATATTCCAGCCCTCGCAGCGCTTACAAACTCGCAGTCGCCGCACTTTGAAGTGGTAGACAAAGTGAAAGTAACGGACGATACGATGGTGAGCCTGCGTATACAAACCGATCTGCAACTACCGGTGAAACATCCGGCCTATATACCTGGTTACCAGAGCTATGAAATGCTGCTGCAACACCACGACGAACAAACGGACATTTTCTGCCTTGGACTGGTGTTAGGTAGTGTGGCGATGGGTCTTGACCTGTACGACGAAAAAGACCTGGCGCTGTTTGTGAGTCACCGCTCCCACCCGAGTCGTTATAAACCCAAAATACACCCTGCCATCGGCACCCTCATTACCGAAATGACGGAGCTGGACAGGAAAAAACGCACCCAGGATTTATACGAAGCCATTCACCGCCTGGAACATTACCGCGACTTCGACCCGGAGAAACAACTCGACCTCGCCGAAGTAGCAGGTTGGGTGCATCAGGCGCGTAACGAGCGGAATGATTTTATCCTGAATAAACTGCGCAACCGCTTATTCGACACCAGTCGCCGCAACCGGCTTTTGTACTATAAATCCAACGCCCGTTTCATTAACCTTACTATCAGCAGTGTGCCCATGGTACTGCATTACCAGAGCATAAGGCCGCAGCTGCTGTTTACCTGGAACGAGGAAATTGCAGATAAGGTAAAAGGGATGAAAGAGATGGCGCTGAACAAATACCTGCGTTTCGAAGATCATCCTTACCTGCCCGCAGCGCTGAACAAAATACGGGTAGAAGCGCAACACGACATCCAGGAATTTGGCTTCTCGCAGTTGAAACTCGTTATCGCTTTCCTGAACTGGCACAACCTGCGCGACGAGGCGGACGAACGTATACAAAGTCCGCTGCTGCTGATTCCCGTAGAGTTGAAGAAGAAGAAAAGCGTTACAGAAGATCAGTACATCCTGAAAGTAAATGCCAACGAAGCAGAAGTAAACCCGGTACTGGCCAACTTCCTGCACGAACTATACGGCATCAGACTACCCGATTATGTAGACCTCGACGAGATGAGCCTGGAGCAGTTTTACCAGTTGCTGCAGGTACAGATAGAAGGTGCCAATCGCGGCATCGTATTACAATACGCCGATAAACCACGTATTAATCTCGTGTACAGGGAAGCGCGGCAAACCGTGAACCAATACCTGAAAAGACTGAACAAACCTGGTATTCCGGCAGAGAGTAAGGCTTTGGTGGTGCCTGTTACGGACGAAGAGGCACCGCAACTGATTACCGACCCCGTTACAGAGAAGGAGATGTTTACCATGGCGCAAACAGAGAGTAATCCCTATCGCTGGGACTTCGATGTATGCAACATTGTACTGGGTAACTTCAACTATAAAAAAATGAGCCTGGTGCGCGATTACAACCAGGTAATGGACCAGCAGGTAACACACCAGGTGTTTGACAAGCTGTTTAACGCGCAGCCCAAACCCTTGCAGGAAGCACCGGCAGACGCCCCTCCGCCCTCAGAATGGTTCCATGTAATCAACGCCGATCCCACCCAAACCCGCGCCATTTCACAAGCCCGCAGCGGGGAAAGTTATATTATCCAGGGTCCTCCGGGAACAGGTAAAAGTCAGACCATTACCAACCTCGTGGCCGACTTCGTAGCCCGTGGCAAAACAGTGTTGTTCGTATGTGAGAAACGCGCCGCACTGGATGTGGTATATCACCGTTTAAAGCAGCAGGGGCTGGATGAATTGTGCTGTTACATACATGATAGTCAGGGCGACAAACGTTCGTTTATACGCAACCTGAAAGCCACTTACGAAGACTTTTTGCAGAAGAAGATGGACCTGCACAGCATTAACCTGAAAAGGAGCGCGCTGCTGCACAATTTGCAGGAACAACTGGGGCTGCTGGAGCAATACCACACCACCAATGCGGGTGAGCAGGAAGTAGCAGGCATCAGCGTACACAACCTGATAGAAAAAGTAATAGCCATGCGGCCTTTGTTGCAAAACATGCAGGCAAAGGAGGAAGAGATGATCCCGCATTACCAGCACTGGCAACAGTTTGGACAGGTAATAGAGCAACTGGGTAAAGCGCTGGAAGACAGCGGCGCCTCCGCTGCTTTTTCCGAACATCCTATCAGTCAGTTGAACGAGCAGGTGTTTACATCGCCACAACCCCATCACCTGTTAGAAAAACTGCTGCAACAAACGCAACAACTGCTCGATGTAGTGGTGCGGGTGGTTGAAGAAAACAACATAGACGCCACGTATGGCGGCAGTATAGAAGGTATCAGGCAACTGATATTACACGCCACCCTCCTGCTGCCACTGGCAGAAACGAACAACCTTGAACTCGTTGATCCGGCTAATGCGGCCGCGCAGCAATTTGACCAGCAGGTAGTACAGTACAAACTGGCGCAGCAGGCCCAGGCAGCGATAGAAGCACAGAACAGTAACTGGAAACGCAAGTTTAGTCAGCAGGACACGCTGAACGCTTTACAGGTAGCACAGCAGCAGGAAACAGCGTTCTTCCGCTTCCTGAACAGCGGCTGGCGTAAACTGAAGAAGCAACTGGAAGATACTTACGACTTCTCCCAACACCTAGTTAAACCTGCTTACAGCACTATACTCGAGCAACTGAAAGCCGAATACGAATCGGCCGACCGGGTGAATGAACTGAACCGCCAGTTGCAACAGCAATACCGGATCGACAATCTCGAAATGACGCGGCTGAGTATAGAACGGATGCGTACCAAACTCGACGACCGCTCTTTACAATACCTGCTGAAACACCCCGAACCATCGCGGGTAGTAAAGCAGCTCGCAGGTTTACATGAAACGTTGCACAAGCTTGATTTACAGTTGCGTCAATGTTTACAGGACCCGAACCGCGAGTCGGTGCAGGAGTTGCTCGACGACCTGGAGAACATCAGCATCAACACCGATTCGTTAGACGACCTGTTACCTGCGCTGGGCAACTATGTAAACATGCCCGATGGTATGAAACACGCTGTACGCCGCATGCCATTTACACCAGAACAACTGGAAGCGAACATGGCGCATAAAACGCTGCGGCATATTTACCAGTACAATAAAAGTTTTGCCAATACAGATAGCCTGGCCATAGAGAAAGCAGCGGGTGAAATCAAACATTGTTACAAACAGCTATTGAAGCTGAATGCAGACTGTATAAGGGCGAACATCCGCCAGCAGTTCCAGCAGCATGTGGAGATCAGCAACAGGGCCTTATCGCAGTTAACCGACGAAGAGCAGGACTTTAAAAAGGAGTATAACGAAGGAAGGAAAATACTGGAGAACGAGTTCTCCAAAAGCATGCGTTACAAGAGCATCCGGGAGTTAGCCGAGAAAGAGAGTGGTTTGGTATTAAAAGATTTAAAACCAGTTTGGCTGATGAGTCCTTTGAGTGTAAGTGATAGTCTGCCACTGGACATCTCCTTCTTTGACGCCGTGATATTCGACGAGGCCAGCCAGATAACACTGGAAGAAGGTGTACCTACGCTCTATCGTGCGCCACAGGCCATTATTGTAGGCGACGAAAAACAAATGCCTCCCACCGACTTCTTCGCCGCTAAAACCGGCGATCCGGACGACCTGGAGGTACCTGATGAAGAAGATGAAAATGATATTTTAAGTGCAGATGCAGACAGTTTGTTAGTACAGGGCGCACGTAAAATGCATAGCGTAATGTTAGGATGGCACTACCGCAGTGTGTACGAAACGCTGATCAGTTACAGCAACCACGCATTTTATGATGCAAGCCTGCTGACAATTCCCGACCGCTCCATTCATCACAGTGAGAAAACGCCGATAGTCAGTAACGAAGCAGCCGATGCAGCGCAGCACGCCCCCGCCCTGTTCGACCGTAGCATTAGTTACCACTACATTTCACAGGGACAATATGTAAAACGGAGCAACGTCGGCGAGGCCGAATACATTGCAGAAATGGTAAGGTCCCTGCTAAAGCAGCAGGCCCGCGAAAGCATAGGCATTGTAGCCTTTAGCCAGGAGCAGCAACACGCGATAGAATCCGCGCTGGACAAACTTGCGGAGAAAGACCGTGAATTTGCGCAGTTACTTGAAGAGGCGCAGGAACGTACAGATGACGACCAGTTTACCGGCCTGTTCGTAAAAAACCTGGAGAATGTGCAGGGCGACGAGCGCGACATCATTATCCTCAGCATTTGTTACGCACCCGATAAGCGTGGTAAGATGTCGATGAACTTCGGCCCGATCAATAAAAAAGGCGGAGAGAAACGACTGAACGTGATATTCAGTCGTGCGCGCAGGCACATGGCCGTGGTAAGCAGTATCCGTCATAACCAGATCACGAACGAGTACAATGCGGGCGCCAATTACTTTAAACGTTTCCTGCACTATTCCGACAATGTTAGCAGTGGCAATATGCAACAGGCACGGCAGATACTGGACGGTTTGTTGCCGCAGAAGTTCCAGCACAAACAACGTGCAGGCGATACCGTGATCAGGCAGCAGATCCGCCACCAGTTAGAACAACGCGGTTACACCGTAGCAGAGCAGGTAGGCCAATCCGGCTTCCGTTGCTCACTGGCCGTAAAAACCAATGCGGACGATACTGCATACACCTTAAGCGTGATCATCGACGATGATAGTTATTACAGCAATCCCGATGTGATAGAGCAATACTACCAACGCCCTGCCCTGCTGGAGAATGCGGGCTGGCGCACCATTACGGTATATGCAAAAGACTGGTTACATCAACCACAGCGTGTAATGGATGCGATATTGAAGAAACTGCAACATATTAAGGAAGATGCACCGGTAGCAGTAAAACCCGCCCCGCAAAGTCTTTTCCCCGAAGCACCTCCGGCACCGGTTACCTCCGGCGCATACGATGCGCTTATCTTTAGGCGGTTTACGCAAAGCGGCCGTTTCTGGGAAGTGGCCACCGAGGGTGCAAAACTGATTATCCGTAGTGGGAAGAATGGGGCTAAGGGCCAGGTGCAGGTGAAGACGTTGGCGGGCGGGCAGGCGGCCGTGGCGGGAATGGCGAAGTTGATGGAGGATAAGGTGAAGGAAGGATGGGAAGAAGATAAGCAAGACGACTGAGTTTGAAGGCCTGGTGATACCGGGCCTTTTTATTGCCTGGCTTGGCGGTGTATACACCGCACCTTCTAATAGCTGAAGTACGATTCATGCCGTAAAACTCTTCATCACCACGCCCCAACAGCTCCCCAAACATAAAAAAGGCGCGGTGTATACACCGCACCTTCCAATATCTCAGCGCCGTTTAAGCCGTCAAACTCGCCATCCCCTTCGTCACCGCATACTGCTTAATCAAATTCAGTATATACTCATTCTCCGGGTAAGGCGTCAGGTAGTCCTTCAACATATCTATATTCGTAATAGCGACATCGCGGGTTAAGTAGCCCATGCCATAAAACCGGCCTTTTTCCATCAGGATACAACTCTGTTCGCCCACCCCACGACCGTTGCCCATGATAACATAGGATGGCTGCTCTTCCTGAAGATGTTTAATAGCTTCCAGTACCCGGCTGTTGTACACTTCCGGTGCCTCTCGTTTCTCGCAGGCGCCGTTACAGGTATGATCTTCAAGCCCCGCGCATTCGGGAGCGGTTTGCAGGAAACAGAGTTTTGGACAAAGACTGAACCTGGTTACCAGCGATTTAAGGCGGTTACGGCCATCGAGCAGCAAGTTAAAGCTATGCAACGGCAGCGTGTGTTTACGGCGTTTTTCAATAGCCAGGCGCAGATACCCTTCCTGGTCTTCGAACAGGTAAAAGCCGAAGCGGGCCTCGAAACGTTTTTGTGAATAGTTATAGGCAGGCCACAGGCGTTTGATTTCAACCGACTCCAGGATGAAAGCCATCAGTTCTGTGCCGGTAGATTCAAAGCTGATACTGTGGATGTTGCGCAGGAACTCCTGGCGCTGGCGGCCGGCATTATTACCCGTAAAGTGGCTGTTCACCCGTTTACTGATATTCTTCGCCTTGCCCACGTAAATCACCTTGCCCTTTTCATCGTGGAAGTAATAAACGCCTGGCATACCGGGCAGTTTGGTTACCTGTTCTACGGAAAGGTTAGGCGGCAGGAAGTGTTCTTTGGAGCTGGGCTTCAATGCAGTGGCTATAGCGCCCTTTTCATCCGCCTCCACCAACATGGCAAACAGTTTAGCCGTAGCCTCTGCATCGCCGCCCGCACGGTGCCGGTTAATAAGCGGCACGTTCAGCGAACGGCACAGGTTACCTAAACTATACGACGGCAACCCGGGAAATATCTTCCGGCTTAGCCTTACAGTACATAACTTCCTGGTATTGAGATCGTACCCGTAATGCCCCAGATGGAACTTCAGGAAAGAATAATCAAAGTTTACATGATGAGCCACAAAGATGTGGTCTTTCAGGAAGGCGTGGATCTCTGCCGCTACGTCCTCAAAATAAGGCGCGTCGGCCACCAGTTCGTTGGTGATGCCGGTAAGGGCCGTAATATAAGTGGGGATTTTTACACCGGGATTGATCAGGGTCTGGTACTGGTCCACAACCCTTATGCCGTCCGAAATGAAAATAGCCACCTCCGTTATACCGCTGGCACTGGCATGCCCTCCCGTTGTTTCTATATCGACTATTGCATACATGGGACGGCAAATATACCCATCTTCCTAATTCTGGAAAATACTGATCTTTCTCTTTTCAATATCATATATATTATATATTTTTAACATTATATTGGGTATGGAAAAACCGTTTTTACGCATCTTATGCGTAAATTAACGTTAGCGTGATATTGTTTAGCCTAAACCGATCCCTATGACGATTGTGATGACCTTTACAGTAATTTACCTGTTGATTGTAATTATCAATCCTATTACGACGTTTTTCCACGAATTGGGCCATGCTATACCCATGCTGTTGTTTTCAAAAGAGGGAAATGTGGAAGTGTTCATTGGCTCCTTTGGCGACTATGAAAAATCGCTGAAGGTAAGGATGGGGCGATTGCATTGTTATATTAAACTCACACCCCTGCTCATCATGAAACCAGCGGGTATTTGCCGGGGGGCGAAAGCAGAGAGCAGCTATGCGCACCAGCTTGTCATACTTTACGGCGGTGCCTTTTTCTCTCTCCTGCTGGCCACAGGGTCGTTATTCTTTGTATTAAAGTATAATCATGATGCGCCTTTAAGGCTGATCGGTTTTACCGTACTCGCCTTCTCTCTCATCGACCTGGTAATGAACCTGGTGCCGCGTAGCATAAAGGATAAGAAAGGTAAGATACTGTACAACGATGGTTATATGATCCTTTTCACCATACGCACCCGTAAGTTCCATAAGAACATTACCAGCGCGTTCCGGTTTTACAGCCAGGAGAATTATCGCGATGCGGCTCATGAGCTGAATTACATCATTGAAAATGGTTTTTGTAATGAAATCCTGCTCCGGGCCCTTTGCAGTTCGTTGTTACTGGATAAAAAGCACGATGAGGCCGCAGCCTGCCTGGAAAGGTTAGGTAAAATATCTTCATTTGATGCCACTGACCACTTTCATGCAGGCTACCTCGCCAGTCACAACAACGATGCAACCCAGGCCATGAACCACTACCGCCTGGCACTGGACGCCGACCCGGATAATGCAGTGGTACTGAATAATCTTGGTTATGAGTTAGCGGAAAGAGGCGAGTATGAAGAGGCCAGTGTATACTTGCAAAAGGCCATTGACCTGGCGCCAAAACTCGCTTATGCGTACGATAACCGTGGTTACGCGCACCTGATGCTGGAGCAGCTGGAAGAAGGCCGCCTGCTTATCAGTTACAGCCTGGAACTAGACCCGGCTAACGCTTACGCCTATCGGAACCTTGGTATCTATCACTTAAAAACAAAACAGTTCGCCAGCGCCATTGCCTTCTTTAATAAAGCCATACAACTCAATCCCGATACGCCCCGCGCAAAAAACTATTTAGAACAGGCCTGGATGATGGCCACTTCGCAACAACAGTTACAATAACACACACCGCTACATACCAACCGCTCAGTTTATTGCGTAAATACTAATTTCCATTTCTCAGTATAACTACTGAAGGCATAGTTGTTCTCTCCTGTTACTTTTGCATCGCATTAAACGGAAAACACTTAAAACCTCAAATATTAATTCCTGAAACATGAAAGTAAATTTCAAGCGCATGACGCTGGCAGCAGCATTCGTTGTTGGCTTATCAACCCCAAAAGTACAAGCCCAGTTAAAAGGTGGCGAAAACCTGGTGAATGTTGGTCTCGGTTTTGGCTCTGCCTACAGCTATGCCTCTGGCTACAAGGGCTTCCCTGCCGTGAGCGTATCATTTGAACGGGTGATCCCTAAACAGCTGGGGCCTGGTTTGCTGGCTGTTGGTGGTATTATTACCCGCCGCAGCATTGCCCACAAATTCAAAGGTTACGACGGCGAAGGTGTAGACTACGATTACAAGAACCGTTATACAAACACGGTTGTAGGTGTACGCGGTACTTACCATTGGGAACAACTAAACACTGAAAAGTATGATGTTTACGGCGGTGTGCAAACGGGGCTTCGTTTCGAGAACTACAAGTCGAAATGGGAAGATGAAACGATCAAAGACAAATACACGCACTTCTATGGTAGCGTAATTGTTGGTGGTCGTTACTACTTCACCAGCAACCTGTCTGCCTTCGCAGAACTGGGTTACGACGTAACCTGGACCAAAATAGGTATCAGTGCAAAATTCTAAATAAAGGCCGGGATATTCCCGGGAACGCCATCCCCGTTTATTTCCCCCAAAGAGAAATGCCGCTTCCCTGTGAGGCGGCATTTTTGTATATATGCCCCCTCTGCTGCATAGTTGGTACGTAATTGGCACCGGTATCGTCAGCAGGATGACTGTTGTCATCTATCCACAAACGAAAACCCTTTTTATGAAACGTACTTTAACCTATATTATATGCAGCCTGTTCCTTTGCCTACAGGCAAGCGCGCAGGATTGGCATGAAGAGTTAAGCAAAGACATCAAAACTTTCGATAATTCCACCTCTGTAAGTGTATGGCAGGAAACTGCGGATAAGATCTCTAAGATGGCGAACGAGCATCCTGAAGAGTGGCTGCTGCAGTACTATGCCGGCTGGGGATATACGCAGGCCTCATTTAAAGCTGATAATGCAGAATCATTATCGAACAAGGCGGAGGCGTATGTAAAAAAGGCGCTGCAAATGCAGCCCACGCATTCCGAAACACTTACCCTCATGGCTTACTGGCTAAGCGCCAGGATCAATGCACAAAACAGTCGTGGTGTAACCTTGGCAAAACAAAGCCGTAAGTACGCACAACAGGCCATAGAAGCTAATCCGGCTAACCCAAGGGCCTACCTGGTGAAGGCACTGGTAATTTATCATACGCCTGCAATGTTCGGTGGGGGTAAACAAAAGGCAAAACCGGTGGTGGAACAAACGGCGGAGAAGTATGCTTCATTTAAACCGAGGTCTCCGCTGGACCCCGATTGGGGAGAAGATATATACCAGGAGCTTGCTAAAAAATACCAGTAATTATTTATAGCGTGCCGTTTAAAAGGATGATCTATAGAAAAGTCCCGGTTGTAATGACCGGGACTTTCCGTTTTTATCGATAATTAGTTTATGCTTTTACTTCACCGGCCATGATCTCGGCCGGAGTTGCATCCCTTACACCCAGCACTTTTGCCTGTATGTGCAGGGTTTTACCTGCCCATGGGTCGTTTCCGTCGAGGTACACAGTATCGTCATCGACAGCGGTAACGATCCATCCGCCTTCTTCATCGCCAAGCGTAATGATCTCCCCAGGTTCAAGCGGAGCATCGCCTACTTCGAGGTCCTGCAGGCGCAGGGTGCGGATGAGGTTATCCACCCGCTGGCCGAAAGCCTCTTCGGGCGGCAACTTTACATTTACCGTTTCGCCCGGCGTTTTGCCTTCGAGTGCTTTTTCCAGGCCCGTCAGGAGTTTATTAGTGCCCTGGATATACGATACGGGCCCCATGCCGTCGTTGCTGTCCAGCAGGTTGCCCTGACTGTCTTTTATAGAGTAATCGATGGTGACCACTTTGCCTTTGGCAGCTGTTATCATGTTACGTGTACAATTGAGGCGGCAAAAGTACGATTTAATCAATTCCTGCCGCCGTACAATCAAAATATAGGCAGTTCAATCAGCAAATCCGGCATTTCATGCAAGCAAACCTTGCATAAACCGGCAAAAAAGGGGAGATTTATGGCACATTTAAGGATTTGTAAGCCCGTAAATGCATATTTAGCCGATGAATACAGTCCTCACATACTTATCCGTTTTGCTGCTGGCCACTACGGCCTGCGAAAAGGAAAAGACGGCACAATCGCCAACGCCGGCCAATCCCATGCATTCGCATGTAGCGGGTATGGGCGCGCGGGCCGATAAACCCGATGGAACTGCCTTTCACCTTCCAAAGGGAGTGGAACTGCGGGGTATTTACGGAGGCAACTGCCAAATGCCGGATGCCAACAGTTACGGAATGAGTTATGCCCGGGTGGCGCTTTGCATCACCCTTCATAACCAAACTACTGCACCGGTGGAGGTTAACCTGCCGGAAGGACTGGTATTCGTATCGTCGAACCTGGCAGTGAAAAACGGACTGCTACCTAAAGCGATAAGGTTTACAGTACCCGGCAAACAGGAAATACATGTACGCATTGGCGCCCTGTGTATGAATGCCGACCGTGAAATGCCGGAAGCCAGCGACCACTATACATTGGGGCCGGTGTATCACCAGCAACGCTTCAGGATGTTTTACGCATTATTTAACCGAAAACGCATATACGAAAACGAAGGACCATCGCGCCGCGACTTCGATGCGGCCATTATAGCGCAAAGCCTTTTCTGGAAGCTGGGCGACAGCGCAGCACTAAGTAAAGACGATATTGCCCTGGCAAACAGCCTTGCGGATTTATGACCAGGTAGTGTGGGTTTTAGTCCGCAGCCCTGCAGCGTCGCGTAAGCACGCTGCTTTGAGGTTTAAGGGCTTTGGCCAACTCAGCGTTTCCTTTGACATGTTGACTACTTTACTGGTAACCACTGCTGCGGAGATTTTCCGTAACAACAAACCAGCCCATTACCCCGCTTTACACCCAATAAATAAAACCTCCGGGCGACTATACAGTAAATCAGAAGAAATACCGATATAACACCAGGAGGCTTTTGACCGGAAGAAGGTTACCCTAAAGAGTGAGCCCTTCCCCCTTTGATCTATTTCTGAAAGACGTTTTCTTTGTAGGAACGTCGTTAACGTCCTTTACACTGACGCCATCCTCTACGAATTGTTTAAAATTATGCACATCGGCGCTTACCAGCTTTTCAAAACCGCCATTCAGCAGTTTGGCGATGCCAGTACCGATGAGCCCCGCAGGCGGGCGATAAGTGATAATCACTTCGAGATGAGTTCCCCCGTCGGGACCATCTTCAAACACCACTTTACCTGCATTTTCTACCATTGATTCGGGCAGAGAGCGCCAGCCGAGTACATTACCTGCATCTTCCTGGATGATTTCAGCGTCCCATACAAAATCACCGAAACCGCCAGGTATTTTGGCCGTCCAATGAGAATGGGTGTCGCTTATTACCTCTACAGACTTCAGGTGCTTCATGAAGTTAGGCAGGTTCCCGAGTTTACGCCAGGCCTCGTACACTTCCATGCGGGGCTTGTTTACCGTAAATTCCGTACGGATGTTTACGGCCGGGGTATGCCTCACCTCATCATCAGCAAGGAACATGGCAGAAATCGGGCAGTTGCCGGAAATGCCGCGGTACAATAAATAACCGCCAGACACCACCTTTAACAGCGCACTGAACGGGGAAGTCCGCACTTTGTCTAATCCATTCCATAACAGCATAGCACCGGCGGTAGCCGAAGCCACCCTGCCAGCCTTACTCACGTTCATTACGCGGGTGCTTTCATAAATGGCACCGGCGCGGGGCCTGGATCGTTTGTTGTCTTTGTATTGCATAACAGGTTCGTTTAAGAAAGTTACGGGCTGGTTAGATAACAATTAAATCCTGCGCCCGGTTGCTTAAAGAGCAACAAAGACCATTCCAAGCACTTTTTAGATTAAATAGTACACCAACTGGCGTTTTTTTACGCGGGCCTTTTTATATTTACCGCAAATTGGAACATCCATGTACACATTTAGCGATTTATACCAGGCAGCGGAAACAGGAGATATTGCCGAGGTGAAAACAATTCTGGCTGCCGACCCGCAGCTGTTAAAAGAAAAGGACGAATACGAATTTTCGATCATGCACGCCGCAGCCCTGGCTGAAGATCCACAGATGATCAATTACCTGGCGGAACTGGGTGCCGATGTAAACGCTAAGAACGACGAAGGTATGACGCCCCTCCACCTCGTATTGTATCCTGAAGTAGCGGAAGCCCTCATTAAACTCGGCGCCAACGTAAACGCCAAATCCCTCGATGATGAAACGCCCCTGCACATTCAGGTGGCAGAAGGCGAGCAACAATACGACATGGTAAAACTGCTGTTACAACATGGTGCCAACAAAGGTGCTAAAGACTTTAACGGCGAAAGGCCTTACGACATAGCCCGCGACAGGGAAGAATCGGAAGAGATATTGAAATTGCTGAAGTAAGAAGTTTTTAAGGATATAGGGCCGCTCTGTGTTACAGGGCGGCTTTTTTATGCGAAGGAATCTGACTACACCGGGAGGGAATTGACCATACATGAACCAACCGCTGAAGGGAGTGACACAACGGCGGCTGATCAGTGTTATGAAGCCCGTCCCTAATCTATCGTCACTAATTGCTCGTAGAAACCGCCGATCTGCTGCTTTTTGTCTACAAAGTGTATTTCATAGATCCAGTGGCGGGGATGGCCAAATTTGTCGGGGGCATTCATAGGTACGTGGTTGTCGGGATGCACGTAGTTAACGATCTCGCTGCCAAGGATTTCTTTGTGTGGGAAATTACCGATGATGTGGCCGGCGATGGTGCCGCCAAATTCCCAGCCGTAACTTTGGGCCAGATCTACTGAATACTGGTAAAACTCAGCACCCGTAAGGCCCGGATTAGCCCGCAGGTGTTGCTTGCCCTGCTGCCAGGCAGTTTCAATATCATGAAGAAGACGAAGTTTATCCTTGTTGTTGCCCAGTACGTAGGTGCGGCCCAGGTCGGCCTCCCAATCTTCAAACACGGGGCCGAAGTCGAGAAACATAATGTCGTCGGGCATGATCATCAGGTTCGGCGGATTATCGTCGTAGGGAGAAAGGGTGTTGACGCCTGCCCTTACAATCCTTTTATGCCAGTACTTGTGGATGCCGAATAACTCAAATGCCAGGTCGTAAATTCTCGTATTCAATTCTTTCTCAGTTTGGCCGGCGATCAGGATGAGTCGCTCTTCTAGGGTCCGGAATAGTTGCTCAGCTTTCTGTTGCGCGTCTTTTAGTTTCGTTTCAAATTCATTCAGCTTCAAAGACATAAATCTCGCTCTATGGTTAAACAATGCCGCCTTTTGCGGTGAGGAATGGTCTGGTTTATCAAAGATAATATATTAAATAAATCACACAAGAGTCTTCCCCTTTTATATGGATGAGCGGTACAAAAAAAACGCCTTCCCCGGTGGGAAGGCGGCCTGTATTTAGATTCGTGCCTTTCTGGCAATTATTCTTTCACTTCGAAAAATACCACTTTACTACCTGTTTTTCCATCTTTACCTATCGCCTGCAATACAACAGCGTAGCGGCCAGGCAAATCGGACGTATAAAAGCTTTGTGTACTTTCGTTCGCCACATCAGGACGCCAGGCAAGCTGGTTACGGTAGTCAGGCAAATGCGAAGCGCGACTTTCATCGGTATCGTACGCCGGACTGTAAAACTCGCGCTGTACCTGCAGACCTTCGTAATCGACCACCGTTGCATTGGCGTCGAGTTCGTAGCCATTAATATCACCTTTAAATGTGGTGAAACTTACCACCCCATCAAAGTACAGCGACCCCAGGAAATAACGTTTAGTGAGTACTTCGAGCTTACGTACTTTCAACGGATCGTAGGCCAGTACTTTATCCATATTAAACATGGGCACGCCATCCAGCAATACCAGCGGGTTGCCTGTAAAAAAGTTGCGTGTGGGCATATCCAGCGCCATTAGTACCCAGCGGCCACCGCGACGGCGAACGTTTATACCCAGTACGTACTCACGCAGTACTTCTTCCATGGTGGTGAAACGGGTGTAGTCGTCGAGCATATAACGCGCATCAGGCGAGCCGTAGAATGCAGAAGTATCTACCACCGGCATGGTAATACGTTTCATTTGTTCGCCCGTGAAAATATTTTGTACCTGCATGTTAATGCTGCGGCGGTTCAGCGTTTGTGCGTATATTTCACTGATCCCTTTCTGCGGCCAGTTGCCTGCCGCAATACTATCGGAAAATGGGCTGTCGATATCGATACGGAACATGCTGTCTTTTTGTCCGTCGGCCTGCGCAATTACTTCACTAGGACCGTAGAAATCGCGCACATCATATTTCACATTCCCTTTTTCATCGCTCAGCGAAGTATAAAACTCCACGGTAGGACCAGGAATAGACAGGAACGTGGCGATACTGCTGGTGGGCCTGTTGGTGCGGGTATCTACGACCTGCCCCGTAATCAGGTGACCGTTAAACTCAGGCGCGTACTGGAAAGCCGGTTTCTTTTCAGAAAGCACATCGTCCCAGCGGAACCTGCGCCAGCCGCGGGTAAGCAGCAGGTTATCGAGTGCGATGTCGCCTTCAGGACTGGTATCTTTTAAGTAGTCGCCTGCATTATGTACATACCCGCCAATATCAGCAGTAAGATACAGCGCGGTAGTAATATCATCTGCAGCCGGCTGCTGTAAAGAATCGAGGCGATATACAGCCATAGACATGCTCGCAGCGTCTTTCGCACTGATGGCAATATCTACTTTCTGCCGGATATTGTATTGTTGCTTGTCAGTGCTGGCCTGTATTTCAAAAGTCTGTGGACGTTTAAAGTAAAGGCGCTCACAAAGCGGCTGGCGATCCATACTAAAGAGCGTGAAATGCGTTATACCTGTACCCAGTTTTGCCTTGTCGATCATGAACTCAGCTTTGCCGTTCTGTATCGTTTTGCTCTCCCCTACTTTTAACACCTGGCGGGTATGGGCCAGCAGATACACCGCATCGGCACCTGTATTGGCAGCACTTACACTTACTTTTACCTGGTTACCTTCTGTCGTTAACGCCATTACATAACCGGCGTTACGGATTTCAGGCAATTTAGCTTCCACAGCCGCAGCTCCGGCGGGTTTTATAATGGCGTGATAAATACGGCCATCACGCGGCGTGAACAGGAAATTGCCTGTACTATGTTTGCCCGGCACGAAGCTAAGCACGGTATCATTAAACTGGTCGAGTACAGCGCCGGTATAACTCACATCGTTACCGCTTTTATCTTTTACCGTGAATGCTACTTTGCTTTCCAGGCCTTTTACGAGGTAACCGCCTTCCGGATAAAAATGCACCTCGTACGAGGATTTATCGTCCGCCGGAACATCCAGTAACTTCTGCGAGTTCACTACCGTGATCGTTTTTTCGTAATACCCCGATGCATCGAAGTTTTTCATCCAGGCGGTGTAGGCGCGCAATTTGAATGTACCGGTGTTAACCGTTACGGGTACATAAACCGAGCCACTGCCCGTACCATCCTTCAACTCCACCTTGGCCTGCAATACACTGCGATGCTGCTGGTCAAGCACATCTACATAAGCCACTTTACTTACATTGGCCAGCCTGTGCCACGAGGCATCTACATCATATACTTTAAACCACATGATCTCGCCTGCGAGGTAAAAATCTTTATCGGTGTGTACATACACTTTTTCCTGGAATACCTTTCTCCGGTACTGGTCCAGGGCCGACTGCAGTACCGTTTGCGCGGTAAGCTGCGCCGGAAGGGCCAGTATGATAAGTGCATGAAGCAGTTTTCTAATAATATTCACCGGTATCATTTATGTTGTTGTCGTTAACAGTTATTGCCAGAAATCGGGTTTTATCGGACTAGCCATCAGGGAACAGTCTACACAGTAAGGTGTTACACCCAATATTCGTCCGGTCAGCTGATCCTGCATGACAGGCAGATACATCTGGCTGCCGAAATAAGACAGCAGGCTGTCCGGGTCGTTAGGTACATAGTACTCATCGCAATCAAGGCCATAACGCCAGCCGGGCAGTTCTGAACGGCTGATCCATAGCCTGTGTTCCTGCACGGAGCCAACACTAACATAACCGATCACCATTTCATCCGGCCTGGAAAGGCAGGTAATATTACCGCGCGATTCGGAAGGCTGCGGATCGAAAATAGACCCCAGCGATTCGCTGTTACGCTGCATCATTTGCCAATAATCCAGGGCTTCTTTTGCCATGGTGTACTGGCGGACCAGAATGGTGTATTTCACGCCCATCTTCCACGATCCGTTCGGCACACGGGTGATCTGTTTATCTTTTACAATATCGTTGGCCAGGCGGGCGGTAGAGTGGATAATGATACTGCTTGAGTTTTCGAACTTCCAGCAGCGCATGGGCAGCACTTCTCCCGGAGCGCGCTCCACAACCCGTGGAGGCGGTTCCAGATACTTTAGTTCCGAAAAGTAATACGTATCGTGTTCCCAGGTTTCGGTATAATTCCAGCGGTAGTAACGGGTTTTGTTTTCCGGGTCATGCGTGTTCACCAGTATTTTTACACCTTCATCTCCCTCCCATTTCCAGGTTACACTGTCGATCGGCGGGTTTTTATGCACGGCCACAAATGAGGAGGCGTACTCTTTCCCATCATCGGTGCGCACGTAAAGGCGGTATTTTACATTTTCATTGAGTGTAAGTATACCGGCAGAATAGTTGCCCTGGCCAGTGTGCGACAGTACCCAACTGGTGTTATTATCTCCCTCTACCCTCACCTGTGCGGTAACTTCAGGTCTGATAAAAGCAGTGTCAACCATTTTTGCGGTGCGGCTTAATTTGATAACGGTAGGCGACGCTCCGTTCAGGATATCACCTTCTACTACCAGGTAGCGCAAATCTGCGGTGGTTACCGGCGGGTTGTAAGGGTCTTTACAACTAAATCCCAGCATGAGCAGTACAGCCAGCAGCACGGTATGTCTTAATCGGTTGCCCATATCTTAAAATCTGATATTAAAGTTAACAAATGGGATAGCGCTGCCGAAGATCGACAGTTTGTATCCGTTCACCACGCCGTTTTCGGATACGAAGTATACAGAGTAAGCATTCCTGCGGGCGGTAAGGTTATACACGCCAATGGTCCAGGAGTTATGCGTTTTCTGATGCACTTTGTGATTACCTTCTATATTGATGGAAAGGTCGGTGCGGAAGTAATCGGGAATACGGTAAGCGTTCCTGTCGGAGTAAAGCGTACGTACAGAACCGGCATAATAGTATTTACCGATTGGCAGTGTAATAGGCCGCCCGGTACTATATGTGGCATTCAGTGAAAAACTTACCCTGTGCGAGAAGCGATAGTTACCGATCATGGTTACATCATGCGGTTTATCGTAATTGGAAGGATAGAAGCCGCCTTTGTTGATGGTTTCTGTAGTAGTTGGATCATCAACTTTCAACTCCGTGCGGGAATAGGTGTAACTGATCCAGCCATTGAGTTTGCCGGTGAGCTTTTTGATCATCAGTTCTACGCCGTAAGCCCTGCCCTTGGTATTAATAACATCCTGCTCCAGTTTGTGGTTAAGTACCAGTGAGGCGCCACTCTTATAATCAAGATAGTCGTGCAGGTTTTTATAGTACACTTCTACCGAGGTTTCGATGGTGTTAGATTTCAGGTTTTTATAAAAGCCCAGTGAAACCTGTTCGCCACGTTGCGGTTTAATATTAGGATCACTCAGTTTCCATACGTCGGTTGGTGCAATGGCCGTGGTGTTCGACAGCATATGAATGTACTGGCGGGTAGTGTTGTAAGATGTTTTGATCGATGAGTTGGCGCCTAATGCAAAACGTGCGCCCACCCTAATTTCCGGTCCGTTATAATTGTTGATGAATTCACCATTCTTGTATGTTTTACTTTCTATCAGGCTCGCATCAGAACGGGCAAGGCCCGGCTGATAATAGTTCACCGTGCGGGGCCCCATGGAGTTAAACATCGACCAGCGAATACCGGCGTCCAGCGATATATTATCGGTGAGCGTGATATGGTCTGTTATATAAGCCGCACTTTCCAGTCCCTGCTCCGCCGGCATAATATCAGGCATTACTTCCGATTTTTTACCAACCGGCTCGTAGCTGCCTGGGTGCAGTTTGTACAGGATGCTGCTTACACCAAAATCGAATGTATGGTTAGCGTTCAGGTAATAGTTGAAGTCGAACTTCAGGTTAGCCTGACCAATATCAAACTTCAGTTTGTAAGCTTCGAGTTCGAGGGCATCACTGTTAATGTTGTAGTCGTAGAAATCGTAACCGGTAGTAACCGTGCCGGAGAACTTACTGTTAAATGTATGTTTCCATTTAAGGGAGATGTTCTTGTTGCCGTAACCATAGGTAGTATCGCTGTTCAGCGCAAACCGGTCGCGGCTCAGGTATGTAGTGAGATAAAAAGAGTTCTTCTTCTTTTTATCCTCGTGACTTAACAGCAGGTTTACATCGTAGAAGTTCACTTTACTGTTCTCATATTCCTGTGGCAGCAATTTCAGCATCCAGTTGGCATACGTGGTGCGTGCGCCGAATACAAAGGACGTACGGTCGTTAAACAGCGGCCCTTCCAGGTTGATGCGGCTCGTAAGCAGGCCTAAACCACCTACACCGGAAAACTTCTTTTTGTTACCCTCGCGGCCCTGCACATCCAGCACGGAAGATAAGCGACCACCGTACCTGGCCGGCACGCTGCTTTTATACAGCTCCACACTCTTCACCACTTCCGGGTTAAAAGCGGAGAACATACCGAAGAAGTGAGCAGGATTATAAATAGTAGCATCGTTGAAAAGGATCAGGTTTTGATCGGCAGCCCCACCGCGTACGTTAAACCCTGTACTGGCCTCACCTACCGACTTAACGCCCGGCAGGGTTAATATTACCCTCAATATATCCGCCTCACCAAACACAGTAGGTACCTGTTTAATCGTTTTGATGCTCAATTTCTCTACCCCCATCTGCGTGCCTCTTATGTTACTGGCCTTTTCGCCCGTAATAGTCACGTGTTTCAGCGAAATCACCTGCTCCTGCACTTCTATGTTCAGTTTACCATGGTCGTTCAATAAAATCTGCCTGCGGGTATCACGCATACCAATGCTTTGAATATGCAGCACATGACGGCCACGGGGCAGGTTAATGGAGTAATAACCGTATTGGTCGGTTGCCACGCCTACCCGTTTAGGCTTATCAACATAAACCGACACCCCTATTACGGGTTCGCCGGTTTGTGTATTGCGGATGTAACCGGCCAGGTTCACGGTAGCATCTTTACTGCCACCCACCACACCGATGGTATAAAGTTTATTTTCCAGCGTAGCCTCCTGTACTGTTTTGGTCGTTTGCTGGTAGTCGATCACTTCGTCCGTTTTTTTAGGCTGAGCGGGATCTTCCGCCCTGCGAACGAAATATTCTTCAGGGAGTACCAGTCGTATGCTGCGTTCTTTGGTAATGTAAACACGGTTGCCGTCGATCGCGTAATTAAGCTGTGAGCCGCTAAGACCCCGCTGTAATACCTGCGACAGCGGTGCTTCTTTTACACTGAGTGTAATACGCAAACTGTCGAAATGAGCGGTATCGTAATAAAACTTGTACCCGGAGCGGGCTTCCAGCGATTGCAGAAAACGTTCTACAGGCAGATCAGAAAAGTCTGCTGTAATCAGTTTCTCCGTTGGCGTTTGCGCGTGAGCGCCCAGGCACAGCAACAGGGAAATAAAAAGAAGTTGAAGGCGTAATAGCATGATTTTACTTGATCAGTTGGTCATAGTAAGCGATAGTACTGGCAATGGCAGTTGCACGGTCTTTTTTATACTTGATCTTATTTTTACGGAGGTACTGGCGAACTTCTTTCTTTTTATCGCCCAGCAGGGCCAGCACCGATTTTTCCTTTTTTACCGGATGGAACTTCCCGGCCATCAGCACGTAATAACGTATTACACTATTAATAGTACGCTTGATACCCTCGTTGGTGGTGGCTTCCTGTATCATTTTACTCGTTTTTACATATACCCCGCTTTTTCCCTGGTAACGGCGGTCAAAAAAGCCGGTGCTGATTACCCGGGCATTCAGACTATCGGGCACGATGCGTACGAAAGTATGACCCAGCAAAGAAAACTCAGATACCTTTTCATTTACCAGGTAAATTTTGAAGAAGTTGCCCGCCTCCTGCACTACCAGCTGGTCTTTTACCTGGTCGTACATCATGGCCACGTTATCGAAACGGAGCCCATCATACACCACAGAGCCCACCTCCAGCGTATCGGAAAGGAAATAATGGCTGCCATCGTCGAGCTTGAAAGCGTAAGGCACGTACTCGCTGCCGTTATAGAGGCGCGACTGCGAAGCGATCACCTGGTGATAGTATGCTTCCGCATTGCGGATGGCAGATTCACGGACGCTCGTATCCACCGGCTGGTCCTGTGCGGACGCCACCCTGGAAAAAGCTGTTAAACAAAAAACAATGCAGGATAAGCAGGTAAAGCGATTCATAAATGTTGTGACGTGCTGGGTATTAATTTTACTATAGATCTTGGTAACGAACCAATATATATCAATATTTTTAAAATAAAAACACCAAACGCCTGTAACAAGGAAAGTTCATGGTACGTTGCCGGGATTTACCGACGAAACGATCACTCCTGTGCTTAAAAATGCCGGGAACTACATTTCCCGGCAATATGGACGCGATAAGCCCTGTTTATTTTACCAGTAGCCGCCTTATCTCCTGGTCACGGCGGCGCATATGCAGTAAAGCCTTCACATACCGTTCGGTCGCTTTTGCCGGTTCGTACCCCAGGAACTCTTTAGCCAGTACCGCCACGCTGTTGCGGTAGCTGGTATCCTGCAACACATTTTCTACCGCCGCGCGTACCTGTTGCGGGTCGGGCGCTTCGGTGCGCAGGTTAACGCCCAAACCGAAATACCCTACCCTGGCGTTAATCTCGTTTTTACCTTCATGCTCACCCGCTACCACCATAGGCAGCCTGTGTTTAACAGAAAGCATGACCCCTCCGTAACCGCCATTGGTTACATACACATGCGCCAGCGGCATAATCTGGTCAAAATCGATAAAGTCTTCGATCAGGATGTTCTTTTGGGGAAAGCGTTTACGCAGTTCTTCGGTATTAAAACCTCCGGTAGTGGCCACCACCATGTAGGCAGTATCTTTAAAAGCCTCCAGCGTGGGGACCAGCAGTTTCTCCGGGTCTTTTTCCACAGTGCCCTGTGTTACCAGTATCACTTTATCGTACAACATCAGGCGGCCCTGCGCGGTGAAAGGTCTGGGCGCTTTGGAGCAGTAAGGCAGCAGGGGCCCAATAAAACGGACATTGTTACCCAAATCGCTTCTTTTATACTCGAACCCCGGCGTGCCGCTTTGCAGCAACAGGTCGGCCTTTTTACACATTACATCGAGCAACACTCCTTTGTATGGCGGTAGTTGATAGTGCGCGTAAATACTGTTCAGCCGTTTAAGTCCATCGTTAAAAATAAACCGCCTGGACACATACCGCAACACCGCATGTTTCAAACGCTCCATTCTGTTCTTCGCCGGTAACATGGCCATTCCCGAAGGCGGCAGGTCGCGCGACGATTCACTTAAAGGCACCACGCCTATTGCTAGTACAGGCACGTCCATCAGTTCTTTAATCAGTGCCGCACCCGTAAATACCACGTCGCAAATCAATATGTCGAACGAAAACGTACCGTGTATCTCGCGGATGTCTTCGTAATACTCAGGCGCACGGTCAATAAAACGGTTAATGTCGAATTTCAGTTTCGCCATTTTTCCTTTGATCTTTTTCCGTTCCGGGAACAGTTCGTCCGTATTGTGCTGATTCAGTTCCAGCGCACGTTTGAACGGGTACATGGGAATACCCATTTCGGCAATCTTTCGTTCGTGGCAAAGGCCGCTGTACCAGCGAACATCATATCCTTTATTTACCAGGTGCATGGCCAGTCCCGTAAGCGGGCTGAAATGCCCATCGAAAGGCACATTGGCGAAGAGAATTTTGGGGGCTTGGGGTGTTGCAGGCATATCCTAATTTTGATGATACAAAGTAAGGGCGAAGTGGCGAAACACGTTTCAGCGGAAATTATGATTTATCGTGCTGCGTAGTATTACTGAATAACTTTTTTTGGGAAACCGGCATTGGTATTACTATTAAGCCGCCGTTGTGTCACACTCTTCAACTGCAGTAACAACATTGGGCAATGTTTAGCTCTTGTACTGCGGCGATGTATACACCGATCTAAAAACTTAAAGGTCGATCTCCTCCGCAGCAGCTCTCCTACGCCATGCGGTATACACACCATCCTATTTAACATAATGAAAAAATAGTTCATTGATAATCAACCAACTACACGAAGTTGTATATCCCCGCTATATCAAACTTCATTTTATACGCTCATAAGTAATTAAAGATCAACCTCGTATACGGCCACGATGTGAATGTTGTATATCGCCGCTATATCGTTTCTATATCTCCGCTATATCGTTTCTGTATCGTTTCTGTATCGTTTCTGGTTCCATCTACCTGTCATCCTCCTTCCATCTACCTGCCATCCTATATCAAATCCGGCTATACAGTAGTGAACGTTAACTGCAAACCCACGTCAGTAGCAGTTATTACCGGAAATTATCTTTATATTACTACTATCAAACTCCCCTTATGCTATTAAAATACCCAATTACCCTTATGCTGTTTGTACTCCCATTCACAGCACCCGCACAGGAAAAACCAGACGCCCGGGTAATGACCCGGATACGCGAGGAAGGCCTCGAACGCTCGCAGGTCATGAACATCGCATTTCAGCTAACCGATGTTAGCGGCCCAAGACTTACTGCCAGTACCGGTTACAAACGTGCCGCCGGTTATGCGGTTAAACAACTGAAAGACTGGGGCCTGGTAAATGCAAAACAGGAGGCCTGGGGCGAATTCGGTAAAGGATGGGATTTGCAGAAGTCTTACCTCGCTCTCACCGCCCCATACTACCGCCCGCTCATCGCTTTCCCGAAGGCCTGGACGGCAGGTACCAGCGGCCCCAGATCGGCCGAAGTATTATTGCTTACAGACAGCGATTCGACCTATACAGCTTCACTGAAAGGCAAACTAAAAGGAAAAGTCCTCATTACGGACCGTAACGATGTATATACCCAGAGTTTTAAAGCCGATGCAGTACGTTTTACGGATGAACAACTGCTGCAAATGCAGGAACCGGTGGCAGCTAACACCACGCCACCAGATACCGCTGCACAACGCCGGCGTATGGAACAGGCGCGTAACCAGGCACGCGGACAGGTACCGTTTTTAAATGAATTGCGTAAAATGGCCGAAGCAGAAGGCGCTATCGCTGTTTTAAGCACCGGCACCCGCAACCACGATGGAACTATATTCGTTCAGGGCGGCGGCCTTTATCGCGCCACCGATCCGCCTAACTTCACGGATATTTCGCTTACCCTCGAAGACTATATGCCGATCGTTAGAATGTTAAAGGCAGGCATTCCGGTAAAAGTAGACCTTGATGTAGCGGTGAAGTTCCAGACCGCCGATACCCAGGGCTATAACGTACTGGCTGAAATACCCGGCACCGATCCAAAACTGAAAGATGAAATCGTTATGTTAGGCGGCCACCTCGACAGCTGGCAGGGCGCTACCGGCGCTACAGACAATGCCGCCGGCTGCGCTGTAATGATGGAAGCCGTTCGTATACTGAAAGCTATTGGTGTTAAACCACGCCGCACCATCCGTATTGCTTTGTGGAGCGGCGAAGAACAGGGATTGCTGGGATCACGGGCCTACGTGAAAAAGACATTCGGCAATCCGGTTACGTCAACTGCCACACCGGCCCACGAAAAGTTTTCCGGTTACTTTAATCTTGATAATGGAACGGGTAAAATACGTGGCATTTATTTGCAGGGCAACAAAGCCTGCGAGCCACTGTTCACCGCATGGCTCGAACCATTTAAAGACCTGGGCGCTAATACGGTAACATTACGCAACACTGGCGGCACCGACCACCAGGCCTTTGACGGCGTAGGTCTGCCTGGCTTCCAGTTTATACAAGACCCGGTGGAATACAATACGCGTACGCACCACAGCAATATGGATACTTATGATCACCTGGCTGCCGACGACCTGAAACAGGCCGCTGTAATAGTGGCGGCATTTGTTTACAATACCGCGCAACGCGATCAGCAACTGCCGCGTAAGGAGCAAGCCAGACCGGCTTTGGGAGGAATGTAAATTACTTTCTGATTTCTTCGAGTTTCACCGTACCGGCATTGACCTCCAACTTATGCAGTACGCCGCATTTCAGCGCGTAGTTGTTTCGCTGGTGCCCAACGGGGAAGTTGAAGCATACGGGATACCTGTAGTCCTTTACCTTTTCGTACACAATATCGTACAGCGTACGGCCAAACTCCTCGCCCGGATCATCAGGTTTCGTCCGGTTAAAACCACCGATAACAAGTCCTTCGAGCTGACTGAGTTTACCTGAACGCTGGAGATTTCCCATCATGCGGTCGAGACTGTAGAGATATTCGCCTACTTCTTCCAGGAAAAGGATTTTGCCTTTGGTATTCATTTCGGAAGGAGTACCAGCCACGCTCACGAGCATGGACAGGTTGCCGCCTACAAGTATTCCCTGCCCGGAACCTGTGCGGTTCTTCGGGTCGGACGGCGTAATATATTGCATTTTGTTTCCCAGCAACGCATTGCGGATAGAGAGGATCGTTTCCTGCATCATGCCATCGGCTGCTTCAAAATCGGTGGGAAAACTGTTGCACATTTTTGAATGGATACTGGCAATACCGAACTGCCTGTAGATGTGGCTATGCAGGGCAGTAATGTCGGAGAAGCCGATCACCCATTTGGGATGTGATTTAAACTTATGGAAATTAAGACGGTCAATGATACGCGCGCAGCCATAACCACCACGGGCACACATGATCGCAGCCACCTCCGGATCGTCGAGCATTTGCTGCATATCGCGGGTACGCTCATCGTCGGTGCCGCCAAAAGTGAAATCTCTTTTACCGATCGTATCGCCAATGCGCACTTTAAAGCCCCATCTTTCCATCAACTTCACTGACGGCATTATTTCTTCGCGGGTAATATACCCTGCGGGCGAAGTAATACCTATTACACTGCCTTGTTTCAAATAGCGCGGTATAGAAGGTGTGGCTGTATCTTCTTCCGTTAACCGGCTCACTGCGCCCAGGGCTGGCATAGCGGCGCCTGCGGTGATAAGAGATGATAGAAAGTGCTTACGGTCCATATTGTCAGTTAATTGCCCTCGCCACTTTCGTAGCCGGCATCTATCAGGTGATTACCACTGTCGGCTGCTTCAGTGGCCAGTATATCGCAGCGATTGTTTTCTGCATTGGTAGCATGTCCTTTCACCCAAACAAAACGGATTTTGTGCTTGCGGTGTAAAGGAATATAGCGCTGCCACAAGTCTTTATTCTTTTTATCCTTAAAGCCAATTTTCACCCAGTTCCATATCCAGCCCTTTTCTACCGAGTTCACCACGTACTGACTGTCGGTATAAATCACAATGTCCTGGCCGTCTTTCTTCAACGCTTCCAGCGCCACGATAACGGCCAGCAATTCCATACGGTTGTTGGTCGTTTTGCGGTATCCCTGCGACATTTCCTTTCTGACGGAGCCCCACAACATCACTACGCCATATCCGCCTGGTCCGGGATTGCCCCTGGAGGAGCCATCTGTATAAATTACTAATTGCTGGTTTGCCAAATTTCCTGAGTTAAGCGGGCAAAAATAATAGAAAAGCGTTAAGAACCTTATACCTGAATTACGCCCGTACGGAAAGGCTCTTCCACAGGTGCCTGGTTAGCCGCTTTTAAAGATTCGGCAATGATCTTACGGGTGTCGCCCGGATCAATGATCGCATCTACCCATAACCTGGCTGCTGCATAATAAGGGGTGGTCTGAGTGTTATATTTATCTGTAATGTCTTTCAGCAGTTTGGCCTCATCTTCCGGCGTAATGATCTCGTTCTTCGCTTTCAATGACGCCACCTGTATCTGCAACAGTGTTTTCGCTGCCTGCTCCCCTCCCATTACCGCAATTTTTGCATTAGGCCATGCGTAAATAAAACGAGGGTCGTATGCCTTACCACACATTGCGTAGTTGCCCGCCCCATAAGAATTACCAACGATTACAGTAATTTTCGGCACTACCGAATTAGCCACTGCATTAACGAGTTTGGCGCCATCCTTAATGATACCCGCATGTTCGCTGCGGCTACCTACCATAAAGCCCGTTACATCCTGCAAAAATACCAGCGGAATTTTTTTCTGATTGCAGTTCATGATAAAGCGGGCGGCCTTATCGGCACTGTCGTTGTAAATCACACCGCCCATTTGCATCTCCCCTTTTTTGTTCTTTACTATTTTACGTTGATTGGCCACAATGCCCACAGCCCAGCCTTCGATACGGGCATAACCACATAAAATACTTTTTCCGTAATCTTCTTTGTATTGATCGAATTCAGAGTTATCGACCAGTCTCTGGATGACTTCCACCATATCATATGGTTTACTACCATCAACAGGTACAATGCCATAAATATCCTCTGGCGATTTTGCTGGCGGTGCGGGTGCTATGCGGTCAAAACCGGCGTCTTCCGGCTTGCCAAGTTTGCCTACTATTTTTTTGATGTGATCGAGGCATTCTTCATCCGTTTTAAAACGGTAATCGGCAATGCCCGAAATTTCTGTATGAGTAACGGCTCCGCCCAGTGTTTCCGCATCTATATCTTCACCAATAGCCGCTTTTACAAGATATGGGCCAGCCAGGAAGATTGATCCGTTGCCTTCTACCATCAGCACTTCATCACTCATGATGGGGAGATAAGCGCCCCCTGCCACGCAACTGCCCATTACCGCCGCAATTTGCGTGATGCCCATAGCGCTCATACGGGCGTTGTTACGGAAGATGCGGCCGAAGTGTTCTTTATCAGGGAATATTTCGTCCTGCATAGGCAGGTACACACCTGCGCTATCCACGAGGTAAATTACCGGCAGTTTATTTTCCATGGCTATTTCCTGCAGGCGCAGGTTCTTTTTTCCGGTTAAAGGAAACCAGGCACCGGCTTTAACGGTCATATCGTTGGCAATGATCATACACTGGCGGCCGGCAATGTAACCTAATCCGGCTACCGTACCAGCTGCGGGACAGCCACCATGTTCAGCATAAAGCTCGTAAGCCGCAAAGGCGCCTATCTCAGTAAACTGGCTTTCTTTGTCGATAAGGTACTTAATGCGTTCGCGGGCATTCAATTTGCCGCGTTGTTTCACTTTTTCGAGGTTCTTTTTCCCACCTCCCTGCTCAATTACGGCGAAGCGCTGTTTCATGGTGCTCACCAATAAACGCATGTTATCTTCGTTTTTGTTAATTTCCAGTTGCTGATGGTCCATAACGTGTTTAATTTTTCTAAAAATACGGGATTATGGCTTAATTGTTGATTTCCCGGAATAATCACCCCTACATAAAAAAACTTTGTATGTCATCACACAACATAGTACTATCTGAAGCCCTCGAACATTTATACAGCGGTCAGCCCTGGCTGGATGTAACGCTGCTCGAACACCTGGCAGACATTACGCCCGAACAGGCCCAGCGAAGGTTTAATGGTTCAAATAATATTTGGGAAATTGTAAATCACCTTATCTTCTGGCATCAGAACGTAATGCGTAAACTGCGCGGCGAAGATCCCGACCAGGAAGGTGATTTACCCGATTTTTACCTGCCCGAAAATACAAATGACGAGAACTGGCAAAATACGCTTAAACGCCTGGAACACTCCGTTCAGTTAATGACCGAAACCGTGCGCGTGTACCCTGAGGAAAAGCTCTACGGACTGGTACCCAATACCCAGCATACCTCCTATTACTATATCCAGGGCATTGTGGAACATGCTGCCTACCACATGGGGCAAATTGTGCTATTGCATAAATACGCCACGGCATAGTATATTTGCCTGCCATGGACGCATTTTTTATTACAATTGATCATAAAGGGAATGAACGCCAGTACGAAGTACAACCCGCTCTCGTAGGTTATACCGCGCATTTTTATGTGTATGTTGATGAGGTGAGAATAACTTTTGAGCCCGATGAAGAAAACAACTTACGCGTGATTGTGCCACCGGAGTATAAACATCCCGACGTTCCCCTATTGCAGAAAATTGCAGCCGGCATAGAAAAATGGCTGTAACACTGGTTATTACCGTTTATTTACACAACTATCTGCCCTGCTAACCGGGCTAAACCTTATTTTTGCATATTGTTACGATCCCCTGAACATTCCCTGTTCTCCGGCCCTTGCCTTTTATTGTTGTACTCCCAAAAATCTGCATATGAAAAAGCTACTGCTGCTTCCTGTTTTTTTATTAGGTTTCATGCTCACGGTTATCGTCGTTAAAAGGAACAAACTCATTGCTGTTCCAACTATGGAAGCCGGTTTACCCAGGACCTTCCTGCGATGTATGCCTGCCGGTAAACTGCCTATGCTGGAAATGGACAGCACCAAACCGTTTGCGCCGAGGTTAGACGGGCTGGGTAACTATCATTTTTCGGTAAGCACCAACAACAAAGATGCTCAATACTTCTTCGACCAGGGCTTGCGCCTCTACTATGGATTTAATCACATGGAAGCATACCGCGCCTTTACCGAAGTAAACCGTTTAGATCCGGGCTGTGCAATGGGTTATTGGGGACAGGCACTTACGCTGGGGCCCAACATCAATGCCCCCATGGATGCGGCCGATGTAAAAAAAGTGATGAGCGCCGTACAGCAGGCCATAGATAAATCCTCTACCGCCAGTCCAAAAGAAAAAGCGCTGATACAGGCTATCGCCCGGCGCTACAGCGACCCCGCCCCAACGGACCGCGCCGCACTGGACGCCGCATATACCGCTGGTATGAAACAGGCCTATGCCCGGTTCCCTAACGACCCCGATATCGCCTCCCTGTATGCAGAAGCTGTGATGGACCAGCACCCCTGGAATTACTGGGCCAAGGATGGCAGTGAACACGAATGGACACCGGATATCGTACTTCCGCTGGAAAAAGTACTGGCCACATTGCCCGATCACCCCGGTGCCAACCACTTTTACATTCATGCTGTAGAAGCTTCCCAAAAACCAGAACGTGGTTTGGCCGCAGCCGAAAAGCTGCAAAAACTGATGCCGGGCGCAGGGCACCTGCTGCACATGCCTTCACATATTTACATCAGGACCGGGCATTACGATAAAGGCTCCGATATGAACGAGGTGTCGATTAAGGCCGACCAGGCCTATCTCACCGCCTGCAATTCACAAGGACTCTACGCCCTTATCTATCACCCTCATAATTATCATTTCCTCTGGGCATGCGCTACCCTCGAAGGGCGCAGTGCTACCGCCATCAAAACGGCGTTTGAGTTGCGCGAAAAAGTACCTGCAGATTTATTGTTAAGTCCGTTCGGGTTTGGATTACAACACTTTTATGCCACCCCGCTGTTCGCCCAGGTACGTTTCGGCCAGTGGAATGAACTGATAAATACCCCTGCCCCGGAAAATAACCTGGTATACGTAACAGCCATGTGGAACTATGCGCGCGGTGTTGCGTTTGCCAAGACGGGCAACCTGCCGGAAGCCAAACGTTCCCTCGCCGCCCTGCAACAATTAGAGAGCGATACCACCCTTAAAAATATTTCCGCCGGTTTCCTGAACACTCCGCAAAGCCTGATGGCAATTGCCGGCAAGGTGTTAAGCGCTGCCATTGCAGAGCAACTCAAACAAACCGACCAGGCCGTTTCCCTGCTTAAGGAAGCCATCGTACTCGAAGATGCCCTGAACTACAACGAACCGGCCGACTGGCACCACCCTGTTCGCCAGGTACTTGGCCAGGTGCTGAACGATGCTGGTCAGCCCGCCGTAGCGGAACGGTACTACCGCGAAGACCTGCACAACTATCCTTCCAACGGGTGGTCGTTAGCTGGCTTATACGCCAGCCTGAAAGCGCAAAAGAAAACGGGTGAAGCCGAAAAGGTAAAGAAGATGTACGAAAAGGCATTTGTGAGGGCGGATATTAATACCGGGCGGTCGGCATTCTAGTATTGGTGAAGCGTTGGTCCCCTATTAATCAAAGGGCATTGAAAGGGCTTTCAAAGGGTATTGAAAGGGGTATGCCTGGGCAGAGAGGTGGCGGTGTAAAAACTACACGTCTCCCAATACTGTTACTGCCGCTGAAATGAGTGACACAACGGCGGCCCAACAATGTATCTGCTGATGATGTAATAAAAGGCTATTTCGTTCGCTCAACCTGTGATGGTACAGGCTGTTGGGCGCGGTGATCGCGTATCTCGCGGTAGTATTTGAGCCCCAGGATAATAGCCCCGATCAGGAAAATTTTAGAGAGGATGAAAATAACGATGAAGGCGTATTTCCAGTTTTTATGCACCGTGATCATATGATCGTCGCGCGGTTGCATGTTGATGAAGGTGTAATTGGCGCGCTCCTCTTCGGTTTTGCTGCGGTTTTCTTCTTCCCAGCGAATACGGTGGGTGATTTTGCTCCACACCTCGGCGGGAGGCATAACAGCATCGTCGAAGGCCATTTTTTCAAGCCTGCGTTCCGTCATCGCTATTTCCGAATTAAGTTCGGGGAATACCCTCCTCAATTGCTGCAATTCTACTTCTTCTTCATGAGAAGCCAACCCCAGCAGGTAACTTTCGATGATCCCACTCTCTATGTATTCCTTTATTTCCAATTACTCTTCATGAATTTTCTTAGTTCCACCATTGCCGTATTCAAAATTCTCGAAACCTCCGTTTCAGTAAGCCCTGTTACGCTGGCAGCTGCGGAATGTGACAGCCCCTTATAGTAACATAATTCAAATATACGACGGGCGTCCGGTTGCAGATTTCTGGTAAACTGCATTAACGAATGATCCTTTGGTCTTAGTATAGGGTTTATTGCATTCACTGACGTTGAACTGATCGCTGGTGGTACGGCTTGCGTTACAAATTCCCGGGTTATTTTCATCAACCAGCCAAATAATGTAAAATGGCCGGATGTTCTAAACATCTGAGTATTTTTAAATACGTGGACAAATAATTTCACCAACACTTCACTCGCCCTTTCCTCCTCCGGAATTACCTGTAGGATAACACCGTATAGAGCTGGGGAGTATTTATCGTACACGTGCTGACGGGCGCTGGTATCGCCCGCGATAAGCTGCGCTACAAGTTGATCTTCACTAATATGTACCGGTTCCTTCGTCAAAGTTGCAGGTTGTTCTTACCCGCAATGTAAATATTTTCCATGTAAAGAAATTTTTTTATTCGTTCACCCGAAAGGGCCACTGAAGAGTAATCGCAGTAAGTTTTAGTATACTTCGTATCTTCCGGTAATAGTGTAACGAGGCACTTGTTTTTGGTCGGCAAATCGGACCCGGTCACCGATACTTAAGTGCCTTTAAGGGTTTATAGCCATTACTTTGTGTATGTTCCGTATTAAAGCGTCCTCTTTTATCATTCATATTGCCGGCTGGCTGATCTTTATGAGCCTCCCGCTGCTTTTTTCGCCCAGTTCAAACAGCACTCTCGCCTGGGACTTACTTCACGACTGGAAATACTGGAAGTTTTTCCTGGTATTTATCTCCCTGTTTTATCTCAACATCTTTTTGCTGATCCCCCGGCTTTTCCTCCGGAAGAAGTTTATGGCTTATTTCGGATCGCTGGTGGTGTTGTTTGCGTTGGTATATTATATAAAGCCATTCGACCAGCTCCAGCGCCGGCCGAACAACAACCGTACTGAATTCAGGCAGCAAATGTCTGCTCCAGGTAACCATCCGGCCCCCCGGCCCTCCGGACCGGGACAGTTCCGCCAGGGCGAGCGACTTCCACAGCCAGGCGGCAATCCGGGTTTTCAGCCGCGTGGGCCGCGTACAGATGTGGTCAGTATTTTCCTGTTCCTGATGCTGGTGGCCCTCGCCATTGCGATTGAAATGAGCAAACAGTGGCGGATGACGGAGCAACGGATTACCCGGGCAGAGGCGGATAAGGCGAATGCAGAACTCTCCTTCCTGAAAGCACAGATCAATCCGCATTTTCTTTTTAATACCCTCAACAACATTTATTCGCTGGCCATTACGAAAAGCGAGAACACCGCCGATAGTATTATGAAACTAAGCAACATCATGCGGTACGTAACGGACGATGCTACGGAGGACTATGTATCGCTGGAGGAAGAGGTGGCCTGTATAAAGGACTATATTACTTTACAACGCCTGCGCCTGGGTGGTAAAGTGCAACTGGATTTTTCGGTTACAGGCAACCTGGAGCATAAAGAAATTGCACCGCTGATACTGATGACCTTTATCGAAAACGTTTTCAAATACGGCATTAGCAACCACGAAGCCACGAATATTACGATACGTATATTTGCAGAAGCACATACCGTTACCTTCTTTAGCCGCAACCGGGTATTCAGGGCGGCGGCGGAGCAACAACGTAAGGGCATTGGTATTACCAACACGAAGCAGCGGCTGGAACATTTGTATCCCAACCGTTATTTGCTGAATATCAAGGAAGAAGACGAAGTATACACCGTAGACCTCACGCTAAAGGTATAACATGACGCAATTAAAATGTGTAGCTATAGATGACGAGCCGCTATCGCTGGCCCTGATCCGGGAATATATTTCCCGTTCGCCTTCACTGCGGTTACTGCAAACATTCGAAGACGCTGTTTCCGGTGCGGAGTTCCTGCGCCATAACCCGGTAGACCTGCTGTTCGTAGACATCAACATGCCTGATATTAATGGCATGGACCTCGTACGTTCGCTGGAAGAAAAACCAACTGTTATCTTTATTACGGCCTATAAAAAGTTTGCCGTAGAAGGTTTTGAGCTGGAAGCAATGGACTACCTGTTGAAACCTGTAGACTACGACCGTTTTTCCAAAGCGGTGAAACGCGCTGTTACCTACCACGAATACAAAAACGGCACGCATGCCGGCCAGGAAGAAAGCCTCTTCGTCCGCTCAGAATACAAGATGGTGAAAATCGACCTCCGGAACATCGCTTACATCGAGGGACTTGAAGATTACATCCGCATACATCTCGCTACGGGCAAACCTATCATGACGCTCATGACCTTAAAAGCTGTGCTGGACAAGCTGCCCGGTGAACAATTCCGCCGCATCCACCGCAGTTATATTGTTCCCTTAAACCGCGTGGTATCGGTATTAAACCGCAAAGCCATGCTCGATACGGGAACTGAGTTACCCATCAGCGATAGTTATGCTTCTGTTATCGACGATTGGAAAAACCGTTAATTTATTATTTTTGGGAGGATGAGATACCTGTTGCTGATTTTCCTGCTGATAACAACGGCGCTGCATGGCCAACTAACTTATACCGAGATACCTTTACCGGCTTCGGTGGCACACCGTAATAATGAATACTCCAGCCTGGCCCAATGGAAATCACGGATCATACTCACACCACAATACCCCGCACGATATATCTATTCGCTCGACACCACCTATATCGATGCGGTGCTGAACGGCACGAAACCCAACGATACTTTATACGCCTTCGAATTTATTAACCTATACGCTATTATCGCTAAAATCGACGGCTACCAGGGCTTTGAGGCAGCGGTTGTGGTGGGCAACATGATTTTTTATACGATCGAAACCGGCATTTCCAATCCTTACGATTTCCTGGTAAGGGGCACACTCAGCGATAAGCGGATTGTAATGGACACCAGCCGGGTTGTACGACTGCCTAAAGCAGTAAAAGATCATGGCGCGCCACTGGATGAAGCCGGACATGAGAGCATTACTTATCTCGCCGAACAAAATAGACTGTTAACACTGTTCGAGTTCAATAACTTCCCCGGCCACAGCAAAGGCTGGCTGATAGATACGTCCCTTACAAAACTGGAGGAAATAGCCGTTCAGCCCATCGACTTCCGCATTACGGACATCCACGAAAAAAACGGGGAGATATACGGTATTAATTACAGCTACCATGGCGAGTTTGAAGAATATGAGCCAACAGAAAAGATTAAGAAATCTAACGGGCAGTACGCCAACTGGGCAAAAGAATGTGTAACAAGAGTGATCAAACTGGAAGTAAAAGATAAACAAGTTAACATCAAACCGATGCCTGTACTCACGTTCGACTGCGAAAACTGGGAAGGGATATTGCAATATAAAAACGGCGTGTTAATGATCACCGATCAACATCCACGCACAAAATTTATCTACCTGCCTTTTTAAACGTCTACTTTTTTTTCGGTAAGACCAATTTTATTGGAATGTGCAATCGCCTCTTCGCTGTGTTGGAAATAACAGCAATGAATGCCGCGCGACTCAATCTCCTTCACTACATCCCCAACATACCGGCGGCTTTGCTTACGCACATTGCGCAGGTATACGCAGATAATCTGTTTGCCGAAGTGTTTAGCGATCGCATTATAAATATTGGGGTCTTCCTGTGTATCGTCGCCCAGCAGCACGAAACGCATATCGGGGTAGCTTTCCAGGATACGGCTGATACGGGTAAACTTGGTGCCGTGTTTATTTTGCCCGGTTTTTAACAACTGGTACCAGTGTTTCATCTGGCTGAGCAGGTAAACCCCGTGCGGCAGTTTATGCGTGCGGGTGAATTCGGCAATATAATTAAACAGGTTCCACTCGCTGCTGCTCACATAAAAAAACGGGTTGGGCGTATGTTCATGGCTGCCGGCATAACTGAGCATACGGTAATGTTCTACCACACCTGCGAAAGGTTTGCGCGTACGGGCATTATGGGTAAACAGCACAAAAAGCCGTTTGCCAAGCCGGCGCGAATGGGAAATAAGGAATGTATCGTCGATATCGGAAATACAGCCGTATTGGGTGCGATGTGGAATAAAGATGCTACCCACTGCCGAGGCCAGTACCGTGCTGCCATTGGCCGCAATATGATCAACCCGTACTTCGTGCCAGCCAGCATCTGTTGGCGCCTCAGGCTTCCATTGGAAATGGAAGAACCCATCTGCCGCGGTTACCGCCTTAATAATTTTGTTTTGCCACACCAGTTGTACAAGTGCGTTGGGTTTGGCTTTGACCATGAACAGGCGCAGCAGTCCTACAAAGTTGCGTATAATATTACGCGAGTATCGCTTAGGAGGAACCGGACTAAAATCAAGCACATGGCCAAACAACTGTATTTGTCCGTCGCGGCCGTAACCACGATATACCCGCACGGTGGTATGGTTGGTGAGCCTGAACGCCCCCAGCAACCGATCTTTAAAAGATTTTTTTGCGGCTTTATATTTGATATTATCTGATTCGTTATTTATTTGCATAAACAAAAGCCAGCTGTGGAAACTTCAGAAAAGTTAAAGCTATTATTCGTTATTAATCCCAAATCGGGCCGTAAGAAAAATGAAGATCATCAAAATCTGATCCATAATTTCTTCATTAATAAGCCTTATGAGATACATTTCTTCAATTTACATACTGCGCGCAAACGTGGATTATCCCTGCAGCAAACGATCCTGGACATGCAGCCCAATGGCGTGGTGGCCGTGGGTGGCGATGGAACAGTTCGCAGTGTGGCCTCCCTGCTGATAGGTACCGATATCCCACTGGGTATACTGCCCGCAGGATCTTCTAATGGGATGGCCCGCGAGCTATCGCTCCCCCTCACCTTTCCCGAAGCGCTGGAGGTAATTGTGAAAAGAATTACCCAAAAGATAGACGTGGTGAGGGTAGATAAGGACCAGTACTGCATACATTTGGGTGATATTGGCCTTAATGCCCTGGTGGTGAAATACTTCGAGAAGTCGGGTATACGCGGCCAAATAGGTTATGCCCGGGTGATGCTCAGGGCGTTGTACTACCAGCAGTTGCTGGATATTGTGATCGATAATGGTAAAGAAAAGCTGGAAAGACAGGCTTTTATGGTCGTGTTCGGCAATGCACGGCAGTACGGCACCGGGGCGTTCATTAATCCCGACGGCGACCTCAGCGACGGCATCTTCGAAGTAGTGCTGGTGAAAAAGATCTCTGTACTCGAACTGCTTAAAATGCTGTTCCGCCATAAGCCATTTGATCCCGCTAAAACGGAGATCATATCCGCGCAACAGGTAACTATACAAACAAAAAAGAAAGCCCATTTTCAGCTGGATGGGGAATACCTGGGGAAAGTGTACCGCGTAAACGCCGACATCCTGCACCGCCAGCTAACCGTATTCGCCGCTACTAACGAACCTCTGTAGTTTTGTTAAAGTAAAATATTGTTCTATATTTCCCCTTATGAATATTAAACTGTTTGAAAAACTCCACGGGGAGGGCAAACTATCCCTGGAGTCGCTGGAACGGGTAAAAACCGCGGAATCGGGTAAACTTTTTTCGCTGCACTGGGAGCTTAAAACGCTGTTATACCTCGGTGTATTACTTTTCAGCGGCGGCCTCGGCACCCTTATCTATAAAAACATCGATACGATCGGGCACCAGGCTATTTTACTGGTGATAGCTGCGGTGAGTGGCGGATGTTACTTTTACTGTTTCAAACACAAACTGTCATTTTCGCGGCATAAAGTGTTGCCGCCCAACTCCTTTTTCGATTACATACTGCTGTTGGGTTGCCTCACCTTCGTTTCGTTCATCACTTACTTACAGGCGCAATACACTGTATTCGGCTACAACCTGAGTGCAGCCACCTTCATACCGATGCTGGTATTGTTCTTTTCGGCTTACTACTTCGACCACATCGGTGTATTAAGCCTTGCCATTACCAACCTGGCTGCATGGATGGGCGTAACGGTTACACCTCTGAACATACTGGCGGCGAACGACTTTGGCGACGAACGGCTCATATTTACCGGTATCATACTGGGTGCTATATTAGTAGGTGCCGCCTACCTGAGCCGCATGAAGGACTTTAAAAAACACTTTGCCTTTACCTTCAGCAACTTCGGTGTACACATCATGTATATCGCATTGATCGCTGCGCAGATCGTGTTCGATAATGTAATATGGTTCTTACCCATCGCGGCGCTTACCGTCTTTTTTATCATACAGGCCAGGAAAGAACATTCCTTTTATTTTATCCTGATTTCCGTCCTCTATTCCTACTTCTCCTTATCAGCCGCCATCATACAACTCGCCTGGCACTCCAGCTTCCTCGACGAAGGTCTGCTGATGCTGGTATGTATTTATTTCATAGGCTCCGCCATCGCGCTGATCGTATTATTGATGAGAGAACACAAAAAACTGAAAGCACATGATCGCGTATAACTCAGGTGAATTAGATAAACAGGAAATCCGGGAGGAGGTGCAATCAGCTTACCGCCAAGGCCTCATTACCGAAACAGCGTATAAGGACATTAACACATCGTACCCGGAGTATTTCTACTCCCCCAACATATTTATCCGCATCGGCCTGTTCATCCTTACACTGATCATAGCCATCTTCGGCCTTGGTTTATTATTGCTGATGGGAGCGGTCGACAGCGAACGCGGGATACGGGGATTTTCGGTATTCATTGCGGTTGTAGCCTATGCCGCCTGTGAAATGATGATTCACGGTAAAAAACATTACAAGTCGGGGGTAGATACGGCTTCAATGTGGATGTGCGGTGCTGCACTTTGTACATTCTATTTTATGATGGATTTAGTGGATACGGGCACTAGTCTGTACGCTTTCCTGTTCGTAGTCTCCGCCTACTTTACACTGCGCTTCGCGGATGTTCCGATGGCTATTATCGCGTACGGTTCTTTGATGATGGTTATTTTCGTAAACCTTGACAATTCTGGCGCACGTGCCTTTCTGCCCTTTGTTATCATGCTGCTTTCAATCGGGGCTTACTTTGGCATAAAAGCCCTGGCCCGCAAAACGATCGCCAGGCACTACAAATACTGCCTTACCTTTCTTGAGATATGCGCACTGCTTACGCTTTATATGAGCATGAATTACTTCGTGGTAAATGAATTGAATAACGAGTACGATCCGGCAGGCCCGTATATAGATGATTCCTATCCGGAAGGTACTCCGGTTCCCCCGCCAGCAAAGCCATTGGCACTGGCATGGTTGTTCTGGACTACCACTATCGCCCTCCCTCTCCTTTACATCTATTTCGGACTGCGTAAAAAAGATCGTATACTATTGGGTACTGGTTTGCTGCTCTTGGCAGCGGCTACTTTCACCGTACGTTATTACCACAGTATTATGCCGCTCGAGGGCGCTATGGTGCTGGCAGGCATTATTATGATCACGATAGCCTGGTCAGTCATCCGTTACCTGAAAGTCCCAAAACATGGCTTTACGAATGAAGATGATGATGAGAAAGGTGCGATCGAAAAACTACACCTGGAATCGCTGGTGATCACGCAAACAATGGGGCAACAGCAACAGGTGGAAACTACTAAAGGTTATGGTGGCGGCTCCGGTATTGGCGGTGGCGCTTCGGGGGATTTTTAAATCTAAAAAAAGCTAAAAGCCCGGAGCGATACTCCGGGCTTTTTTGTTCCTACCAATAATCCTCTCCTAGTGTTTCTTTATCCAATCCAGTACATACCCGGCGTCTTCCTTCCATGTGGGCAACCCGAGTACGAAGTGGTTGCGCTGCTTCAGCACAAATTCTGTAACTGAACCCGGCGTATCGTTCTTTTTATATTTCTTAAATGTTCTTTCATTCAAAGTTGGCGGTATACAATGATCTTCTGTACCAGCCAGGAACAGTAAAGGCGGGTGCGGCTTCGAGAAATCCACCGCTGCGGCACTGGTAAGCCCGTCGCGCACTACCCGTTTAGATTCCGGGATGCAAAGCGCATCGTAAGCTGCCTGCTGTTCCGCGAGTGGCATGCCGTTCGTGAAGGCAAACTGGAAGCTTGGAAAACTGCGCAGGTAAGCCTCATCGATAGACGTAAAGTATCCCAGTGCTTTGGTGTTCGACTTCAGGAAGTTCAGTTCATACGGCAATATGCCCTGTGGCGGCACCGAATGAATGGCGATAGCGCCCGCACTTAATCCCCTGTTTACCAATACCTGTGTAATGAGTCCTCCCAGCGAATGACCGATGATGATCGGCTTCTCCGGCAGGTTGCGGGCGATATTGGCATAGTGGTCTATCACCTGTGCCAACCGCAGTTCTGCAATAGCTTTGTTGGGCTGACTGGCACGCAAAGCTGCCGGCTCCCCTTCTTTGGCGGGCCAAGAAGGCAATACCGTTTTATAGCCGTTACTTTCGAAAAAAGCAGCCCAATCGTTCCAGCAATAGTGACTAACGAAGGCGCCTGTTACAAACAGGATTGTTTTTGAGCGGATACCTGACATATGGCGTTTTTGAAGGGTTTAATCAAACCGCTTGCGCGGCTCCCCTCAAAAGTACTCCAGGTCCCGGCCTCCCGCAATGACCATATAATCAGTTTAGTTGTCTAAACAATCGTGTAACTAATTACCAGATGGTATGGCCAGTGGCTGATCGCGTTTCACGGGTATTCCGAATACGGGGAAGCCCTTTTTATCCCAGGTAAAAGGCTGCATACGAGGCGAGCGTTTGCCGCCACAACCCTGCCCTGGTTCGTCGTTGGCGTGATATAAGATCCAGTCCTGTTTGCCGTCCGGCGATTTGAAAAAGGAATTGTGACCGGGGGCGTACACGCCGTTTTCCTTGCTCTGGGCAAAAAACGGTTTGGGCGATTTCTTCCAGTTAGCTGGATTCATAATGTCTTTACCGTTAAAGCTTAATACCCCCAGTGCGTAGAAGTCGGTCCAGCAGCCGCTGGCAGAAAATACCACGAACAACTTTTTGCCGTTCATAAGTGCCTGCGGGCCTTCGTTTACGTTTACATGCGAGGGGTTGGAATTCTTACCCAGGTCGCCATGTTTCTCCCAGTCGTAGGTTGGTTCAGCAATCTTTACCCGCTGGCCGGTGATGGTCCAGGGATTGCTCATTTTAGCCAGGTAAATGTTCTGCTGGTGGTTCTTATCTCCTTCCCAGCCCGACCAAATCATGTACAATTCGTTCTTCCAGGTAAATACATCCGCATCAATAGCCCATTTATTAGTAGGATCAGCCACCTTGCCTTTGAACGTCCACTCGCCCTTAAACGGATCTGCGGAAGCATTTTCGATAACGTACATACGATGGTTGTCGTTATTACCATTGTCGGCCGCGAAGTATACATACCATTTGCCTTGCAGGAACAATATTTCCGGTGCCCACAACTCCTTCGAATACTCCTTATCCGGCGGTGGTGTATAAACCGTTTTACGCTCTGCAGTCGCTAATTGCGACAGATCTTTCGTTTTCCAGATGTCGATACGATTGCCGGTCGTATGGGTGTAATAATAATAGCCGTCCTTGTAATACGAATAAGGATCGGCACCCGACTTCAATAACGGGTTGGTAAAGGTTTTTTGCGCATACAACTGGCTGGCCATGCCGAGCATCAGCATCCAACCTAAAAACAGGCTACATTTCATCATGACGTGTGTGATACAATTTTATATTGAGATATGAAAAACATCTTTAAGCGCCCGCTTCGCGGCATGATACCCGCAAAGCCCGTGTACCCCGCCACCGGGAGGCGTTGACGCGGAACAAATATATATTCCTTTAGCAGAGGTACGGTAGGGAGACATCCGCAAGGCCGGGCGGGTAAACAACTGTGTAATATCCAGCCGGCCGCCGTTAATATCGCCTCCGATGTAGTTAGGATTATAGGCCTGCATTTGCGCGGCATTCATCACATGCTTATGCAAAATCCGGTCGCGAAAGCCCGGAGCAAAACGTTCCACCTGCGCTTCAATAGCGTTCGTCATATCCTTCTCCGAGCCATTCGGCACATGGCAATAAGCCCAAACTGCCTGTTTGCCCTCCGGTACACGTCCGGTATCAAATAAACTTTGTTGTGCCAGCAGTACAAAAGGTTTTTCCGGGTGATGACCTTTTGATATGGCGTATTCCGAGGCGGCTACTTCCTCGAAAGTGTTGCCCAGGTGTACTGTACCGGCTTTACGACAGGCGTCTGCGGTAAATGGTATGGGCCCATCCAGTGCCCAGTCTATCTTAAACACGCCCATTCCATACTGGAAACGGTCAAGCTGACTTTTATAAAAAGACGAGAACTTGTGCCCTGCGATTGCTACTATTTGTTTCGGTGAAAGATCGAACAGCACGGTTTTGGACGACGGCAACTGATCCAGGTTTTTCACCTGCACACCTGTTTCTATTTTACCGCCCAATGCCAGGAAACAGGCAGCCAGTGCATCGGCAATGCTTTGTGAGCCGCCCTTTGGTATAGGCCAGCCGTAGTGATGACCTGCCAGGCTTAATACACAGCCAACAGCAGCCGTAGTGGCAGCGGACAATGGCAACATGGAATGCGCGGTAATACCCGCCCATAAAGCCCTTGCCTGCGTTGTTTTAAAACGTTTCACCACCGCTTCTGCACTACGCAAAGCAGTTAGCCCAAACCTGGCCATCTGAACCGGGTGCGACGGTATTGGGAACGGCCCTAACACATCTTTAATGATCAGCGGCCAGTATTCATACATTGCGCCGAACAAATCTTTATACGCGGCCTCATCTGCCCCCAAACCTGCCGCGGTTTCATCTATTGAACGGTAAAGCGCACCTGCCGTTCCATCGTCGAGCGGATGGGCCGCGAGTACGGGAGGATCAATAAATTCAAGTCCGTACTGCGCCAGGTTTACCTGTCTGAAAAATGGTGAACCTAACGCCAACGGGTGAACGGCCGAACAAATGTCGTGTACAAAACCAGGAAGTGTTAATTCCGCACTGCGCATACCGCCACCAACCGTATCTTTCGCCTCCAGCAACAATACCTTCAAGCCCTGCTGTTGCAGCACTATAGCGGCAGCCAGACCATTAGGCCCCGCCCCTACTACCACTGCATCATATTCGGTTGTACGCATATTGTATGTTGATGAGGCCTACCGGTGGTACGGATGTTCGTTGATCCAGTGAAATCCACGGTTCAGCAGGCGAATGGTTTTCAAATCCCTTTTTGTAAAACTAAACAATACTGAGTCATTAAAGTACTTTCCGCTCAATTCAAGTGTATCTCCTTTTACATGGTAGTTTAAAGTCGACCGGTGTGCGTTTTCCTCATAACTATAAACTCGGGCGGTTTTCCTGACTGTATCCACCTCAAAGGCGAAGTACTTTGTACTGTCGTTGGTAAGCTTTACTACTGCAGCATTCGGATACTGTATCACCAGCGTATTCCAGCGTGTATAATCCGTACGCAATGGCGGAAGCGTGTCGTTGTTACGCACAATAAGATGCGCGTCATAAATGCCGTATAACGTCGGTAACGGCCGTTCGTCGCCGTACAGTTTAACGCCATGTAACGAATTTGCAACGTTTACGTACAGGAAGTAAGCGACGATCAGAAATTTTAACACCAGTAGCAATATCCTTAACCAGCGCTTTCGGCCATGGTAGTTGGGGTAAAGTTTGGGAGATACGGCTTTATTGAACAGGAACAACCCCGTTAAACGCTTTACATCCGGTGCCAGCAGGAACACAGACATCAGCAACAACATGGAGGAGAACAGCTTCACCGGCACATCGAAACAAAAGTTGATGGCTACGATATTGATCGTAACCACGATGTTCACAATGGCCCCAATCGTTACGGTACGGCGGAATATTAACAGCAAGCCTGCTATCACCTCCGCCCAGCCTGTAATGGCGCTGAAACCGGACGAAAAACCCATATATGCCCAGGCAAGTCCCATAGGCGACTTATCGCCCAGCGGTGTAATTAAGGTGCTAAGCATGGGGGTGCCCATCTGTAAATGGAACACTTTTGCAAAGCCATACACAAACATATTGTACATCAGGAAATAACGCACCAGCACCCGCAGCCAGTAATGTAAGTGATCGTAACGGCGGCGTTTACCGTCCATCAGCGACCAAATAACAGCGGCGATAAAGGAACATACGAATTGTGTGAGTAGCAGTACGTAGTTATACGTAGTATCGCCGCTTCCATTCGGAAATATCGTGATCGGCTCCTTTAAATGCAGCACATGGGTGCCGATCCAGGGAACTATTATTTGTAGCAACTGGTTCCACCACATTTCCGGGTAACCTGCCAGGTCTAAAGGAAACGGGAATACGTAAAAGATGAATAATACCGCAAAAAAGCGAAGGGCAAATTTCTCGGTAAGGCTCCATGGTCGCAAGTTAACGGCCGGGCTCATAAGCTGTTGTTTAAATCAGGCTGATCAAAAATTCAGGACATGCGTTTCTACGCAGCGCACTCAATATAAGTTCTGCCTCCCATATTTGCAATTCCCAGGGATGAACGTTTTACATGAACGGCTTGTGCTCCAGGCCCCTATAATGTATCTTGCCGCCGAACCTCAATTATTAGTTATGAAAAAGACACTCCTGTTGTGCCTCTGCGGCTTCGCATTGAAAGCCCAGGCTCAACACAGCCTTGAGAAATTATGGGAAACAAAACCCGTTGTAGCCGTCCCCGAATCGGTGCTGGACGATGGCAAAGGCACACTTTATATTACCCTGATCGATGGCGCTCCCTGGGATATGGACGGTAAGGGCGGCGTGGCTAAATTAAGACCAGATGGCAGCGGTTACGACTCTGCGTTTATAACAGGCCTCCATTCCCCCAAAGGTATGGGCATTTACGGCAACCGTTTATATGTTGCCGATGTACAGGACGTGGCCGTTATCGACCTCAAAAAAGGGGTGATCGAGAAAAAGATCGCCTGGGATGGCGCTAAAGGCCTGAACGACCTCACCATCGATGCCAATGGTGTTGTATATGTGTCGGACTCCCACACGGGTATCGTATGGCGCATTGTGAACGACAAACCTACCTCGTACCTGGAGGGTTTTAAAGGCCTGAACGGACTGAAAGCCGTAGCACAAGACCTCATTATCGCCGCAGGCAAATCATTTGTGAAAGCCGACAAGGAAAAAAAGATCAGCAACATTGCGGAATTACCGCAAGGCGGCGATGGTATCGAACCTGTAGGCAAGGGCGATTACCTGGTAACCTCCTGGAGTGGTTATATTTTTTACGTGCATGCGAACGGTAAGGTAGAAACGCTGTTGAACACATCAGCAGAGAAAATAAACGCCGCCGACATTGGTTATGATCCGAAGAAGAAGATCGTATATGTACCTACGTTTAATGCTAAAACAGTAGCCGCTTACAGGCTGAAGTAAAATAGTTATCGAATAAAAAGCCCCGTGCGAATTGCACGGGGCTTTTTAATTTATGACAGTTGAAGTTACTATCTCAGGGAGTTGATGTAGCTCGCGATCTTCAACGCATCGGCCCTTGGCACCTGTGGCATTGGCGGCATTTCAGTTGCGTAGCCAGTCCAGTTTTCAGGTTTAGGGTTCCAGATGAGTTTTACGATATTGTCGTTAGAGTAACGGCGTTTAGCGATCTCTTTGAAAGCCGGTCCAACCTGCTTTTTGTCTGCATTATGGCAGGCAGCGCAGGTATATTTGGCCAGCAAAGGTTTCACCTCTTCGTAAGTGTACACTTTTGGTGCAGCGGCAACATCAGGTTTAGCAGTAGCAGGTTTGGTGGCTTTAACTTTCGCCGCTTCTGCTTTGGCTTTAGCCGCAGCTTCTTTCTCAGAGTTGCGGGTGCTTACACCAGTCATGGCCAGTTTAGCGCCATCAGGAATGTTATTCAGTGTGTAATAACCAGTTGGGTGTACCAGTGAATAATACATGTCCGCAGCACGTACACCATTCAGCGTTACGTTGTGGATGTAATACTGACGCAGGTTATCTACGATGATACGGGCTTTAAGACCATCTTCCGACACTTTCACACCTTTCACTTCGCACTTCTGGTTGTTAACCGTAGGGCTGCCGTATACAGGGTGATATTTGTAGATAAAGCTTTCTACTTCGTAAGAAGCCAGATCTTCTGCCGATTTTTTATCAACCGGTAAAGTGAACTCTATTTCAAAACCATCAGGCATCGCCTTGATCGTTTTCATTTCGAAAGGAATACGGTTGTTCCAGGCCAGGCGCTGCAAACCTTCGTTGGCATCACCTGCAGAACCCCAGCCACGGTTAGTTTCACCTACAAACAGGGAGCCATCAGGCGCCCATGCCATACGTAATACACCCGACTGGAAACCCTGGCGGAAGTCGAACGCTACGCCCTGGTATTCACCTTTCACCTGTTCCATAACCACACGCATGATCTTACTCTGACCCTGGTCGCCTACCAGTACCTGGCCGCCGAACGGACCAAAGTTACCTTCCGGAATAGCCAGGATTTCTGAGTTAGAGATACCCAATACACCGTGAGGCAGCCATACCGCAGGAGTACGCAGCTCAGGAATTGTTTTTTTCAGTTCGAACATGATCTGGAATTTCTCGTCAATCACGTTCTCTGGTTTAATATAACGCCCCTGCTCATTTTTCACTTTACGCTCGTCAACCTGTGCATTAAACTGCTCGGCTGTGAGTTTCAAAGGGGAATTAGGCAGGCCAGTCCATTTAAGACCCGCAGGGTGACCTACGAACGAACCTTTCTTTACATGCCATACACCGCCGGAGCCCATATAATCACCCTGGTTCTCAGAGTAAAAAAGTTCACCATTGATCATACCCAATCCGCAGGGAGAACGCATACCGGTAGCCCAGGGCTCCATGCTGCTGCCATCGGCAGAGATATGCATCATCCAGCCACGCCAGGGAACGCGGCTTTCACCACGCCACCATTCTTCGTTACCGAAAGCTACGTTACCGCTCACGAAAAATGAACCATCAGGCGCCAGTTTAGGGCCGAAGCTATATTCGTGGTAGTGACCAGACAAAGGCCATGCATATACCGTTTCGTACACGTCAGCTTTACCGTCCATGTTAGTGTCCACGAGTTTAGTTAACTCGCCGCGTTGTGCGCAGTACAGGGCACCATCTTTCCAGGCCAGGCCCAGAATTTCGTGCAGGCCGCTTGCGAACTTACGGAAGAACGGACGGTTGCTGGTCGGGTTTTCCACGATGAATACATCACCGCGGCGGGTAGATACGCCCAGGTCGCCGTTTGGCAGTACGGTTAAACCGCCTACTTCCAGCAATGTACCTTCCGGCGCACTCAGTTTCATTATCCTGAAATAGTCTTCCTCTTTGGGCGTTTCCTGCGCAAATGCCGGAAGTTGTGTGATAGTGGCAGCCAACGGTAATAAGTAACACGCTGCTTTCCTGAATATATTTTTCATGAATGTTGTCGTCTAAAAGTTAGAAAAGGATGGAATAGCTCAGTTTACCGCGTACAGGTACAATCAGTTCCTTAACGCCGGCTGCATCGCGTACAATGGGTTTAGCGCCACTTGTTTCCTGCAGTTGCAGGAAGTACGCCTTACCATCTACGAGGTACAGGTCCTTTCCTATTGATTCAATCTGCGCACCTTCGGCCAGTTTGGCGTACAGTCCACCAGGATCGTTGCTTACGCTGATCTCGCGGCTGATGCCATGACCATTTTCAGTTACACGTACTTTATCGCTAACGGTAGCACCGAATATGAAGTAGTTAAATGTTGGTCTGTCCTGCTCGTCCAGCACATAACCTTTAGGGCGGTAACCGCTGCCGGTAGAATCTGCCACCCATGTAGCCTGCTCGTTCGCCAGTTTACCCAGTGTGAAGAAGGGTTTACCCAGGCGTTGTAACGCGCCCTGCGGACGGGAAGTACCATTCCCCCTGTCGTGCCACATAGGCGTGGTTTCCAGGAAGCTACCCCTCCAAACCTGTACTACCATACCGTGATCGAGGTCGTAAGTGTAATGCACCTGTAAGGGACTGCCTACAGACACTGCATGTGTTACTTTACCATAACCCGGCACATCGCTGAAGCTACGCAGGATGGTGTTAGCCGATGCATCTACAATGATCGGGTCCGTATCGTCGGGCGTAATTACATCGCCTACATAGAACGTGCGTATACCAGGCCCGGTAATGTTAAGGCCCAGTGTCGGATTACCCCAGTCGCCGGAGCGGGAGTAAATCAAGCCTACCGGAACGTTACCGGCCGGCAGTGTAACTCTGCCCCTGTTGCTTACAGGTTTGCCATCTAACGTAATAATGCCCTGACCACCCTGTGCGTTGGTTTCAATTGTATACTCACCCGCTTCTTTTACATTCAACGTGCCTTTGTATACCAGTGTATATTCCTGGGAAAGATGAGATGCGTTGGCGGTCAGTGTTTTAACCGTACCGGCAGCTTCCGGTTTCAGTTTTGTATAGTCGTTATCCCTGTTGTAACGGCCTTTATAGGCTTTAAACTCCAGGCCAGTTAATTCCGGACGTTGTTTATCAAACTGTTTCAGGCTGATATTTTTAAACGCCACAGCACCATGGTCGCCCTGGATACGTAAAGGGCCGGAAGCCACTTCGTTACCGCCAATAGCGCCGCGGGTGGCGCCCATCAGCTCTATATTCTCATGTATTAATACCCCGTTCAGTTCTACGCGGAGCATTTTAGCGTTTTCAATTTTTTTACCGGCCACGTCGAAGCGGGGCGCCTGGAAAGATACTTTCAGGTGTTGCCACAGGCCTGGTGCTTTACTAACGTTCTGGCGCGGTGCATAACCCTGGTAGCCTTTTTTGCCTTCTGGTTTGCTGTCGTCCCAGCGTTCGTAAATACCGCCGTTATCGCCAGGTTTGGGAGAAGTTACGCCCCAGCTGTCCAGCAGCTGCAGTTCGTAACGGCCCTGGAGGTAAATGCCGGAGTTGGCACCTTCCGCCATCATGTAATCCAGTTCAAGGTCCAGATCACCATGCTCGAAGTTGGAGAACAGGTCCTGCCCGTGTACTTTTTTACCAGGTAAGTTAACCAGGATGCCTGTACCACCGGCTGTTTTAAAGGCATTGGCTTTCCCCTGCTCTGTGTTCACATCGCCCACTATCTGCCAGCTTTTGCCTACATCTTTAAAAGAAGAAAAATCCTGCAGCGGCAGCTGTTTAGCCTGGGCCATTGCCTGCTGTGGAATAGCCAGGCCGGCTCCGCATGCACATAATAAGCCGATCATCGACCGGCCAAAGAAATTACTTTTCGATCTTAGTACCATAGACAGCAAAATAGACATACTCTTCATTTAAAGGGTATTTTTCCTGATGAATGGTCATATTTTGTGATTAATTTATGACTTCCTGATCAGGTGCTAAACCGTTTTTCTACTGGGGATGACAAGAAAATGCAGTATCGGCCGGGGCTAAACAGTTGCGGCGTTTTAGCAAGTTGCTAATCTCTTCCTTTTTCATAAAAATCAGCCTAAAGTGCCTTTTGGATGAGATCATGAGCCGTTTGAAGGTCTTTATCAACGCCCATAAGTAGTTCTGCAATCGTTTTCATAGGTATATAATCCGGTTGTACGCAGTCGTCTCTATGCGGTTTGGAGGGTTCCGTCATGTACAATCGATAACGGGATATCATGCTGAGCAGGTTCGTATTAGGCAGGTAAAAATAAGCATATCCCCTGCCTGATCCGCCGTTCAAAGCGCCGGGCAGTTCTTCGCCTATCAATACTCCCCGTTTGTTGAGTTTCACCAGCGTTACAAACTGCGCGGCGGCCGATACCGTTAACCCATCCGTCAATACATACACTGCACCGGCGAAACGGTTGCCTGGCAAAGATTGCGTATTAAGGCCGAAGAAAGTACCAACATTCGTAGCCGTATCTACAGTAATGCCTTTTGTATACCGAATGCCAGTGGAAATATCCGCCTCATAAGTTGTCCTGGTTGCTTCCATGGCGTACAAAAAACGAAAGGGCTTATCGCTCAGATAACTATACAGGTAACTGGCGTTTGCACTTTCTCCGCCATCATTATTGCGGATGTCGATAATCAGGTGTTGAATACCTTCCTTATTTATCGCCGCGAACGCACTATCGATGAAAGGTTTAAAGGCTTCTCCACTACTGGCCAGCACATCGTTTTGTAACCATTTTACGGTTAATACGGCAGTGCTTTTTTCTTTTTCAAGGGATAAGGAAAGATAAGGTGGCTGCGGGAATAAAGGCTTCAGCAGCGGACATGTTTTACGTGTATTGGCCCTTCTGGCATTGAAGACGGAATAAGGTTGCGGGGCAACAGTTTTCAGATGCCTGGCATCTCCATCAACATATTCGATTTTAAACTTTTTACAATCACCGTAAACAAAGTAATACTGGAATGCGAAACGCTGCTCCACTCTTCTGATCTTAAGCGTTTGATTGGCGCCTTCACCCGAAAAAGTACTACCTAATTTATGCAGCAGTTTTGCTACCGGTTGATCATTGATTTTTATGATCTTACTCCCCACGCTGATCGTACTATCGTCGCTGTTATTACTGGCAATAAATACATCCTGGCCGATAATACGCACATCGAAAGGAAACAGCTTTTTATTGGCAGCCACCCAGCTATGGTAGTCGTCCGGCAGTTCGATGCTGGTATGAATATCACCAGCCATGGTGGCTAACGGCGCTACCAGCGTATAAAACTGCGCAGCGTCCATCGGTTTGTTCAGCCTGCGCTCCGTGTCCCGGAAGGCAGCATCGATAACAGGCTTTTTAAAGTAGCGGTATAGCGCGGGATGTACGACCTCCAGGCTGTCTTTCAGCACCTGCAGGTCTTGTTTCAACTGTTGTGGGGTAAACGGTTTGGGCGACTGTGCATATACAGCCGACACCAACAGACAAAGGAGCAACGACAAAAAGGATTTGAACATATCAGATAGCGTTAGCTAAATATAATGCTTTCTCAGAACTTGGGCTGCTCGCCTGGCTGTAAAGCCTTGCCCCTCTGTTTCTGTGCTACCTCAAATGCTTCGTCGTTCAACGGCCTGAAGCCCTTTGGCTTTTTAGCAGCGGAACCCTTGTAAATCCCCACAAAAGGTTTTGAGTAACGGCGGCGGGTAACGGGGTCGGTCATTTTGAAGAACTGAATGTACCAGCCCTGCACTGTTTTATTTTCTGCTGGCTGCATCTCCTTTTTACGGTTGGCGAGAATAGCGTCGAGCGATAGTTTTTCCAGTTGATCTTTAGCAAAAAAATATACCCTGCGGCCTTTCAGTGAGTTACCGCTTTTGAACACGCCTGCATGGTGCCATTCTTTCGCGAACACTTCTATCTCTTTTGCATAGATTTTCGTGTTGAACTGCCTGGATAAAATAGCGGCAGCCTCCCCTGCTTTTAAAAGACCTCTGTCTTCGGCAGCCTGGTAGTTTTCGGATTTACCTTCCTGTACGTACTTACTGATCTTCATAAAGAGTTACAACTTTAATAAGCCAAACTTGTGCAGGGTGTTCACCGGTTTGTTGTCCCAGAACAGTTCGAAATCGTCGAAGCCTGCGGCGGCGTAACTGTCCATTACTTCCTGCAGCGTGTAGGTTTTAGGGTTACTGACTGATAATTTCTCCAGCATGTCTGCCAGCCACAAACCTTCGGGCTGGTTAACGCTAATGCTGGCCTTTGTTTTACGGTCCTGGAATGTAAGAGAGGTTACTTCCCAGGTATTGCCTTTTTTCGACTTGGTGATCGTTTCCACTAAAGGTTTTTTGCCCAGCCACACCACTTTACTGGTAGGTTTGGAGGAAGCGTACATATCTTCCGTTAAACACTTTTCAATATGGTCGGGCGCCACGCGCGTTTTGGGCACTTTAAACTCAAACCACTTCTGTAAAGGATCGTCCAGGCAAAGGCCGTGCATGTAGTTGAACAGCGACTTCTTCAACCCGAAACCAAACGTTTCGTGATCACCACCTTCTTCATCGATATGTACGATGTCGTTATTGGCAAAAGTGCCTATCACTTCCGATTCCTTCTTCACCTTGTATTTCGCAGGGTCCATACCCACAGGGCTGTGTGCTGTCATGGTAAAAAGATGCCAGAAAGCGGACTGCAGGATGCCTGTTTTAAACATCTGCCTGACCATCTCCATGGAATCAATTGTTTCCTGCGCTGTTTGGGTGGGAAAGCCGTACATAAGATAGGCATGCACCATAATACCGGCTTCTGTAAAGTTACGGTTCACTTGTGCAACCTGCGCAACAGTGATCCCTTTTTGTATCAGTTCCAGCAACCTGTCCGACGCTACTTCCAGTCCGCCCGATACCGCAATGCAGCCCGACGTTTTCAGCAAAAGGCAGAGGTCGCGGGTGAAGCTTTTTTCGAAACGAACGTTCGTCCACCAGCTTACATTCAGTTTACGGCGGATGATCTCCAAGGCCAAAGCACGCATCAATGCGGGCGGTGCGGCTTCATCCACGAAGTGGAAACCATTCTGCCCTGTTTGTGCGATAATTTCCTCCATGCGGTCGCAAAGCAGCGAAGCCGCTATGGGCTCATACAGGCGAATGTAATCGAGTGAGATATCGCAAAAAGTACACTTGCCCCAGTAGCAGCCGTGGGCCATGGTCAGTTTATTCCATCGGCCATCGCTCCACATGCGGTGCATGGGGTTTACGACTTCTATCGCGGAGATGTATTTATCCAGCAGCAGGTCGCTGTAATCGGGCGTACCTACCTGGCCCTGTTTATAATCGGCGCATGATTTATTGTTAAAGTAAGTCACCTGGCCGTCTACCAGTGTGAAGGTGCGCTTCAGCTGGTCCTGCCCAATTTGTCCCTGTATGTATTTCAGCAGGTTTTCGATCGGCGCTTCGCCATCATCCAGTGTAATGAAATCGTAGAACTCGAATACCCGTGGGTCCGATAACGACCGCAGTTCCGTATTGGCGAAACCTCCACCCATAACCACCTTCGTGTTTGGATAATGTTTTTTCACCCATTGCCCGCAACGCAAGCTGGTATACAGGTTGCCCGGGAAAGGCACGGAGATAGCCACCATATCGGGTTGCACCATTTCCATTCTATCTTTTAATAACTGGATGAGCAGTTCGTCGATGAAAGTATATTCCTTTTGCAGTGCCCCGTATAACTCGTCGAAACTATTGGCTGAACGCGCCAGTTTTTCGGCATAACGACTAAAACCGAAGTGTTCGTCCACACACTCCATGATGAGGTCAGACAGGTCCTCGAGGTACATTGTAGCCAGGTGTTTACCTTTATCCTGTGTACCCATCGAGCCAAAAGCCCAGTCCAGGTCTTCCAGCTGCGCAAAGCGCGAGGCTTCCGGCAGAAAATCGCGTTTACAGATACGGTGCGCCAGCGTAGGGTTCTTCCCCTGCAGAAACAGCACTACATCATCTACCGAGTGTATATAATCATCCTGGAGCGCCAGGATGCGGGCAGCGTTGTCGGACAGGCCTTCCCTGTTGCCGATGCGGGCAAACAGGGTTTCAAGGCCCTTTTTTGAAAAAAGGGCCAGCGTTACCTCAATACCGAGGTCTGCCTGGAAGGAAGAGATATTTTTGGTATTCAGGAAGCCTTTCAGGTACGCTGTAGCCGGGTAAGGCGTGTTCAGCTGCGTGAAGGGCGGAGTAATCATGAAAACAGACGCACTCAAATCGTTCATATTTATCCCGCAAAATTAGCCCTAATTAATGGAAAGCCCTATTCCTGTCGAAAATGTTGTGCGAACAAGGAATATGTTGTTAATACTCTTAATTCACCGTATAAAACCAGGCGGTGAACTATCGCGTAAACAATCCCTTCCGCGCCCACAGTTTCTGCAAGCGGTTTATACCTTAGTTCCGGGCAGTCTACGGACGATCCAAAAAACCTTAAACCGGCGACATTGCCGATCAGTTACGAAGAACATTCACAGCTAAAACCTACCGGTTTCGCCTTGCTGCCGGGGATTTCAAAAATTTCTTGCAAAATATTATTTGATTACATACATTTGCATCCCACAATGCGAAAGGCATTGCCCAGATGGCGGAATTGGTAGACGCGCTAGACTCAAAATCTTGTATTCGAAAGGGTGTGCAGGTTCGATTCCTGTTCTGGGCACACTAGCGGAAAGGTTGGAGATTTCTCCAACCTTTTCCTTTTTAGACCCGTCCAAATCCTTTCCCATCCTGCCTATCAGCTCTAGTATCACATTCGGCTCCGTGGTTCGAACTTTATTTTCCTGGAAAATCAACTTTCCCGGAAAGATCGAACCAATGATCTTTTTTTTACCCTCCGAATTTGCTGCGGCGAAGCGGGTCGCTATGTTCGCCAGGATATCGCCCCCCGCTTTCATATAATCTTCTGTTATTTTGGGCTTTTGCTGAAGGTTATGCTTACGAGCAGTAAGTGCCTGCTGCTCCCCCAAAAGGTTTGTCTTAATTTCATTATAGTCAGTCATTGACAATTCCCCATCCAGCAATAATGTTCGGGCATTTTGGAGCCGATTGCCTATTTTGGAGATTGCATCATCGATTGTGACTATTTCACTTTTATCGCTGGTCTGCCCTTTTTCCAGGGCTTTGTGAACTTTTGCCGCGTAGGCGCACAAAACATCCCCATTTACCGCGATCGTCTGTAGCACCCTAATGAAAGCCTCATTCGCCTCGGAGGCACGGAACCGCTCGTTACATTTTCTAGCGGTCATACAATGATAATAATAGTATACTCCGCCATTTCCCTTTGATCCGCTTCCGGTAAGAGGCTGACCGCAATTTTTGCAAATTAGAAATCCGCGTAGAGGAAGATTCTCAGTAATATGGTGTTTCGCATCAATTCTAACTTTCCGGCGCCTACCCCTTAGCACATCCTGAACTTCGTTGAAAAGATGCTCGCTTATAATAGGCGGGTGAATTCCCGCAACACAATGCGCTGGTTCATTTTTGTAGGCGGCTATAAAAACCTTACCACAGTACACGGGATTGCGTAACATGCTCCAAAATTGACTTTTTTGAACTTTTAGACCCTTCTGGCGCGCCATTCGCCACAACGTCTGAATATCAAAAATCTCCCTGGACATTTCTTCAAAACACCATTTTACCGTTGCCATGTCTTTATTAGGAACCAAAATTGGTTTGTTTTCCGCGTCACGTCCATTGGAATAGCCGCGAGGGGCAATCCCAAGATATCGCCCCTCTTTCTTGGCTCGCCTCATGCCATGGAGGGTATTAAGTGCGCGACGGTCATTTTCCACCTCAGGTGCGGTAAGGTAGATTGCCAACATAATTTTGCTTTCGGGTATTTCCATATCCAACGGCTGCTCAATCGCCTGTACCTCTACTCCCAGCTTTTTGAGTACTCCTATCATTCGGTATGCTTCTGCAAAGTTTCTGGAGAACCTGTCCCATTTTGTAATCAAAAATAAATCAACAGTATTACGCTGTTTCTTAATGATTGAGAGCATCCTATTAAACTCTGGTCGTTCAAATGTTTTAGCTGAATAATCTTCATGAAAAACGCCCTTAACGATTATATTTTCTTTTACACAATGACGCTGTAAAGCATCCTCCTGGTGAGCTGGACTATATCCGTCTGCCTGATCATCTGTGCTTACCCTAGGGTATAGAAAAGCGGCCCGTTGCTTTACGCAAGGGACTTTCCAGCTGGCGGAATTGGGGCCGGAAGCTACGGAAGAATACCACCGCATCACTTCCAGTATCGTAAATATATCGACGGGAATTACCATTTCGCCTATCGATGTTATCATCAAAATATTACAGGACGCTGGCTACCGGGTCGCGGAGGTCACAGGGCGAAAGTATGAAGTTCAGCTAAACCTGGAAACAAACATGGGCCTTGTTGTCGGGCGCAAAAAGTTGAATCCGAATGACGCTTTCCGGCGTTTTAACAATGATGAGGTAGATGTATTGATGATTAACCAGTCCGGCAGCACTGGAGCTTCTGCCCATGCCATACCGACAGGAAAAGTACCTCGCGAGAAGGTGCGTCAACGTGTGATGATTGTACTGCAGGCCGAACTGGACATCAATACCGAGGTGCAGAAACGGGGCCGAATCAACAGAACTGGCCAAATCTATAAGCCAATTTATGATTACATCACGAGCGCTATCCCAGCTGAGGTTCGCCTCATGATGATGTTGCAGAAAAAACTAAAGTCGCTTGACGCTAATACCACTTCTAATCAAAAGCAGTCAAGCGCTATACTTGATGTGCCGGATTTCCTGAATAAATATGGCGATAAACTTGTCGTGGAGTACCTAGCAGACAATCGCGAGGTCAACGTGCTGCTGGGTGATCCACTGCATCTTCTTGAGGCCGGAAATAGTGAGGCTTCCACTGGAGAAGATGCCGCCCATCGAGTATCGGGCCGCGTTGCCGTGTTATCTACCCATATGCAGGAGGAGTTTTATAATGAAATGGCTCAACGCTACGTAGAGAAAGTTGATTATCTACGCCAGGTTGGCGAATATGACTTAGAAGTGGAAGCTATGAACCTCGAAGCGGAAACCACCGGAACGCAGGTTGTTAAGATGGGGACAGGGAACGACAGTGCCTTTGGTACCGATAGTGTGCTAGAAACTGTTACCGCAAACGTGCTGCGAAAGCCTTTCACACGCGAGCAGCTCCACCAACTTCTAAACGAATCGTTAGCCGGTGTTACTCCTGATGTTTATACCGCGAACATTATCCACGATTTTGAGGGCCATCACCAGGCGCGACTATCCCAAGAACTTGATGAAACGCGTTCGCATTACGAAATTCTGATCGAAAGCATTGGCCGGGAAAAGAAAATGAAGAAGTTGGAAGCCGATTTGGATGAATGGCAAGCTGCGTATAAAATGCGAAAAAGCGAGTTAGAAACCGCCCGTAATAAAAAAGATGTTACGATAAAAGAAAAGGCCGAAAACAATAAGCGTTATCTATTACAGTTATTCCGCTTCTTCTATCCGGGGCGTTTATTGCGGTACCCTATTACGACATTTGCTGGTGGACATGAAAGTGTAACCGCCGTTTTTATCGGGCTTCAGATTGATAACAGGAAGTCAAACCCATTTGCTCCGTCGCAGGTGAAGTTGCGATTTGCACTCGCAAATGGACGCAAATATTTGGTCGTTCCAGCTTCAATGTCTGCTGATTTATTAGCGACGTTGGGACAAAGTACCGGCATGCCTGAACTTACGATTAATGATGTCTTGACCGAATGGGAAGCTGCTGTAAAGGCTAAAAACGTGGATCGGAGTACCCGGTATATCGTGACGGGAAACATTCTACAGGCATTTGCAGATTTTCCTGGAAAGCTGGTAAGTTATACCACTGTAGATCAGCAGATAAAAAAAGGCATTTTATTACCAGAGGAATGGAATATGTCTAAGGAGGTCGATGGATCGGTCACGATCCCTATAGCCTCCGCGTTACCTTTTATTAAGTCGTTACAGCCTAATAAAGGGTTTACGGCAGACGGTGATTTGTCAATTTTCCGGGGAAAGAATTCATTTAAAATTATTTTACCCGACAGCCGAAGTAAAGGCGGTGCCGTTTACCTGGACAAAGACTTGCTGGCACTGGTAGTTGGCAATAACTTCCAGAAGACGGCCGACAAGATGGTGGCAGATGTGCGGGCGGACGATATTTCAAATTTCGTAACCGTGCTGGAACGTAACCATAATTTATCTGTAGTGGTTACAGCGGAACAATTCCGCCAGGTTGATCGGTCTAAACGGGTCGCCGCATCCCGAAAAGCCATTATGCTGCCACCTCCCGAAAACCCGGCTCCTGAAACCTCGGCCCGTATAGTTGACTTTGACCGCCGCCGTCGCCTAGTAATGAAGGCCAAGGCGCTTAAACTTCGGTTCCGCTTCGCAGCCTAAAAAATACTCCTATGAATATTACTCCCGAAAACTATTTTGAAGTAGCCGCCGGCCTTAACTTTTCCGAAATGCCTAAAAACATTCAGGAAGGACATGAGTACGTAAAAGAACTAACGTCTGGCGGAACAGACTGGCGAGATTATGATGAGGAACCAGAAATTGCCGAAACTGTGCGTCTGTACTTCCTGGCACTGGCGGCCTTGTTACTTGATAAGCAGCCGCCTGGAGTTGAAGCATCCGCACCAATGCGCACACGAAAAGCAGCCGCCAAGGCTAATAAGCCGAATGGCCCTGTTAGGTTAAGTCAGTACGCAAACACGCCGAAGCCCGTAACGCCGGCTCCGGTTGAAATTATTCGACCGGAACTCCAATTTATAAAACGCTTCTTGAAACTCCATAATACGGATAAGGAGCGCGACCAGGTATTGCGATTTCTCAATGCTTTACAAAAAGCCATGCTGGAAAAGAAGATTCGTAAAACCTCTCCGTATGCAGCGCAGATTCTTTATATCCAAGACACGCTTATAAAGGCCGTGAATACCATGCCCGATAGCGGTACGATCGTTATTAGCGATGACATGCTAAAAAATTTACAGGCCAGTGTGGGACAAGAAGATATAATGCCAGAGGTGCAGTTGATAAAGAGATACATCGGACTGCACGGAAAAACAGGTGTGCATGAAAAAGCAAAGAGCTTGCTTGCCGCGATAGACAAATCAATAGAGCGCGGTATTATTACTGATAAGTCCCCATACTACAGTAACATTCATCAAATTCAGAAGAACCTGCGCCGATACCTTGCTGCCGGTTCGAAGAACGTACTTAATATTGATGATGCCGAGCTAAATGGTTTACAGGGAGTGCTTGACGGATGTAACTGTGAAATGCCGGCTACTACTTCGCCAATTATGAGTAGCATGGATTTTTCTGGTGTCCACTTTGAAACGTTGGGATTTACAGGTAAGTACCGTGACTTGATAGGCGATCCTTCACCAAATTTTAGCATGATGATTTCCGCCTTACCTAAATATGGAAAATCGACATTCGCCTGCGAATTTGCCGGTTATCTCGCACACAATCATGGGTGTGTTCTTTTCGTGGCGAAGGAGGAGAAATTTGGCAAAACGCTTCAAGATAAATTTTTGCGGGTAAAGCACCCTCGCCTTTATATTGCGGATGATTTGCCTTCAACCATTGATGGGTATGATTTTGTTGTCCTGGATAGTGTTAATAGTTTAGGGTTTTCGCCAGCCGATTTGCGATTATTGAGGGAGAATAACCAGGGCAAAGCATTCATTTTTATTTTTCAGTCTACAAAAGCAGGAAAATTCCGCGGTGACAACACATTCCAGCACGATGTGGATTCGGTAGTCACGTTGCCGGAGCCAGGAAAAGTAGTTCAGATGGGGCGCTACAACCAGGGAGGAGAAATGCAGCTATGGGAGTCACCCCTAGCTGCATAATCCTTATTGTCAATCAATTGACTGTTTTTCGATAAATGATGTTTGTTTTTTATTGGAACCTTTTCATCCTTAATAAAAATAAAGTTGTGATTCATCATTAGGTTAATCTTCCTTAAGTGGTGATTTTATCATCTGGCATTATATTACCCCGAGAGGATCAATAAAATCTGACATAAACCGTCATCGTCAACGCGGAAAATAAGTTTTTCCAATCTAGTAAGCGGCCCTAATATTTGAGATTCATAAAGCCTTTGGTCAATTCATCAATTAATAAGTTTTTCAAATACTTAAACCTGCCAATGCATCACTACCTTTTATTAACTTGTAAGACATTCCACTCGCTCCAGCTATTTGGCTAGCATACTCCGATTTCGCCTTGACAATTGCATCATCAATCTTATTATCCCCTTTCACTTCAAGAATAACATACTCATCAATTCCGTTAGAAGCCTTTAACTTTAACAGGAAATCAGGGTAATACCCTCTAACTGTATGAGATTCTGGATCGATATAATTGATAACGAAATCGGATTGCCCATGAGTAAGCATCCCTGTGAACCACACCTTTTCTATTCTTTCGTCTTCGAGCAACGTCTCGAACATTTTACTTTCGGGTATGCTGTCAAAGCAATAATTGTCAAGATGGAAAGATTTACCCTTATATTTTAGAAACGTCTCTGAGTAGACACTGGCAATTAGTTCCTTGTTCTTCGTATTTACTCTATAACAATCTCCTTCTTTAGGCTTCTTTACTAGTTCTATTTCAATTTCTTCTGTGTCCGTAAACTCTTTAATAGTATAAAGCTCAGTAAATAATTTGGGAACAACCCAGTCGTAGAGAATTTCATTGTATGAATTTACAGTGTCTAGCAATACGTCAATACCTTCAACAGTAGTTTGAAGAATAGATTTAATTCGAACTGGGGATTCATTTAAATATCTTGAAATTTCAGCGACGAGAGTTAAAATTGAGTAATCTCTCCGTTCTTTAATATGAGAGAAGTCCTTTTCATGTCCGATCTTTTTGGAAAGATCTGTTATCTTTCTTTCCGATCTGATAATCTTGTATTTGTCAGTGTCAATGTCTTTTAACTGAAGATTTATTTGTTCTGTCAATTTTTTAGGCAAGAGTTGATGTAATTTGGTTATCTTCTTGAGCTTCACTTTAACAGGAGGTGGTACAAGCCTAACCTCTACTAACTGAGATATAGCTCCAGCGTTATTAAGATCATCGACTGATAACTTGAAATTTTCCTCCAGTTCATCGTTTAAGATTTTAACATTTTCATCAGAAAGAAAAACAAGTCCGGTTTCCTGCTCGTCACCGATCTGCCGTAAACAGCGCATCGTTGCTTGCAGAACAAAGATTTTTGATTTGGGTTGACGATGAAGTGCAACACCGAAAAGAGAACGGCAATTCCACCCTTCTTTGCCTTTATTAACTAGTAGGATAAACTGCTTTTCGGAAATTGGACTATCTAAGTTTTTGAATTCTCTGAGTTCATCATTTGATGTCAGCTTTGGATCACCCACATTAACAAGTATCTTATTAGTAGGTATACGTAGTTCACTTAATATGTCTTCAACAGCAGGACGAAGCTCTTTTTCTAACTCATCAATTGTAGATGCAAAGAAAACCATTTTGGGCAAGCATCCCTCATATTTATAACCGTCGAAAGTATTCCAAAATTCGCTAATCGCAGTACGTACAAAGGCGTTAGTTTGATCCTTTATATTTGTAAATCCGCTTATACTAACTTTCTTTAAATACTTATTGTCTATAGCATCTTTTAGTCCATATGCATACACTACTTCAGGTAGTAATCTGCTACCTACGTAAGGCGTACCGGTATAGTTGTAGCAGCCTACAACAAAAGTTCCTGCCTCCTTTAGATTCTCAGCTAACTCATTGATTGTAACTCTCAAGCTCGTTGAAGATTTTTTTAAGCCAAAATCCATCGCCAACTGATTGCCAAATACATGATGAGCTTCGTCAACATAAATTCCCAACTGCCTCATTCGTGTAAGCTTGGCGAAACGTTGATTCGTTATCAGATCCTGATCCGTATCAATATCAAAGCCATACAAATCTTCAAAATCCTTATTGAGGCTTTTTGCCTTATAGGACTTAGAATGATCTTCAAACAGTTCCTCCGAGGCCGTCTTCTCCTTATGTTGCTTTTTAAGTATAATCTTCTGGGAATTTGAGATGATAATGTTGAATTTGGATTGCTCTATTGCATTGAGCGCGTCCCCGCTTTCATCAAGGAAATAAAACTTAAGATTCGTTTCAAGCCAATTAATATATTCAGGTGGTACGACTTTCGATTTATCAAATGTTTGGATCTCTTTAAGTGACTGAAGTACTGTTTTGTCGGGAGCGAACACTAGGGCATTATGACAATATCTTTCGGATTTCGGGTACTTATTAGCTAACAAGAACTCATAAAAAATCGAAGTTGCCATTAGTACAGTTTTACCTAGCCCCATGGTAAGTGCAAAGATAAAATTGGGATAAATTTGTTCGAACATTTTTATTTGTTCGAATACGGCTTTGAAGGCTCTCTTTTCATCAGAGTCTTTAGTTTCTAGAGGACCAAAAAGTGTTGTTTGTCCGAATCTTGTGATGCCAGCGTCTGATCTATTTTCAAATTTGCCAGTTTTATAGTACCATTCTTCAAATACGGTATGCAAATGTTTGTTTTCACAAAATTCTTTAAGAAATATATAAATTTCCAGTGCTTCAAATTGCGGCTTTCTAAGAAACGCTGTCGAAGACTCGGGGTCATTGAAGCTTAAAAATTTTCTAGTAAGGGTGTTATAGGATGAAAGAATTTTTTTCCGTTCCTGATCGTAAAATACTTTCAGGTATACATAGAAGGGGAATTCTATATCGTTCTTGTTCTTTTGAGCCATTTATCAATCATTGATTGTGTAGATAAGATTTCTCATATTTTATAGTTATTTCGATTTTGCCTGCATAGCGTGGGCAAATCGTCATCGTCCTAAAATATAAGTACAATTCTATTTGTTGTTAAATAGTAATTGCTATATATTAACGTCAATTTCAAGAGACTCACTCAGCAAATCTGTTATTTTGACTCTTATAGTTCCAGCGTTTTCGGGGATTTTGTAAACTCCCTTTACTACTTCATCCTTTGGAGGAACATCTACTTCCTGTGGTTCAAAAATAGCTCCGTCGTAGTTGAAATCAATCATTACCGATTCAGTTAGTTCTTTCCAATCTTCTACATTTTCTTTCATGAGTGAAAGTTTTTGAAGCAAGTTCATTGGATAGAACTGTTCAATTATAAGATCCCCATCTTTTATTTTGAAGTCTGCTTCAGAGTCTCTTTTAAACTCAAGATTGGATTTATCTCTGAGTATATCAACTACTTCTATATCCAATTTGTATGGCATTTGTTTTTGAAGAATGGCGGCCAGGTCTGGCTCATGTCCCATGCAAACTAACTGCAAATGCTCGACTGCCTTCCCAGGACTTACTTCATTCCTCTTTTCAAAAACCTTATAATCAAATCCAGTTATTAATTCATTTAAATCAGCACGGGTTGCTATCCGATTAATCGGCATTATTTTTACCATTCTGCCGTCTTTTTCCCCGTCATACAAGGCGTTGTTGGGAAGAGGTTGAATTTCAAGCGCTTTAATAAGAAGCTCTTTAGCTTGTAAAGGATTTCTAAATACATCATAATGATTTACATTGTATACCTGAAATCCAGTGTAAAATTTATCAACTTTCATCAAGCCTTCTCCTTCCGAATTTTCTGACTCGAACATTATCTCGGGCGCCTTTTCATTTATGTCTTTTGAAGTATTAATTAACCTTTTGGATGTCGTTTGAATAGATGCCAAATTTATATCAGCTCCAAGGAATCTTCGTCCCATTTTCAGAGCAGAAACTTGTGTTGTTCCTGATCCCATAAAACAGTCAAGAACCAGATCTCCAGGATTGGAACTTATTTTTATAATTCTTTCTAATAATGTTTCAGGTTTCTGGGTTGGATAATCCGTTCTTTCTTTGGCTTGGGAATTTACTTGAAAAATATCTGCCCAAATATTTTGAATTATTTGACCCCGATATTCATCCAAGTACTGCCTTCTTTGCAGCCTTCCACCTTCTTTCTTGGGAAATTCTAGACGCTCTTCCGCGTCCATTTTTTTCATTCGTTCTAGTGAAACAGCCCAGCCATTTGGCGGTGGCTTGCAGCCCTTGTATTCATATATCAAATTTGGACGATATTCTGGGTTCCCTAAATTATCTAACTTATATACTCTACCTGCTGGTGTTTTTAAAGTGTATCGTTCTTTTATGTATTTTTTCGTAGTTTCATCATCAAGAGAATAAATTGGGTTGTATGTATAATTATTAGATTTTACCATCCAGAAAATAGTGTCATTTGCAATCCCGAGTTGTTTACCTGCATAAGATGTCGCTGATTTTCTTTTCCAAATAATTTCATTTACGAAATTTGAGGCGCCAAAAACCTCTTCTAATATCATTCTTAGAAGATGGCTTTTATGCCAATCACAGTGTAGAAAAAGAGAGCCTTTTTCCGAAAGTAATTCTCTCAAAAGAATGATCCTTTCATACATAAACTGCAGATAGTCATCGTTTGACCATATATCAGTATATTGCTTTTCTTCAAAGGTGGAGTGATCATTACTTATATTTTTTCCTTTGAGTGTTATATTCTTCTTATAGTCGGCCTTACTATCAAAGGGAGGGTCGATATATATTAAATCTACCTGCCCCCTGTACATCTTTAAAAGATGACTCATTACCTGAAGATTGTCGCCCCAGAAAATCTTGTTTATCCATCCATCGAGCTCTTGCCCATGTTGTTCTTTTAGTTGTGCTGGATAATATTGAGTTGAAGTAAATGGCCTTTTACCTTTCCAATGTAGCATTGGATAACCTTTGATGGGCTCGAACTTATATTCTTCTATAGACTCTACTTTTTGCTCGACTTTCAAGCCTAGCGATTCTTGCTTTGCCATATTTAATTTTACTGGTATTGTTTAGGATTACAATGATATCTCATATCGCAGTCTCCACATTGCTTCTCTGATTTTCTAACGTTAGCCATGTCAAAATCTTTCCTTTCAATTTTATTAACGACTCCGTCAAAATTAGCTATTGTTTGATTAATTCTCGATGATTCATAAGAAAAAGTGATGTAAGGGCTTCCTTCATCCTCTTTCGGGTAATATAAATGCATTTTCGAAACCCTATACCCAGTTCTTTCTTCGACTAAGTAGGCGTAAACTTCTAATTGTCGCTGGTACTGGTTTAGCCGCTGCTTGTCTTTAGGGTCATTAGTGTTCACATCAGGTTTGTTCCCCGATTTAAAATCAATTAGCTCTACCGTATTGTTGTCCCCTTTAATAAGATCTATAGTGCCTTTGATTATGTAGCTGTCCTTTACTAGTGACACGTCTACCTCGGCTTCCTTAATCCTATCCCATTGATGTTGATTCCTATCTCTATATCTAAGAACCTGATGCAAGAGTGCAGCTAACTGCCCTTGTTGTAGATATGATCGCTGTTGTTTTGATAGTAAAATATAGTTGTTATTATACCAGTCCGTTATATTTTCATCTGTCAGAGTGTCTTCTTGATTACGCAAAACTGCCTTATGAATGTCTTCGATTGTTTGGTGAAGTAAGCTACCTCCCAGTACGCCGCCAGTTCTTACTTCCACAAATTCAAGTTCTTTATAAAATTTATATTGAAGTGGGCAATTTTCAAACAGAAGGATATGAGAGGTAAAAGAATACTCATGTCTAATATTTGCAGATTTAACAGTTTCTAATGATAATTTCGAGCCATCAAATTGCTTAGTATTCCATGATGACAAAGACGAGTATATCTTTTCGAAATATTTGGATGGATTTTTACCTTGGCCATTCTTCTCTTTCGCTGTGAGGACTAGCAAGTTTTGTGGTCTGGAGAATGCTGTATAAAAAAGACGATAAAAATCGAAATCCTTTGTGCGTTCTAGCGGTTCAAACGGGGCCTTCTTGTAAAATTCATTTTGCAATATTTCATCTGTCTTATCGTATTGTTTCCTCGGGCTGAGATTCAGAGATCCCACTATTGCTATCGGAAATTCTAATCCTTTTGATTGATGAATAGTCATGAATGATACGCAATCAGAAGGAGCAAATTCATCAAAGTCTTCATACTCTTCTATTCCTCCTTCTATAATAAAGCGAAGGAATTGGTTAAATAAATTTTGAAGGCTTTTTTGAAGATTTTCGGGTCCCAGTGTATTTAAGTTATACAAATACTCGAATTTGTACAACAATTTTGATAGCATAGCAATATTGTAAGCGGCTCTGAGGCTTGTCTTATCATTACTCAAACCAGTCTGAAGACTATCAGCGAACATGGGAAATTCGAGCAGTTGATATAGCAGACCAGAAAAGCCATAGTTGGTGCTCTTGGAAAGAGTTAAATGTTCTTTGGCCTTTTTTTGGCAGTACTTCAAAAGCGGCTCGTGCTTTTTTAAATCTTTTCTAATCTCATTTGCAAATCGGTTTTTGTAAGAGAGGTAAGTGTCCCAAATGGAGAGATTCGCTTCTTCATTCCACTTGAGGTCTTCAAAGAGGTTTGGAAAGATAAAAATGATTGCCCCAAGCAGCAGTTGTATTTCAGTACGTTCAAAAAAAAGCGCAGACCTCGGAGAGAAAACTGGTATACCTCTTTCTTCCAGATATTGAGCAAGGGCAATTACGTTGTCATTTTTTACTGATTTAAATAAAAAAGCAATTTGGTTATAGTTAGATAGGCCACCAGACTTTTTCAAAGCGTCGATAAACTTATAAACATTATTAAAATAATCCTCCCAGTCACCTTCGCTTCCCAGTTTAACAACGGCAGGCATTTCTGAAAATAGTCCCTCACGGGGTTTAATAACTTTATCAAATCTAAATGATTTTGATCCTTCTCTCCAATCACATTCAGCAATCCAGTTATTATATAAATTTATTATGTCAGGATGTGAGCGATAATTTATGTCTAAAATAACTTTTTCACAAATTTGCGACTTGAAATTTGACGGGAATTCTAGTATATTTCTAATTGTGGCACCTCTGAAACGATAAAGTCCTTGATCGTCATCACCAACGACGCAAAGGTTATTATTTACATTCGATAGAAGGAGGATAATTTTTTCCTGAATGGTGTTTGTATCTTGGTATTCATCTACCATGAAATATTGAAGGGAATGGTGAAGTTTCTTTAAAACTGTCGGCTGATTTTCAAGCAGGAAAAGTGTCTCTGACTGGAGAGTGCTAAAATCGCAAGCATTCTCATCAGATAGTTGTTGCAGATATATCTCGTAGAATTTACCAAGAACTTGTATACCTTGATCTCTTGCATTTTTTAATGCTTCAATTTCTAAACATTCATCACTTATCTTATTGATATAATTAATTATCTTTTGAGCTTTATCCCAGCGGTTCGCCTTATGACCACCCAAAAGAATTTCAGCACTATCAACTTTGAGATAAGAGTTAATATTTCTAAAAATGAAATATTTTTGATCGAAGCTGTCTAATAATCTAAAATTCCTTCGTAACCGTGTAAACTCCCTGTTTTCTTCTAAAATTCTTAGAAATATCGAATGAAGAGTGCCAATGTACATTTCATTCAGATTTACTTTCAGGTCAATTTCTAAAAGGCGATTAGATACCCGCGTAATTAGCTCTTTGGCTGCTTTTTCAGTGAAAGTGGCAATAAAGATTTTTTCGGGTATAATTCCATTCAAAATCAGATAAATTATTCGTTCTACTAAGGTGAACGTCTTGCCAGATCCGGGACCGGCAATAATAAGTTGTGGCCCTTCTGTATTTGTAATTGCGCGGAGTTGCGCTTTGTTTGCTTTACTTAGCCTGATATATTCATTTAGGGAAATCGTCATTTTCTAAATCTTAGTTTTCACGTGTTGCTTACTAATTCAACCCGCGGTTGAGGTGGCTACTATAATCTATCAAACAAAACAATCCGCCTAATTTGGTGCAAATAAATGTACCGTCTAATCTTAATTACAGCAAGGTTCCGTTTGAAATTCCCAATAATTCGCACACTTGATTTTAGACATCGTTTTGTGACGGGCTTATCAGGAAGTGTTTTGCGCCACATCTTTTTATCTCAACCAGCTATTAATTTTTGAGATTTCCAAGTCTTCAATTGTAACCATTTGAAGGCGATTTGCTTTATTTATAATAACTAATTTAATATAAATATTTTTTATTATAGTATAGTTTCCAAAATATTGAGTGAACCATACTTGTTTTACTTTGCTATATATTTTTTATAATCAATATATGATAGCAAGTATTTCTTTGTGTCATAGTTAAAGAACAAGTTCTTTGATTACCGACTGAATGGGCATAGAGTAAGCAAAGCCTCTGTTTACATCTTAAATCTATTCGTCAATTTCAAATAATTCGTCTTTTTCATTTTCCTTATATCTAGCTCTGAGAAAGTCAACTTTTCGCGATATAAAGTCATTTTCAAATAGAAATGTGTGCGGCAGGTTATGGATTATTTTGTACTTCGTGAAATATTTATGAGTATCGTCCTCCCACGCGTCGCCAAAGCCACTAATCCAGTTGTAAAAAAGCATGATCTGCTCAAAATTTGATAGTTGCGCTCGTACGACTTTTAAATAGCGCATTTTCTCATCGTGTGTTGAGACTACTTTACTGTCAACTACGAAAGTCACCAATAGATAAAGGTGCCTAAAATAGTGGCCCAACAACCATGAATGCCCTTTAAAACTCTCAATAGAAAAGTTCAGATCGTTCGCACGAATTGCGTTAAAATCATCACTTCCCTTATATTGATATTTTTGGATATTCTGGATATCCTCTATCGCATGTTCGGTCAACTTGTAATTATTAGCAGCATGAAATCCCCAAAAGAAAATTTTATAACATTCATTGAATGTCTCACTAGACAGCGAATAATAGCGTGAGCGAAAATTTGGATTTTCCAAATCTTGAAGTCTATTATTTCTATTGATAGACGCCAGTTCTAACAAAGTTTCAAACTCCCTTTGCATTTCCTGAAACACTTTACGCTTAGTGATAGAAAGAGGAATCCAACTATCTTCTATCAATTGTTTTCCATTCAATTCCATCTCATTTACATTCTCTTTGTGTAATTTAAGCATCTCATAAAACTGAGCTTCAAATTGTTGGTAGTTCAGTTGCTTTTGGAACTGCTCGTTACTAGCTTTTTGACCTTCCGCAAATAATACTCTTTGCAACTCATTAGCTTTATATTGCATGTAAAAAGCCAAACCTGTAACAATCACCCCCGCCAACGCAATAAATGGATTCATGATTCCACCAATGGTGTCGCCTATTTCACCCTTCCCCTTAAAACTCAGTTCAGGGGTGAGAGCGTTCATCGTTAACGTTACTGGTGCCAAGAACGAGAAGATGATGAGTATTAAGGCTATAAGAATTAGAAAAATTGAGAACCATCCGAGTTTAGCGACCTCTCCATTCTGATCTTTAATGTATTTTTTAACATAAACTCTTGTAAATTTTGCCAGATACCCTAATGATAGGGCGAGTAAGGTTCCGCAAACTAAAAAGATTAGAATTGTCATAAGAGAATTAATTAGGTATAAAACGATAAACAGTTCGTCGGCGATTTAATTAGTATCTGTCAAATTGAGTGTTGGTAACTGACCTTTAGGTTTCGCTCACAAACTTAGGAATAAAAAAAAGACATTTGGAAGAATATTTTTTGGAATAAAAAAAGTACTTTTGGAAAACCTTGCCCAACAAACCCTTAAAAATAGTTATATGGCCTTTTTAAGTCAACAGGAGGTTGAACAAATAGTTAGGAAGTACTTCCCTGTAATAGCGGAAGTTATAAATAGTTCTTTTCGAGAATATTTGGACGTTCGCACGGAGCGTTCGCGATACGGTGTAGTTGATCTTAAACCAAGAACTTGTGGCTCCTTGATTAATGATTTTATTAAATTGCGTTTGGCGAAGGCATTTGCCGGTAACAGTGAAGTTGTTGTCGGAGAGTTTAAGGGAATAGTGGGGATTTTAATACGCGGTGAGGTCTTTATCAGGTTCAAGAAGTTGGACGACGAGTTGAAGGGATCAAACGCGCAGACTTTACAAACAGAAAAATATTATAAGCAAATTGACTTTGCAGGTTTCGGTGTAGAGCCGACCTTGCTCGTTGCTGGTTTCTTGCCGGATTCTTCCTGGACGCAGTTAATTAAGATTGTTCTTGTCTGCCGCGAAGGCGACACTGTTGTGTGGTTCAAAGATTTAACTACGGAAGTAAAACAATCAGCTATATTTGAGGTGGCGAAAATCAATAACGTACCTGCTGCAGAGAGTGTACCGCGTGTACGAGCGAAGAAACAGGACGGGAAGACTGGTACGGACAACAAGTAGCCTGTTCATATTTAAATAATAAATTATGTCAGCCATTAACTCAGACATGATTAAGTTAGCGAGGGAATCTCGGGGGCTTAGTCAAAGTGACCTATGCAATTTATTGGGTGTGGCTCAAGGAACTGTTTCGAAAATTGAAAACGGCCTAATGCAGCCATCATCCGAAATTGTAGAAAACCTTAGCATTAAATTAGATTATCCTGTTAATTTCTTTTTACAGGCGGACAAAGTTTATTCCACCAGCTACATCTATTATCGAAGGAAAATAAGTATGGCCAGGAAAAACTTATCCACTTCCGAAGCAAAAATGAATGTGTTGAGGTTGGGTTTGCAGAAGTTGCTGGATGGTATCGATCTGCCAGAAACCAATTTATTTAGCTGGAATGTTGAAGATCACGGTACTCCCGAAGATGCCGCAAGGTTACTTCGTGACAGGTGGAAGGTGCCACGAGGTAAAATTGAAAATCTTACGAAGCTTATAGAGGACAACGGTATTATAATAGTCCCGTTTGATTTTGGAGCCGAAAAGATCGACGGTATAAGTATGTACACTGAAAAAAATCAGCCGGTCATCTACATCAACAGGAAGTTACCCACTGATCGCTTTAGACTAACTATAGCGCACGAGCTTGGTCATCTGGTTATGCACTTTAAAAATCCGATTTCCGAACGTCGTGATGTTGAAAGGGAAGCTTTTGCTTTTGGTAGCGAGTTTCTGGTTCCAGCTGAGGAATTTACGGCACAGGTGTCTTATCTTGATTTCAAAATGCTTACGAACCTAAAGCTTTACTGGAGAGTATCGATGGCCTCTTTGGTGATGAAAGCTAAGCTGCTGGCTATTATAACCGATAACCAAGCAAAATATCTCTGGGCGCAACTTTCGGCAATGGGGTTTCGTTTACAGGAGCCACCTGAGTTAAGCCCACCCAGGGAGGATGTGGGTATAATTAAGGAAATCCTTCAGGTTTACAAATCGGATTATAACTATACCGATGAAGATTTATGTAAGATAGTGCAGTTAAATTCATCGGATTTTTATAACTATTATATTAGTCAAGAGGGGTGTCGCCTTCGGGTTGTTAAGTAAGTTTTTGAAAGGATCAGATTATTCTGATCCTTTTTTGTACTTACTCGATATTCCCGGGGTTGAAACTGGTCGGAAAAATCGTTTTGTGGAACAGTGCTGAGGCTGAAAAGAAATTTTTGGCCTCCGCTCTGTGCCTCACTTTCATCGTTCCTATAGGCTCATTGTACGCAGCCAATATTTTTGCCTGAATTAATCTGAAAAGGATTATATTATATAATTATTCAAAAAATCACTTTTAATCACCACTTTATTATGACTTACCAAGAAAAACACGACGAATTATTGATGAATGCTGATAAAGCCTGGAAGCAACTGTTGGAAACAGATAGAAATATGGTGTCTACCACTAGATTTGGAGACATGGATTCAGTATCAAAGTACAATCAGGCTTACACGCGTTGGCAAGAGGCGGCAAACGAGTACAATAAATTTATTTCTTTCATTAATGGAAAGGCCATCAATCCGAATGACGAAGCGCATTGAGTATTCCTATGTTTTGCGATTAGTAGGCCAAAATAAAATTATCCTTATTCAGTTATTGAAATTTTAATAATGGATCTAATACTTGATACCAATATCTACAGAAATTTAGTCAGAAATCTTGCAGACGATGAAGTGATTCATTTGTCCCGTAAAATAAAACAAAAATGTAAACAAGATAATATCAGGTTGCTGTTTCCTATTAATTCGGCGATGGAGTTAATTAGTCACTTCGATGATGCATCTGATGTCGATAGAATAGAATGCAAGAGTGCTCTGAGACTACTTGTTGACCTATCTACGACCTATTCATCAACACATATTCATGTTGATTTCATACCACCGCTTAATGCAATTCTAGAACGGTTTTTTATTGGAGTCGGAGACAAAAATGCTAGAATGTATGCTAAAGTGATCAATTTGGCTCAAATGCTAGTAGGTAATATTGAAGACCTGGGACAAGCTGAGATGACAAGGCATGTGCAAACTGTTAGAGGCCAGATTGAATTTGAAAAAAGGGAAATCAGAGACAACTATGAGGGATATTTAAAGTCAATAAACAATGGAGATGCTGATTGGAAATACTATAAGGATAAAAAGGAACTTCGTAGCGATTATTTTAAGAGTTTACGAATTGGAAGATTATCGTTTCTAGTGGCGCAGGGATTTATTGATAGAGCACATAGTATTGCTGGGAAGTCACCAGTTAAGAATGAGGAATATTACAATACAGTAATAGAATTCATGAAGAAATTTTGCCCTGCATTAATTATGAATGAGCGCTTATTGGAAAATGTGGGGAATAGTGTTGAGGCCATAAAAGATGTTGCTGATCGGCGATGGAATACTGTGATAGATATATCCATAATATTCGGCGCTTTGTATAATCCAACAAATTTAGATAAGCGACTAGTGACAGAGGAAAAAAATATTCATGCTGCCTTCAACGAATGCGGTTTCCAAGATAAGATATTAGATCTGGCGCAATTTAAAGTGTTGATGGGCTTATAAGAAGCAGTTCCTCCATCTAACTCGACTACCGGTAAGTTGAAAATGTCTAAGTTCGAGCGGGTAAAAATGCTGCTAGTCGAGGAATAGGTTAGATTCAAAAATACGCAAAACAGGGCGGAAGCTCCCTTTGCACATTTTACTATTTCGCCGCCTATCTTCACCAAGCAAGAATAAGTATATGAGTTTTGAAAGTACTAAAGATACCAAATCTGAAGCAAAACGACACCATTATGTGCCTAAATGCTACCTCAAAAACTTCTGTTCTGGAGACAAATTATACTATCTAAATTTAGAAAACATACAGCGAAAGGGATTTCGTTCCTTCGCAAAAAAATGCCATCCTAGAACCATATGTACAGAAGACTATTATTACAAAATTCCGTCGGAAGATGTGCAAATGACTTCATTTTCATTGAACCAGTGGGATAGCCTATTTGTAGAGAATGAGGTTCTGCAATCAACTGAAAGAGAATATGGCAGATTATTTACGCTAATAACCTCTGGGCAAGAAATTTCCATTGATGATGCCAATCTTTTCTGTGACTTCTTGGTACAGCTGAAGATGAGAAATCCTTATCACGCTAAGACATACACAATTGAAACTTTGGAGAATGTAATGGAAATATTACTAACCGAGCTTGATCATCCTGGAGCACCCTTTGCAAATATGGATAAAGAAATTAAGAAGGCTGTGGCCAAACAGATGTTAGATGAAAACAGAGAGGATCCCGATTTGAAAAAAAAATTACAATTGCAGAGCCTAATCCACTCTTACGAAAACATTAATAGAAGGATTAAGTTTAGAAATGCACTATGCAAGTTGCGATGGCATGTATTGCGTGCACCTGAGAATGGAACACGCTACATCACATCGGACAATCCGGGTTTTGTTTTTCTGAACGACCAAACTTTCTACAACCTAAAGCTCACAGGTGAAGGATTTCTATTTTTACCACTGTCCAGTACTTATTGCTTAGCTATAGATTTGACAGAACAGGAAATCGTTGATGTTGCTAAAGTGACTTCAAAACGGATATTGCATTCGAGCAACTCATCAAAAGCTGTGGAGTACGTGAACGCAAGATCTTGTCAATTAATTAATAATGTGGTTATATCTTCCGACCAAGCCTTATTAAATAAGTTATCTGAGAAGTTACAGAAGTATGTTAAGCGAGACGGCGATAATTGGTTGAATAGTTTTTTTACGGTAAATCAAACCGGCAATTAGACCTCTAAATGTGTAGTAATTCTGTGGATTCTGCTGGGGCATTGCGAGATATCAGTAGATTAGTCAATCGCTGCCATTTCATGCAGATTATAAAATTATGAAATGCAAGATCCAAACACTTTACTTCCACAACTCTTAAGACTTCCCGTTTATGCAGGAAGTCCTTTTTTGTTTATATCAGAGATATTAAATGGCTTATAGGTACGGATGGCAAAGAAATTTGGTATAGGATTCGTAACTAATCGGCTAACAAAACCCTGGTCGAACATTTTTTTGGGGGGGGGGATAAAAATTTCTTTGTAATATTTTGCAGATAAGTAAAACAAAATCCGATGAAAAAAAGCCGAAACATCTTTGAAATGTATGTGGATAACGGGTGTCGTTTAGGTTTTTACGTGCATCGTGAGTCCTGGAGATCCGACAGGTACGCAAAAGTGATTGGCATCGACGGGGTCAAAGATGGCGAGCCCATAGAGGGGACACCACCTTACTATAACCGAATATATCCCGCAGATCACCCTAACGCTGGTAAGACCTGGGGGCGCACCATATATCTGCAGGCCCCGTGGTTTGATACCGGACATTATCAAACGGAAAGCGGTGGAACTGGTGGCTGGACCAAGTAAATCCAGCAGACATCTAAAAATTGCCACGGCGGTAATGCGGTTGCCATTTTTTGTTGAATGGACCTGGCCATGATTGGGGCTGGGAAACAAGTCAATGCCGCCAAAACCTTAATCAATCGCTAACTTATAAGAGATACGCATCCTTGAATAATGGCCGGGATATTTTTCGAAGCCGCTTTACCGCTTTGCTGATAAGCAGTATTTACTTTAGCGGCCATGTTATTCCGCGGCTAGCACGCATACGCAGCGGCTGGCGACATCACTGATAGCGACTTTGAGCGTGTTGCTTGCCCATCCGGACTTTGACGGACGCAAAGGCGAATTTTTTTGCAACGAGAACGCATCATAGATGGCCGGATAACATTTAATTTAAAAAGAAAATGAGATGCATTTTTTGTAAGGAAGATAGTTCAAAGTCCAAATCGATTGAGCATATAGTGCCTGAAAGCCTTGGGAACAAACAGCATACGTTACCAAAAGGAGTAGTTTGTGATGCATGCAATAACTATTTGGCCATCAAGATTGAAAAGCGAGTACTGGAACTCGCATATTTTCAGTCGTTGAGAGGACGACATCATATCGAGAATAAAAAAGGGAAAATTCCCGGGCTTCCCGGATTTTTTAGAAACATGAATGATAAAGTGAGTATTTTTCCGGATGACAGTAGTGTTCTCGAGGTCGTTATCGAAAATAAAGAATTATTCGATTCTATTAGTAGTTACAAAGAATTATATATCCCAATAATACCTGAGCCACCTAAAGACAACCTCAATTTATCTAAATTAATTGGAAAAATAGCGCTTGAAGCATTAGCATTAAGATTGTCTAACCTAGAAGGCTGGCAAGATGAATTTGTAAAAAACGAAGGACTTAATCAGCTTCGTAATTTCGTCAGATACGGACAGGGAGAATTCAAAATATGGCCTTATAATACACGGAGGATTTATGACGAGGTTAAAATAAAATTTGATGCAGAAAAAAAGATTCATTACCAGTTAATGAACGAATTTGACTTCTTGATACCTGATGAGCCGACTTTGGTCGGAGAGCAGCGCATAGTAACTAATTTATACTTTGTTATTGCGATAATGGGCATTGAGTATACTATTAACATGACCAACGCCGGCCTAGACAGATATTTAAGCTGGATACTCGATAATAAAAATCAATCAATCCTTTATAAAGAAGGGAAATAGATCGAAAATAATTGCTCCTTATATGTTTAAGAATATGAGATGCTTCTGGCAACAGAATCACGATCAGTTTGTGAGTAGGTCACTGATTATCTGTACAAACTGGTTCGAAAACATTCCGCTACTGGGCACCAACGAAGTAAAACCCGCTCTAAGAGCGGGTTTTGTTATTTCAGCGTGTTTATTCTAATTTTTGCACCCATTCATTAGTTTCCTGGAACTTAGATTCAAATGAAGACGCCGTAGGCCATGCTGCTGTATTAAGCAAATGGAGAGAAAATTGGAAGAGTGCGAAGACCAGGCTTATCCCCAAAGGCTCAATGCAGTTATCGCCCACATGTTATATAGTGTTCGTTTTAAACCCTGCGGAGCATTTAATTCCTGGCATGCTGTACAACTACGCTTTCGAGATTGATTTTAAAGGTAATGAAATTTTACGCTTTCGTCCGTATAGTGGCTTTATCTTCCCTTTGCAAAACTTATAATACATATAAAATGGAGCACCAATATAGAATACAAAAATTGTTTTCTCTTCTCTATTCGTCTTATAAATTTGAACGCAGGCACATTGTAGTGTTTAGTATCCTTGAAATAATTTTTCTTTTGGCTGTAGGCGGATTTTTTGGCGGTATATTCGGCGAAAATGCGCGTTGGATGGTATTGCTTTTTGCAGTTACACTTTTAATTGGAGGCTATTTTGCGTATGTCCGGCTCACCCGGGAGGCTTCATTCACTATATCAGGGCTGGGAGAGCTTGAAGCGCTCACCAGAGTTAGCATTTTAACAAGAGAGTTAAAACGAAAAAAGATACTGGATACGTATATTGACGAGGCTGTGATTTCGCTTAACTCTAACACCTGTACGATACAAGGGGCCGACGATACCGCACTGTGCGATAAAAATATTGAAGACGGGATGGCATCCGTATACAAGCCTTTTATACAGAATCCGCAGTATCTCCTTGAAACTCCGAACGCACGGTTCACTGTAGGGATACATTTGGATGAATTCTTAAAGCTCCCTACTTCCTTTCCTCCCAATTACTTGAATGCCTCGGAAGTAAACGGAGCCAAAACATTCATTGCCCGCGATGATTTTAATTTACGCCAGTGGTTTCCAGATAACATAATGGAGGACGACGACATGATTGACTTGCAGTTTAGGTTTCAAACGCAATTTAAAGACACATTTAAGCATAGCAAGGTAATTTCAAACCCATTCATATTCTCTGATACTAATTTAACATTAATTACCTGTCCGATTCCATTAGTCTGCGAAATTCCAGAAGATACAGAATTTTATATGCGGAATAACGGGGTTTTGTTTATTGTTTGCGAGGAAATTGCGCTTCCCGATGATTTTTCAAACGTGGCCATCATTTTTAATAGGTTGTTTTCCAACTGGCTTTCGAAATATGACGATTGTGTGGGCAAGCGATTGGAAAGGCATAATTTAAAGTACCCGCTTCCAGAAATCAAATCAGTGCCATCGGCTGAAGAAATCAAAATTGACGTTGGAAGTACCAGTAATTAATATAGCATTTATAAAGCGCCATATACGTTATTTTATGAGCCTAAAACTATTTAAATCATTGATTATCTGTACAAACTGGTTCGAAAACATTCCGGTGCTGGGCACCAACAAAGCAAAACCCGCTCTAAGAGCGGGTTTTGCCGTTTTATACATCCTGATCAACGAGTTGACAAGCTGATTTCAGCAGTCTTTGGTTGGATACAATGATTCAATTTTATCGACAGCCACGACGTAGACCTGTGTACCCGCAGGAAACCGGCAGCCGGCAACATCGGAAACTGATTCACGAAACCAGACCCGGTTCCCGTATGGATTGTGACGATTTCATAGCAGTATCACTGCTTTGCCAACTACACCTCCCTTTTTGACCTCTTCGAAAGCTTGCCGGAAATTTTCAAAACTATATCGGCCGCCTATGATGGTCTCCAGGTTCAGCTTCACCAGCTTTTCGAGATACTCCGTTGAGGGTTTAAGAAACAGTAATTTATACCGGCCGCCTGAAAATAACGAGGCTATCATTTCTATCAGACCTGGAGAGGTATTTATATAAATCCCTTTTCTCTTCAGCAGCGGTTTGGCATGGCGATAGTCCATCTTACCAGAAAGGTCGATCACGGCGTCGAATATCTGCCCACCATTTAGTATACGCTCATCCCGATAATTGATGACTTTATCGCTGCCTAACCGGGCAGCTACTTCCATGGCAGCTGGCCCCACCACCGCCGTAACAACGGCACCTGCCTTTTTCGCAAGTTGAATAGCAAACAAACCGATGCCGCCGCCAGCTCCGTTTATCAAAATCTGCATACCGGGTTTTATAGTAAGCAATTTATCAAAGATTTGTAATGCCGCTAAACCTACAACCGGCATGGCAGCTGCTTCGGCGAAGGTAATGGCCGCCGGCTTATGAACTATGTCAACGTCTTTCACTGCCAGGTACTCTGCAAGCGAGCTGCCTTTAAAAATTGATGAGATACCTAACACTTCGTCCCCTGGCTTAAACCTCCCATTGCCTTGCACAACAATACCTGAAAAATCGATACCAACCGATTTAGGGAATGTTCGCCCGCTCATCATCTTCATTTCTCCCTGCCATAACTTCCAATCGAGGGGATTGATGGACACGGCTTTTACCTGTACAATAATATCGCCTGTTGGCATGGGAGCATCAACTAACTGCAGTACTTCTATACCACCGAAGCGGTTAAACGTGACTTTCTTCATAAAGAGGGTAGTCCGTATAGCCCAACGAACCAGGGGTATAGAGGGTGGTGTAATCGGTTTCGTTTAATGCTGCGCCGGTCGCAATGCGCAGGTCGAGATCAGGGTTGGCAAGAAACGCCCTCCCAAATGCCACCAGATCTGCAAAGCCTGCATTTAAGGCTGTTTCGCCGGTTTCAGGTGTAAGGCCATTACATAAGATGATCGTGCCTGTAAAACCTCCGCGAATAGCGTCGTATGTTCGTTGCGGGATAATCGCGGAAACACCGATGTGCAGGTAAGCGATGCCCATGTTGTCCATTTCCCTGGCCAGCAAAGCGTAGGTGTCATGCACTTCCTGTTCGGAATAAGGAGCCAAATCGCCTAATGTCGAAAACGGCGACAAACGTATGCCCACTCTATGCGCCCCAATCGCTGCGGCCATCTCTTTTACAATCCGGATAGCCAGCCTTGCTCTGTTATATACGGTTCCCCCGTAGTCGTCCGTCCGATTATTCACTTGGGGGTTCAGGAATTGTTCTATCAGGTAGCCGTTGGCACCATGTAATTCAACACCGTCGAAGCCCGCCGCTATCGCATTGCGGGCAGCGTTAACATGTTCGGCCACTACATTTTCGATTCCTTCTGCTGTTAGCGCCGCCGGCTCAGGATAAGGCTGTTTACCCAGGGTGTCTGTCCAGATCTCTCCCTCGGCTTTGATATTAGAAGGCCCCACCAGTCGGCCCTCTTCCGGAAGGTTGGCCGGATGACCGATACGTCCGGTATGCATGAGCTGCACGAATATTTTACTTCCCTGGGCGTGTACGGCGTCTGTAACGGTTTTCCAGGCTGCTGTTTGTTGCGGCGAGAAAAGGCCCGGGATCCTGGCATAACCCAGTGCATCGGCCGAAGGAGCGGTTCCCTCTGTGATGATCAGGCCAGCACCGCTTCTTTGCAAATAGTACGCGGTCATCAGGTCGTTGGGCATGTTATTGATTGCACGGCTTCTGGTCATAGGGGCCATAACCAGATGATTCTTGAGTTGTACAGCGCCTTTTGCGTAAGGCATTAATAGCTTTTTCATGTTGTTATCATTTATATGACAACACGAAGTTGCTTCAATAAAAAGCGGCAAAATAGCCATTTACGACTGGAAAATAGTCCTATCCGCCGGTAGCGTATTTTTTGGGCTTGGCGCCATGGTATTTTTCGAAAAGACGTCCAAAATGACTGAGGTTAGCGAATCCAAGCTGGTAGCCGGTTTCGGACACAGACAGTCCGCCATGTTTGAGTAGAAAGGCCGCTTCTTCCATCCGGGCATGCTGGTAGTAATTGTATATAGTGTCGCCAAACACTTGCCTGAATAAGTCTTTCATTTTTGTTTCGCCAAGGCTAACCATCTTTGCCAGGTCTGGTAAACTGGGTGGAGTTGACAGGTCGGACAGGATGGCTGTTCTAATCAAAAAAAGCCTTTCCACATCATCTTTATGGATGGTGCTGTGGTGCTGCATGTCTCGCTGCTGTAATTTTTCGAATACGAGATAAAGCATTTCCTGCACCTTAAGCCGGTAATAAAAATCAGCCAACGTATTGCTTTCCCGCGCATCCGTTATCTGCTTCACCAGTTTGTGTACTTCAACGCTCATGGTTTCGTAAAACAGAAATCCGGGATCTGCATTAAGTATAGTTTGAACAACCCTGCTGGGTTTATCAATGGCCAGCAAATTCCCCAGGGCATTTTTCATAATGCCAACAACAAGAAAACGGATGTCTGTATTGGCGGGAAAACGGATTTGTGAATTTAGGTCTGTTGATGCTATCTGAATGGCAAATGCGCTGTTCCGGGAAAGCGGGTCGGCTATTTCACCCGTCTTAACGCTGGCTGGTGCCTCGTTACTATGAAAGATGACACTTACCAGGTCGTTCGGCTCGTCATTGCCGACCCGGTTGAGGATGAAATCCTGGTTCAACCTGTAACTATGCACGATCATTTTCAAACCGTCCGACAATAATATCCGTCTGATACTGCCGGTTCCCATGACCGGCGGAATGACCAAACGGTCGCCTTCTACCGGGACATTGAATTTTTTAGCAAAACTCGTCAGGAAATCAAAATGAGGGTTTGGTACGAATTCGAAAAACATTCATAAATATAAAGAAACGTACAAATAATTCATGGGTAGTATCAATGAAGGTTACCTGGTGATATTGCTCTATCTTCATAAATACGCAATGCTGTATTACTGCAAGCCCATCCTTTGTTGTAAAATGCTGAAAGGAGCTCCCATTGTAATAAATAAGCACCCTAATCTTTGGTAGCGAACCAAAGATTGCCTTTTCGATCTTCCAGGACATCCCCCCGCTTTATGTTGAAATTCCCTTACTGATATTATCTTGTGGTACGTTTGTCTGGTTTTTTGTCCGCAGGAGGCGTGAAAAACAAGCATCAGCAACAACTATACAAGTGAATGTATTTCATAATTTATTTAATCCTTAGCAACCACCTTTGCGGGGAGTATGCTTATAAATTATTTTACCGTCCCGTTCCACATATTCGCCCGATACTATTGGATATGCATACTTGGGCGCGTGCGATACGCTATGGCTTTTTATAATTATTTTGTCGTTAACCTTCAGGCTGCGTAGCTGCTGAGGGTCATTATCAAACCTAAGAATATAATCGTCACCGTTAATGCTGGCCATCACTCCGAAACCTAATAATGAGCCTGGCGGAAGAGAAAGAGAGGTTACAACAGCTTCCATACCGGTATAATCCCTAATATTCTTCCTTATTTTAGCAGCACCGGCATACACTTTTTTTCCTTCGGGAGACGCTTCCCATTTTTTGTACTTTATACCCTCGGGAGTTGCCTCCCATATTTTCCTTGCTTCCCTCTTCTCAGCATCAGTAAGCGGTTTTGGAGATACCTTTTTAGAGGGTTCTTTCTTAATTTCGCTATTGGCAAATACAAGTCCGCTTACCACAACCAGGGATAAGATCAGTGCATAAATCACTTTTTTCATAATTTGTGTTTGTTAATTAGATAATATATAGATGCCGTGATTAAGTCAAACTTTCATAGACATTTATATCTATCAAAGTTGATCCAGCGAAATTACCTTATAGCGTTCATAATGAGGATTTTGGATTGTAAATAAAAGTGTAAACTTTGTAAATAATATCTTGACATCAACGCAAATGCCGACTGGCGATGAAGTATTGTCAGTTTTGCGAAAAACTGGCATTTATTCCATGCTTCCCGGCGTCAAAATTGCACGCAGCCGCCCTACCGGCATCATTACACCCTACGATTTCAGGTTAGCCAGCTGAAAAACTTCCTTGCTGATAAGCCGGCAATTGTACGCTACTTCGTCGAGCGTACAACTGATCAACTGCAGGTTAAAGGGCAGTCCGTCCACCGTTTCCATCAGCTCCATAAACAGATAGTTTGCGTCGCCGATAACTGAGTTGCCTTTGAGTTGCCCGAAAAGATTAACTGCTGCTGCGCGTTTGTCGCCAATGTGAAACCGGCCATAACTTTCCAGCCCCTCTGCTGTTTTTATACTCAGCTGAATGTAAAAACGAGTTTTCATTGTGCTGTTTTATAAGTGCCCCTCAAGTAAAATGCCAGCCTGCTTAACCGGAAAAAATGACGCACTTTTACCTGTCCGGCGAATGATGTTATCATTATATGAATCAGGTTTTTAAAAAAAATCCCTCTGTGATTTGGAATTTTTTTTTGAGCTATTTAAATTAGCACTGCCTTTTTGCGAGGCGCTTTATTCTATTGATAAATACTTAAAATCTATTTGTTGATTTATGTTAGCGCAACATTGCCACCGCCGGCAAAAGCAAGGCCGGCATCAGTATTTTACCCTGCCATTTCTGGCCACCCTGTTCCTCTTTCTTTTTCATGCTGCCTATGGCGAACGAGTGCGCAGCACACCATCCACATTTACGGCAAGATTCATTAACCTGGAAGCAACATCCAAAGAAACCTTCCGGTTTAGTGCCACCCTGCACAACGGTGCGCCCCGGCCTGTTATTTACAATCTGGCTGCCGGAGCTCCTGCAGGATGGAACCTGGCATTCCGCGTGGATGGGATGCAGGTAACTTCGTTCAGGGCCGACTCTGGCCGCACACAGGAGGTAGCTATCGAGCTTACACCTGCGCCTGAAACCAAACCGGGCAAGTATGTAGTACCAGTAAAAGCCACCAGCGATGCAGGATCGCTGGAACTCACCCTCGAAGCAGTGGTTAAAGGCGCTTATGGGCTGGAATTAACCACGCCCACCGGGCTGCTCAGCGACGAGATTACTGAAGGATCACAGAAAAAAATACACCTGACGGTGCGTAACACTGGCTCGCTGCCACTGGACGCTATAGAACTTTCTGCACAATCGCCCGCTAAATGGGACGCCACTTTTGAACCCTCAAAAGTGGACCGGCTGGAACCTGGAAAAACGCTGGATATTGTGGCGAATGTTAAAGTGCCCGACAAAACAATTGCGGGCGATTACGTTACCACTTTTACGGCCCGCAACAGTAATGTAAACAGCAGCGCGGTATTCCGTATGACGGTCACTACTTCGTGGCTGGCAGGCTGGATAGGCGTGCTGGTTATCCTCGCTGCTATCGGTGTTATTTACACACTCATTAAAAAATACGGTAGAAGATAAGTCACCATTTATGCAAAATGCAATCATTGAACTGGAGGGACTTTCAAAAAGTTACGGTTCACTGAAGGCCGTCGACAATCTAAACCTCAGCATAACCCGGGGGGAAGTTTACGGCCTGCTTGGACCCAATGGAGCAGGTAAAACAACCACGATCCTGATGATGCTGGGACTGACCGAGCCAACCTCCGGAACGGCCACTGTGTGCGGGATCAACGCGACTACCCGTCCCATAGAAGTCAAACGCAGAGTGGGATACATGCCAGACAGTGTGGGTTTTTATGAAAGCATGTCCGCGCTGGATAACCTTGTGTATATTGCCCGCCTTAGCGGCATACCCGAAACGCAGGTAAAAGGGCGCGCCATGGAAATGATGGAACTCGTAGGCCTGCAGGATGCCATGCACAAAAAGACGGCAGCCTATTCACGCGGCATGAAGCAAAGGCTCGGCCTGGCAGACGTACTGATACGTCAGCCGGAAGTCATCATCCTGGATGAACCTACGCTGGGCATCGATCCCACCGGTGTAAAAGATTTCCTGGCATTGATCCGGGAACTGAGCCGTCAACAAGGGATTACCGTGCTGCTATCGTCTCACCACCTGCACCAGGTACAACAGGTATGCGACCGGGTAGGTATTTTCGTTGGCGGAAAACTACTCGCCAACGGAGATGTAGCCTCGCTGGGGCGTAGCCTCTCACCCGGCGGCAATATCATCGTAACTATTCAACTCGCGGCACCGCTTCCTCCCGCATGGAACGGCATGAGTTCCTTCAGCGCTATCGAAGGTGTTGCCAACGTTACCCTGCTGGAGCAGGGCCTGGAGGTAGCATGTACACACAACGTCACACCGGCGCTTGTAAGGTGCTGCGTGCAGGAGAACCTGGAGGTAATGAGTGTGCAACAAGAGGCGCACGGACTTGAAGATATCTACCACCGTTATTTTGAAAACAGTATAAATTCTGATAAAAAACATGGAAAATCCACTGGTTTATTTCAACGGACTTTTTCCAGGAAAACAAAGGCGTAAGGGGCTAACCACAAATGCACAGCGCGATGTACAGGCATCTCCCCTTGCCATCATGGTACGCAAAGAGATTGCAGACCATATCCGGTCATGGCGCTTCCTGGTGATGGCCATACTAATCCTGCTTACCTTCGCCGGGGCTATGTATATTTCCATCACTAACCTGAAGGCCGCAGTTGCCAGCGAGAATGACCCGGACCGGTTGTTCCTGTATCTGAAGCTGCTTACCATTTCCGATGGCTCACTGCCAACGTTCCATATTTTCATCAGTTTCCTGGGTGCCCTCCTGGGTATTAGCCTGGGGTTTGATGCGATCAACTCAGAAAAAAATG
>NZ_CABHOU010000071.1 GCF_902168175.1 uncultured Chitinophaga sp. | reverse complement strand
TGTTCCTCGAAAAGGGAATAGACACCCTTTCTATCGCCCGGCATATTGAACAGGCAAAAAAGGATATGGATATATCCCTTGAAGGCGTTTTGCAAAACCCGGGGCCTATCCACACCCTCCGCGATTTGAAGGTTACATCCGTAATTCTCACCGGCCTGGTCCAGCGCATGGAGCATGAACGCCAACTGCTGGAAAGCTCCCTGAACCAGCTTACCACCTATCGCGAACGTATCGATTCATTAACAGGCAATGCTACGTTGATGGATTTCCCCGACGACTCGGTTACACTGGTGAAATACCTTGCAAAACTGCTAATAGCGGCTAAGGACCTGGATCCAACCGACAGCACATTGAGACAATCCATCTTTAATGTACAGGAACTGCAAACAAAAATAGACCTGGCAGAATACGAGCTAAACGCCAACCTCGATCAGGTAGAGCAGCGTCGTGAAACACTTTCGGGCCTCACCATGGCCCGCGAACTGCCGCTGACCGCTCCTGAAAAATCTTTCCGCGAGGGATGGGCATTATCCTGGCGCAAAGATGTACTGGCGTTACAGCACTACCTGGAACATCAACTCCTGCTCATCTTTTTCCTGTTTATGTGCGTGCTTACATCCTGGAGGTTTCTATGGGTGCTTAAATCCAAACTAAATCAGGACCAGCCACTCAACACCGAACAGGCGCTAGTAGTCCGCTATCCTGTGATATCGGCCATCATTATCGTATTCAGCCTTTTCCAGTTCCTCTTCCCCGACCCACCTTTCCTGGTGAACCTGTTTTTCTGGGGCCTGCCCGCCCTATTACTCACCTTCGTTTTCAGCGGTTACATCTCCGTATTATGGCTCCGGTTCTGGATAACAACACTGGTCCTGTTTCTGCTTGCATCGGCAGACAACCTGCTGTTGCAGGCCTCAACAATGGAAAGATGGCTAATGGGCGGCTTGTCGCTCGCAGGCATTTTGCACGGCGGCTGGCACCTTTCGCCCGCCCGTAGAAGTAGCCTGAGGGAAAAAAGGATTCTCTACTTTATCCTGTTCCTCGTATTAATAGAGGCCGCAGCACTGGCCTTCAACTTTGCAGGCAGGTATAACCTGGCTAAAATACTGATGACAAGCGGGTACTTCGGCTTAGTGATCGCGATATTGTTCCTGTGGACCTTACGCCTTATCAATGGCGGGCTGGCCATTGCTTCTAATATTTATCAACAGCCAGACAGGCACCTGTTTTTCATCAACTTCAACCGTGTAGGCGCTAACGTACCTTCTATTTTCTACCTGGCGTTGGTGGCAGGATGGCTTGTGCTGGTGGGCAGAAACTTTTACATCTACGCCAAACTGGCCGCCCCCTTCGTGTCGTTCATAACAGACCAGCGGACAATTGGCAGCTATAGTTTTTCTATAAAAGGCATGCTGATCTTCATCACCATACTTGCCTGTGCTTTATTTTTATCAAGGCTGATCTCCTTTTTTGCAGGAGAAGATCATTCGCAACAGCCGCCCCAGGGCAAGTCAAAATTATCATTAGGCAGCTGGCTGCTGCTGGTAAGGATAGGGGTGATCAGTACAGGTTTATTCCTGGCAGTGGCCGCGGCCGGCATTCCGCTCGACCGTATCACCATTATCGTAGGCGCGCTGGGCGTAGGCATAGGTTTAGGTTTGCAGGGACTTGTAAGTAATCTCGTGAGTGGCCTGATACTTGCATTTGAAAAACCCGTGAATGTGGGCGACCTCATAGAAGTAAACGGCAACCTGGGCACCATGAAATCGATCGGGTTCAGGAGCAGCACCATCGCCCTTGTTAACGGTTCTGTAAACATCATTCCCAACAGCGATATATTAAACCATCAGCTCGTAAACTGGAGCATGGGCAAAAAACAGGTAAGGGCCAACCTTACAGTAGGTGTGGCTTACAATAGTAACCTGGAGCAGGTACAGGCCATCCTTCACAAGGCCATAGAGGCGCAGGATAACGTATTAAAAACGCCTGCACCGCTTGTAGTGGTAAAAGCCTTCAGCGACAGCTCTATTGATTTTGACCTGTTCTTTTGGGTAAGGATGATGGCGGAAGTGTACCCTACCAAAAGTGCGGTGTTACTGGCTATAAACGCCGCGTTCAATGAGGCCGGCATCATCATCCCCTTTCCACAAACGGATATTCATCTTACGCAGGATAATAACAGAAAAACGGATGCAGCACGGGGGGACGAACAAGCAGGCTAAACAAAACGCTGCTTTAGCTGTTATAACTTTTTCACCGCTCTAACCGTACAAACTGTCGCCCTTAAAACTTAAAAAGAGATAAACCCGGATGGCTGCCCAACCTGCAGCCGTCGGAATTCAGATGAGGAAGTGGAGTTTTAGAATACTGAAAACACTGGCGGCAATACTGATACTGATCACATTGCTGCTGCTCCTGTTGCATACGCCATGGGCGCAACGTACGATCACACGATACACAGAACGTTATCTTCAAAATAAATTACACACCACCGTCAGGATCGAACAGCTTCGTTTCCGGCTGCCTTATGATTTAAAGTTAGCGGGTGTTTACCTGGAAGACCAGCGCGGCGACACTTTGTTATATAGTCAGCAACTGAGGCTGCGTATGAACTTACCAGGACTTTTACGAAACCGCGTAGCCGTCCGTGAACTCGATATCGACAATGCTTTTATCAACCTGCACCGCGATGGAGCAGAAGCCGATTTCAACTTCAGCTATATCGTCCGCGCGTTTTCCGGCGGTACACCAACCGGAGAAAGCACGGCATATTCATTACAACACCTCTCCTTCACGAACGTACGCTTTTGCCTCCGTGATGATAATGCCGGCTACAGCACCGCCCTGCAAGCCGGCCAGTTTGCTGCAAAACTTTCGGCATTCGATCCATCCAGGCTCCGGTTTCATTTTATCGAAAGCAGCCTGCAACATACCGGGATAGAAATCACATCCTATGCCGCTACTATACCCCGCGATACGACAGTAGTATTAGTACCGGCAGATACGATGGACATTGCCCCCGGCCAGATGCACATCAGGCAGAGCGCCTTCTCGTACCGCGATCTGCGCGATGGGTCTGCCACATCACTATCATTGGGGGATGTACAACTTCGTGCCGCCACCCTCTCCTTAGACCGGTCGCTGGTAGTAGCCGACAGCGTGCAGGCACACCAGGTAGCAGTACAGGTACTGCTGCCGGAAAAACAGGATAGTGTGAGGACGGGTAGTTCCGGCTCCGGCTGGCAGATCTTAGTATCAAACGGAAGATTTACCGAAAGCCGGTTCTCGCTCGATGATCCACGTAAGGCCGTACGGGCAAAGGGGCTTGATATGAACCACCTGGATTTGCAACAGATACAACTGGCCGCGAAGAATTTTATTTATAACGATACGCTTATCAGCGCCGCGGTGTCACAGCTCAACTTTACAGAACGTAGCGGCTTTCGACTCGACTCCTTAAGAACTGATTTTGCCTGGTCGGCAACCGGCATTGCTGCACGACATCTGCACCTCCGCACACCGAATACACAAATTGACGGCGAGGCGGCAGACAATAGCTTGTCCGTCCTCCCCTCCCGAATTGCCATGAGCGATGTATTGTTATTGTTCCCGCAACTGGAGCAATATCCGGCGCTGGGCAGGCAACGTCAAAACTTTGTATTGGCGCAGGCGCAGCTACGGAGGGATGGCGACACTTACCGTATCGCCAATAGTTCGCTGGCCGGGTTAAACGGCACCAGCATCCACTTCTCGGGTGCTGTAAAGCCAGATGCAGACGACACATGGTTTGATATTGAGGTCGCAGGAGCAAAAGCGACTGCCAGTGATGTGAGGCCCTGGCTGCCGGCATCTCTGCTGAAACAACTACAGTTGCCATCTTATTTTAACCTGAAAGGAAAGTTCAGTGGCACCGCTGCAGCATTGTACACCAACAGCCAGCTTTCTACCGATAAAGGTACTATTGCTTTAAAAGGTAGTATGCAGCACCTACCTGCAGGTATAAAGTCGGCCACTTATGACATGCAGGTAGCCGTGCGGGCGTTACAAACCAGTTACCTGCTGAATAAACCATACTTGCCCCTGACGGTTTCAGGCACATTACAGTCAAAGGGCAAAAGCCTGGAATGGCCAGGCATGCAGGCCAATATCACCGGCTCGCTGGATGCGCTGAACATCGGCGGTTATAACTATCAAAATATAAGCCTGGCTGCGTTGTTGAACAACGGGAACATAACAGGCAACTGGTCGGTGGATGACGAGCATTTAAAGATGAACGGGAACGCACGACTGTTCACCGACAGCGGATTGTATGCACGAATTTACATCGACACCATGAATCCCGCAGCACTAAAGCTTTATCCTGGGCTGAACGGCATAAAAGGAAATGTGGAATTGGAGATGGACAACATATACCCTGCACAGTTTTCCGGTAAAGCCACCATACACTCACTTGCGCTTTCGAGAGATTCGCTGCATTACGCGGCAGACAATATTTACCTGAATACGAACGTGGCAAACGGGCAACGCCATACCCATATGCAAAGCGAATTCGCAGATATCAGTCTTAGCACCGGGCCCGATCCGGTAAAAAGTACGAAAGATTTTCTAGCCCGCTTAAAGGCCTATTTCTCCGATCAGTTACCGGCACAACAATGCGGCCCCGTTGAAGTACTGGCCGTTTTACAACCACATCCTTTCCTGAACAACCTCATGCCGGGTTATGCTATTTCAGACACCGCGCGTATTGACATTACGTACGACAGTACGCAGGAAAGCGCACTTGCCGGCAACATAAAGGTGGGCCAGTTAACAGCAGGGAACATAAAGATCGCTGGCGCGGATATCCTCGTAAGCGGGCAACAACACGAACTACAGGCCTCAGCAAACGTGAAGGAGCTAACAATAAAAGACCAGCCGGTGGCTAAGCTTTCGATGCTCTTAAATGCCTCAGGCGGAAAGGGGGTGTTGGTAGCAGATGCGCAACAACGGTCCGGAGGGCAACCCTGGTTCAGGGCCGGGCTAAATATTACAGATAGTGCCGGCGCCTATCGCATCCACATCTACCCCGGCAGTCTCGTAGCTAACTACCTGCCGCTGGCTACCAACGGCCAACACAGCATATGGATCAATAGCAAAGGCATTATCATCAATGACCTGCAGCTCACCAACAACAACCAGCAAGTACAGCTGAACAGCGATACCCTCGCTGCCGATGCGCCGCTCCACATCAACATCAAAAACCTGCAGCTAAAAACCTTATTACAGGCGCTGGCGCAGGACACCACTATAGCATCGGGTATTATTAATGCCCACTCGTTAGTCAGCGGTTACATGGATACCAGCCTTCACTATGAAGGAGACCTGACAGTAAACGACTTAAAATTGGGCGAGCAACCAGCAGGTAACCTTTCACTGTCATTAACTAACAGTAATAATGGTTTGCTGCTCATTAACGGGCTGCTCGCGGGACAGGGAGTAAATATGACGGCAAGCGGCCAATACAATTTGCAGCAATCAGTCAACCCGCTCTATCTCGACCTGCATATCGATTCGTTACCGGCCAAACTGGCCCAGGACTTGGGCGGGGAAGCTATTGACAGTGCCCGGGGCATGTTACGCGGACGTTTAAATGTACAGGGCACTGCCCTGCAACCCGTTATCAATGGCGAGCTGGTAACCGATGGTATCGGCTTCCGGGTGCCGGCTACGAATGCACGTTACACCGTATCGCAGGACACGCTTGTGTTTTCGGGCAGGCAACTGCTCATACACAGCCTGCAGCTCACAGATCCGCAAGGGCAGCAGGCAACGATATCAGGCAATGTTGCCTACGGTAAATCGCTCAGTGATCTGACGGCCGACATTCGCCTGAAAGCTGAAAAATTCGAGGTACTGAATTCATCAGCCGCCACCACCGTACCAATATACGGCGCGGCTTTTCTAAAAGCAGACATGCGCCTGTCCGGCGATATGTTGCGTCCTGCCTTTACCGGCTCCGCCCAACTGAACGGCAACAGTAAAGTGACCTACATTATGCGTAAGGAGCAACAGCTGGCGACGGAAAATGACCAACTCGTCACTTATATGAACCTTCAAAACCCGGCAGAAAAAGCCAGGTTGCTGGCCGATTTACGCAACGGTCATACCAGCGACACGCATGCATTGAAACCGGGTGGTGCGGCCAGTTATTTATCTAACATTGCCATGCAACTGTCCTCTGACCCCAAGGCGGCAGTGACCATTGTGCTGGACGAAGTGAACGGCGACCAGTTAAGTCTGAAGGGTGATGCGCAATTGTTCACCGGCGCTACACCCGAAGGTAAACTTACGCTCAACGGCGTTTACCATGTAGCAGAAGGTACTTATGACTTTAGTTATCAGCAGTTATTAAAGAGAAAATTCAAGATCGATAAAAACAGTACGATTACCTGGGCAGGCGACCCGGAGAGAGCGCAACTGGACATACGTGCCCGGTACGAGGTCAAGGCTTCGCCTTATGGACTGATGGAAAACGTTCCCGCTGCAGCGTCCGACCTGGAGGCCTACCGCCCCGCCATGCCATTCGAAGTGCTACTGGATATAAAGGGTAATTTTTCGCGCATGCACATCTCCTTCAATATCATTCCAAAAGAAGATAACCAGCAAACATCCCGCGACATACTTTCGAACATTAACACCCGGCTGGCGCAACTGCGTAACGACACGGCAGAACTTACCAAACAGTCTTTTTCGCTGTTGCTGCTCAGCCAGTTCGTGACTAACCGCGGGTCCGACCTGTTCGCCAATGTATCGCCCGGCAACATAGTACTGGGCAGTGTTAGCCAGCTGCTCGCCAAACAACTGAACCTGCTGGCGGCTGATGTACTCAAACGCACCCACACCATTCTCAGCATCAATCCCTACGCAGACTACCTTTCATCGCAGAACAAGTTACACACAGGCGTAAGCGTAGCCCTAACGCAAAAAATGATCAAAGACCGGCTGGAAGTAAGTCTTGCGCGCAACTTCGAATTATCGGGCTACTCACAAACTTCATCGCAATTATTAGACAATATCAATGCTAACTACAAACTCACCCGCGATGGCCGCTTCCGCCTGCGCGCCTACCGCCGTAATGCGCAGGAAGTAATGCTGGAAGGGTATGTAGTGGAAACCGGGGTTAGTTTTACCATTACAATGGAGTACCAACGCTTCGCCGATCTGTTTAAAGCAAAAAAAGAAAGAAAGAAAAGAAAATGAGGAAAACGGTCATCTTACATATCTGCCTGGTTATGCTCTGCGCCTGCAGTGTACAGCGGCACATGCCGGAGGGAGAAAAATTGTATGGTGGCAACGAGATCGTCGTTCTAAAGAGCAGGGAAAACACTGCCGGCGACGTGGCTTATGTAAGGAAACGGGCAAACAATCTGGCCCTGCAGCGCGAAAACGGCACTTTTCTTACTTTTCCGCTTTCCACCTACTTTTATTACCGCCTTGGCGATTCGGCCAAAGACAACCGCTTCAGGAAATGGTTACGTAAAAGTATCGCAGAAGTGCCGCTAACCGACAAAACAATGAAAACGGAGCTGCATGCAAAATTGATCCAAAGTATGTTGCAGCATGAAGGATTTTTTAATAGTACCGTTATGGCCGATACGGTACACCGCCGTTACAAGGCAATAGAGCGTTACACCATTCATCTTACACCCCGCCACTATCTTGCCGCTGCGAGTTTTAATGCCGACAGTACGCCAGTCAGGCAGGCGCTTGACAGCCTGTTACACACGCCTGCATCGCAGCTCCAAACCGGTGCTCCTTACCGCCTCGATGATTTCAAGTCAGAACGTGAGCGCTTATCCTACGAAATGAAAAAGAAAGGTTACTACTACCTCGAACCAGCGCAACTCACTTCCATTGCCGATACCTTCGGCGGACTAAAGAAAGTAAATCTCATCGTTGACCTCACGCAACCTATACCACCCAAAGTAATAAAGCCCTACCGCATCAGCCGCATCAGTATATATCCTGATTATACAGTAAACAGCGACAGCGCCTCCGGCCAATCGTCAGACGGTATCCAGGTTTACGACCCTAAGTATATGTTTAAGCCCGATATGTTTAAAAGACTGATCAGTTATCGTCCGGGAGATCTATACAATATAGAAGAACAGGAACGCAGCTTCAACAGGCTTTACGGCACCGGCGCTTTTAAATTCGTAACCAGCCGCATCATAGACGACAGTACGGGCCTTCAGGTGCGGTACGACCTTACGCCGCTTCCCAAACAATCGATACAGTTTGAAACAGGAGGCAATACCAAATCGAACAACTCATACGGCCTGCAACTCGCTACCAGCTGGAGCAATCGAAATACTTTCAAGCGGGGCGAGGTCCTGTATCTGCGTTTAGAAGGAGGTGCTGATCTGCAATATGCCGGTAAAGGATTTGTTAATTACAACTACCGGGCAGGTGCAGAAACCGGCATCGCTTTTCCCCGTTTCCTTATCCCGTTCGTGCGCAATGAGTTTGGCAAGGCATATAATGTGCGTACCGTTATCAGCACCGGGTATGATTTGCTTATACGCTCCTCGTTCTATAATGTTCATGCGTATAAACTTAATTACAACTACGCCTGGAAAACCAATGCACAAACAGATTTTTCCCTGTCCCCAATCAGCATCAATTATGTGCAGAACTATAAAGTTACAGAGGAGGACATCACCAATCCAAACAACTTTAGCTACCAGAATCTGCTGAAGGCTATATTAAGCAATGAACTGATCATTGGTCCACAGTTTAACTACGGGTATAACAGTTTAACCAGTACTTTTAAAAGGCAGCACTTTGCGTTTACAGGCAACATTGAAACAGCCGGTAATATCCTGTCGCTTATTAAACGTCCCGGCAGTAATGGTGACACGCAACGTAAAGAAGTGCTGGGCGTACCCTATTCACAATATGCGAAAACAGACCTTGACTTCCGTTATTATTACCGCATTAAACCACGCATCGAGTGGGCCAGCAGGGTGTTTGCGGGTGTAGGCATCCCCTACCGCAACAGTACATTTGTACCCGTACTTAAGCAATACCAGGCAGGCGGCAGTAATGGTATAAGGGCATTCCGGCAAAATACGCTGGGTCCCGGTGCTTATCATGTACCCGATACTTTACCTGCAGCCGTGCGGAACTTCTTCAGGAACGCACCGCAAACCGGCGATATTAAGCTGGAGTTCAATACTGAACTGCGTTTCTCCGCAACAAAAATGCTACAGGCCGCCGCTTTTATAGATGCGGGTAATATATGGGTAGCCCGGAACACCTTCGTATATGACCTGGCCGAGGCTATTTTCGACACTACCCGTACCTCCTTCTCCAATAAAAAGTTCAGCAGTAAATTCTATAAAGAACTGGGCATAGGCGGGGGCCTGGGCTTGCGCCTCGATTTCTCTTTCATCGTAGTACGTGCCGACGTCGCGATGCCCTTCCACAAACCCTGGTTGCCGGAAGGAGAGCGGTGGGTATTTAACAGGATTGAGTTCTTAAGCCCGGAATGGAGAAGAGATAACCTGGTGGTGAATTTTGGTATAGGCTATCCGTTTTAAACAGGTAGCCGCCGAAGCGCTGGGGCAGCCACCACGCCCAGCTATCTTTTTTATTGATTATCAACACCTTAATACTCACCCGTCCCCAAATATGGATTTTACAATTCCACATCGTAATTTTACCCTTGATATGAACATTCACTTCTACAAATACCAGGGCACCGGCAACGATTTCGTGATTATGGACAACCGCGACGGCGCCTACGACGCATTAACAAATGAACAGGTAAACTTCCTCTGCGACCGCCGCTTCGGCATTGGGGCCGATGGACTGATGCTGCTGAACAAACACAGCGGGTACGATTTCGAGATGAAGTACTATAATGCAGATGGCAAACCGGGCAGCATGTGCGGCAACGGTGGCCGATGTCTTACAGCCTTTTCCAGGAAAATGGGCATTGAGGGTGAAAAGGTGAAGTTTATTGCATCTGATGGCCCCCACGAAGCGACCATCCGTGAAAACGGCTGGGTGGAGCTGAAGATGCAGGACGTGGACTGGGTAGAAGCCGGTCCGCTGTACTATTACTTAAACACGGGTTCGCCGCACTTCATTAAGCCCGTTGAGGACGTGCAGAACATCGATGTGTACACCGAGGGACGTGGTATCCGTTACAACGAGCGGTTTGCGGAAGTAGGCACCAATGTGAACTTTGTGCAGCAGCTGGACAAAGGCATTTTTGTACGTACCTACGAACGGGGTGTGGAAGATGAAACCTACTCCTGTGGTACAGGCGTTACGGCAGCGGCCTTAACAGCCGCCGGGGCAGAGCAGCAGGACTATACCATTCCGGTGCAAACCCTGGGTGGACCATTGGAAGTACGCTTTACCAAATCGGGGGAACGATCGTTCCAAAACATCTGGCTTTGTGGCCCTGCTACGCTCGTATTTGAAGGGCATATTAATATTTGATCAAATTTCGGCCTCCGGGCCATTGCTAAATGTATTTCCCTACCTTTGCGCCCGAATGATCCAGTTTTTCAAAAACGTCGACGCTCGTACTATCGAGATCCATGAGCCTGAAAATGGCGTATGGGTGAATATTACCCCGCCGCTAAAGCAGGCTGAGTTCGAACAACTGTCGGAAGACCTGGACATCCCCCTGGACTTCCTCACGGACTCCCTCGATATCGACGAGAGGAGCCGTTATGAGCTGGAGGACAATGTGAAACTCATCGTTATCAAAACACCGACGGAAAACAATTCCATCAACGACAGCGATAGTTATTACATCACCATTCCCATTGTGATCATCCTCACCCACAACCAGATACTTACCGTTAATTCATTCGATAACGCGGCGATCAAAAAGTTCCTGACTACCTTCCATAACCGTCATCCTGAAAAAAGGAACATGATGGTATTGAAGATATTCGAAAAGGTGATCATGAACTTCCAGGAGTACCTGAAAGAAATTAACCAGCGCCGTAACCTGCTGGAGCAGCGCCTCTACGACTCCAACCGTAACGAAGAACTGCTGGCGCTGATGCGGATACAAAAAAGCCTCGTATACATTGTAACGGCCCTGCGCAGTAACGAACTGCTGTTGATGAAGCTGGAACGTACCAACTTCCTCCAGTTAAATGAAGATGAGAAGGAATTCCTGAACGACCTGGTGGTCGAAACATCACAGGCGCTTGAGATGGCCAACATCTACACCAACATCCTCAGCAGCACCATGGATGCCTTTGCCAGCATCATTTCCAATAACCTTAACCAGGTGATGAAACGCCTTACGTCCATCACCATCGTACTAACCTTTCCCGTATTGGTGGCCAGTATCTATGGCATGAACGTGGAAATCCCCTACCAGCATTCCCCGCATGCTTTTTACATACCGGTAATACTGTCGGTTGTCATTTCTGTGGTAATGAGTTGGTATTTCCTGAAGAAGAAGTGGTTCTAACCTAGTATTTTCTCTTCACTATTTCGGCCAATACTTTATCGATGGGCAGGGTTACTGTATCTGAAGAGAAGTCGTTCCAGTTTACCCAACGCACACCTTCCAGCTGTATGGTTTTATCGTCCGGTATTTCATAATCGAACGGCTTGTCCATAATACGCGCTGTAAACGGCGAGGTGGGTTTTACAAGATAATATATAGATAAGATCTGCGATGAATTGTCGAAGGCGTTTACCTGGTAAAAGTCGGTGGTATAAATATGCTCCACTACCTCAATGTCCTGGTTCAGTTCTTCTTTCCACTCCCGCACCATACACTCGATCGTGCCCTCGCCCAGCTCAAGGCCCCCGCCGGGAAACTTGGTATAGAAGCCCCCGCGGATATATTCATCACTTACCAGCACCTGTTTCTGATCATTGATCATGATGCCGTATACCCTGACATTTATATAAGTCATAGTTCTTTATTTTTCCATGGCCGAGGCCTTCATCTGTGCCGCTACATCTTTACCCAGGTAACGTTCTATTGGTTTTTCCATCCAGTAGATCAGCGGGGTAAGAATAACAGCGACTGTAAATTTATAAGCGTAGTTCACCAGGCATACGGCCAGTACTTGTTGCCAGCTCCAGTTATTGCCCAGTTTAAAAGCGATGTAGAGTACGATAAAACTATCTATCAGCTGCGAAATAACGGTTGATCCTGTTGCCCTGAGCCATAGGTGCTTTTCGCCCGTAGCGCGTTTAATGCGGTGAAATACCGTAACGTCCACGATCTGCGCCACCAGGAACGCCACAATGCTACCTACAATGATCCACATGTTTTGCCCGAAAATAGCGGCATAAGCCAGCTGCATATTAGGTATCCCGTTTTCCGCCTGACCACCTATCCACCAACCGGGGGCAGGCGTTCCCATAGAAATGTAAAACATCAGGAAAGCGTAAGCGATAAGCGTTACCGCTACATAAGAAATGACCTTAACCGCCTTTTTGCCATAGTATTCATTGATAATATCCGTCATCACAAACTCCAGTGGCCATAACAACACACCGCAGGTAAGGCTGAAGCTGAGTCCCTGCTGCCCGAACAGTGAAAATGTGTGTACAGGCAGGCCCAGCCATTCTTCAAGTACGAATATCTTTCCCCCTATTACATTTGCAATAAGGGCGTTGGCCACGAAAAAGCAGGCAAAGAAAAGGAAAAGCCGTGTTGGTTTATGCTTAATTATATCGGCTATCATGATGGCTATTAATAAAATTGAAGAAGTAAAATAAGAAGATTCAGGATAAATATATAAGGATGAACTTCGCGCCAGCGGAACTTTTTAGCGACCAAACCTACGATCACGATCAGCGATACTATGATATTAAGATAGGGCGCTACCACAAAACCCAGTACAGCAGCGCTTTTCACCAATCCACCCAACACATCGGCATAACTGGTGCGCTGTATAATGAAACAGAACAAAAAGCAGAGATTACAAATAAAAGTAAACTTTAACAGGAATCGAACCCAACGCATATTGAAATTTCGGATAAATTACAGTTATTTTTGTTTCTTTAAAAAACTAAACTATAAAAACCAGATGAAGCAGAACTGGCTGAAGTCTATTTTACCGCATGTATATGCTATCCTGATTTTCCTCGTTATATCGCTCATATTCAGCAGCCCTGTGCTCGACGGCCAGGAACTGCGGCAGAGCGATAATATCAGCTGGAAAGGTATTAGTCAGGAGGCCCACGCCTACCACGACAGTACCGGGATAAGACCACTGTGGACCAACAGCCTGTTCGGCGGTATGCCCACCTACCAGATGTATATGGTGTCGGACAACTATACCGTATACATCCAGAACCTCGTTACACTGTTCCTGCCCAAACCCATGAACTTCCTGATGCTCGCCATGCTGGGCTTCTACTTCCTGTTAAATGTAATGGGTTTCCGGCATTGGATAACGGTGATAGGTGCCGTGGCATTTGGTTTATCTTCTAATAGTCTGATATTTATTGCCACCGGCCACGATACCAAAACGCTGTCCATCGGCTACTTCGCTTTTGTAATGGGCGGTATTATTATGGCTTACCGCGGCAGATTGTTGCTGGGGGCTATTATTACCTGTATCATGTTATGCCTGCTTATTATTAACGGTCACTACCAGATATTATATTACCTGGTACTTACCGCTGGCATTGCCGGCATTGGCTACCTGGTTCACGCCATCAAAACAAAAACCATTGGCAACTACGCCAAAACAACAATCGTATTACTGGTAGCAGGTATTATTTCCATATTACCGTCTACGGTAAGCCTCTGGACTACCTACGAATACACGAAATACAGTACCCGCGGCGGACAATCTGAATTATCTCCTGCGGATGGTGCCGCTGCTCAAAACGCAACACCGGCTAAAGGTCTGGATAAAGAGTACGCATTTGCCTGGAGCCAGGGCGTTTTTGAGACTCTTACCACGCTGGTGCCTAACCTCTATGGTGGTTCTACCGGCGAAGATGTAGGTAATGATTCTCAGACTTACAAAACTGTTACGTCACTGGGCGTTCCAGCTGTACAGGCGGAGCAATTTGCTGCACAGGCACCTACTTACTGGGGGCCACAGCCGTTTACAGAAGGCCCGATCTATTTCGGTGCCGGCATCATCTTATTATTCGTGTTATCGCTGTTCGTCGTTAAAGACTGGCAGCGCTGGTGGATACTGGCCGCTATTATACTGGGTGTGCTGATGGCATGGGGTAAACACTTCTCGTTCTTTAACTACCTGCTGTTTGACTACCTTCCGTTCTACAACAAGTTCCGCGCTCCTTCAACCTCGCTGGTTATTCCGCAGGTATTGGTGCCATTAATGGCCTGCTGGGGACTGAATGAAGTTGTTACCGGCAATATCCCCAAGGAGCTGGCCATGAAACAGTTGAAGAAAGCGGTGTACATTACCGGTGGTATTTGTGTTGGTATCCTGCTCCTCTCCTACGGCGTATTGTCGTTCGACGCCGGTCAAACTGATTCCGCCCGCGAGAACTACATGAGCATGACGCAGGGCAACCAGCAGATCGTTGACCAGCTGATGAAAGCGACCTTTGCGGACAGGGCCTCCCTGCTTCGCGCCGATACGATCCGTTCACTGGTGTTCCTGCTGGCGCTTGCAGCATTTATATGGATGTTCCTGAAAGGCACCATTAAACCAGTAGTGTTCTTCGTACTGGCAGGCTTAAGCATTGGTTTGGACATGTTCCTCGTTGGCCACCGCTATCTGAACAAACAGAACTTCGAAACAGCATCAAATTACGCTAACATTTTTGCGCCGAAGGCCGTAGACCTGGAGATCAAAAAAGATCCGGACCCGTACTACCGCGTATTAAATACAACGTCTAAAACGTTCAGCGATGGTCTTACTTCTTATAATCACAAATCTATAGGAGGTTACCACGCCGCTAAACTGCAACTTTACCAGGACCTTATCGAGCGCCAGATTTACAAAAACAACATGGCCGTGTTTAATATGCTTAACACGAAATACTTCATCGTGCAAGACCAGCAGGGCCAGGTAACTTACCAGCAAAACCCGCAGGCACTGGGTAATGCATGGTTCGTGAACAGTGTAGAATGGGCTAACAATGCGGATGCGGAAATGAATGCGATGAATTCCTTCAACCCGAAGGACACGGCTATCATCGACAAACGTTTTGAAAACAGCTTGAAAGGTTATGCGTTCGGTAAAGATTCTGCAAGCGCGATCCGTCTTACCAAATACGGGCTTAACAGTTTGCAGTACGAAAGTGCCAACAGCAAAGATGGTTTGGCAGTTTTCTCCGAGATTTACTACCCTAAGGGCTGGAACATTTATGTAGACGGCAAACAGGGGGAGATCATCAGAACCGACTACGTACTGCGCGCGGCTAAAATCCCCGCAGGTAACCACAAAATCGAAATGCGCTTCGAGCCGGCCACTTACTATACCGGTAATATGATCACCAAATGGTCGTCTATCCTAGTGATACTGGTGTTCATACTGGCCATAGCGCTGGAAATCAGGAGAGCTTCCAGAGCGCAGGCGACGCCGGCTAAATAAGCAACAAATTGACTTTTTATAGAAGCCGCTCCCTTGTGGGAGCGGCTTTTTTTATGGGCCAGTTCCCGGTTCCAGTTTTCGTAAAACCCGTTTAATCTGGTCTACCTGGGTATCCTGCATCTGTAGCACCTTTGCTATGACAATATTGTCAAACACAGTACAACAACAAACTGAAATCAAATGGCAAAGTCAGTATTTTATCACGCCGGTTGCCCCGTTTGCGTGAGCGCAGAACAGGAAATTTTAACGCTTATTGATAAATCGCAGGTAGAGGTGGTACACCTTGGCGAAGTGAAAAACAGGATCGCGGAAGCCGAAACCGCGGGCGTAAAATCTGTACCGGCGCTGGTTACTCCCAGCGGCAACGTGTTACACATCAACTTCGGCGCTTCTATAGAAGAAGTAAAAGCCTAAAACAACAACTACGGCGTTACGGCCGAAGGGCTGTAACGCTTATTCACCCTTCTAAATTTACGATCATGAAAGTAGCAGTCTGGGATACATACGTAACTAAAAAAGAAGGTGGCCTTATGCACTTCGACATTCTGGCCCCCGATAACGTACGCGAATTGTCCGTAATACATGAATATGGAAAACAGTATTTAGCCACTAAAGGTCAGCAGGAACAGCCGCTTACGGCCGCCGAATGCCGCTTCTGCCATATCGAGCAGGCTACCGATGATGTGGTGGCCGACATCGAGGCTAAAGGTTATCACATTATAGAAATGCAGGGTTGTTAATCTAAGATTTTAGCACACTGGCAAGGGCAGCAATGCCTTCTGCCAGTTCTTTTTCATTTAAAGACCCATACCCCAGCCGTAAAGCGTTGAGCCGTTCACCATTAAAGGAAAAACACTCCGTAGGTATCACCGCTACGCCCTGCTTATCCAGCCGCTCCGCCAGCTCACGCGTATCTATTTCCTGGTGAAACTTAAGCCAGAAAGCCAGTCCACCTTCCGGTTTGGTAAAAGAAGCGATTCCGGACAAATGTTTGATCAACAGGGTTTCCATCAGGTCGCGCCGGTTCTTGTAAATGTTCCAGGCCTTACGCGCGTGTTTGGTGATCGACCCCTCTTCCATCAGCTCCGCTACCGCATTTTCCATTACACTATCGCCCTGCCGGTCGATGATCAGTCGTAATGCCGCCACCGAATCGATGAAGGACCGCGGGCCTGCGATGTAACCTATTCGTACCGAGGGCGCCACCAGTTTGCTCAGCGAACTGATATAAATGACGTTGCCCGCATTCTCATGACTGGCCAGCGGCAAAAAGCTGCGTTGCCCGAAATGATACTCGTGATCGTAGTCATCTTCGATGATCGCGAAATTGTATTTGTTGGATAAAGCGACCAACTCCAGCCTGCGGGCAGCGTTCATGGTAACGGTGGTGGGGAACTGGTGATGCGGGGTAACGTACACCGCCCTTATAGCGCCCTCTTTCACCGTTTTCTCCAATGCTTCCAGGCAAATACCTTCTTCATCTATCTTAACCGGAACTACATCTGCCCCTGCCCTTTTAAACGTTTCATGCGCAGGGAGGTAACCAGGCGTTTCTATGGCAATACGGTCGCCAGGTTTAACCAGTGTATGCGCTGTAAGATATAACGCCATCTGGCTGCCGCGGGTTACGCATATTTCTTCGGCGGTGGTGCTAAGGCCACGGTCGTGTACCAGCATCTGGGCAAGGGCTTTGCGCAGGCGGTCGTCGCCCTTTTCCTGGCTGTAGCCCATCATACGCCAGCGGGCTTTTTGCTGGAATATACGTTTGTAAGCGCGGGCCAGTTCATCCAAAGGCGCCAGCCGTACATCGGGCAGGCCATCGTTAAAGTAGATGAGATTAGCACCGGCGGGAGTTTGCTGGCGGTCGCCGGCGGCTTTAAATGCGTAGAAGTCAAAGCTGGCCTTTTTAACAGGCTGCTCCACGGCACGTTTAATCTTGGGCAGTTGCTCCGATACAAATGTCCCCCGTTTATACGCCGTACTTAACCACCCCTCCGCAATCAGGTCTTCATACGCCAGCACCACGGTCTTACGGTTCACCCCCAGATCGTCTGCCAGCACACGTGAGCCGGGCAGCGAATCGCCGGGCTGCAGCCGCCCACGTTTAATCTCGGAAGCAATACCTTCGGCTATCTGCACGAAAACCGCTTTACCGCTCGCAATCTCTATCGGAAGAATGGTCTTCCATGGTCGCAGCTTCTGGCCCATATAAAAGAAATAAAAACTGGATGATTTAAGTATGCCCAAGATAGCTAAATTTTGTAGCGTAGAACAAGGCACAAACCCTCAAAAGTTTTGGATATGATACCAGTAAACATTAACAGGATCAGGGAGAGAATACAGAGAGCGGCTACGAAAGCGGGCAGGCGACCGGAAGACGTGAAGTTATTACTGGCCACCAAAACGGTAACCGCAGAGGGGATACGGGAAGCAGCCAAATATGGCGAACTGCTGATGGGCGAAAATAAAGTGCAGGAGTTGAAACAAAAACACGAAGCGCTGCACGATCTGCCGCTCAACAAACACTTCATCGGGCACCTGCAAAGCAATAAAGTAAAAGATGTGCTACAATATGTAAGCTGCATCGAATCGCTCGACCGCCACTCGCTGGCAATAGCATTACAGAAAAAACTAAGCCAGTCGGACAGTCACATAGATGTGATGATCCAGGTAAACACTTCTTTCGAAGCGAGTAAATTCGGTTTAAAACCGGATGATGCACTGACTTTTGCTGCATCGCTCAAAAACTATGACAGGCTTAGGATAAAGGGGTTTATGACGATTGGTTTGTTTGATGCCGATCCTGAAAAAGTACGCCCTTCTTTCGCGTTGCTGCGTCAGATTAAAGAGGAAGCCATTGCACATAAAATACTCAGCCCGGAAGAGGCCTTTCATTTATCTATGGGTATGAGCAACGACCTGGAAACCGCCATAGAAGAAGGCGCTACCATTGTGAGAGTGGGCACGGCTATCTTCGGCAAAAGAGCTTTACCCGATAGTTATTACTGGAACGAAAAGGCCTAATACCAAAGCCTGGCCTTCGTTGCTTTCAGGTAAGCACGCGTATCTTTCGCCAGTTTACTTCCCTTTTCACTGGCTGGAATGTTTAATATCATCTTCCATCCCTTGAACCAGCCCTTAAAGTCCCACTTCGTTTTCTTCAGGTACTCCAGCGACCACATGATTGAAGTGCTGCCGAAATACTGTAGTGGCAGGTAACGGTATACCACTTTGGCCTTATTGACCCATAACATCCGCATCTTTTCTGCATGTGGCGTACGACCCAAAGGTGATTCATTATGATAGATAACCACCGCCGAATTGTACACAATGGCGTAACCCTCGTTTAACGCCCGGTAACAAAGATCATACTCTTCCATACCATAAAAGAAGTCGGCGGGATAAGGTCCGGTGCGGTCGTACACTTCTTTTTTAATCGCGTGGCCGCAGCCGATATAGTAAGAAGCAACAAACTTCTCCTTGTTTTTATATTCTTCGAAACGTTTGTGCGGAAAAGCGTTTTCCTGTATCATTTTGGTACTGGCGTACAATACCTTAAAAGACAATATACCTACAGGCCTCTTCTCCCCATAATCTGCCTCAAACGCCTTCTGTATTTGCAACAACGCATCGGTATCACGGAAGTAGGCATCATCATCAATAGTAATAATGATGGGTGCTTTAGCCATGGACACTGCCAGGTTACGGCCACGTGCCACTCCCAGGTTTTCGGGCGACAGCGTGTATTTAAATGGGATAGCGGGCGTAGCGTCAATGAAATTGGTTACTTCGGTATAGTCGGCACGCGAAGCGTTATTTACGACAATCACACTTTCCAGTAAAGAAGCGGCATCCTGCAGCCCGGCTATGTTTTTAAGCAGGAACAGCGTATCGTCCGGACGGTTGTAAGTGATGATAATGATGGATAACGGTTTCAAGGTATTTTGCATTTAGATCAGTAAAGCGCGGTAAGCCTTCGCAAATGGTTCCATACCAAAATGCGAGCGCGCATAAGCAATATTATTGGTGTAAAAGCGTGCCAGCAGGCTGCGGTCGGCCAGTAACAACTGTAGCTTTTTAAAAGCTTCGTCTACCAGCGCGGCATCCGTTTGGTCATTGTTGATGAGTAACCCGTTCACACCATCCTTTACATGGAAAGGAAGATCACCCACATCTGTTGACACCACTGCCAAACCGCGTGCCATTGCTTCCATTACCACCATCGGAAAACCTTCGTACGCCGATAACAGTATGAGCAGGTGGTTGCTGCGGTAAACCCTGTCTATCTCCGCCGGATCACTCTTCTCGCCCAGGAAATTGCAATAGGGGCGTAAGTTTTCAGGTACAGCCGGCGCTACATTGCCCATAAAGTTGAGCCGGGCAGGCAGGCCTTCGTCCTTCAGCTTCTTCGCCAGCAAAGCCAGTGCGTCCACACGTTTCTGGCCTATATCTCCACGCCCCACGTACAGGCATTGCAACTCGCCCCCACCTGCCAGGGATGTGGTATCGCCGGGCAAAGTAATGCCGTTCAGGATCAGCTGTATGCGGGCATCATAATACGCTGGTATACTGTACTTGCGATACAACGCTTTATGCTCATCAATCGAATCCTGGCTGATCATGACCGTGGTATCATAAAACGGAAGGAAAGGCATACGGATGTAGGAGAAACTGCAAATCAGGTGTATGAGTTCCACCTGTTTAATTTTCTTTTTTATATGCGGCGACAGCTTATAACCAAAGTTACACTGCCCGTTAAATACCCTGGGCTGTTTGGTTTGCTTGTTGATGTAAGTAGCCACAATACCGCGCCACACCAGGTTCTTCCAGTACATCCATTTATTATCGGTATGCTGCGATATTTCGCGGAGGGTGATGTGTGGGCCTTTAAAGAACGATAACATTGCCTCGTTCTTCGACTTTTTGGTAAAGAAGATGATTACCTTTTTATCGGGAAACTGCTGTACAATGTCGCTGTTCACCTTTTCGGCGCCGCCTACATGGTAAAAGGGGAAAAAGAAAAAGATGTCATATTCTTCCTTTAAAGGGTTTAGCAGGGCGTAACACTTTCCCAATAGTGCAAATGGGAAAATGAACAGCGCTTCTATCCGCCTTTTTAGTATGAGCCATTTATACATAAACTATCATCCGTTTTTACGAGGCCTGCCCGTAAAGCTAAGTCCTGTCAGTATTTTATTGATCGCCCCGTTCTTCAGCAGTTTAAATGAAAAAGGACGCTGGCGTTTAAGAATGTATTTTACTACTGCCGGCGTTTCGCCTTCCATGCCTGCTTCGTACAGTTCCTTTTCTTCCCTGATACCAAGGTTACGCATCAACCGCCAGAAGAAATCGAAAACATACAGGCTTTGTAAGGCGTTTTCGCCCACTTTACGCAGCAGGTAAAAGTATTCGGGTATTTCTACCGTACGCACTCCAAAACAGGATTTGGTGAGCTGCAGGTCGCTGATGCCGATATTTACCAGTGCTTCATCTAAATAAACGAAGCCCGGTTTATGACGCAGCAGGTTAATATAGAAGTCCATATCTACCAGCCACTGCAAACGTACATCGTACCGGTAAGCCGGGTTATTGCGGTGCATCACCGCGCTGGGCGGTCCAATAAAGTTCTTCTGGAAAAGATGTACTGGGTCCTGCTTCAGCAGCTGCCTGTAAAATGAACTGCAATGTACCTCATTCACTTTGCCCGGATGGTCGATAAAACATTCCCGGAAAGCGGAGAACACTAAATCACAATCAGGATTGGCGTCCAGTGCGGCGGCCATTTTTGAAATGGCATCCGGACGGGTAAACCAGTCGTCGTCGTGCATGATTTTGATGTACTGGCCCCGTGCATGGTCGTAACAGGTGTTCCAGTTAGCAGGCATACCATGGGCCGGGGTGTTACGGTAGTAAACGAGTGGCAGCAGTTTTTTGTAGGAACGGGCCAGTTCTTCCACTTCATTATCCGGACTATCATCGGTAATAATCACCTCCCAGCTGGTAAAATCCTGTGCAGCCAGCGAGTCCAGTACCCTTTTGAGGTACTCCGTGTTCTTATATGCCGGTATACAAACCGAAACTTTTATGGGCGCCTTTTCCGTCATTATCCAGCCTTAAGCTTTTAATAACGGGCAAAATACAAACTTTTCCGCTACCGGGTACAGGCGCGTGTTTTAAAAACCGGGCCGAATTTACCGTTATAACCACTAAATTGCGCCCCAATGGCATCAATCGGCAAACAAAGCGTATCATCTTCGATCCTTATTTATATCGGCTTCCTGGTGGGGGCCGTAAACACATTGACATTCACTAATAAGGCCTTTTTCACGCCGGATCAGTATGGATTTACGCGCATTATGTTCGATATCGGGCTTACGCTTTTCGCCCTGGCGAACCTGGGCAGCATCGCCATCCTCAATAAATTTTACCCGTACTACCGCGACCGCCTGCCGGCGAAGGAGCGGGACCTGTTCGGTAAAATGACCATCATGGCTATCATTGGCTTTATAGTCGTTGCCGTCATATTCTATTTTTCAAGGGGTATTATTCTACGTAAAACCATCGCCAACTCACCCATGGTGATGGAATATTTCTATCTTTTCTACCCTTTCACCTTTTTCCTGCTACTGTTCTCCCTCCTGGAAGCACAGGCGTGGAACCTGCACGCATCGGTGGCCACCACATTTTTAAAAGAACTGGTGCTCAGGCTGCTAACCTCGCTCATTGTCGGACTGTTTATACTTAAACTGCTTAATTACGACCAGTTTATTTTGCTGTTCTCGCTTTTATACGGGATTATCACCGTAGCGCTATTTGTATACCTGCGCAAAAAATACGACCTCACCTTTACTATCAAAACCAGTTATGTGACGCAAAAGATGGCGACTAAAATGGTACCTTATGCCACTTTTGTGACCGCTATTTCCTGCTTCAGCATATTGGGCAGAACACTGGATACGCTCTTTATCATGTCGAAAGATACCAGCGGCCTGGCTAACGTGGGGGTGTTCTCTTACATCACTTATCTCACAGCGTTGATGGAGGCACCGCAGCGTAGTATCATCGCTGCTTCCCTGCCCGTAATAGCACAGGCATGGAAAGACAAAGACCTGGGCCGCATCAGCCGTATCTACAAGAAATCGGCTATTAATATGCTATTGTTTGCCGGTTTCATGTACGGCCTGATCGCACTTAGCTTCGCCGATTCTATTACCCTGTTGTCGCAGGACCCGGCATATGCGCAAGGCTACGTGGTATTCCTGATACTCGGCTTTACCAAAGTGATGGAAGTTGGTACCGGTGTAAACTCGCAGATCATTCTTACCTCCCGTTACTGGCGCATGGACCTTGTGACTACCGTAGCACTTGTAGTGGTGCTTATCCCCCTCAACTATTTCCTGATCAATGCATATGGATTAACCGGTGTGGCGCTGGCTACGCTTATTGCCTATTCGATCTTTAACATCGCCCGTTTTGTGTTCATTTGGGTCAAGTTCGGTATGCAGCCCTTTACCATGGCCACCTTATACGCACTCGGGCTTTTTGTTGTCAACTATTACATCGCCAGCTGGATCTTTAGTGATAATCCATTGCTGCAAACCTTTCTGCGCTCCGGCGTATTTACGCTGTTATCGGCCGTAATGATCATTAAACTGAATGTAAGCGAGGATGTGAATAAGGGTTACGGCATGATATTGGCCCGGGCGACTAAACTATTAGGAAGAAAAGGATAATCTTCCTGTTAAAACGAAAAATCCCTGCCGGTACAACTAGCCTGGCAGGGATTTTTTTATCGTTTTTTTTTGAGATAGATCGAGAAGAAAAAAGCCACGGCCGTGGGCCATAGGGAAGGTTGAGTAAAAACACCCGAAAATTGCATCCAGGCGACTTTGTTGGCTTTGGATATCTTTTCCTGGCGCAGGCGCAGCATCCAGCTTTTGATGACCTGTCGTTCGCTGGCCCAGTTGGGCGCTTCATCCAGGCTCACTGGCATAGCGGGCCTGTTAGGCAATTGGTGATACCGGATAGCTTCCCGCACCCAATTATCACCAAAATTACCGGTGGAGTAATGAACAACATCAATATCGTACATGGCAGCGGCTTTATGAGAAGCAGCAACACGCAGACTGATGTCTACATCATAAAAGTGAAACCCTTTGATATATTCTTCAGAGAACGGGATTTGCTGCCATACCTGCTTCCGGTAACATAAAAACACGCCGTCCAGTGTAAGGCATTGTACCAGGTTACCACTGTGCCCTTTAGGATAAACTACTATCTTTTGCTCATTACCCCTGGCGTCTCCCTGGATAATATTACTCACATCGGCCCAATCAATACCACACCAGCAGTGGGATAAAGCAGCGCTTTTATACCTGGCGCCCGCCAAACCTATCAGTGCAAGTTCCGGATCATTATTAAAGTGTGCCAACACCCTTTTACCCCAGTCCTGCGTTTCGAAACGTACATCGTCGTGCACGAAACAAAGTGTATCGTACAGAGCGCGGCGCGCGCCCGCATTGTAAGCGGCGCAAATACCTGTTTCGGCCGCATTGTCAAAGCTGATCAACTCATAAGGCACACCGATGGTGGCTTTGATAGAGGCACTAACGCTTTCCAGCCTTGATGGGCTGGCAGAACAAATGATGACTGTAATCATAAAGTACGCTCCTTCTTACGGCCCATTACGATAATATTGTACGGCGGGGCAAAGGTGCTTAGCAAGGTATCCATCTCAAAATAGGTCAGTATCTGGCTAAGCAACTCGTTACTAAATACATGCTGATGCAGGCACCGGTTCTCAAAATTCTTCAGCGCCCTGGCCCTGAAGTTGTCGGCACCATCCGCCAGCGGGTCAAGATCAAAGTCGTGCAGCGAAAGTATTTCCTCGAGGTGAGCAAGCTCTGTTTCGGGCACGTTATTGTTATAGTCATTCAGTATATGAGCGAATTCGGTTATAGGCCGGCGCCTGTCGAACGTATAACGGCTGTCGGGTAACACCATCAGCAATACGCCACCTGGTTTTAGCACACGCTTCCATTCGGCCACAGCTTTCATAGGATTCGCAAAGTGCTCCAGGCTATGGCTGCTCAGTACAAAATCGTAGGTGTTATCAGCAATTACATCCAGTTCGTGCCCCTCACGGATGAACTGGTGACCTATTTTCCCCTTCGTATAAGTATAGCTTTCCCCTTCATGAATCTGGCCTTCCCACACCGTCTCTGCACTGAAATTGACACCGTCTACCCGGGCAACATATTTATATATCGGCAAAAAGTCCTTTGCACCAAATATTTTGCTGGGGCCACCGATCTCCAAACCAGTTTTGCCTTCAAAAACATGGTGCCACTGCGCAAATTCGGGCAGTTCAGAACCAAACAGTCTTATTTTTACTTTCTTTAGAAACCGGGTTAAACTTATACCCATATAATATGTTTAAAAACTAGTTAATCCTTCCCGCTCCTACATAATACCTGCGCCAGTAGTCCTCATTCAGGTCGCTGATCATCACCCCTGAGCTTACGGAAGCGTGTACAAAACGATCGTTTTCAAGATACACCCCTACATGGGATATGTTCTTACGATTAATTTTGAAGAATACGAGGTCGCCGTACTGCAAATCTTTCCGCTTATTCAGCTTTTGTACCTGGTTGTAAAGATCAGCCGAATTACCGGTAACGGCCATCTGGTATACCTGCGTAAGCAAAGTAGTGGCGAAATGCGAGCAATCTATACCGGTACGGGTGTTACCGCCCAGGCGGTAAGGCGTACCCCACCATTCTTCTATAAAGCCGAAAAGTTTCTCATCCCGCACCTCTTCTACCGCCACATCCAGCAACTGCGCATATTTGAACTGCCAGCTACGGGCATTTTCAATGTCGGCACCGGAGCGGTGGTCACGCCTCGATTCACCGCGGCTGTTGTTACGGCCCTCGTAACGGTGTTCCGTTGTTTTGGTGCCCCTGGATATTGCGATATCGTCTATAAACTCCACTTTACCACTGCCGCTGCTTTTCTGCTCTTTCACTGTACGCGCCTTTGCCGTGGAAGAAGCACTCTTCTTCACCGAACTGCAGGACGCGAACAACAAAAGGCTAAGTGGCAGTTGTAAATATATTTTCCCCTTGCTGATCTTCATTTTCTGTCGACATGGTTTTTCTAAAAGTGTGCAAAATATAAAAAATGTGGGTAAAGGAGAGAGATCAATACAATACAAATGATATTTTTTTAAAGCGTACTCCCGGTTTATAGATGGCTCCAACTTTAATAACGCGGGTGCTTCCACTATTCTTACACTTAAGTCCTAATCCGAAAATGCCCACCTATAAGCGTGATAATATACTACTATTAGCACAATATAAAAACGATATTACCACAGGATAACCAGCAAATAAGATTAGAGTCGTCTTAGGAAAAGATTAGAATAACATTAGAATAACATTAGAATAGCATTAGGAAAACACTAGAATAACATAATAAGAAATAAATAGTAACATAATATAAAACAACGGGTTAAGAAAGATATAGAGGAAATTACCTGCAATACGGAATCAGTCGACGTAAAAGCGCCGGCATGACTGATACTAAATTAACAGATTTATACTTTCAGGGGCGAATCTGGCCACTACGCTTTGGCCGCCAGGTTACCCAGCGCGAGCAACAGCTTATCCAGGTGTTCGGTTTTGGTGTATACATGAGGGGTTACCCGTACAAAGTGCATATCGTCGTAAGAAACGGGCGTGGTATTGATCTTATAATCAACCAGTAAATGTGCTTCTAAGTCGGCGGGCTTTACACCATCAATGCTTACGCCACAGATGGCGCAGCTGTACGGGGCTTTGAGGCTGGTATGGATTTTTACACCGGGGATGGCCAGGGCTTTTTCGGCCCAGTAGTTTTTGAGGTAACGTACCCGGTCTTCCTTCCTTTTGGCCCCAATGGCATTATGGAAGTTAATGGCCTCTCCTATGGCCTGCTCAATAGCGAAGCTGCGGGTGCCCAGGGTTTCGAATTTACGGATGTTACTGCCCTGCGGCTGGTCGTTGCACAACAGGGGCCATATCTTGCCTATTTTATCCTTTTTGATCCACAACATACCACTGCCCACCGGGGCACTGAGGAACTTATGAAGGCTGGTGCCGAAATAATCGCAGTGGAGGTCGGGGATTTTGAAATCGAGCAGGCCGAAGCTGTGGGCCCCGTCGACCAGCACCTCAATACCACGGCTGTGAGCGAGATCGGCCAGTTTGCGGACGGGCAGTATCTGGCCTATCCAGTTTATCACGTGTGTGAGGTGTAATATTTTGGTATTAGGGGTAATGGCAGCTGCAAATGCTTTTACGATCTCCTCGTCATTTTCTACCGGGAAGTGGAAAGACAGTTGTTTGTACACGATACCGTCCCGCAACTGCCGCTGCTTCCAGGCATTCATCATATTAGGGTAGTCTTTGGTGGTACCAATAACCTCGTCGCCTCGCTGTAACGGCAAACCGAAGATGACGGTGTTAAGAGCCTCTGTGGCGTTACGGTTAATGGCTATCTCCTCCGGATCGGTGCCGGCCAGGGCGGCCAGTTGTCGGCGAAGGGGTTCGCGGCCTTTATCCATCACCCTCCACATGTAATAACTCGGGCCTTTACTGGCCTCGGCATTGTATTTATCCAAAGCCGTTTGTACCGATAATGGCTGCGGACTTACACCTCCGTTATTAAGGATAATGATATCACTTTTGCTGGCTGGATAGGCGTCCTGGATAGTGGCCCAGTAGTCTTCGTTAAGCGCATCAGGCACGGTATTATTCAGCAACAAAGCGGCTTTATCGAAACCGGTGGCATGCAAATGCTGGAAAAGACTATTGGAAGTAAACGCAGAAACGGCCAGCAAGGCTGATTTTTCGAGAAAGGTACGACGGGAGGACATCAGGCGTTGATTTTGGTACTTCTAATATAAAGCTTAATTCTTTGCCTGCCACCGTAAAATCGTCAACGATCCGAAGCATTTTGCATGCGGGAAAAGATGTAATTTTCCGGCAGGAAGCTAAACACCGAATTATGCAGTACAAAATGGAAAATCCCGTAGTGGGCAAAAATGGCATTGAGAGATACCAATGTAAAATTACATGGAGAAACGGGACATTTATTGCAGACGAACCGGTCAAAAGCGGCGGGAAAGACCTCGGCCCCGACCCCTACACCCTGCTACTCTCCTCCCTGGCCTCCTGCACCATGATCACACTGAGGATGTATATCGAAAGAAAGGGCTGGACCGTACCGGAGATCATGGTAAAAGCAAACCTCTGGCAGGAGAAAAAAGAAGAGATCACCAAAACGATCATCGATCGCGATATTACCTTTCCAGGTGCGGAGCTGGACACCAAACAGAAAGACCGGCTGATGGAGATCGCACAAAACTGCCCGATCTCTAAAATACTGGAAGGTGATATAAAAGTTCGCTCCTTCGTACACCACGACGAGCCGGTGGAACAAACCATCAAATATGCCAATGACGACATCACTGTTCTCTGGAAGCCTTCGTTCTGTAAACATGCCGCACGCTGTGTAACACAGCTGCCTTCTGTGTTTGATATTAAAGCAAAACCCTGGACCAATGCCTATGGTGCCCCCAGTGATATGATCATCGAACAGGTGCAGCGCTGCCCTACCGGTGCTTTGTCTTACATCAAAAACCACGAATAGAAAGCCACATTTATCAATAAAAAATGTATGAACGGTATTGCCAATTTCAATCTTAAATGAATTGTAAATGGCATAAAAAAATATCTTTTCATAAAGGAAGAACTATGCCCTGTAATGCCCTATCTTGCTAACTCTAGCGGGTTTACCATGCCGTAAAAACGATGAAAAAACCAGCCATCTTTCAACCGAAAAAAACGAACACAGATTCAATGAAAAAAATGATCAACAGCCGTGTATGGGCGGCCTTGCTTGCAAGCGCGCTTTTATTGCCCGGCCTCAAGTCAACAGCTCAGAAAATAGATGCGGAACAATTACGAAAAGACCAGCAGGATTTTGTAAATCTTGGCTTCGGCATGTTCATACATTATGGTATTGCTACTTATGTAGATGAGGATTGGGCCGATCCGAATGCACCAGCCTCGCTGTTCAATCCTAAAAAACTGGATGCCAACCAGTGGGCACAGGCGGCTAAATCGGCCAACATGACTTATGGTTGCCTTACCACCAAACACCATAGCGGCTTTCCTATCTGGGATACCAAAACAACTTCGTACAACGTGATGAACAGTCCGTTGAAACGCGATGTGGTAAAGGAATACGCTGACGCCTTCCGCAAAGCCGGACTGAAAGTAATGCTCTATTACTCGATCCTCGACACGCACCACAAACTACGCCCTAACCAGATTACTAAAGCGCATGTGGAAATGGTGAAAGAACAAATCCGCGAACTGCTGACCAACTACGGTGATATCAGTGCGCTGATTATTGATGGATGGGACGCTCCATGGTCAAGGATTACTTACGACGAAATCCCTTTCGAAGAGATATACCAGCTGGTTAAATCTATCCAGCCGCATTGCCTGGTAATGGACCTTAACGCTGCAAAATATCCTGCGGAAGCTTTGTTTTACACAGATATTAAATCTTACGAACAGGGTGCCGGTCAGCACATCTCTAAAGAAACCAACAAACTGCCTGCCCTTTCCTGCCTGCCATTACAGAACAATTGGTTCTGGAAAACCAGCATGCCGCGGGCAAGACTGAAAAGTCCGGAAGAAATGGTGAACAAAAACCTGGTGCCTTTTAACCAGGCTTACTGCAACTTCATCCTGAACGTAGCGCCCAACCGCGACGGCTTGTTCGACGAAAATGCGCTGGTGGCCCTTAAAGAGATCGGCAAACTGTATAAACGTCCGGCCAGTCTGCCTGCATTCCCTGAAGCAGACGCGCCCATCATCTCCCATAACAAGGCCAAATTCCAACCTGCAAATTCAAGCTGGAGCGGTGATTATGCTATTATGGACTTTGGTAACGACGACCGTTTCGGTTCCGCCTGGAACTCGCACCCCAGCGTAAAACAGCCCTGGTTCGAGGTGGAACTGTCGGGCGACAAAGGTGTGAACCTGATCACTATTACAGAAGAAGGAAAAATAACCCAATACCGCCTCGAGTATGAACTGAACGGCGTTTGGAAAACACTGGTGAACGGCACTAACAAAAGCCGCGTAAAAGTACACCGCTTCGATCGTGTATGGGCCGACAAGGTACGTATCGTTATAGAAGAGTATACCGATACACCATCTATCAACGAATTCGGTGTATACAACGAGCGCAGGTAACTGCCCTTCATATATTTGTTCGCAGAGGGAAGCCGTAACAGCTTCCCTCTTTTTGTTAACCTACATTTACGGAACACTTTTTGCTCAATGAAAGCAGCTATTCCCCCAAACTATTCTACCATTTACATAAAATGCATAAAAGTACGCTTGTTCGGCATTGAAAAATACTTTAACATTGGGATAACAGACTGAATCCGAAGCGAATACATTATTTTATTTTAGTATCTGAGCAGCATCCAATTAGTCCGAAACCGAATTTAACCACACCTACAACCGTAAGGCATTGTTAAAAACATGCTAATGATCGACCTGATTTCACCACTGAGAATTGTGATTATCTATGTTATTCTTGGCATAGCATGGATCTATTTTTCCGACACCATACTGCTGTTATTATTACCGGAAAGTACGGGCAGATATCTCACGCAGATACAACATTACAAAGGTGCCGCCTTTATCCTGTTATCGGCGGGAGTCCTGTTATTACTCCTGAAGAGGTACTGGGCACGCCTGGAAGCATCCGAAAAGGCATACAGCCGTATGTTCGAAACCAGCCCCCAGCCCATGTGGATTTACGACCGGAGTACTTACGAATTCATAGAAGTGAACGATGCCGCGTTGTACACTTACGGTTATTCACGCGAAGAGTTCCTGCAACTCACCATTCTCGACATAAGGCCTACCGAGGACATCCGGCAACTTATGAGCAGCCAGGTGACGACCAAGGAAGGTTATAATAAAGCCGGAACCTGGCGGCATGTGCGCAAGAACAAAACCATTATGTACGTAAACGTACAGGCATACGGCACTAATTTTCAAGGCAAAAATGCAGAAGTGGTATGCGTATGGGACGTTACCGACAAGTACCTCGCCGACCAGGCGTTACAGGAACAAAAAGGCATTCTTTCCACCATCATCAACAGTACCCAGGACCTGATATGGTCGGTAGACAGGAGCAAACGTTTCCTGGCCTTTAATGAGGCGTTTCACAGCATTATTAACAACCTTTACGGGATATACCTGGAAGTAGGCCATCCGCAACCGGCGGTAGAAAGCGAGGAACAGTTTGCCAAATGGCAAAAAATATACGACCGCAGCCTGGATGGAGAAAAGGTGGTGATGATGGAAGAACGGAATTTACCCGAAGTCGGACAGATATTTACAGAAACCACCTTTAATCCCATTTTCCAGGATGATAAAGTAGTTGGTGTAGCCTGCTTCGCCCGCGATGTTACGGAAACAAAACAGCGGCAAATAGAACTTAAAAAAGCGGTAGAACGCTACGATATGGTAAACCTTGCTACCAATGACGCCATCTGGGACTGGGACCTGGTACTCAATAAGGTAGTGTGGAATAATAATGTGCAAACCCTGTTCGGTTATAATTACCTGATAGACGAAGACTCGCGTTGGAAAGACCACCTGCACCCTGAAGATGCGGAAAGAGTGATCGAAAGCGTATACAAAGCCATTTATGATGGCAGTACACACTGGTCGGCCGAGTTCCGCTTCCTGCGCTCCGACAAAACCTATCGTTATGTACATGCCCGCAGTTATATTCTGCAGAACGCCGAAGGCAAATCGATTCGTATGATTGGCAGCATGCGCGATATCCAGGATAGGAAAATGCAGGATGAAGAGATACGCAAACTCTCACTGGTAGCCAGTTTAACCGCCAACCCGGTAATTATACTGGATGCAGAAGGCCGGATAGAATGGGTAAACAAAAGCTTTGAATTATTATCCGGTTACCAGTTGGAAGACATCAGCGGCGAACGGCCAGCCTCCTTCCTGCATGGTGAGAAAACGGATATGGACACAGTAGCCTACATCCATAAATGTATAGATAACGGCAAACATTGTAAAGTGGAAGTGCTGAACTATAGCCAGTGGGGCGAGCCGTACTGGGTACTTACTGATATAACACCAGTGGTAAACAGCGAGGGAAATGTGGAAAGATGCGTGACCATACAAACCGATATCACCGAAAAGAAAAAGTTTGAACAACAGCTGGAAGAAACCAATAAACACCTGATGGAAGTAGCCTATATCAGCTCGCACCGCCTGCGCAGACCAGTAGCCTCGCTGCTGGGTGTATTGGCTATATACGATAAAGAGAACATGGGCAACCCCGAAAACAAAGAGCTGATCGGGTTTATCGATAAACTCACCCAGGAGATGGACGCCATGCTGCACGAACTGGCAGATAAGTGTAACCAGATCTACTTAAACACCCATCCGCAGGAATCGGAAGCAAACGGGGAAAATACGGGAGTGGAGAACTAAAACCGCGGAAGTCCGTCGCTGGTCAATTGTTGTTTAGCTTCCAGCGCAGGCAAATCGTAAAAACGCACTTTAGAAATATCCTCATGCTGCGCGTCGATATAGATTACATCGCACTGGTAAATATTCTCAGGCGTCTGCCCTTTCATCTGGTACTGGCACTGGCAAATGAAACGCGTAAAGCTTTCGTCGGGCGTAACATTGATGAACAGGCTGGCGCCTGCTTTTACAGCAGCCTTCATGGCTTTGGAGGCCACCTTCAGCGACTCCTTAACTTCAGGATGTGCCTTCAGGCTATCGGCCTGGATCATATGCATCGCCTTCTTCAGTTTCCCTTTTTCCATGTACACGATAAAGCGGGTAGCGATATCCACCTTCTGCTGCATAGCCTCTATCTGGCCAAAGGAATTGAGCGTAAAAAACAAGGCAGCTACCACTGCCAGCATGTGTTTCATATACCTGTTCATACCCGTGAAGTTAGGGAATAAAATCACCTCCCCCATCCCCGCAGGGCAATTAAAATTGTTAATTCCACCGTATTCTCTAAATTTGGCGCGCCAGCTAAGGTTTAACTATAAATTATAAGAACATGCATTTTAAACTTTTTCCCAAAGCAACATACAGGCAACGCAGGGAGGTATTGAGGCAGCAAATCGGCAGTGGACTAATATTGCTGATGGGCAACGAGGAGAGCAGTATGAACTACAAGGACAACACCTATGCGTTTCGCCAGGACAGTACGTTCCTGTATTACTTCGGGCTGGACGTGGCCGGGCTTGTAGCAGTAATAGATGCCGACAGTGGCGAAGAGCTGATCTTTGGTAATGAACTGACCATTGACGATATTATATGGACAGGCACCCTGCCCACCGTTCGAGAAATGGCGGCCGAAGTAGGTGTACCCAATACTAAACCCTACGCCAATATCGATGCGTATGTTAAAAAAACATTGGACGCAGGCCGCACCGTACACATACTTAAACCCTACCGCCCGGAAAACCGGATCAAACTGGCCGAATGGCTGGCTGTACCGGTAAATGAAGTGGAATATAAAGTATCGCTGCCGCTGATTAAGGCCGTGGTAGCCCAACGTTCGCATAAAGAAGCGGCGGAAGTGGCAGAGATAGAAAAAGCCGTATCTATCAGCGTAGATATGCACCTGGCAGCGATTCAGCATACCCGTCCGGGCATGAAAGAATACGAAGTGGCCGCTAAAGTGGAAGAAGTAGCCCTGGCCCATAACGGCCGCCTGGCTTACCCCACCATTTTAACAGTGCATGGCGAAGTGCTGCACAACCACTACCACGGCAACACGATTGAAGAAGGGCATATGGTACTGGTAGATGCAGGCGCAGAAAATGACATGCACTACGCAGGCGACCTTACCCGCACCTTTCCTGCAGGCCGTAAGTTCACATCCCGCCAGGCAGAAGTGTACAACGCCGTACTCGCATCAATGGACCATGCCATTAGCCTGTTGCGCCCCGGTATTACCTATATGGAAATTCACCGCCAGGCCAACGTAAAACTGCTGGAAGGTCTTAAAGCCATTGGTCTGGTAAAGGGAGATCCCGAAGAAGCGGTAGCCGCCGGCGCACATACCATGTTTTTCCAGTGCGGCCTTGGTCATATGATGGGCATGGACGTGCACGATATGGAAGACCTGGGCGAACAATACCTCGGTTATACCGACACCCTGGTAAAACGCACTGACTTCGGCTGGAAATCACTCCGCCTGGGACGTGAATTACAGGAAGGTTTTGTGCTGACGGTAGAGCCGGGTGTATATATCATCCCCGAACTGATCGACCGCTGGGCCGCCGAAAAGAAACTGGATGCCTTTATCAACTATGAACTGCTGGATAAGTACCGCGACTTTGGCGGTATCCGTATCGAAGATAACTTCCTGATTACGGCGAATGGCCACCAGTTACTGGGTAAATATCTGCCTAAAACACTGAAGGAAATAGAAGAACTGCGCAACTACTAACTGCACAGTATGTAAAAAAAGCTGCGGGCCATATGACCCGCAGCTTTTTTATGTTACGATACCAGTAGTAAGTCCCCGCAGGCAGTTAGTCTGCATGAGTATTCCCCATCATTACCACCGGTTGCAACACCTAGTAAAAATATAAGAAAGAAGTAGAGGTAATGCTCACGTTGTTAAACGTGGCATAACCTGCGGAAGTGGTAATGGACTGTCCATTAAAAACAAAAGTGCGCGAACCAGCCTGGGCAGCATACACATTAATGGTGTAAGTACCAGCGGTAAGCGGACCGTACGAAGTTGCCGAGTAGGCAGTAAGATAGTTGCTTACAGGCGTTGGCCCGTAAAGATAAAATGATGCGCCGTCCGAAGTATTGTTCAGTACGTTAAGGCCTATACTAAACACCTTTTTAGACGAATTAACAGTAGCCTGTGTTTGTTGCATGGGTACTGCTGCGATAGCAAATAGAACGAGGATAATAAACAGTTTTTTCATAATGCGCTTTGGTTAACCAGCATAACTGCCTGGGGCTGGGGGTGATGTTATAACAAGATAAGCAGACTTGTTGCAGCAGCATCGCAGTGAAAAATTGTAGCCGTTCGCTTCCTCCCTATTTTATTTATAGCTAAAAGGGCTACAGGCAAATTACCTGTAGCCCTTATTTCATTATCAGCAGGCGGCTGTGCCAGCAGTTACCCAGGGTTATAATATCCCCATGCCGCAGTAATGCCAATAAACTATTTAGTCAACGCTTCCGTAAACGTTATTGGAAATGTAAACATCACCGAAATCGGCCGTTTGTGATGTAGTGGTAATAGATACCCCATTAAAAGTAAATGTTTTTAAACCGGGCAAATTTGATGTCATCAACACCGAATAAGTACCTGCTGTTATTGGCCCAAAGCCATTGCCGGTACCCGGGTTAATATAACCACGAATACCATCGCTCTCTCCGGTAAGATAAATGGCCACATAACCGGTAGTGTTATTGGCAACCATCACATAATAATCTGTCAGTCGCAGCGCAGCCATCAGCTGGCCTGCTTTTGTCTGAGGAATAATGGTTGCGGACATTGCGCAACAAACGAGAATCAGGATCAGTTTTTTCATAATAATAACGTGTTTAAAAATGGGTAACTGTGAGGCACTGGGTCTTTTTTCTTACATCCGGTCACAAACGATAAAGCTATATTAGTTCAAATAATTGTCATTTGGACAATTGAAGGGATATTGGTCATAATGTGAGAATGGGGTGTTAATATCTGGTTATGATATGCAGTGTTGTGTATACACCACATGCCCGGCAGCGTACCCACCGCTGAAGGGAGTGACACAACGGCGGCTGAACAGAGAACCAACGCCCGTACCACTATTTTTTTATATATTACAAGCTAACACGTCCTGGAACAATGAAGCATAGCATACGTATATTCAATCCCGACCTGCCTATCATGCGCCTTCCTTTTGAATGGAAAGGTAACCTGCTGGAGGGGCACGGGCGTTTTGTAAATCATGAGCATCCGTTTAACGACTCGTTCCTGGAGGTGCTGAAATGGCAGTTTATGCGGAACCCCCAAAAGGCGGAAAAAACCGGCGACAACTGGCGGCTACAGCCACAACGAACAGATTTCCTGACTAGCGGGAACGACTGTATGGTCTGGCTGGGCCATGCATCTTTCTTTATAAGGCTGGCGGGTGTTACGATGCTTATTGACCCTGTATTATTCAACGTATCTGTCAAAAAACGACTTTGTGCGCTGCCAGCAGCCGCCGAAGATTTTAAGGGTATAGATTATATACTGGTATCGCACGATCACCGCGACCATTGCGATGCGGGGAGCCTTAAGCTGCTGGCCCAACTCAACCCTGAAGCAATGTACCTTACCGGGCTGCGGATGAAAACATTGCTGCACAGCCTTACAGGCAGCAATCGCATACAGGAAGCGGGCTGGTACCAGGAATACCGTACGCCGGAGCAGCTTAACGTATACTACATGCCTACACGCCACTGGGGCCGCCGTGGTATTAGCGACACCAACAAACGTTTGTGGGGAGGTTATATCATACAGGGGGCAGGTAAAACGATCTATTTCGGCGGCGACTCTGGCTTCGGTCACCACTTTACCGACTTGGCTACAATCTTTCCTGATATTGATTATGCGATACTGGGTATTGGGGCTTACAAACCCGAATTTTTCATGTCGCAGGCACACATGTCGCCCACGGATGCTTTGCAGGCTTTTAAAAATACAGCCGCTAAAAAAATGATACCCATGCACTACGGCACCTTCGACCTGTCGGATGAGCCGGTGGGTGACCCTTTGCGGGTATTACAGCAGGCGGGTAATAAAGATGTGCTGGCGGTAGAACCCGGCGAGATCGTGCAATTATAATTTGATGGAGAACCGTGTATCGCCAGGCCCCCAGGTCTTTAGCGAAAACGTATACCCATGGTTTAACAGTATTTCCCTAACCAGCGTAAGGCCGATCCCCTGCCCGTCTTTCTTCGTACTGTAAAAGGGCGAGAACAGCTGATCAGCCGTATCGGCAGCAATACCAACGCCATTGTCGGCAATGACGATTTCCCGCTGCAAAGGAAGCGTTGTAACCGTGATAATGCCCTGGCCATTTACCGCTTCAATACTATTTTTCAGGATGTTGATAAAAGCCTGTTCCAGCAACTGCTCGTCCCCCTTAAAGTTCCAGTCACCCGGGGCAAGTGCCAGGTGAATCACCGCTTGTTTTTCGGCAGCTTTAGCTTCCATCAGGCGAGCGGTGGCGCGGAGTATTTTATGCAGATCTATGGGACGCTTAACAGGCTCCGGCAGTTTCACAAGGTCGGCGAAGTTGCGCATGAACAGGTTGAGGTTCTCATTACGGGCAATGGCTACTTCCATAGCGTCTTTCAATTGGGCGTTGTTTTCCCAGAGCGGCGCCTTTTTAAGCGCGGAGCCGATAATAGAGTTCACCGGGCCAATGGTATTATTTACCTCATGCGCCATCATACGAATTACCTTTTCATACACCTTCTTCTCCGCGGCCAGTATCTCTGCGGTAAGTTCCTCTATCATCACAAAATGCCTTGGAAAACCACGATCAATAAAGTGCGACTTTTGCAATTTGAAGGTGTTAACACCGTTGAGGCTGATCGTGCGCGATTCTCCTGAGGGCAGCTGGCTAATGTGATGGAATACCGGATGCGCCAACACCTTTTCCTCATTATACTCACGCAAACCCAGCACCTCTAAGGCTTTAGGGTTTACCTGTTGTACATTGCCGTTATAATCCAGGATAATAATACCTGTAGGTGAAGTATTGACCAGCTTTTCCAGGAAAAAGTGCTGCTGTTGCTGAACTACCCTTTCGCCCCGCAGCTGGTCAATCATCTGGTTGTATACATCGATCAACTGGTCCATTTCATGTTTGCCGGTGTGTACGAACTTCACGTTAAAGTCTTTATCCTTAATCGCCTCCACACCCTGCATCAGTGTTTTAAGCGGACGGATAAGTTCGCGGTACAAACGCCAGGCGATGAACAGGGATAAGAGTATTACCACTTCGGAGGCAATGAAAAGCAGCTTGTTATTTTCAAACACGAAGTAACTTAGCACCAGCGCGAGCAGGTGCAGTACAAGCACAAAAAGTATATACTTAGTCCGAAGTTTCATCGTATGGAATGTTGTATTTCTCGAGGCGGCGGTACAAAGCACTACGGGTAATGCCCAGTGAGGCTGCGGCCTTGGCTATTTTATGCTGATGGAACAGCATGGCCCTTTTGATCATCTCTATCTCCAGCTCTTCCAGCGTAACAGCGCCCACACCTGGTAATTGCAGGTTGCCTGTTTTTACAGGCGACAATTCCAGCTGCGACTGGAAATTATCTACATCCAGCACATCTCCACGACTCACCAGAATGGTACGTTCCACCAGGTTCTTTAACTGGCGGATATTGCCCGGTAAAGATAACTTTTGCAGCCACTTCATGGCCGAAGTGGTTACTTTAATCTCAGGCCGTTGGTAAATCTCTTTCAGGTTAGTGATAAAACTGTTGACCAGTAACGGAATATCCTTTGGTCTTTCGCGGAGCGAGGGGAGTTTAACAGTGATGAGGTTGATGCGGTACAGCAGGTCTTCCCGAAAAGTGCCTGCGGCCACCATATCGTGCAGGTTCTTATTGGTGGCACACACTACCCGTACATCCGTAGTTTTGGTTCGACTGCTGCCCAGTACTTCGTACGTACGGTCCTGTAGTACACGCAATAGTTTTACCTGGCTACCTGCGTCCAGGTCGCCAATTTCATCGAGGAAGATAGTGCCTTTATTAGCCAGTTCGAAGCGGCCAACGCGGTCGTAACGTGCATCGGTAAACGCACCACGCATGTGACCAAACATTTCACTTTCGA
>NZ_CABHOU010000070.1 GCF_902168175.1 uncultured Chitinophaga sp. | reverse complement strand
CACCTTCTACCAGAGTTATCTTCACTGTTTCAAGAGCGTAACTGTTTACATTAAAACTTGTGCCTAATACCGTTATGTCCCCGCGATCAGATTTTACAACAAAGGGCTGACTTTCCCTTTTCATGATTTTGAAAAACGCTTCCCCCTTCAGTATCACTTCCCTGTTTGCTCCATCGAAACGGAAAGGAAATTCTATGGAAGAAGCCGAATTCATATAAACTTCAGAGCCATCGGGCAACACCAGGCGATAGTCCATACCCGGGGGTACGGTTAACTTATTAAGGCCGGTGCTGGCGCCGGGTGGCGGCGTGAGGAAACTCAGTGTTTTGCTTTTGGCATTGTTACTGACCTTCGCGCCTTCAATATCCTGAATGCCATCATCCGCAAACATCACTTGGGTGCCGCCGGCCGTTGTAAGTAGGATGGGCGAAACCTTACTGGCCGGGGCAAACCCTGTGAATGAACGGGCATCTATAGTATTTTTTGTAACCGGCAGCCGTACTACAAATATGGCTGTCAGGGCGGCACACACCACTGTTAACAGTGCAAGGGCGCCGCGTTTACGCTTTTTTTTCCGGCGCGCCTCCAGCATCACCTGATCGAAACTTTCGTCAAGGTCCCAACTGGAAATCGCCGGTGTATGTTCAAATCGCTCTGCACTCCTTCTTAAAACATTAAACCGATGCTGTAACGCAGGGGCTTCATTTAATGCTTCCCGAAGCTCCAGGTCATCGTCCGGTTGAATGAGCCCAAATATCTTTTCGCTCATCAACAGGTCAATACTCTTCTTTTCCTTAGTCATGTCCTATACCGAATTAACTATTTATATAGTATACCGGAACAATGATTTCGGGTGAGAAGATTAACGTAATTCCTGCATTTTTTTTCTGAGCGACTTCATCGCCACTGCCAGATGGGTTTTCACGGTATTGTCGGACAGCCCCATTTCCATGGCCACCTCCTTACGGCGCATGTCATCTTCCACATACAGCTGTAAAGCGCGGGCCGGTTGTTTGGGCATGCCATCCAGTGCGTTATAGAAGGCGGTCCGGATTTCCCGGGCCTCCCCCGGCACCAGGCAGGTAACGGTCTCTTTGAAATACGTGTAATGTTCCAGCGATTTTTCCCGGTACTTCTTCCGCTTCGCAATCATCATGGCCGAGTAACGCACCGATTTGTAGAGGTAACCTCCTACATTAGCGCGGATGCGCTGGTAGTGTTTCTTGGCGAAAAAGTCGACAAAGAAATCGTGGACGATATCCTTGGCATCTTCCTCATCGCCGATGATACGGCTGGCCTCGAACACTAATAATTTCGCATAGCGGCTATACAACATTTGTTGTGCGAGCTGATCTTCACATTTGGTACAACGCAGAAGCAGCTCCTCATCCTCATGGTTCATAAATACGGCATTTAACCAGGTTGGTGGTAAAGGTTTTGGCTAAGCTTAATGTCGTATAATGCTAATTGGAAATTGGGAAAGACGGAAACGGGAGTTTCTATCTTAAGGTATTCGATTTTGGAGAATCATCACTCGTAGTTGGGTGATTGATTTGTTAAAAGTAACAAAAAATTGTTAGTCCCAAATAATATTTTTAGACGTGTGGTTTTATAGAAAATTGGGTGAGTATTTTTTAGATTATTTTTTTGAGGGGAGATGAGCGGTGGAGGTAAAAAGTATCGGGGGAGATACATAGTGGTATCGGGAGAGATACAAAAAGAATCGACGGAGATACAAAATTATACGAGGTCCGATGTAAAAAGAATCGACGGAGATACCCGATGGTATCGGCTTTGATATAAAAAGTATCAACGGATATTCTTTTTATATCGGGCCTGATACAAAAAGAATCAACGGAGATGCTTCTTATATCGACGGAGATACAAAAAGAATGTACCCGATACCTCACCCTATCGACGTCGATACAAAAAGAATCGACGGAGATACTTTTTATATCGACGCCGATATAAAAAGTATGTTCCAAGCCTGTCGCCAAATGCTGTTTGATATAAAAAGAATCAACGTTGATATGCGTAGGTATCTCCCTTGATATAAAAAGAATCGACGTCGATACAAAAAGAATATCCGCTCATTCGCAAATAATTGATTTTTAATCAATTATCGTTTTACCCGCAACCAGGTCATCAATTTCATAAAACCCTGACCTGGTTTAACTAATAAAAATGCCCGGCGAAGAATCGCCGGGCCGAACATTAGACCGTCAATATACCTATTGCTGGTAAAAAAGATTAGTTATTAGGTTGCCCTCCTGTATCTTCCGGCGACTCATCAATTTGGTCGGCACGGGAGGCTTTTTTGAAGTAAACACTAAGGTTTTCGTCAATCACCTTTGCAGCATCCAAGTTGCGGGCAGCCGCACCTTTCACTGCATCAGCGAAATCGAGGCAGCCGATCAGCCATTCGCTGCCAACCTTCATTTGCGTGTCATCCAATTTGCTCAGCAGGATGTCGAGCGGACGCACGATCTGCTCTAACATATCGCGTCCCCGCGCATCCACCTGCAGGTCTTCAACACTCGACCCGGCCGGTAAAAATTGCGGATGAAGTAATGCATACTCCGTTGCCTTTCTTACAAAAGCCAATCTTTTGTCTCCCAGTTTAGGCAACCGCCTGCGATCTTCGATCGTTAGTGAAATGAGATAAGGGCTTAACTTATCGTCAATTTGTTTGATAAGGCCCAATACCTCGGCCAGAACAGCGGATGGAATGTCCGTGTTAAACAGATTAGTGTTCTTCATGTTAGTGAAGGTTTTTAGGATGGTTAAAAAATGTGTTTATGATTCAAAGAGTTCAAACATTAAAATAGGGATTCCCCTGGGACAAATGCGTACTCATACACATCTCCCCCTTTGGCTGAGGTTAAATCAACCAAATAAATCTCTGTGCCAGGACGATTTGCCTTAGCGCTGAATTGCCAGAATATTGAAAGATTACTTTGGGTGGAACAACAAACTTATAGGATCAGGTTACCGAATTCAACACGTGGAGTAATTATAAGGACACGGGTAACATGCTATTCCTGATGTTTTGGTGTTACATTATATTTCCGAACAGTTCTTCAAACGCCTCATCTACAGATCCCACATCAAAGCCCTGGAACGTTTTCCCATGAGCGACCATCATCTGCATTTGAACGACCATGTCGTAAAGATAACTTTGGGCTTTCCGTTTGCCGTACTGCCTGCGTGTTTCATCGAACATATATTGTAACTGCACGTTGAAAAGCATGCTATTGGCGAGCGGATGCCGGTTGATAAATTCAGGATCAGCTTTGTTATCCTGCCTGACTTTTCTCATCATACTTTTGAGGTTTTAAATGAATAAGGTTAAGCTAAGTCGGAGATGTTTCGTTTGATGATGAAGCGAAATTATGGGTTGCTAATTAATTAGCAAAATTTATTTTTAGTTAGGAGCCCTGTCGGTGTTAACACCGACAGGGGGGTGTGTTTTAATAGTTAGCTTAGTTGTAGCCGGGGTTTTGGGTGAGGTTGGGGTTGTTATTGCGGTCCTTTTGAGGGATCGGAAAAAATGCATGTCTTGAATCCCATTGCGCACTCTTTAAAGGAACTGTGTTTGTCATCACACTATCTAGAATTGACAATCTTTTTAGGTCAAACCATCTATGCCCCCACTCACAAAAAAATTCCACTTGCCTTTCATGAATAATTTTACCTAGCAGTGAATCTTTATCAGCTGTTAAGTCATAAGAAAGTCCTGCTCTCTTTCTGACTACTCGCAAATCCTCATTGGCTAGACCAATTTCGCCAATTTGCGCATAGGCCTCTGCCCTAATCAAATACAATTCCGCAAGTCTAAGAACAACGGAGTATTCCTCACTTGCGGCACCTCCTCCGGTCGTCCTTACTTTATATTTGAATGGAAAAAAATAAGTATTAGTTCCGACCTTTATAGAATTAATCCAACTTAAAGCCCTCTTATCATCTTTTTCGAATACTCTAAGCAAAGCACTACTAACTACGGTAGAATTTGCCTCGCTTGTAGATGGGGTCCCTCTTAGAATAAAGTTGCTCCCTTCTGGCGTCACCAAAAAAGTAGCTACCGGCTGTAGTTGAAAAATAGCCTCTGGACTTGTCTTCAAGAAGACTTTATTCAAATCCTGTTCCAAATAAAATACATTTGCATTAGCTATAACACTGTCTGCATATTTCACGGCCGACTTGTAATCTTTTCTGTAAAGCGACACTCTTGAAAGAAGAGCCATTGCCGCCCACTTACTGGCACGAAGTCGGTCGAATGATTTCACAATACCATCTGAACCAATAAAATTATCCGGCAACAGCGAAATGGCATCCTTCAAATCTCTAACTATTTGACTATCTATCTCAGCGACTCCAGTCCTTTCGGCATTAGCACTAATCTTATAATCTGTTTTCAAAATCAACGGAATTTCTCCCCACATATTCTTTAAATAAAAATAGATAAAAGCTCTTAAAAATTTAGCTTCACCAACCAAGTGGTATCTAAGTTTACTATTGAGCCGATCTGAATTCTCTACCTTCTCTATAACCTCATTACACTGAAAAACATACCGATACAACGGTTCCCAAACACTAGCAGTTCTAGCATTTAATGGAGATATTGCATTCTGATAGACCTGAATAACATCGATATTTTTTGAATAGTTTGTTAATTCATCACCTGACAATCCTGTCTGCATGGGAATCCTGTAGCTTATGCCACTTTCATTTATCAACTTCGAATATATTGCGATCACAGCGCTATTAGCCAGTGCATCGTTTTCAAACACTGTATTAGTTATCAATTGAGTACGTGGTGGGGGAATTTCCAAAAACTTATCGCATCCCAATAATGTAAAAATAGAAAAACAAAATAGTGTGAGAAAAAAAAATCTCTTTTTCATTTTCTTTGGTTTTATTTATACTACTTATTCGTATAATCCCTAATAACCAGCACCTTAAAACGTTTCACGGCTAAAATCAATTGAATACCATTTTCGTTTAACTCCTTAATTCGTTCATCGAAAGACAACCCCCTAAGGTCAATATCTATGTTACATTCGATTCCCGTATTATCAAAAATTGGCAAATCAACTGATTTTGCGAAGGCTGTCTCTAGAGAAGGAATGATCATGCCACTCGGCATATTCTTTAGCAAAAAACCTTTATTGTGTCCATATGGCTCTGTCCAACTTCCCGCCCCCCCCTTTGTTCTAAGACGTTCTACGATGCTCCTCTCAGCTACTAAAAAATAACATGGCATATCCCGTTCCTCCAATTCCGCTGTATATGGAAAGAAGTTTTCCAGATCATTTTTCATTCTTCCGCTTAGCAATTTGTCATCAATCAAATTATATGGATCTTTTCCTGAAGCGATCTTTTGAATTTTATTCGAGATACTGTAACAAAACATATTATCGCCAGAAATTCGATTCATGGTAAATTTCGACGAATCTTTTGTTTCAAGTATTATGTTGGGATAACAATTCGAGTAAAGTGATGAGTCCGCGGATCCCCAAAATCCTTTCCCGAAAAAAGCCAGTTTGTAGAGAAAAGTCAGATCAGCGCCCAAAATTTCAAACCGGTGCGTTGAAAGTCGCACGCTCATTACCGGCTGCATGTCATTCCATTTGGTAAAAACAGTTCTATAAAGGAACCCCGTATCATTGCCACCATTACCTTTCACTAAAAGCGGCAAGCTATAATCATAATTTTGATTCGAATCAGTTCCATAAATTCTCTTCCACTTCGGGTTTCCTCCAGCAACAAATTCCTCAAGTAACTCAGCGTCAATTTCTCTTGTTATTGCCCTAATAATTCCATTGGGATCCACAACCACAATGAGTGGCATTGCCCCATCCCCCCAAAAACGCTGGAAAAGCGTTCTATCATAAGCCACTGGAATACTAAGATCAAAATCTCTTTTAAACTGCATGTACATCGCATGAATACTACTATCTTCCTTGTGAGGGGTACCAATTAGTAAAAATTCAACCAATCCATCAAATTTCCTTTTTAACCTATCCATTCGGGGAAAACCAGAGATACAAAAACCGCAAAACTCGCCCCAAAAATCTAAAACCAACCACCTCCCGGAAAAGTCACTAAGCTGCGTTTCGTTCCGCTTACCATAGTACAATTTTTTAAGCACAAAATCTGGACAGGGTTTTCCAACCTCAATTCGAGAATAGATTTTATCGGAAGTCTGCGCACGACTAATTTCAATGTTAACAAAAAAAATTATACCCAATAAGAAACAACATAAAAACAAGCAATATCGATGCATGATGAACATTTACATCTTAAAGAGTTACGTTGCATAAGTTTAGGGTGAAGATGTGATAAATATTATCATTTCACCCATATCTAGCAATCGATCACTCTAGAAATATATCTAACTCCATTAAACAGCGATGATATGTTAAATCTGAAGAAAATAAATCTGTTGTCAGTTCTTGTTGCACCTTTACTTGTAGGAACATTTCTTACAGCCCAGGCATACGCAAGTACTCAAAATAACTCCGGCAGCAAGTCAGAAAAAAACACCGTCACCCTAAAAACATATTTGAGAAAGCTAAGCTCTCATACAGGAATTGTCTTTTATTATTCAGACAACATTGTAAAACCGGAGCGAACCATTTCAAAAACCATTCAAAATCAAAACTGGAAAGATGAGCTTACTGAAATCTTAAATTACTTCAATCTAGCATGGAGTTATGCCGACGAAAGAAAGATGTCCTTAGTCATTATCCGTTCCGTAGACAATACAAACAAAATACCAATAGACACAATAAAAAAAATAAAAATCTCTGGAACTATAACGTCCGAAGACGGCACCCCCCTAATTGGCGCCAGCATTTCAATAAAAAACACAAGCATAGGCACTTTGTCTGATATTTTTGGGAAATTCGAATTACCAGAGATTGCCGAAAAATCTACTGCGATAGTTAGCTCAATTGGCTACCAAAAGCAAGAATACATTTTAAACAACTCCCAGAAACTTGTTATTCAATTAAAAAGGCTACAAATTGGTCTAGACGAAACATTAATCGTTGGTTATGGATCTACAACGAAAAGAAAAAATACGGGATCCGTAAGCAAAATATCCAACCAAATAATTTCTAACCAGCCGGTAAGCAACCCACTTCTAGCGCTACAAGGAAGGGTAACTGGTCTCGCAATAACTCAAACATCAGGACTTCCGGGAGCTACCCCTACAGTCCGACTGAGGGGCAGAAATAGCATCTCTAATGGGAATGATCCACTATATATTGTTGACGGTGTACCATTTAGTCCATCCAGCTTGTCAGGAACCAGAGCGCTAGTAGGGGCAGTGCAGCTTAGTCCTTTCAATACAATAAACCCAGGAGACATCGAAAGCATAGAAGTTTTGAAAGATGCTGATGCCACAGCAATTTATGGATCAAGAGGTGCAAATGGTGTAATTTTAATCAGTACGAAAAAAGGAAAGAGTGAAACAAATTTACTTGAATTCAATCATTATTCAGGAATTGGTATAGTCGACACCCGAATGGAATTATTAAATAGTTCCAATTACATACGTATGAGAAAAGAAGCATTGCAGAACGATGGCATTACTAACATCCCAACTACAGAATATGATATAAATGGCGTCTGGGACACCTTATCTTCAACTAACTGGCAAGATATAATGATTGGAAATACGGCAAAAATGCAAAATAGCCAAATTGCACTTTCCGCGGCCAGCTCAAATACAAAAGTTCGGCTTTCCTTTAATTACAATAAGGAAACCAGTGTACTCCCTAAAGAATTCCCTAATCAAAAATACTCGTCCAACATCAACATAAGCAGTTTCTCAAAGGACAAAAAAACGCAAGTAAATTTTTCGACAATATTCCTAAGAGAGAACAGCGATTTACCGACAATTGATCCATCAGCGTATATCAACTATGCCCCTACAACCCCCAAACTATATGACTCAACGGGTAACCTTAACTGGCAAAACGATACATGGACCAACCCTTTGGCATCGTTGAATGCTACAGTTTCATCAATATCAACCAACATAAATAGTAATTTAACTTTGAGCCGTCGAATTATTTCCAACTTAAATCTAATCTGCAGCTTGGGCTTCAACAATTTATCCTCCAACCAAAATGCCCGAAGGCCGATTACCGTTTACTCTCCTTTATATTGGGGCTACTCAAGCTTAAGAAGCAATACGTCGACTATTGCCAACTCCAAATCTTGGATCATAGAACCTCAAATAAACTATCAGAGAAAATTTGGGAAATTTCACACAAATCTTGTACTTGGATCAACTATACAAGAACAGGTTCGTTCTTCTATGTCACAGCATGCAACTGACTTCTCAAATGATCTCCTAATTAATAATAAATCCGCTGCCGTCTCTACACAAACTTTAGAAGACACCTACACAATTTATCATTACATTGCGGCATTCGGGCGACTCACTGCTAACTTTGACGATCGATATATCGTTAACATAACAGGAAGGCGCGATGGAAGCAGCCGATTTGGAGCAGGTAATCGATATGGAAACTTCGGCGCTATTGGTGCGGCATGGATCATAACCGGCGAAAAATTCTTAAAAAACAGCATCACCTTTTTGAGTTATGCCAAACTACGCGGAAGTATTGGCAAAACAGGAAACGATCAAATGCCAGATTATCAATATCTAAGTACTTACACACCCTATAGTTCTGCCTACTACGGTATTATAGGAAACTATCCCACCAGGCTATCAAATCCCAACTACCATTGGGAAGAGGTTAAAAAAGTTGAATTCGGCCTTGAGAGCAGTTTTTTTAATGATCAGCTATTATTTAGTACAAATTATTACAGAAATAGAAGTGATAATCAACTCCTGGGCTATCCGCTCCCATCGATTACTGGCTTCCAAACGATTCAAGGAAACCTTCCCGCTACAATACAAAACGAAGGAACTGAATTCGAGCTACAAACTAACCTATTTAAAAATAAGCTTATAAAATGGTCTAGCTCACTAAATATTAGCATACCTACTAATACGCTAATAGCTTTCCCAAATCTCGAAAAAACAAGTTTCGCAAACTCGTATGTAGTAGGAAGGTCACTTTTTATCAGTAAAAAATTTAAATCTACAGGTGTAGATCCCACATCCGGAATATACTCCTACGAGGATCTAGATAAAGATGGCACCCTATCATTCCCGCAAGATTTACAAGCAAACAAGTCAATAGAACAAAAGTATTTTGGCGGGTTTTCTAATACCATATCTTTCAACGGATTTGAGGCTGACATATTTCTGCAGTTCGTTAAACAAACCGGATTCGACTATCGGTATTACTTCACCACACCGGGAACTTTTAACGCAAATCAACCGTCTCTAATTAAGGAAAAGTGGACTAAAGACAATTCGGCAAGTAAAATCCAAAAACTCACTTCATCAGTCACATCCGCTGCCGGTATAGCATACTCAAACCTTGTAAATTACGGAGATAATACGATCGTCAACACTTCTTACATGAGACTAAAAAACCTTTCATTTTCTTATACATTCTCTAAAAATTCACTAGCCAGATTAAAAATAACGGCGCTCAAATTATACCTGCAAGGTCAGAATCTAATAACATTTACAGATTATATTGGTCTAGATCCGGAATCAGGAGCATTAAGATTACCACCTATTAAGACTTTTACTGCAGGCGCACAACTTTCACTATAAATCCTCGTTATGCTATCACTCTCAATCAACTTAGACAAATTGATAGATAAAAGTGTAGTCTCTGAAATTTATTTTTGAGGGAGATTAGTACCGCCGCCATTCTACGACATAGCCCCACAATGAGCAAATAATCAGAAGAAAAAAGAGAGGCCGTCTCCATCATGTGGGGACAGCCTCCTAATATTAGACCGCAATTACTGCAATTGCAGAGGCACGTCACATGTTTCCAGATCTACCCTATAATCATACACTTGGAAGCCATTATGCTTACAAGTTGCTGCGCCTTGAGGACACTCTGTAGTTGCGATAGCGATGCATTTTTCAACTGGAGCTGCTGGATTATAATAATAATCCGCAGGACCGTCACCTAGTACTTTTGTGGCAGCTGCTGCGCCGAAAGCGGATACTAAACATGCTGCTCCAATAAATAATTTAATCTTATTCATAACAAAAAATGTTTTTTAAGAATCAAAAAACAATAAAAACTTAAAGTCAAAAAATTGCCTACTCGTTTATTCAGGTTTTCGGCTTCCCCTGTTCATGCCGGCATTTAAACTTTAAATATAAAAAGTGACAATAGGCTCATTCGCCCGAATGATTGCGATACTTAGATACCAAATAATAGTGTTGCAGAGGATGACCACGAATTACTCGACACTCTACATACCATAATTTAACGACTAGTTATTTTGTTTGTCACGCTTATTCTAGGGCGACACCCGGTTACCTATGCGAGCATCTTTTTTGATAGGCCACCATCGACGCCCTTTAATTATCGCTATTCCCCAATAAGATATTATTGTAAAGAAAACATTGAACCATAAATGTTGCGTCCAAGACATCTCCCGAAGAACGCCTCCGCAACTACATGGCTTTTTATCCATGAATCCTAGTATAAAAGCCACGTAGAGTGTGAAAAAAATCATCGTGAACAACGATGCATACAGACCTAGTTTTCTCCACCTCGGCACAACGAGAACCGCCGCAATAACAAGCTCAAAAACAGGAATCGAAAGTGCAATCCATGCGGGAAATCCTATACGATCAAGTACGGGTATACTCCTAAAAAGATCGAAAGAAAAAGTTGAGTAATCTAATATTTTACTAATCCCAGTATAACCAAACAAGAGAATAAGTAAACAGCAAATTACCTCGAGAACAATGTTATTATTTTTCATGTTGATTTCAATTCAATTTTGTTAAAACATCTACAAATTCCTGTCCATCTACGGGCCCGGAAAACATATCTCTGGCTCTTTTATTCTTGTTATATATAATCGAATAAGGCGGGCCTGGTGGTCTAAAATGCCTTACAAAAAAGCCATCATAATCATTTCCTACAAAAACATTTTTATATCGCATTAAGGAGTAATGTTTTTCAAAAACTTTCATTCTAGCAAACGGTTCGTCTGATATGAAGTAAATTGAATATTCTTTTAACTCCGCCATCTTCGCCAAGATCGCCTCTGTTTCCTTTTGGCAAGAACCGCAATCAGGATCTAAGTAAACCAAAGCAAATGGTTTACCCGTTGGAATTTGCTTTGTATTGAAAATTGTTGAGCTATCCATTGCCAATAAATTGAATTCAGGCAGCGGTGTGTCAAATACATGATTTGACTTACATCCCACAAAGAACACCAATAGGACAAAACGCAAGAAAAAGACTCTTATCATATATATTAAATTAAGGTCAGTTGGAATTTAGGCTAACTATCAGCATCTCTTCCCTTAATCGGGATCCAATCACAACACACGTAGAAAAGATCACCACTATCGCAAATACTTCATACCTCAACACTATCGGGGATGCTAAAATGCTAAAAAACATATTCGCTCCCCACGCTACCGCAATTAATAGCAAAAATCTTACCCCTACTTTATCTCGTAATCCAATAAAGATTAGCACCCCAATAATTGAAAAAATAAATGCTATGTTTATTACCGCACTCCCAACCGGAAAATATCTAAACATCTTAACTGGTCTAGATGCTATCTTTTTAGTATTTTTCTCATAGGAGAAAAAGCCCTTAGCTATTGCTTGCACAGTATCTGCCCCCATGTTGTAAAATCCCAAGAACTCGACTGGAGGCGCGTAATAATTAATGAAGTTTCTAATCAGATATTTTGTCACAAAAGACGTGGAATGATGCTTAATCAAATACTCGCCATAATCTGCATAGAAATGGCCCATCTTCGCATACCTCGTAAAATAAGGCGTCACCGTATCCTTCTTCGTACTCTCAGTCAAGTACCTCGGCAACGGCCCATGCCACAAATAATAAATCCCCAATACCGAATCCGGCCGCACCTTCACCTTATTCAAACTATCAAACTCCTTCCTCACCATCCTATCCAACTCCTTAAACCTCGCCGGCACATTCGGATCCGCAGGCATCCTAGAGTACATGTATAAAGCATTCGCCGCCAACTGCCACCCCCCAAATGCTGAAATCGTTCTTCGACCGGTCAACTCCTTATACTTATTCCCAGTATGCCACACAAACAAGCCAACTAACACGAGCGACAACCCAAACCCCATAATCCTTAACCGCCAGCTATATTTAGACAATACAAACGCAAGCAAAGAAACCACAGGATAATACAAAGCATTATGCCGGACCGTAAACAACACCACCAACAACACCGCATGCCACCATATCAACGCACGCGAGTCAGTATACAACATCCCAATCAGGCTACTCAGCCAAAGCAAACTTAACCCCGTAAACATGGCATCCGCCGATACGTAGTTGCTCATGAACAACAACAACGGATTAAACACGGCGAAGGCGAACAAAATGTACATTACTACGCGTCCGGGTTTTAAGAAGTACATCAGCGTAAAAATGAAGCAGATGATGGAAGCCTCCAGGAACAGGTACTGGAATAATACCAGTGCCATATCCGAATGTGTAAAGGAGCTGAACACACGGAGGAACTTCGAATATCCAACCGGCCAGGTGCTGATGTCCTGGTTGCTCATGGCTGCCCCGATGTACGAGTACGAGTCCGGCATAAAGTTCGGATAGGGATACATCAATTTGAAAATGATGAACTGCGCAATCAGGAAAAAGGCCGAGGCCCATAACAATCTTTTGTGAAGCGGAGTTTTGAATACGAATGAAGGAAAGGTTTTGTATTCTACCGGTGCTGTTGCAACAGGGGCGGTTTCCTTTTCTTCATGATACTCCTGCTCCGTATTAATTTCCCAAAGGTTCTCTTTACTGGTTACCCCGGCTATCACATTGTCTACCGCCACCATAGCGGTCAACATAGAGTGATCTGTATTATTATATTTATGCATGCCGTTACGGCCTACTAAAAACAAGTTTCCAAATGAACTGATATAATTTTTCACCACATCGAACCGGTCGTAAGTGCCGAAGTAGGCAGGATATGTTTTTTCCATCCGCTGTACTGTAATATCCAGCACATCTTCCGCACTCGCCAGTCCGATTTTCTCCAATTCTCTGATCGCT
>NZ_CABHOU010000069.1 GCF_902168175.1 uncultured Chitinophaga sp. | reverse complement strand
TCCAGCGCCGTATCGCACGGTTCGGCTACGGCCCACTTTAAAGGTATCAATGTTATTAACACAGCCAGAAACATTTAATTATGCCGATACTCACTAAAGAAGAAGCGCAGGCATTATTGAAAAAGGTACTTGCCTATTCGAAAGCAGAGCAGTGTGAAGCCAATATTTACTTTTCAAACAGCGGTAACATCCGTTACGCCCGAAATTCAGTAAGCACCAGCGGTGGCATTAGTGCTGTAACGCTCGTGGTGTCATCAGCTTTCGGGAAAAAGCTGGGCACTGCCACCATTAATGAATTGGATGATGCATCGTTAGCCAAGGTGGTAAAACGTTCGGAAGAACTGGCGCAGCTTGCACCGGAAAACCCGGAGTTTATGCCTTTCCTGGGTCCGCAGCAATACCAGGCTGCAGGTCCTACCTTTGCTGATTCTACCGCGGCTATTGATCCGGCTTACCGGGCGTCGAAGGTGGCCGATAGTTTGAAAATTGCAAAGGATAACAACCTGGTGGCAGCGGGCTTCCTGGAAAATTCAGTGAGCTACGCTGCCATGATGAATACGCACGGATTGTTCGCATACAATGCTTCCACCGGTGTTAATTTTAATGTAACCCTGCGTTCAGAAGATGGTACCGGTTCTGGTTACGCTTCACGTGGCTATTCGGATGCTTCGAAGCTGGACGTAGCCGCAGCAACCAGGATCGCTGCCATGAAAGCTGCCGGTTCAAAAGGGGCGAGGGCACTGGAGCCGGGCAAGTATACCGTCATCCTGGAACCGGCTGCCGCACTGGTGTTACTGGAAAATATCTATTTTGATATGGATGGCAGGAATGCGGATGAAGGCCGAAGTTTCCTTAGTAAAGCCGGGGGTAAAACCAAGTTGGGTGAAAAACTGCTGGACGAACGGGTAACTATTTATTCCGATCCAGCTCATCCCGAACTGCCTACCAGCCCCTGGACCAGCGATGGCCGCGCACAGGAAAAAATAACCTGGATTGACAAAGGTGTTATCAGTAATCTTTATTACTCCCGTTTTTGGGCCAATAAGAAAAATGTAAAGGCTGTTCCCTCGCCCGATGGAATAATCATGCTCGGCGGAGCCGCCACCACAGAGGATTTGATCAAAAGTACGGAAAAGGGTATACTGGTTACACGGCTTTGGTATATCCGTTCTGTTGATCCCCAAACGCTTTTGCTTACGGGCCTTACCCGCGACGGCACATTTTATATAGAAAACGGACAAATTAAATACCCGGTCAAAAATTTCCGGTTTAATGAAAGTCCGGTTATTATGCTCAATAACCTGGAGGCATTAGGTATTCCAGAACGTACAGTAAGCGGTGAAAGCAATGTTCATGCGCTGATACCACCTATGAAAATCCGGGATTTTACGTTTACGTCTTTATCCGATGCGATATAGTGAGAAAAAGAAGAGGACCGCAATAGCGGTCCTCTTTCATATCTGTAAAAAGGTTTGGTAATGTTCCCCAGTCCTTTTTGAATTATTTATACGTCGATAGAATCGTATACGATCACTTTACTCCACAGTGATGAGCATTCTTCAATAAATTTCAGGTGTACCGGGTCGGTTTGATAACTATCCTGGTCGGCTTTGTTTTTAAAGAACAGCAGCCACGAAACTGCGTACGAACGGTCAATAACATCCCGGTTTGTGGGAGCTGGTTGCCCGATATAAAACTTGTCGATAGTGCTTACCACCGACAGTTTTTTCAAGCCGGCTATCAGCTTCGCCCTGTCCTCCTGGCTGGTAGCGTTTTTAAGCCAGAAATACACATGATGAATGAATTGTCCATCCGCATTACTGGTAGCGGCAGATGTTTTGCTACCTAACGCAAAAGGGGCGATGGCGGTAACAGCGGCGGCTTTACCCGCGCTGGCCAAAAACTGTCTTCTCGATGCCTTGCTCATATGTTGGGTCGTTTTATTCGGGGGGCAAATTAACTATAAAATAGCAAATAGCCCGAGGCTTCTTCCTCAGGTGTTGAAAATCAATAAAATATGTTTTATGGAAATTGCTTCCAGCGTACATCTTTCATTGTATATTTTAAAGATAATGCCTAATGGTTTTATTTTTCGTTTAATTTTGCGCCAATTTCGATTAACCTGTACCCTTATGCCTTTTAAAGTTCCTTACCTGACAGCTGTGTTCAGCTGCATGTTAATCCTGCAGGCAACTGCACAGGACAAGTTAGATGTTAAATATGGAAAAATTTCCGTAGAAGATTTTCAGAGTACTTACAAAGTCGACACCGGCGCTTCAGCGGTTGTGCTTTTCGATATTGGTAGTACCGAGTTCGAAGCAGATAGAGGTTGGTTTCAACTGGTGTTTAAGCGCCATCGACGCGTTAAGATAATTAACAAAAATGGTTATGATGCCGCTAATGAGGCTATAAGTGTGTACGTAAGCGGTGCCAGTGAAGAGCGCTTGTCTAACCTCAGAGGAGCTACTTACAATCTGGAAGATAATAAAGTGGTAACCACCCAGTTGGAGAATAAATCAGTATTTACCGATAAGTATACAAAAAAACACTCGCTGAAAAAGTTTACCATGCCAAATGTCAGGGAGGGGTCTATTATCGAGTATTCCTATACCATCACTTCCGACTTCCTGTTCAACCTGCAACCATGGGAATTTCAATCCGCTGATTATCCTACTTTGTGGAGCGAGTACAAAGTTGGTATTCCCGCCTGGATCGAGTATATCTTTCTGAGAAAAGGTTACCTGCTGGAGCATATACCAAACAAACCCGTGACCACAAACAAGTCGTTAACCTTCCGGTTCGATCAGGGTGGCGGTGGTGCAACCACATCGGAAAGTTACAGTGTGCCTATTACCACCCATCGTTGGGTGTATAAAGACGTTCCGGCTTTGAAAAAGGAGGATTTTACCACTACGATGGACAATCACCTTTCTTCTATCCGCTTCCAGCAGTCCGCGTTGCGTATTCCTGAGCAGCCGGTAAAACCGATAGTAAGTACCTGGCCCAAGTTGTATGAAGAATACATGAAAGCGGAAATGGCGGGGGGATCATTAACCGAGTCCAATAATTTCCTGGCGGACAAAGTGGATGAACTGATAAAGGTGCTACTTCCGACCTGGACAAGGCCCAACGCATTTACAGTTACGTACGTGATAACTACACCTGCACCGGTCATAGCGGCCTTTATATGCAGGGGTCGTTGAAAAACGTGTTCACCAAAAAGAATGGTAATGTAACTGAAATTAACATGCTCCTTACAGCTATGTTGTCTAAAGCCGTTCTTACTGCTTTTCCAATGATCCTCAGTACAAGGGAAAACGGTGCAGCATATGCATTTTATCCTATCATTGATATGTTTAACTATACTGTATGCGCCTTCCTGGATGGTGATAAATATTATTATCTCGATGCCAGTTACCCTTATCTCGGTTTTGGTAAACTCGACGCGTCGTGCTATAATGGACACGCCCGTATCCTTAATCAGAATGTAGAGCCGAGAGGTTTTTTTGCAGATTCGTTGAAGGAAAAAAAGATGACCACCGTGATGATCGCAACTGATGATAACGGACACCTGAAAGCTACATGGAAACAAACGCCTACATATTTTGAATCCTGTTTGCTACGCGAGAAAATAAAGCAGAAAGGGGAAGACGCCTATTTTAAAGATGCAGCTAAATTATTTACTGGTGAAGTGTCGCTCCGGAACGGAAAGATTGGCAACCTTAAGGAAATGGAGCAACCGTTACAAATAGAATACGAGTTTGATGCCCAGGACGACCCCAAGGCGGACGTGTTGTATTTCAGTCCTATGTTCTCAGAAGCCTATAAATACAATCCTTTTAAATCGGCAGACCGTGCCTACCCGGTTGAAATGCCTTACGCTACTGACGAAAGCCTTATCATGGCCATTGTAGTTCCGGAAGGCTATGAGGCCGACGAGTTACCGAAATCAGTGAGGGTAAACTATGGTGAAGACGATGGTTTTTTCGAATACCTTGTAGCAAATACCGGCGCAAGTATCCAGATGCGCTGCCGTATTAAAATGAACAGGGCCACCTTTGAACCGGACGAATATAACGACCTGCGCAGCTTTTACGAAGTAATTGTAAAAAAACAGGCGGAACAAATCGTATTGAAAAAGAAGAAATAAACCTATGAAAAAATTAGCATACACCTTTTTACTCCTGCTGCAGACACTGTTTGTAATGGCTGGTGATGATCCTGATTACAATGTGACCGGAATACCGGCCGAACTACTGAAAAACGCTGATGTAGTGAAGCGTCTGGAGAGTGTAAAGGTGAAAATGGAGGGGCTGAGAGAGGTCATTGTTGTACATCGGTACGCGCTTACTGTGATGAATGAAAAGGGGATGCGGTATACAGACGTGTACGAAGATTACGGCCAGTTACGTGATGTCCGCTCTATTAAAGGTGCGCTGTTCGACGCTTCCGGCAAGCAACTCCGCAAACTGAAATCGTCTGAGATAAAAGACCTCAGCGGAACCGATAATAGCTCACTAATGACAGACACGCGCTATAAGCATCATAACTTTTACCATCGCGTTTATCCTTACACTGTCGAATACGAAATTGAAACGAAAGAACGGCAGACGTTTTTCCTGCCGAGCTGGATGCCGCAACCGGCAGTGGGCTTCGCCGTACAGCAAAGCACTTTCGAAGTACTTGTGCCGGAAAATTATCAACTCCGCTGGCACGCTTTCGGTTATAATGATAAGCCGGCAGAAAAGGCGGGTAAAGGGGAGAAGGTGTATACCTGGGAAGTGAAAGGCCTGCCCGCGCTACAATCCGAGTATTTCAGCAAGGAATGGCATAATCGCACCACGGCCGTTTATCTCGGACCGGGCGAGTTCCAGGTAGATGCCTATAAAGGACAGATGGCTACCTGGCAGGACCTCGGAGCTTTCGTGTACTCCCTCAACAAAGGGCGCGACGTGCTGCCGGATAATATAAAGAAAGTAGTCCATGAGCTTACCGATCAACTGAAAGAACCAAAGGAAAAGATCGCCGCATTATATAGTTATCTTCAAAAAAATACACGTTATATCAGCATACAACTGGGAATTGGCGGTTGGCAAACCTTCGACGCCGCTTATGTGGCGGCTAAAGGTTACGGCGATTGTAAAGCGCTGTCTAATTACATGTGCGCGCTGTTAAAAGAGGCAGGCATTCGCTCACATTACACCCTGGTAAGGGCAGGTGAGGGAGAAACTGAGATGATCGAAGATTTTCCCATCAGCCAGTTTAATCATATTATCGTGAGCGTGCCGCTTGAGAAAGATACCGTGTGGCTGGAATGTACCAGCCAGACATTGTCTCCAGGTTATCTTAGTGGTTTTACTTCTGGCAGGCCCGTGCTGCTGATAGATGAAAATGGCGGAAAGCTTGTACGTACTCCAAAGTACGGGATGGAACAAAACCTTCGTTCTTCCAAACTCAGGGCTGTGCTGGCCGAAAACGGCGATGCCGTACTGGAAGTGAAAAGCCACACAACAGGCCAGATGCAGGACGATCAGCACCAGATGATCCACTCGCTTTCACGGGAAAAGCAGCTGGAAGAACTGAGAGATAACATCAGCCTTCCAAGTTATGATGTAAAGACCTTTGAATACAGGGAGTTTCCGGGTACATTACCTGCTATTGACGAAAACCTCTCCATAAACGTTTCCGCGTATGCTTCCGTTACCGGTAAAAGGATGTTTTTAGTGCCCAATATATTGTCGCGCAGTTCGGTTCGCATCCCTGAAGATACAGGCCGCACATCGGAGATATTTATGCCCTTTTCTACACGTACCGTTGATAGTGTGGAAATCGTAGTGCCCGATGGGTATTCGCCTGAAAGTACGTTTCAGCCAGTATCTGTGAGTAATAAGTTTGGCAGGTACACCTGTTCCGCAATTATTAAGGGAAACGTGGTGACCTACATCCGGAAAAAGGAAGTGTTCGACGGTAATTTCCCTGCCTCGGACATTAAAGAACTTCGTGATTTTTATGAACAGATTTACAAGGCCGACCGTAGCAGACTGGTGCTTGTAAAAAAGTAAATCATTCAGGCTGATACAGCCCAAACGTTCCGCAGGCAATATTGCCCGCGGAACGTTTTTATTTTAACAGTACGTTAACCCGGTATTTAGATGATGCGATTTAATTTTACACAATTAAATTTACAGAAATGGAAATATTGAAGCTGGATAATCAGATTTGTTTCCCGTTATACGCGTTATCACGTAAGGTTATTTGCTACTACCAGCCGATGCTGGACGAGCTGAACCTTACTTACCCGCAATACCTGGTCATGCTGTTGTTATGGGAACGCAAAACGCTTTCTGTAAAAGAACTGGGTCAACATTTGCTGTTAGATTCCGGCACCCTGACTCCTCTATTGAAGAGGCTGGAAGAGCGGGGCCTGGTAACCCGCACACGCAGTAAAGAGGACGAAAGGGTAGTGCTGATCGCTTTAACCAGCGAGGGCAAAGACCTGAAAAAGCAGGCTAAAAAAGTGCCGGCGCAACTTTTGGACAGTTTGGGTGTTGATGAAAAGCAGCTACAACGCTTAAAAATGCAGCTCACTGAAATGCTGGACGGCATAATCGCAAAAGAGAAGGAAGGACAATAATATTTATATAAGCAAAACAATTCATCATGATTAAGCCATTATATACAGCCTCGGCAACGGCTAAAGGAGGAAGGAACGGGCATATAAAGTCATCAGACGGCGTATTGGACCTGGAAGTAAGGACACCAAAAGAGTTAGGCGGTAGTGGAGGTAGTTACACCAACCCGGAACAGTTGTTCGCAGCAGGTTATGCGGCCTGTTTCGACAGTGCCCTGAGCCTGGTTATCCGCACCGCAAAAGTTGAAGCGGGAGAAACTACTGTAACGGGTCATGTAGGCATCGGTAAAAATGATGCCGGTGGCTTTGGACTGGCAGTAACCCTTGAGGTGCATATCCCCGGCGTAAGTGCTGATGTGGCAGATGAACTGGTAGCAAAGGCTCACCAGGTATGTCCGTATTCTAATGCCATAAGGGGCAACGTGGAAGTAATCTTAAAAACAACTATAGACCAAGTAAACGTATAGTATATGAGTGCAAAACAAATAGTATTGGCGGCAAGGCCTAAAGGTATGCCCGACGAGTCGGCATTCAGAACAGAAATCGTGGAAGTGAAAGCGCCGGAACAGGGTGAGGTGCGTATTAAAGGATTATACTATTCAGTAGATCCCTACATGCGCGGTCGCATGAGTGATGCAAAATCTTATGCAGCGCCGTACGAGGTAGGCAAACCCATTGTTGGCGGTATAGTGGCCGAGGTGTTAGAAAGTAAAGCGGAAGGTATTAAAGCCGGCGATCTTGTAACGGGCCGTGTACCCTGGGCTACAGAAGTTACTGTACCGGCGTCAGAACTTTCTAAAATAGATGCAAACCTGGCGCCTCCTTCGCATTACCTGGGCATCCTGGGTATGCCTGGTTTAACCGCCTATTTTGGGTTGATGGACATTGGTAAGCCCAAAGCAGGCGAAACCGTGTTGGTATCTGGCGCCGCGGGTGCGGTTGGTGTTGTGGTAGGCCAACTGGCTAAACAACAGGGTTGCAGGGTAGTAGGTATCGCAGGCTCCGATGAAAAGGTGGATTTGCTAAAACATGAGTTTGGATTTGATGAGGCGATTAACTACAAAACAACCCCAGATATGACGGCCGCCATCGCAGTTGCTTGTCCGGATGGGGTAGATGTGTACTATGATAACGTGGGCGGCGAAATAACCGACGCTGCCATTATGAACCTCAACTTCCACGCACGTATTGCACTCTGTGGACAGATCGCTCAGTACAACGTAACGGAAGTGCCCATGGGGCCAAGGCTTTTTCCACGATTGCTTACCCGTAAAGTATTACTGAAGGGCTTTATTGTAAGTGATTATCTCGATCGTGTACAGGAGGGGTTTGCCGCGCTTGCCAAAGGAGTAAAAGAAGGTAAACTAAAATACCGCGAAACTGTGGTAGAAGGTTTTGATAATCTGCCCAAAGCATTTCTTTCGCTGTTTTCCGGTGAGAACAAAGGAAAAATGATCGTTAAGGCTTAATATAAAAGAAGGGCTGCCAATTTACATTGCGCAGCCCTTCTTTCTTTCAAACATCTATTTTTCTCTCACACTTACAGATATACGTCTGTCAGTTTTTCGATCTTCATCCGGCGCATTCGCTGCTGCTTTTGCATACTGTGATCCGTAACCCTCAGCACCCTGTAATTGTGCAGGTTTCGCATTGGCTCCCTGTAATGCAGCGATTACCGCTTCTGCACGTTCCTTCGATAGTTTCAGATTTACTGCTTCGTCACCCTGTTTGTCGGTGTAGCCGCCTATTTTGATCTTCGTGGCGGGGAATGCATCGAGTATAGCGGCCAGGTTATTAACCTGCTGCCGGCTCTCCGGGGTGATCTGCGCACTGCCTGTTTCAAAGTTCAGGTTATCGAAATCAAACCATACATCTTTGCCAGGTTTAGCGGCAGGGTCTTTCAGGAAATTTACCAGCTGGTCTTCAATGCCTCCTTTGTAGGCATCAAGCTCCTTGCCATTGGGGAGGATTACCTTAATCGATTCGCGTGGTATTTCGGGACCACTAACGCTGTTAACGGCATCGTTTTCCATTTGGCTGGTAATGACGGTGTCGCGCGGAGGCACCTGCACATTGGTTTTGTTGCCACAGCCACGAAGCAGCCACCATAGTAACAATACAATTACAAGTATCACCAGCAGCGGGATCGTCCATTTACGGCCGCCGGAAGTGGCTGCTGTTTCATCAACGGTGGAGGAAGTGTGTTCGCCCCCGCCAATACTGGCAATAATGCCCGACAACCTGCGCCCAATATCGTCCAGGCTGCCCAATCCCAGTAGGCTGGCCAGTCCCAGCCCAGATGGAACGGCTTTCAGCACATCATCTTTATGATTGTTTAAAAAGGCCATAAAGCCTAAAGGACTCATCCGGTGATCGATAGCATATTTACCCACTTCTCCCAGCGTCGCGGGCGTAGTGCTTTGCAGCAGCGCGTGGGCCGAACTGCTTTTAATGCCAGCGTATTCTGCGAGGGCATTGGAAATATTTTCTGTTTTGTTCCCGAAAAGGGCTGACAGCTGTTGCGTACCTTTTTGTATAAATGCGCCGGAAATACCTTGGCTAACGGGGCCTGGTGGGTGGGTAGCGGCATCTTTTACCAGCCCGAAAACGCTTCCGGCATCGCCTGGTGCCGTTACTTTGGCCAACAGGCCGGTTAATATAGTCGGCACCACAGCGGCAAGTGCCTTCTGTATGCCTCCTTCCGGTTCTGCCAGCTGTCCGGCTACTTTTGAAATATAATCTCCCGAGAAAACGGCTCTGACGGTATTAAGCAGGTCGAATGACATAACGTGTTTTTTTGGAGTGAAAAGGGTGATACGAATTGATTGAATTGCAGGGCAACGTGGCTCATTGGCCTATCCCGGCTTATTTATAATAGTAACCATAAGAAGATGTTTTTTGATTTGATACTTCTCCAGACTGGTACGTTCGTTTGCCTGTCTACGTTGTGTTATGTTAGTTGAGCTACGGTTCAATGCCGGGTAAATGACGGGAACGGATGGGAGAAAGAGGTAGAAAACCTGAAATTTTAGCAGGAAAGCTCGGTTTTACCTGTTAAAGATGCAGTTTTCTTCGGAAAAAGCTGCCAAAATTTCCTCTTTTTGATTTGGTGCAGCGTTTGATTAATACAACAAAACAATTAGAGAATTGTTAGCCAAAAAGGAAGAAAGTAAAAAATATGAATCTTAATAATTTCACTATCAAGTCGCAGGAAACGCTTCAGCAGGCACAACAGCTGGCATTCAATCACAAAAATCAGTCGATTGAAACAGGGCATATACTGAAGGCACTGCTGGAAGATGAAGATAATTCCATAGAATATCTGTTGAAGAAGAACGATGTTAACACCGGTTTCCTCGACAGTAAATTAAACGAACAGTTACAGAAGTATCCCGTCGCATCGGGAGGGGAACCAGGGCAGGTGTTAAGCCGTGAGGCCAACAATGCGATTTTGAGGGCAGGTTCCGCCATCAAAGAATTCAAGGATGAATTTGTGAGTGTGGAGCACCTGCTGATAGGTCTTTTAAGCGGTAGCGACGATGCATCCAAACTTTTAAAAGATGCAGGTCTTACAGAAAAGGGTTTAAAAACGGCTATCCTGGAGCTGCGTAAAGGCGGCACCGTAAACTCCCAAACCGCCGATGCTCAATATAATTCACTACAGAAATATGCAAAAAACCTGAACGAACTGGCATCTGCCGGTAAGCTCGATCCTGTGATCGGGCGTGACGAGGAAATTCGCAGAACTTTACATATCCTCAGCCGTCGGTCAAAAAACAACCCGATATTGGTCGGTGAGCCTGGTGTTGGTAAAACCGCCATCGCCGAAGGTCTTGCTCATCGTATCGTAAATGGCGATGTACCCGATAATCTTCGTTCCCGCATCATCTTTGCGCTCGATATGGGCTCGCTGATGGCCGGCGCCAAGTATAGAGGTGAGTTTGAGGAAAGATTGAAAGCAGTGGTAAAAGAGGTGTCTGAAAGCGATGGAAACATCATCCTTTTCATAGATGAAATTCATACCCTGGTAGGTGCCGGCGCTATGGAAGGTGCCATGGACGCCGCCAACATTCTTAAGCCAGCATTGGCCCGCGGTGAGTTACGTGCGGTAGGTGCTACCACGCTTAACGAATACCAGAAATATTTTGAGAAAGACAAAGCGCTGGAACGCAGGTTCCAGAAGGTATTCATCGATGAGCCAACGGAGGAAGATGCAATTTCGATCTTACGTGGATTGAAAGAACGTTACGAAACGCACCACCATGTGCGCATTAAGGACGAGGCGATCATTGCTGCGGTCGAGCTTTCTCACCGTTATATCACCGATCGTTTCCTGCCCGATAAGGCGATTGACCTTATCGATGAAAGTGCGGCCAAGTTAAGGCTGGAAATGAACTCTATGCCCGAAGAGCTGGATGAACTGGAGCGCCGCATCCGCCAGCTGGAAATCGAAAGGGAAGCAATCAAACGGGAGAAAGATGAAGATAAACTGCGCGAGTTGGGAGCCCAGATCGCAGGTTTAAGTGAAGAAAGGAATTCGTTTAAGGCGAAATGGCAACAGGAAAAAGAAGTAGTAGATAAGATACAACAGGCCAAATCGGCCATTGAAGACCTGAAGCATGAGGCGGAACAGGCCGAGAGGAACGGCGAATACGGCAGGGTAGCTGAAATACGTTACGGCAAAGTCAAACAACAGGAGGAGATTGTAGAGGAACAAACGGCGGTGCTGAGTGCCATATCTTCCAACCAGAAGCGGTTGTTAAAAGAGGAAGTGGATGCGGAAGATATTGCGGAAAATGTGGCAAAAGCTACCGGTATACCTGTAGCAAGGATGATGCAAAGTGAAAAGGACAAACTCCTGAACCTGGAAGCAGAACTGCACCGCCGTGTGGTAGGGCAGGAAGAAGCAATAACCGCCGTAGCGGACGCTATCCGCCGCAGCCGTGCCGGCCTCCAGGACCCTAAACGTCCTATTGGTTCCTTTATCTTTCTCGGTACTACCGGCGTAGGTAAAACGGAACTGGCAAAAGCCCTGGCCGAATACCTGTTCGACGATGAAGGTATGATGACCCGGATAGACATGAGCGAGTATCAGGAAAAACATTCCGTAAGTCGCCTGGTGGGCGCGCCTCCGGGATATGTGGGATACGACGAAGGAGGCCAGCTTACCGAAGCGGTAAGGCGCAAACCTTACTCTGTAGTGCTGCTGGATGAGATTGAGAAAGCCCATCCCGATACCTTCAATGTCCTGTTGCAGGTGTTGGATGATGGCAGGCTAACCGACAACAAGGGCCGTGTGGTGAACTTTAAGAATACGATCATCATTATGACCAGTAATATGGGCAGCCATATCATCCAGGACAACTTCGAAAAGGTTAACGAAGCGAATAAGGACGAGGTGGTGGAAAATACACGCGAGCAGGTGATGGAATTACTCAAACAGACCATCCGTCCCGAGTTTCTTAACCGTGTAGACGAGGTAATTATGTTCCAACCGCTGATGAAGTCGGAGGTGAAAGGCATAATTAACATACAATTAGAACAACTGAAAGAGTTGGTGGCTAAAAATGGCATGATATTGGAATTCTCTGATTATGCTATTGATTACATCGCTGAACAGGGCTACGACCCGCAGTTTGGCGCCCGTCCGCTGAAACGTCTGATTCAGAAACAGATCGTTAATCTGCTGAGTAAAAAGATACTCGCAGGTGATGTGGAAAAGAACAAACCAGTATTGGTGGATGTGTTCGATGGGGTAGTGGTAGTCCGCAACAAATAACTTCAAATACGACGATATACAGTTACAGCAAATGCCCGGGTGATTCTTCACCCGGGTTTTTTTATATTGACGGTGCGGTTACCACGCAGGTTACATTGCCTTGTAGCGTTTTTCCTTATCTTTAGTTTAAACGAACCAATCTTATGTACCCAATCGGAGATCGAGAGCAAAAGTTTATGCAGATGGCGGTAGTGTTGTCTGAAAAGGGCGTTAAACATGGAGATGGAGGCCCGTTCGGCTCCATCGTTGTAAGAGGGGATGAAGTAGTGGGAGAGGGCTGGAACCAGGTGTTGCTGCATAATGACCCCACTGCGCATGCAGAGGTGGTGGCTATACGCGATGCATGTAATCGCTTACAAAAATTTCAACTGGACGATTGTGAGATTTATACCTCTTGTGAACCTTGTCCTATGTGCCTTGGCGCCATCTACTGGGCCAGACCTTTACGCGTTTTTTACGCTAATACAAAGGAGGATGCTGCAAATATATTGTTCGATGATTCCTTTATCTATCGGGAGATAGAGCTGCCACATGATCAAAAGAAAATACCATTTATACCGTTTCCGAACGATGCCGCGCTGGCTGTATTTCGTTTATGGGCAGACAAAAGCGACAGAAAATTATACTAACTACCTCTTTGACACGAAGTGGTAAATCCAGAAACAGGCGAGGGCAACAAAGAGTATTACAAGCGTAATAACTACAAGGGAGGTATAAAATTCAAGTTTTCTTTTCTTACGGTTTTTCCTGCGGAGGTTTTGCAATACGTTCCACTTCATCTGCCTTATTACACCGGGTATTTTTTCCTTTTCAGTAATGGCGGAAAGGCCTTCCAGCGCGTCGCTGCAAAACTCACAGTCTGCCAGGTGCGTTTCTACCCGGCGCCTGTCATCCGGCCCGAGGTTGTCCTGCAGGTAGTCGAGCAATTCCTGCTGGGGAATGCAGTTCGTTTCTACAAATATGTCGCGAAAGTTATCGTTCATAAACTGTTGTCGCTTACTTGTGCAAGTTAGCGTTTATTTTTACTGTACTTTTCCAATAATAATTTAAGATTCCGCTTTCCGTTCTGGATATAGCTTTTCACCTGTAGTAACGAATAGCCCGTATCATCGGCTATTTCCTGGTAGGAGCGTTTATCGAGGTAAAAGAGCTTAACACAGGCCTGTTGCTCCAAATTCAGCATGCTCATCGCCTCCTGCATGTTCTCCAGCATCAGGTCCTTCTGTTCTTTTTCGGCTTTTGCTTCTTTTTCCAACTCCGGTTCCAGGGCGCCGCCCATGGTGTTCTCATCCAGTTCTTTGCTGTAACGGGTATTGGTTTTGCGTAGCTGCATGAGGCAGTGGTTTTTGGCCACCTGGTAAATCCATGCCTTAAAATGCTGTACTTCGTGCTTATGCACGTCCGATAAAACTTTCAGGAAAATGTGCTGAACACTGTCACGTGCATCCTCTTCATTCTTGAGGTACTTCATACATAAACCCAGTAAAAGGATGGCATAACGATCGAATAATATGCCTATCCATTCGCTGTTGCTGTCGGATTTGTACCGTTGCAGCAATTCAAGGTCGGTAAGGTTCTGATAGCTAGGATAATTCACAGTGTAAATATAGAAATCTGTGAGTAAGATGCGGGAGATTTAAATTTCCATAAACAGGATTAATTATCCAGTGCATTTTGAGCAGCCACTTTCATGCTGCCGTCCATCTTAACTACTTCTTTGAAAAGTTTTTTCGCTTTACTGGACTGGCCACGGTTCTTGTAGCATACAGCCATCTGGTACTTAGCAAGCTCGCCAAACTTACTGGTGCCTGATACTTTCTTATAACGGTCTATCGCCTGCTCCAGATCGCCTTGCTGCTGTAGCATAAGCGCCGATTTGTACAACGACTCATCTATGTTAACACTGCTTTTAGGTGTTGCTGCCGCCGGCTTCTCTTCTTTTGCGGTGGGTGGGGGCGTTGCTTTAGGCTCTTCCTTTACTTCCGGCTTTTTTTCCGCAATAGCTGCAGGGGCAACGTGGGTAACAGAATCTTTTACCACATTCTTTTTAGGAGCAGATGCTGCAACAGAATCGCGTTTAGGCGTGGTTGGGTGAGGGCCTGCTGCTAGCAATTTCATCGTATCTTTTTTTAATGCCGGCTGTACGATTTTTCTCGTACTATCCACGTTGGTCACAGCAAGTTGGGCGGTGGGGGTGGAGGTAGCAGGCGTTTCGTCCGATACGGACAGCGTAGAATAAGTTACACCGGCAGGTGTTTGCGATGCGGTGCCATTTGCCGGTGTTGCCCCCGTAGTCATCGTATGACTGCGCAGGCCGCGGTGTTTCATGGCCGCCTGTACGATATAAATGCCACCGCCAACAAAGCCTATTAAAGCAAGGGTCCAGAAGTAAGCTAGCAGGCTTTCCTGTTTACGACCTTTTCGAATAGCCTTCTGCTGCACCATGTTTTTGGGTGCGGGCATGTAATTCTGATGGATATAAGTGATCGTATTGGTCGTAAGTTGCTCGTAAGGCTCACGATTAGCGGCCTTTTCCAGCGACTGCAGCGCATGATAACACAGGTCGCAGTCAACGAGGTGCTGCTCTACCAGATGTTTCTCTACCGGCGTCATTTTGTTTTCTATGTAACGCGGTAACTGGTCCCTGTTCAAACATCGTACAGGGGTAAAGATCTTTAGGATCCGTTCTTGTATGGGAAATAAGTTACTCATAGGCCTGGTCCATCAGTTGTGTGGCTAATTTTTTGCGAGCCGTTTTCAGTATCGTTCGTACTTTATCTTTTGTAATGCCTCTAGCGGCAGCAATCTCTTCAAAGGTTTTTTGTTCGGCATAGAATAGGGCTACTACCTGCTGATCTTCAGCGGTTAACTTTTCAAGCGCCGATTCCAGTTCTGTACCTAACTGTTGCCTGGCAATAGGGTTGCTGCCAGACTGTTGTACGCGCGATTCGGACCGGTAAATGGCCTGAACCTCACGGGAAACGTGGTTAGGATGCTTTTTCGGACTGAAATAGTCTTCCAGGGTATGTTCCACGCAGTCGTTGGCCCTGGGTATGTGCATCGTGCGGAAATTCTGGTCAAGGTCTTTTAACAGTGCCGGTATTACTTGCGCAGCACTTTCACGGTTGGCCATTTTAGGTAGACTATATGCTACTACCAGGTGGCTGTATCTTTCCAAAAGGGTACCTACCGCTTCCTCGTCCATTAGTTTACGAACGCGGTTCAGTAATTCCTTGTCGGTCATATTATTTAGTAGCAGGTGCATATTTCTATCTATAATTTACGCATTTTCGTGTTCAAATTCTGAAACACTTATATAAAAAAATAACAATTAGTATGCCATACGCTGTAACCATTGTACCGGTTATGCCCATGAGGGCGGAGCCAAAGCACAGAAGCGAAATTATCTCGCAGGTTTTGTTTGGGGAATTTGTTGAAACAGAACCAGTTACTTCAGATGGCTGGATGAAGGTACGGAACCGTTACGATAATTATGAAGGCTGGGTTACGGTTTCGCATGTGCAAATGGTAGAAAAAGACGTTTTTGATACACCGCATCCTTTTTATACTCCCGCGTGGGTCAATCGCATCAAATTTAACGGCCAGCTCATGCACATTCCTTTTGGCTGCCTCTTCGCTAGTAACGGCGGGGGTGTTACAAAATGGGGAAAATTTACGGTACAGTTTGAGGAGCCTCTTCTTGAATTGCCGAAGGCACCCGATGCGACCAAAATACTTGAACATGCGGCGGTATTTCTTAATACCTCCTATCTGTGGGGGGGCAAGTCGGTGTTTGGGATTGATTGCTCAGGATTTACGCAAACGGTTTATAAACTGGCGGGTATCGCGCTTTTACGCGATGCTTACCAGCAGGCTACACAAGGGGAAGGCGTAAGCTTTTTACAGGAGACTAAACCTGGCGACCTGGCTTTTTTTGATAATGAAGAGGGGCGTATAACGCATGTAGGGATGTTAATGAACGACCACGAAATCATACACTCCTCCGGTAAGGTGCGTATAGATGCTATTGATAACCAAGGCATCGTAAACAGTGATACCGGCGAACGAACGCACAAACTTCGCCTGATCAGGCGTTATTTTTAAAGAAAAAGAGCAGCCATTACGAAACGGCTGCTCTTTTTCTTTATCAACTTACCCAATTACTTCTTAAAAGTAGTGTTGTACAGTTCGATGCTTTCCTGGATAATCCTTTCGGCAACGGCTTTGTTCTGGAACTCTTCCACCTTTACGGTTTTGTTTTCCAGTTTTTTGTACTCTTCGAAGAAGTGGCGCATTTCGTGAATGAAGTGCGGGGGCAGTTCAGAGATATCGTTAATGTGGTTTACACTCTGGTCGTGCGCGGCAACGGCAATGATCTTATCGTCTGCTTCACCACTATCGATCATCTGCATTACACCAATCACTTTAGCATCTACGAGGCACATGGGCACGCAGTTTATCTGCGAAATGATGAGGATATCCAGCGGATCATGGTCATCGCAATACGTTCTGGGGATGAAGCCATAGTTAGCCGGATAATATACAGATGAATACAATACCCTGTCGAGTTTCAATAAACCACTTTCCTTGTCCAGCTCATATTTGGCACGCGAGCCCTGGGGGATTTCGATAATACCTGTAACGATGTGCGGTGCTTTATCGCCGTAACTAACGCCATGCCAAGGATTTGTTGTCATAATCTTAATGCTTTCTTTTTACTTATATGGTTCAATATTGCATATCCTCGTAATCCGAGGGGGGCAAATTTAAGAAATAAGAAACAAATGCCTGCAATTATATCTGCGGGCATAATAGAGTGGAACTATAAAGGTGGGAGCCGAGTCTTACACAATTTGAATATTCATGGTCCGTTTTTCCTAAAATTCTTATTGCGCGGGAACTGCAACAGAATCCAGGAGCACAGGCACGCTGTCTTGCATCCTTTCGATGCTGGTGCTGTCCATGCTGCCCGGAGGGGGGAAGTTGGGAATGATGCTTTCGAATGTAAGGGAGATTTTCCACTTGCCGCTTTCTTTCACAAGCTGCAGGGTTTCTTCCTGTTTGGCAGATGAGTTAAGGATGGTTACCGTAGCTTTGTCGCCTTCTTCTTTGGTATCCAGTACTTTAATTTCGGCGTGTTTGATCTTTTCCCGTTCGTCCTCCGTTCTCCTGCCGTCGAAGATCGAGTATAAGGTAATCACCTGGTGCGATTCTTTCGTAGCATATTCTTTGGCCTGCTCGAAGTTAGATTGCTGGATGGCGTGCATGAAATCCAGCGCTACTTCGTCGGGCTTGGTTTGTTTTTGACAACCAGCAATCAGAAGGCCAAAGAAAATACCAAACAAAAGTACAAGTCGCCTATAATAGCTCATGTGGCTGAAAAGTTAAAAAATTTCGACAAAAATAGGGGGATTGTTTGAAATGCACAACTTACAATTACGGAAGTTAAGGTACTGTTAATTTAAAGCCAGGCAACCGTTGACACGTACGCGTGATACGTGTTACAACATGTGCCTGGCTTTTTTAGAATCAGTTTTCGTCTTTATTTGCTTCGTAAGCCCTGATGATGGCTTTTACCAGCCTGTGACGCACTACATCTTCCTCATCCAGTTTCAGGTGGCCGATACCATCAATATTACGGAGAATCCTGGTCGCTTTTTCCAGCCCGGAGCGTTGGCTTTTGGGAAGGTCAATTTGCGTCAGATCGCCGGTAATGATGGCTTTAGCTGATGAACCGATACGGGTAAGGAACATTTTTAGCTGCAGTTCGGTCGCATTCTGGGCCTCATCAAGGATGATGAAGGCATTATCCAGTGTACGGCCGCGCATGTAAGCCAGCGGGGCGATCTCGATCACGCGGTTAGTCATGAAATAGGTTAGCTTTTCGGCCGGTATCATGTCGTCGAGTGCATCGTAAAGCGGGCGCAGGTACGGGTCGATTTTTTCCTTCAGGTCACCCGGCAGGAAACCCAGGCTTTCGCCGGCCTCCACCGCAGGACGGGTAAGGATGATCTTCCGTACGGCCTTGTTCTTCAACGCTCTTACGGCCAGGGCTACCGCTGTATAGGTTTTACCTGTACCAGCCGGGCCAATGGCAAACACGATGTCGTTTTTGTCCACCAGGCCTACCATTTTTTTCTGGTTGGCCGTTTTGGCACGCACCGTTCGGCCGTTGGGGCCAAATACCAATACTTCATTCGGATTCCGGTCGCTAAAGTGGTCCACGCCGGTTACCTCATCCCCGAGAATCTGTTCGAAATAGTTTTCGGAAAGGTTACCATTACGTTCAAGATACTTTACGATCTGGCCGATCTTTTCCTGTGCCGTGGCTACCTCTTCAGGCGCTCCCGACACTTTCAGCTGTGTACCGCGGGAAAGGATCTTAAGCAGGGGGAATTTCTTTTTCAGCAGATCGAGTTTGCCGTTGTTGATCCCGAAAAACTCAATCGGATTTACGCTGTCCAGGTTAATGATCGACTCTGTCAATGGACCTAAAGTTTAAGATAAAGAATACTGTTTCGCTCCCCGGGATAATATGTACAACTTCAGCCTCTCTGCATGTTGGCCAGCACCCGTTATAGTTTGTAACCGTTTTGTTTGAAGGTTTGTACTTTAGCAGCCACCTCTTTGCCGGAGAGAGCGATTTTCTGTTCAGCTGATACTGCGGTATTGTGCGTACCTGCTTTACCTACTGCCACAGCGCATCTAAGTTACAGGCAAGCTGTCTTCCGGGAGAACACCTAAAACCGCGAGTGAGGTATAGGCAGAAACCACACCGGGCAGAGCAGCAGCTATATCAGCAGCAGCAATAACAACGCCAAAACTTTTTTCCTGTACTGTGAGCAGATGCCAAGTTATTTCACTTTCAATGTCCCCAAAAATTGTAAAAAGTTCTGTAACTCAGGCATCGCGGACTTGTCGCTTTCAGAGCCCGTAAAAATTAATGCTTTCGTTATCTAACGTTTGAACCAAAGATATTTTAAAAAATGCAGAAAAGGCGCAGCCTCATCACCCGGTTAGGTATCAATGCCTTATGCAGAAAGGGTTTGGGTTTTCCCCATATTATCCCCAACGACGTTTTTAAGTATGTATTCATTTTTTACCATAACAAGGAAATGTCTTATATTATCACTACTTTTAGCATTGATTTATTGGCCGTCTAAGCAGAGCATGATCGTGAATTATCGGGAGTATAATATGCCAACAGACTTACTTACAACATGAACGACGCTGCATTAAGTCAGGTGCTGGAGGATATCCAGGACGGCATCGCCATATTTGATATGGATTGTCGTTTTGTGAGGGTGAACAAGGTTTTTGCGGCGGAATGCCGCAGACTTTATGGGGCGGATATCAGACCAGGCATCAGTGTTTTATCCCTTTGTGAAGCATACCCGCAATGGGCCCAGCAATGGTTATATCATTGTAAGAGGGCACTTGCCGGGGACAGCAACACGTATGTGTGTTCCATTCCAAATGTGGTGCCTGGTGGCGCGCACCATCGTATTTCCTTTAAACCACTGTACGATGAAGAAGGCCGCGTAACAGGGGCATTCATGCTTTCGCGCAACGTCAGCCACGAACTTACCTTTTACCAGGATATGCTAAATGCCAATGCCCAGTTGCACCAGGTGCAATCGGCCATTGACGCTTGTGCTATTGTGGCTATGCTGGACGAACGTGCGCGCATTATGCGGGTAAACGAAATGTTCTGCAACGCTACAGGTCTCTCGGCCACGGCGCTGGTAGGCCTCCCGTTCAGCCAGATCATCAGCCAGGTTGAATCGCCCTGCGATGTTAATGACATCTGGCGTACGCTCAGAACGGGTAAAACATGGCATAACGAAGTTATATACAATAGTGCCGACAGCCGGATGATTTGGGTAGATGCTACCGTAAGCCCCTTTACTACAGGGGATGCGAAGGGTGGTTACCTGGTTATTTGCCTGGATATTACTGCACGTAAACAACAGGAAATAAAGGCCCGCGAAAATGAGCAGTTCTTCCGCAGTGTGCTGGAAAATCTGCCGGTAGGCCTGCATCAATATACGCCTGATGGCTGGAGTGTAGACCTGAACGGTTATATGCGGGATATTCTCGGAGAAGGCCACCTGGCTGTAAACGGTCTGCCATACAACGTCTTGGGCGATCCCATTAACCGCCACAATGGCCTTAATGCGATGTTCGAAGAGGTAATACGCAGGCGGGTGCCGGTTAAAAAGGAAATTCTGCTCAAGTATACTGAGGTGCAAAATGGTGCGGTCACCCGCATCCAGCCAGCTTACTATGAGGCCACAGGCTTCCCGGTTATTGGGCAACAGAACGAGCTGGCTTACATGTTCCTCATCCTGAGTGAAATTACGGAGAAGAAACTCGCGGAGCTGAGTCTCGAAAAAAGCGAACGCCTTCTTAATAATATTGTCGAAAATCTGCCTATCGGGTATATTCAGTTCGACAACTTCGGATTTATACGCCGTGTTAACCAAACGCAGCGCCTGTTCTTTGGCAATAACGTAAACGGGGAACACGAAGACGCGTATAATATGATCAATGATCCTTTTGCCAAATTGTTTGAGCTGGACCAGCTGTTTATGCAGGTGTTGCAGCATGGCAAAATGGTGAGGATGGAAAAAAAGCTTGACTTCTCGCTGGATAAAGACTGGACGAAGACTGACCGGGAAGTATTTCTTGATCTGACCATGTTCCCGGTGTATGATCCGGTAGACAAAGACCAGATCGTGGTGGCGTTGGTAAATGATATTACAGATAAGAAACGACAGGAGATAGAAAACGCCAAGGCACAGGAATTCATGTTGCAGACGGGCGAAATAGGTAAAATAGGGGGATGGGAGATCGATGTGCCTTCGTACCGTGTACGCTGGTCGCCGCAAACATACCGTATACACGAATTACCGCCATATACGCAGATGTCCATGGAAAAGATGGGCACTTTCTATAGCGATGATGAGCGTGCAAGGGTAGAAGATGTAATTATGGAATGCTGCCAGTACGGCCGCTCTTTCGACGAGCAACTCACGCTGGTAACTGCCCGCAACAACAGTATCAAGATAAGAATGATCGGTCGCCCCGAATTCAGGAACGGCCGCATCGTACGTATACATGGCGTTATACAGGATATTACCGAACAATTCCAGATACGCGACCAGCTTTCCCGTAATACAGAACTTATGAGCCTCTTCTTCGATACTATCGATATGGGCTATGCTGTAATGGGGCAGGATGGAAAGGTGAATTTTATCAATAAGAAAGCAGAGGAAATAATTGACCACGAGGCGGTGTTGGGTAATAATATATTTGAGGTATTCCCATGGCTGTCGGGCAGTACATTCCATTCCAAACTTTCGGAGTGTATAGAACACCGCAGGCCGGTATCGTTCATCAATTATCTGCCGCAAACCAATAAGTGGTACGAATTTTTGCTGGCCGCCATGCAGGATGGCAGCATCTCTATCTTCACCCGTAACGTAACCACAAGCCGACGTATGCAGCGCGAGTTACGTAAGGCGAACGAGCAGTTGTTAAACCTGAACAAATACCTGGTAAATCAGAACAAACAGCTGGAAGACTTCGCCCACATTACATCTCACAACCTTCGTGCGCCTATCGCCAACCTGAAGGCGCTAATGCAGATATATAATAATACTACATCGGAAAGCGAGCGTGAACTCTATATTAATATGCAGCACGATGTGATCCTTAATATAGATGAAACGCTCAATGATCTTATAGAGGTAGTGCAGATCCGTAAAGACCTGAACCTCGAACGCGAAAAGCTCTCGTTTTCTGAAAGGCTGCAGCGAATTAAAGAAATACTTACGGTGGATATTGAAACCAGCGGTATACGGCTTACCTGCGATTTCTCGGATTCGCCGGATATCGAATACCCCAAAATCTATCTCGACAGCATATTGCAGAACCTGCTAACCAACGCTATTAAATACCGCGCAAACGATCGCTCGCCCATGGTACACTTCCAAAGCCGCAAGGTAGATGGTGGTGTAATGCTTACGGCGGAAGATAACGGTGTGGGCATCGATCTGGACCGCTACGGCAACAAATTGTTCGGGTTCAGAAAAACGTTCCACAAGAACAAAGATGCCAAGGGGATAGGGCTCTTTATCACGAAGAGCCAGATCGAAGCAATGGGTGGGAATATTCTGGCAGAAAGTAAACCAGGAAAAGGAACGAAATTTATTATTACTTTTAGGCCCGAATAAGAAAATATGAAGCCATTAAATACAATTTTTATTGTAGACGATGACCCGATACATCAGCAGATCACTGAGATTATGCTGGATCGTTTAAATATTACCAATGCGGTTAGCAAATACAGCGATGCACAAGAGGTGCTCGACTATCTTCGCAGCTACAGGAATGATCCTTCACAATTGCCCGATATCATACTGCTGGACCTGAACATGCCGGTTATGGATGGCTGGGAATTTCTCGACACCTTCCAGACTTTCAGGGGCACTTTATGCAAGCCGATCAGGGTGTACGTACTTACCTCTTCAATTGACGAAAAAGACCAGGAACGTGTTTCTTCCTACGATTTCGTGAATGGTTATCTTACCAAACCGCTTACCAACGATGTAATTATGCAACTGGCCGACTAAGCCTGTTTAAGTTTGCTGATCACCGATTTGGGATCGGCTGCGCTGAAAACGGTGTTACCTGCCACCAGCACGTCTGCGCCAGCCGCAACGATGTCGCCTGCGTTTGCCAGCGTTACACCGCCATCGATCTCTATCAGCGCCTTTGAGCCACTGCTGTCGATCATCTGGCGAAGCGCTTTTATTTTATCAAGGGTGTGGGGAATGAATTTCTGTCCGCCAAAGCCGGGGTTCACGCTCATAATAAGCACCACATCGATATCGTTGATCACATTTTCGAGCAGGCCGATGGGAGTATGTGGATTCAGCGCCACACCGGCGGTCATGCCCAGGTCTTTGATCTGCTGGATGTTCCGGTGCAGGTGAGGACAGGCTTCGGCGTGTACGGTAAGGTTATGGGCACCTGCATCGCGGAAAGCCTCCGCGTACCGCTCAGGTTCCAGGATCATCAGGTGTACATCGCAAACTTTGTTCACGATTTTGGAAATCTGCGAAATAACAGGCAGGCCAAAGCTTATATTGGGAACAAAGCGGCCGTCCATCACGTCGAGGTGCAGCCAGCCGGCCTCGCTGTTATTGATCATTTCCATCTCCCTGTCTAATTGCAGGAAGTTGGCTGCCAGCAAGGAGGGAGCTATAATTATGTTACGTTTTTCCAATGAGTCAGTTTTTAGCTTACAAACGTACGTTTATTTCTTTTCCGAAACGCGCTTCAGCCCTTCTGTAGCTTCGGGAAAGTTTTTCCTGAAGCCTAATGCTTTCGTGTAATCCTCTTTAGCAGCCGCAAAATCGCCCAGGTTTTCCTCGCTAAGTCCCCTGAAATAATAGCCCCTGGCGCTATTAGGTTTGTTACGGGCGGTAAGGTTAGCGTAGTGCTTTGCTTCTTTCCATTTGCCGGAACTAATAAAAATTTGGGTAATGGCCAGGTAGGCGTCTTCGTATCCCGGGTCTACCAAAATAGCCTGCTGATAAGCTTTGATGGCCTCCTGTGGCTGTTTCTGCGATTCAAAAAAGAGTCCGGCCCCGTAATGCGGCTCGGCCAGTACCGGGTCTATTTCGGCTGCCAGGGCGTAGTACCTCAAAGCCTCCCTGGATGAACGTTGTTTTAACAGCTCTGCAAGTTCCATCACGGCATCATAATCACTCTCTTTACCTGCTATTTTAATGGCTTCTTTTAAATGCCTGATAGCGGCTGTGGTATCGCCTTCGTCTTCCGCTATACGCGCTTTAAGGTAATACCCTTTGTCTTTTTCCCCCTCTGTTTGTGCCAGTACTGCCGAAAGACTGTCTGCCGCCGCCGGCTGTTTGTCTTCAATAAGGGCAATGGCCAGTTTGTACTGGATGTAAGGATGCTGTGGCGCAGTGGCTAATGCCTGCCGGAATGCTTCCACCGCCGTTTTATATTTTTCGGTTACCAGGGCGGCCTCACCAGTAGTGGCCCAGTAGTCTGTATAACCTGGATTGAGTTTAGCAGCGGCTTCAAAGTCTTTAAGTGCAAGTTCTGGTGCATCATTAAAAATGGCCAAACCTCGCCGGTAATATAGTTCGTGCTGTTGCGGGAATAGTTTAATGGAGTCGGTAAGCGGTTTTACGAGTGATGAATAAAGGATTGTATCTGCTGATGCGGTGGTTTTGTCCGCCGGTGCCTGCTGGTTATTACAGGCAGTAGTCAATGCTATCCCGGCCATCAATAGGGAAATATTTTTCAGGAATTTCATAGACTCAAACCTATGCCAAATTTTTATCAAAAAAAAGAAAGGCGCACTAATAAAAGTACGCCTTAAATGCAGTTGTTTGCCTTGGCTATTACACTGCGTAGGATTGACCCATCAACCAGTTCTTTAATGATTTATAGTCGTTTGGAAGCAATACCGATTGTTTTTCACGATCGTACAGCTGTTTTACTTTCTCAGGAATACTGATCTCACCCCGTAAATCTTCCGGCATGGTGTCTTCAAACTTAACAGGATGAGCCGTTTCAAGGAAGATGCCCACATTGTTCGGCGACTTTTTCAGATACTGCTTCAGGCCCAGATAGGCAACCGCCCCATGTGGTTCCATCAGGTAATTATGTTGTTTAAACACATCGCCGATAGCGGCCACTGTTTGGGCATCGGTAAAGCTGTAGGAAGACAGGTGTGCCTTTAATGCCGTTTCGCTCGCTGAAAACATTTGGAGTATGCGGACGAAGTTGCTCGGGTCCGACACATCCATGGCATTTGACAGGGTAGGGATGGGAGCGTTGGGCTCGTATTTTCCGTTTTGCATGAACCTGGGTACGGTATCATTTACATTAGTGGCTGCAATGAAGTGTGCAATGGGTAGTCCCATTTGTGCGGCCATCATACCTGCGCAGATGTTACCGAAGTTTCCGCTGGGCACGGCCATCACCACTTCTTTTTTCCATTGTTTGATTTTCCTGTACGCGAGGAAGTAATAGAACATCTGCGGAAGCCAGCGCGCTACGTTAATGGAGTTCGCAGAGGTAAGCATGTAATTGTCCTGTAATTCCTGGTCAAGGAACGCGGTTTTTACCATCCGCTGGCAATCGTCAAAGCTTCCCTGTATTTCCAGGGCGGTAATGTTACCACCGAGGGTAGTCAGCTGTTTTTCCTGCAAAGTGCTCACTTTTCCGCTGGGGTAAAGGATGATCACATTGACGCCTGGTACATTGTAGAAACCATTGGCCACGGCGCCGCCTGTATCGCCGGAGGTGGCTACCAGCACCGTCACCGGACGTGGATCGTGTTTTCGGAAATACCCGAGGCAGCCTGCCATAAACCTGGCGCCCACATCTTTAAAAGCAAGTGTGGGGCCATGAAACAGCTCCAGTGAGTAAATGTTCTGTTCCACTTCCCTCAACGGGAAAGGGAAGGACAGGGTATCGGAAACGATCTGCCGGAGGTGGTTGTCCGGAATTTCATCCCCGATGAAGGGTTGTATTACATGGCGGCCGATATACAAAGGATCATATTCTTCCAGCCTTTCTATAAAGTCTTTTTCCAGCCGTGGCAGCTGTGCGGGGAAATAAAGCCCCCGGTCCGGCGCCAGTCCCTGTATAACCGCTTCTCTGAATGATACGCGGTGTTGTGGATTTTGTAAGCTGTAATATTGCATGTTTCGTGTGTTTATATACGTTATATCGCACGCACCCCCTGGGTGTTGATGCGGGAAACGTAAATTTTATAATCAACGCCCATGGGCGCATACACCTGGTCCATCACGGAAGCTACTTTGCGGGCGATTTCTTCGCCACGGCTCATCATAAATACCGATGGGCCCGAACCGGAAATGCCGCCGCCAAGCGCACCTGCTTCCTTACATTTTAGTTTCAGTTCGTAAAAGGCAGGGATGAGTATGGCCCTTACCGGTTCCACTATCACATCTTCCAATGCACGGCTGATGAGACCATAGTCGTTGGTGTAAAGTGCGGCTACGAGCGCGCCAACGTTGCCCCATTGCCTGATAGCGTCTTTCAATTGTACCTGTTGTTTCAATATTTCACGCGCGTCAGACGTTTTTACTTCTATCTGCGGATGAATAACGGTTACCCAAAGATCATCGGGCGTATTAAGCGCAATGATGTCAAGGGGCTGGTAGCTCCTTACCAGGGTAAAACCGCCCATAATGGCCGGGGCCACATTATCCGCATGGGCAGTACCGCTGGCAAGCCGCTCGCCCTCCATGGCAAAACGTACCAGTTTCTCCTGTGTAAAGGGTTTGCCCAGTAACAGGTTGGCGGCTACTACGGCGCCGGCCGAACTGGCTGCGCTGGAACCAATACCGCTGCCGGGTTGTATGTTTTTCCTAATCGTTACGTCCAGCCCTAGTTCCGGTTGCCCCAGTTCCTGCAAAAATGCCTGCAATGCAACACCTGCTACATTTTTAGACACTTCTTTTGAAAGGTTAGGCGCTCCTTCAATATTGGATATAATAATACCCGGCGTGCTTTTCCTGCTTACGGTCATTTCATCTCCCGGAGCGTCCAGTGCCAATCCTATTACATCAAACCCGCAGGCTACATTGGCTACGGTGCCTGGTGCAAATACTTTTATACAGTCGTTGTTCATCATTGTAGTTTGTTAGCTTAATTCCTTACAGTCCGCATGATGTCTGCAAATATGCCCGATGCGGTAACATCTGCACCGGCCCCCGCGCCCCTTACGATCAGGGGTTGTTCCGAATACCTGTTAGTGGTGTACAGCACAATATTGTCTTTACCTTCCAGTTTAAAGAACGGGTGGTCGGCGGCTACAGACTGCAGGCCTACTGAGGCTTTGCCGTTACTGTAACGGGCTACGAACTTCAGGCGTTTCCCTTCGTCGTCGGCGGCTTTGCGCAGCTGTTGGAAATGTGCGGCGTGTTCGTCCAGTTGGTCGTAAAAGCCGTCCACATCGGGCGCGTTCAGGCATTCGGCCGGCAGGAAAGAGTGGTTTTCGATATCGTCCAATTCCATTTCAGCACCGCTTTCACGTGCCAGTATCAGTATTTTGCGCATTACGTCTTTACCGCTCAGGTCTATACGTGGATCTGGTTCCGTATAACCTTCATCCTGGGCTGCTTTTACCACTTTGCGGAAATCGGCGTCGTTCACGAAATTGTTGAAAACGAAGTTAAGACTGCCACTTAATACGGCTTCAATTGTCCTTATTTTATCACCACTGCGCACCAGGTCGTTAAGGGTGTTGATAACCGGCAATCCTGCCCCAACATTGGTTTCGAAAAGGAATGATGCGTTAAACTTACGGGCCAGGTCTTTTAATCTTTTGTAAGATGGGTAGTCTGCCGAGCAGGCTATTTTGTTACAGGTAACTACCGATACGCCATGTTGTAAAAATCCTTCGTAAATGCGCGCCACTTCTTCACTGGCAGTATTATCCACAAACACACTGTTACGAAGATTCATCGATTTAAGTCTTGCTGCAAATTGCTTAAGGTCCATGCTATCGCCCTGCGCCAGTTTATCTTTCCACTCATTATGCGGAATACCCTCTTCGCAGAAAAGCATGTTTTTACTATTCGCAACGGCTACCACGCGTACCTGTATGCCAAGTTCGTTGAGCAGGAAGTTTTGTTGCTGTTGCAGTTGCTCCAGCAATTTGCTGCCCACGTTGCCCACGCCCACTACAAATATGTTAACCTGCTTGGTTTCGTTCTCAAAAAAGGCTTCATGTATCACGTTCAGCGCTTTTTTAACATCGGCTTTATTAATCACGGCGGAGATGTTTTTTTCTGTAGAGCCCTGTGCAATGGCTCTCACATTTATCGCATTTCGTCCCAGCGCGCCGAATAATTTGCCGCTGAGGCCATGGTAATTTTTCATATTGTCGCCTACTGCTGCTACAATACAAAGGTCTTTCTCCACCAGCAGCGGCTCTATTTTTTTATCATAAATTTCCTGTGAAAACTCGCTATCTACGGTGGCTTTTGCCTTCAGTATATCAGTTTCATGTATGCCTACGGTAATGGAGTGTTCCGACGAACTTTGGGTAATGAGAATTACATTGATCCGCTCGCGTAACAGCGCATTGAACAATCGGCTCGAAAACCCTGGAATTCCTACCATACCGCTGCCTTCAAGTGTAAGTAGTGCTATTTGCTGTATACCGGAAATGCCGGTAACCGGGAAGGGTTTTTCACCATTGTCCTTGATAAGTGTACCGTAATCGTAGGGGGCAAAAGTGTTCTTTATCCAGATGGGGATGCGCCTGTCCATAACAGGTTGTATGGTGGGCGGGTAAATAACCTTCGCTCCGAAGTGCGATAGTTCCATCGCCTCTTCATAAGAGATATGAGGAATAGGAATAGCCTGTGGTACCAGTCTTGGGTCGGCAGTCATCATACCACTAACGTCAGTCCATATTTCGAGTATGTTAGCGTCCATCGCAGCGGCCACCAGGGCTGCAGTGTAGTCGGAGCCTCCACGGCCAAGGGTGGTGGTATCGCGTTCGGCATTGGCGGCGATGAAGCCGGGCACAACGATGTATTCGGCTGGTGCGTGCTGAAAGTATTTGGTAATCTGGTGTTCAGTCATTTCATGGTCTACCTGTGCGGTTCCAAAATGATCGTCGGTCATGATCAGTTCGCGGCTATCTTTCCAGGTAGCATTGAGGCCGTGTAGTTTCAGCCTTTCAGCAACCAGGTAAGAGGAGAGAAGCTCCCCGAAACTCATGATCTGGTCGAGGCAGCGTTTAGATAGTTCGCCAACCTGGTAAATACCGTCGCAAAGCAGTTCCAGTTCGTTCAGTCGCTTTTTTACCTGGCTCAGCAAGCTGCTTTGAACGCCGATAGGAAATAGTTCGCGGATAGTATCCAGGTGTTTAACTTCAATTTCTTTGAGGATGTCTTTGTATTGCTCCTGACTTTTTCCTGACAATTCACCTGTTTTAATGAGCTTGTCCGTAATGCCGCTCATGGCCGAAACCACGATAACCATCAATCCTTTCTTATTATATTGACTAACTATCTGGCAAACTTGATCTATCGCCTTGGCGCTCCCAACGGAGGTGCCACCAAATTTTAAGACTTGCATGAAACTTTAAATTTATACGTAGTGAAAACGCAGCATTCCTTGTCTGCTTTGTACCAGGGTGCCTGGTCGAGGGACGGTATGATATAATTAACCCCGGCAAGGGGTTGTAATGGTCGTCATAATAGTGGCGTACACCGCGGAGATGCGGCGTGTTGTAGTGATTATATGTGAAGATTTAAAACGCACTATTTTTTTATGACTTAACGATTACAAAGGTTAAAAATAAGAATGAGAAAACAATGCAGTGGGACCAACTTTAGAAATCATTCAATTTTGTGATGATTAGTTGATGATTTTCGAAGGTTGTTGCAGCAACGGTATATACACTGTCTTTTGTCGGCACGTGATCGGGGTGAGTTTTTAACCCTTATATTGCAACTATCTTTTTCAAATCCCACACAAGTAAACCCAGGTTGACCCAACTATTTCTGCTATAGCGGAACAGCATAATTGTTTAACGTTTAAAGTGTGGTTTAATGACCAAAACAAAAAGAGGTCCGGAGTTGCCGGAAGAAATGATCATCAGGAACATTATCCTGGTGAGAAACGAGCGGGTGATACTTGATGTTCACCTGGCTGCCATGTATGGAGTAGAAACCCGTGTGCTCAAACAAGCCGTTCGATGTAACATAGAACGGTTTCCTGCGGATTTTATGTTTGAGCTTACGGATAAGGAGATGGCCATGGTGATTGTAGCCGACGATCCTGGCGTGCGTAAGAAGTTGGGTGGCGCCAGGTCTTTTGCATTTACAGAAGTGGGTGTTGCCATGCTGTCGAGCGTACTAAACAGCGATGCCGCTATCAAAATGAACATCTCGATTATGCGCACTTTTATCAAGCTTCGCCGTTTGGCCACCAATTACGATGAATTGTTGAAGGCGTTACAGCAAATGAAGCTGGAGTACGATGGCCGGTTCGAGGAAATTTTTGATGCGCTGGATGTACTTATCGGTATCCCTGCCTCAGTAAGGCAGCCGATCGGCTTTAAAAAGGGCTAATGAAACCCTTGCCAATAGAGCATTTCTTGTTTTTTAACTTCTGTTGTAGCTTGTCTGTGGCGTATTTGGGCTGGTATCACAATTTGTGATACCAGCCCAAACTCTTTACTGTCGGTCATCTAGCCTCCTCTGAAAACCCTAAATTTAATACGGTAGCAGGTTTCAATGCTTCTGGCAGGCCCCTCTGCAATACGGCAATAAAAAATTTCTCAACTGTAAAAAATACCCTAATTTTAACCTGTGCATTTACAGTCCACATACAAAAACCAGTTAAGGTACTGTTATCTGATGGCAACTCTGGCCATGGATTCTGCTTCTCTTTAAGCCAAACGGACAGTTGTCCGTATCATACGCTGCATCCCTTATTGTCTTATAAGTTCCTTTGCCTGGAGGGCCGGGTATTATTTCATTCAATTAAGATTATTTATGCCACATTACCACCAATTGGGGCAAATTCCGCATAAGCGGCACACGCAGTTCCGCAAACCGGACGGTGGGCTTTATTCGGAACAGTTGTTTTCCACGGAAGGTTTTTCATCAAATTCCACGTTATTGTATCATTGTCATCCGCCTACTGCTATTGTTAAGGTAGATGAGCCCTATAACGTGTTGCCGAAAGTTGCGGAGGAGAAAATGCTGAAGCACCGCAGCTTCAACGGCTTCAGTATTAAGCCGGTTGCAGGTTTCCTCGAAAGCCGTAAAGCCGTGCTGGTCAACAACGACCTGCACATTGTACTGGCAGCGCCACAGCAAAGTATGGGCGATCATTTCTACAAAAATGCCGATGCAGATGAAATGCTCTTCGTACATGAAGGCAGTGGAGTGTTACGCACCCAGTACGGTGTACTGGAATTCGGTTATGGCGATTACCTCGTTATACCGCGCGGCACCATTTATAAGATAGAGTTTTCCACACCGGATAACCGCCTTTTCATCGTCGAATCTTTTAGCCCTATACGCTATCCCAAACGTTACCTGAGCCGTTACGGCCAGTTGCTCGAACATGCGCCCTTTTGCGAGAGGGACATCCGCCAGCCAAAACATCTTGAAACAATAGATCAGCAAGGCGACTTCCTGATCATGATTAAAAAGAAAGGTGTGATGTATCCCATTCATTACGGTCACCATCCTTTTGATGTGATAGGATGGGATGGCTGCGAATACCCGTTTGCCTTTTCAATCCACGATTTTGAACCGATCACGGGCCGCGTGCATCAGCCGCCGCCCGTGCATCAAACTTTCGAAGCACACAACTTCGTGGTTTGCTCTTTCTGCCCGCGTTTGTTCGACTATCACCCGCAGGCAATACCTGCTCCGTATAACCACAGCAATATCGACAGCGATGAAGTACTTTATTATGTTGATGGTGACTTCATGAGCCGCAAACATGTAACACGCGGGATGATCACTTTACACCCCGCAGGTATCCCGCACGGGCCGCATCCGGGAACAGTGGAGAAGAGCATAGGGGCGAAGGAAACAAAAGAGCTGGCAGTGATGGTAGATACTTTCCATCCGTTACAGATAACAGAAGAGGCGCTGGGTATAGAAGACAGTCAATACACAATGAGCTGGGCGGAATAATTGCCTATCTTAACGCCCTAAAAGTTAATCATTATGGAATACAGGCAATTAGGAGAAAGTAACCTGAAAGTATCGGCCATTACGTTTGGTGCATGGGCCATTGGTGGATGGATGTGGGGTGGCGCAGAACGCCGGGATGCGGTAAATGCCATCCGTGCATCTATTGATCAGGGCGTTACTTCTATTGATACTGCGCCTATCTATGGCATGGGTACCAGTGAAGAAATACTCGGCGAAGCACTCGAAGGTATCAGCCGCGACAAGGTGCAAATTCTTACCAAATTCGGCATGAGCTGGGAGGGTACCAAAGGTCAGTTCTTTTTTAAAAGCAAGGATAATAACGGTAAAGACATCGATATCTATCGCTACGCAGGTAAAGAGGCGGTAATTAAAGAGTGTGAAGACAGTCTCAAACGCCTGCGTACAGATTACATCGACCTTTACCAGATTCACTGGTCTGATGAAACCACGCCGATCGAGGAAACTTATGAGGCGGTGTTACGCCTGAAAGAACAGGGTAAGATCAGGGAAGCAGGTGTATGTAATTACAATGTAGACCAAATGAAAAGGGCCAACAGCGTAATGTCATTAGCCTCTAACCAGGTGCCTTTCAGTATGGTGGAAAGAAGCATTGAACAGGAAATGGTGCCGTATTGCATCGAACATAAAAAAGGTATACTGGCTTACAGCCCCCTGCAGCGCGGTCTGCTCACAGGCAAAATTAAAACAGACCATAAATTCGGAGAAGGCGACAGCCGTGCAGGCAACAGATTTTATACGCCTGATAATATTGCCCGCATTAATGCTTTCCTTTCGCTGATCAAACCGCTGGCAGAGAGTAAAAGTGTTTCGCTTTCGCAACTGGTGCTGCGCTGGACGATCGACCACCCGGGTATTACTGTGGCCCTTGCAGGCGCGCGTAATGCAGATCAGGCCATCCAGAACGCCAAGGCTATTGAACTGAAACTGGCACCCGAAGAAATTGATTTCATTAACAAACATCTGAACGCTTTAACATTAACCTGATAACATCAGAAAAATCAAAAACCAACCAAATTAGTTTTATGAACACTGCAGTTGTAAAAGAGTCGCCTGTACAGGCAGAAGATTTCCTGCCGCTTAATGGCACCGATTACGTAGAGTTTTACGTAGGTAATGCCAAACAAGCCGCGCATTTTTACAAAGCCGCTTTCGGCTTCCAGTCCCTGGCCTACGCTGGCCCGGAAACAGGAGTGAAAGACCGTGTTTCTTACGTGCTGGTGCAGAATAAACTTCGTTTTGTACTAACAACATCCCTTAAACCTGGTACCGACATTTCCAGGCATGTAGATGAGCATGGTGATGGAGTGAAGGTATTAGCCCTTTGGGTAGATGACGCCCGCTCTGCTTACGAAGAAACCATGAAAAGAGGCGCTAAGTCTTACCTGGAGCCGGTAGTAGAAAAAGATGAATTCGGAGAAGTGGTACGCAGCGGTATATACACCTACGGCGAAACTGTTCACCTGTTCATTGAAAGAAAAAACTACAACGGCGCTTTCCTGCCAGGCTTTAAAGAATGGAAAAGCGTTTATAATCCGGAAAGCACCGGTCTGCAGTATGTAGACCATTGCGTAGGCAACGTGGGTTGGAACGAAATGAACACCTGGGTAGACTTCTACGAAAAAGTAATGGGCTTCCGCAACCTCATTTCCTTTGATGATAGCGATATCTCTACCGAGTATTCCGCGCTCATGAGTAAGGTAATGAGCAACGGAAACGGTCGTGTGAAGTTCCCGATTAACGAACCTGCAGAAGGCAAAAAGAAGTCGCAGATCGAAGAGTACCTCGATTTCTACGGTGGCCCTGGTGTACAGCACGTGGCCATTGCTACCAATAACATCATCGAAACCGTTACTGCCCTTAAAAGCCGCGGTATAGAATTCCTCACTGTTCCTGGTTCCTATTACGACACCCTGCTGGACAGGGTGGGTAAAATCGACGAGGACCTGCTTCCGCTGAAGGAACTGGGCATACTGGTAGATCGCGACGATGAGGGCTACCTGCTCCAGATTTTCACGAAGCCTATCCAGGACCGACCCACGGTTTTCTTCGAGATTATCCAGCGTAAAGGCGCTAAATCATTCGGAAAAGGCAACTTCAAAGCCCTTTTTGAATCAATCGAACGCGAGCAGGAATTGAGAGGAAACCTTTAAGATTCCGTTAAAAGTTTGATTTTTTTTAAAGGATTGGATATTTTTGTAGACACCCCGTTCGTTATTAGATCGAATGGGGTGTCTTTTTTTATATGGATACTAAAAATTTATTCGGTGTGTTATTCGCGCTAGCCGGTATGTTTCAATTACTTACGGCTTACCTGGTATGGGCGGGCAACCCCCATTACATATTAAAATTGACCGGGAGGAAAGCGGGAATGGTAATATATGTTATTTTTGCACTATTATTGTTTTACCTGGCCTATCGAAATTTATCAAAGTAGAATTTGTAATTGTTTATGAAAAGAATCATTGCATCGGCGTTGTTGTTGTTGATCATGGGTGGAGCGAAAGCACAGCAATCTTTCCTGGAAAACCAGAAGCTGTTCCCCCGTGTAGGGGTAGCCTTCCGGGAGCGTGAAGAGGCGATCAAGAGCGAATTTGCCAAAAAAGGGATGAGTTATCCCGCTAAATACGTTTATATCCGCTCGTTTAAGCTGGATAGCGAAATGGAAATTTGGGTAAAGAACAGTGTAACGGATACTTTCCGCCTGTTTAAATCCTATAGGGTATGCTCACTCTCGGGCAAAATGGGCCCCAAACGTAAAGAAGGCGACCGCCAGGTACCAGAAGGGTTCTATTATATCAACGATTTCAATCCTAACAGTAACTTCCACCTGAGCCTGGGTATCAACTATCCTAATTATTCGGATAAGGTACTGAGCGACCCCAAAAAGCCGGGTGGGGAGATTTACATTCATGGTAGCTGCCTCACCATCGGCTGTATTCCCTTAACTGACGAATTTATTGAAGAAGTATATATTATGGCCGTAAACGCCAAAAACTCAGGCCAGGACTTTATTCCGGTGCATGTGTTCCCGGTGAAATTTGGGAACAGTCGCTCTATGGACTACCTGGGCACCGTGTCGCTGAACGATAACGAGTCGCAGAAGTTTTGGGTAAACCTGAAGGGGGCATACGACTATTTCGAAAAGCACCATAAGCTGCCTGTAGTCATGGTGAACTCGCAGGGCAAGTATATCATGTAAAAAAAGTATCAATATAGATAAAGAAGTAGGGTAGCCCTTGGGTTGCCCTATTTTTTTGTTTCGAATTCCATTTTATTTACTAATTTTTACCTCCGGAACCCACGTTATGCATTTGGCTTTCTTGCAAACCCGATGGTTTTCCAACTCAATTGTTAGCGGCAGAGAACACGCCATTCCACCGTTGTCATATTAAGGAACGTTTTTTTATTTAATAGAACTTGAGTTCAAGGTCAAATCAATTTTATTATTATGAACAGAAGAGATGCCCTCAAGAATGTGGCCGTCATCATGGGTACAGCCATTTCTGCTTCCACGTTGGCCGCCCTTAATGGTTGTAATACCGCAGGGCCTAAAAACTATACGCTGCAGATGCCTGAAACCAAAGCCCTGCTTGCGGAAATAGCGGAAACCATCATCCCCGAAACCAGTACTCCAGGCGCGAAGGCCGCAAAAGTAGAGGAGTTCATTCTTACAATGATGAATGATTGTTATGATGAAAAGTCGCAGAAGATTTTTGTGGAAGGATTGAAAAACATCAATGACAAATCCAACGAAAAGTATAAAGCCGCTTTTACCAACATCACTCCCGAACAACGTACAGAGTTGCTGACTGAGATAGATAAGGAACGTGTAGCGTATAACAAACGCGAAAACAAAAAAGACGGCGATGGTCCTCACTATTTCCAGCTAATGAAGGAACTTACCCTCACCGGTTACTTTACGTCAGAACCCGGCGCTACCAAAGCGCTTCGTTACATTAAAATTCCAGCCAAATACGAAGGTTGTGTGCCTTACAAAAAAGGCGATAAGGCCTGGGCTTAAGCAATTATCTGTTTTAACTGATCTGAAAAAATTACGGGATGATAAATCTGAATCTGAAATCCAAAGCGGAAAATACATACGATGCCATCGTTATAGGCTCCGGCGTTAGCGGTGGATGGGCTGCAAAAGAGCTCACCGAAAAAGGACTTAAAGTGTTGATGCTGGATAAGGGCAAGCAACTGGAGCATGGTAAATATGAAACGGCCATGAAAGATCCATGGGAATTTCCTCACCGCGGTCGTATTACGCTCGCCCAAAAAGAAACCCATCCTTACCTGAGCCGCGATTATCCGTACAGTGAACATAATGAAAGCTACTGGATCAACGATTCTAAAAGCCCTTATCTGGAGGAAAAACGCTTCGACTGGTACCGGCCGGATATCGTGGGTGGTAAATCTATTATGTGGGGGCGCCAGAGCTACCGCTGGAGCGATCTGGATTTTGAAGCGAACCTGAAAGATGGTATTGCGGTAGACTGGCCTATCCGTTATGCCGACCTGAAACCCTGGTACGAGTACGTAGAAAAATTCGTTGGTATCAGCGGTCAGGCAGAAGGTTTATCCCAGTTGCCTGACAGCATTTTTATGCCGCCAATGGAACTGAACTGCGTGGAGAAAGACGTGGCAGCTAAGATCAAATCTGGCTTCAATGGCCGTGTTATGACCATCGGCCGTGTGGCGAATATAACGAAACCTTTACCTGGCCGTACCAACTGCCAGTTCCGTAACTTATGTAGCCGTGGATGTCCGTTCGGTGCTTACTTCAGTACGCAATCTTCTACACTGCCGGCAGCTGCCGCTACGGGTAACCTCACACTGCGTCCGGATTCTATCGTAAACTCTATTATTTATGATGAGAAACTAGGCAAAGCTACAGGTGTTAGGGTGATCGATAAGAACACGAAAGAAATGACCGAGTACTATGCGAAGATCTTCTTCGTAAACGGTTCTACACTCGGTTCAACGTTTGTTTTGCTGAACTCTACTTCCAGCCGTTTTCCTAATGGTTTGGGTAACGACAGTGGCTCTTTGGGTAAATACCTGATGGATCACCACTTCCGTAACGGTGCGTCCGGCAGGGCGGAAGGTTATGACGATAAATACTTCTTCGGCAGAAGGGCGAACGGTGTATATGTTCCCCGCTACCGCAACATTGGCAGCGACAAACGCGATTACCTTCGTGGTTTCGGCTACCAGGGTGGCGCCAGCCGTGGCGGATGGGGCAGAGGTATTGCAGAAGTAGGTGTTGGTAAAGATTTTAAAGAAATGCTTACCGAACCAGGTACCTGGTCAATGGGCCTTGGTGGTTTCGGCGAATGCCTGCCTTACGAAGACAACTATGTAACGCTGGATAACTCCACGAAAGATGATTGGGGTCAGCCGGTGCTGAAGTTCCACGCTGAGTTCAAAGAGAACGAAATGAAGATGCGTAAGGATATGATGAACGATGCTGCCGAAATGCTGGAAGCTGCCGGTATCAAAGACGTTAAAACTTACGACAATGGCTCTTATCCTGGTATGGCTATCCACGAAATGGGTACCGCACGTATGGGCCGCGATCCTAAAACATCTGTACTGAACGGTAACAATCAGCTGCATGCTGTAAGTAACGTGTTTGTAACCGATGGCGCGGCTATGACCTCCGCCAGCTGCGTAAACCCGTCGCTCACATACATGGCGCTCACTGCCCGTGCAGCCGACTTTGCCGTTAAAGAACTGAAGAAGAATAATTTATAACGATAGAAGGGCTGACCAGCACTTGGTCAGCCCTTGCTTTAATAAGCTGCTATTTAGTCAATTGGAGGAAATAGTGGTATAGAGCCGGCTGAGAAGTTGTCTGTTACGCTTATAGATGTGTTTGAACCCGAAACCATTGGAAATCCTCCGATTGTCCAGGTTTTTTGTTCGTGCAGCATTCCTGACCAGCGTAAATTGACCGTTGCCCCCATATTTTGAATAACAGATGATGAGTTTTTGTCGTTGAGGCTATATGTGACAACCTGATTCGCCCCCGGAATGCCAAGCGTATAAGTTGTAATTGAAAGCGCCGACGTCATACTTCCAACCGAAGTAATTTGATTATACAGCGAACCTCCAGAAAGTATGGTACTAAACGATATTTGAGCCGTACCTATCAGTTGAGTGTAAGTAGCAGGAATTGGTGCTGACTTGTGATAATAATATATTCCCGAAGCAGTTTTGGCAGTTGTAACGTTTCCGTCATTAGATGCAATACTACTAACGTCCAGGTTAATCGTATCTGGTTTGGCGCGAAAATATGCCCTTACGTCCTCAATATTTTCCTCTTTTATTCCCTTATCTATGTTTTCTAATGGTAACGGCGTAAATGTGACGTTGGGAAACTCTTTTCTAAGTTGAGATATTAACGTTTTCTGCTGTTCGGACAAGTTTCGTGTCGACGACTCTTTAGTACAACTTGACAGCATGCTTATTAAAGTACATACAAGTACTAAGTGGATTGAACCTTTCATTTTAGGGTAGATTTGGGTTATAGATTTAATGTTAACTCGGGATTATAATTATAGACACTATTTGCGGGTATAGACACTATTTGCAGGGTTCACACAACAAATATATAAAAAAAAGCAGCTCGTAGCATTTTATATCGCTAATGCCAGTATTCAGGAGACCGTATTTTTGTCAAGTGCACTCAGAGATTTTAATAAAAGAAAAAAAGGAGCCATTGCTCCCCTTTTTCTTTTACATGGTGGCTTTGCGGCATATACGTTCAACGAGAACATCTGGCAGTAAATTCCATTTATAATATCTCTTCCAGCTTTTTCATCAACTCATCGCCCCTCAAATAAGTGGCAATGATCTTACCCTTCGGGTCGATCAGGAAGTTCATGGGAATGCTGGTAATGCCGTACATTTTCGTTACATGATCGCGCTCCTCCACGGTTAAAGGTGATGTTTGTATCCACGGGAGGCCGTCTTTCTGAATCGCGTCTACCCATGATTTGCGATCGCCGGGCCTTTCCAGCGATACGCCAATCACTTCAAACCCTTTGTCCTTAAAACGTGCATACGCCTTCTTTACAGCCGGGTTTTCCGCACGGCATGGCATACACCACGATGCCCAGAAATCAAGCAATACGTACTTGCCCTGGTACTTCGACAGCGTTACCGGGTTGCCAAGGGTATCGTTCAGGGTAAAGTCCAGTGAAGGGTTGCCCGGACCGAGTTTAAAGGCGGTGCTGATTTGCTCAGACAACTGCCTGCCAATTGCTGTAGCTTTCAGCGGTGCGGCCAACGACTTGTACCATGCCTGCATCTTTTCTTTTTCCTTCGTCAGCGTAATGGCATTTACCCTTTGACGGATCAGTTCCAATGTTACATGTGAGGCCGTATGGGTAGTGAGGTAGGCTACTTCCACACTGTCTATTTGTTGTTTGATACCGTCTTTAAGCGCATTTAATTTGCGTACGTTGGCGGTATCGCGGGCGATAGCTGATTTCAGTATTTCGTCGAAGTTTTTGGTCTGCCTGTCCTCAAAAGACTTCAACTGCTTTTTAAGCGCCAGGTAATCCTGCTGCGAACCACCGGGCGATTTTACCACGGCCTGCGCCAATGTTTTGCCCGTCAGTGTAATCTCTCCGCCTTCCATGAAAAAGGCGCAGCTCTCGCCGGTAACCCAGGGATTCACTTTACGCGCTGCTGCTGTGGTAGACGTGCTGAGCGAGGCCAGCGCAGGATCTGCGATATTGCCATCGATTACGAATTTGCCATCCTTAATAATGGCCGCCTTGTATACCTTACTTGTTCCTTCGTAATAACCCAGCGTTACCTTTTGCCCGTTGTAGGCCGTGTCCTGCAGGTCGCCCCTGATCTGAAACGCTTTCTGTGCAGAAAGCGCCTGTGAGAAAAGGCAACCGGCGATGAATATTCCAATTGTTTTATGCATGGTCCTTTATTTTAGTTAACAGCTCTCCAGTTCATGTCTTTAATCTTGCTCAACCCGTCCCAGTCTGCGCGGTTAACTGGTGCAATAGTTACGGTGTTAGGATCGGTGCCAACTGTGAAGCGGCGCAGCCTTCCCTTTGTGGTTTCGTTGTAGGTAGCTATGTACAGCGAGTTAGTTGCAAAATCTATCTGTGTATCGAACTTCAACATGGTGATTTCATCTGCTCCTAAATCGGCAAACTGGTAAATCTTCTCCAACCCTTTGTTATAATCATAACCATACAGCCTGTTGCCTACTGCATAGAACACTACGGAACGCCTCGACGAGAAAGCATAAAAGCTGGCTTTATCAAAATCCGTAGCAATAGCGCTCACGGTATACATATCACGCTTGATTGGCGCGGCGCCGGATGCGTAGAATTTGTAGATAAAGAACTTGTTGGCCGCATCTTTCATAATAGCGAAGGAGTTACCATTGGTAGCGCCACCGTCTGTGTTACGGGTGTTTTCTCCATATACCAGCTTACGGCCTGTCGCGCCCTGGTTCCAGGGGAACGCATCTGTTACCAGGTCGTTCAGTTTCAGGGAGTATATACCGACGCCGAAAGTGGAATAGTTCATAAACCGGTCGTTCTCCGTGTCGTACCAAATCACAGAACTCATATTGGCGATGGAATAAAACAGGTATGGTGCTGATTTCAGCAACTTTCCATAGTTGGATTCCTCGCGGTTAACGGGATTAGCGTAAAAGTCGCCTGCAGTGATAAATGTATGCGTAGGAAAGATGTTACCGTCGCTGGTCATCACGGCGCGGGCGTAAGCATTGCCTGTATTGCCTGCCCTGTCTCTTATCTGCGGGGCATAAAGAATGGGCGTTAGGCTTTGTTTGTCCAGCGGATCGCTTAACACCACGATGCGGCCAAACACGTTTTCTTTAACGCCTTTCATGGTTTTACGGTCGAGGTAGTAGGAGCCGCTTTTGGTCATTACCCAAACCCTACCCTTGTTACTGGAAGTATCTTTGTCGCCGTTGTGCATGATCGTTACCGGGTCGGTTAATGCGGGCAGGCCGCTGGCGCTTAGCAAACCTTTTACTACTACGGTATCGTTTACCATCGTAATCATGTCTACTTCGGCATGGCCGTTATCGCTGAGGCCCATCAGCATAAGTCCCATCGAGTACCGTGTACCTACAGTCAGCGTAGCGCTTTTTTGCCAGGTCACGCCTGTTGTGTTGTCCTTGATGCGCAGGAACAGGTTGTATACGTCGGGACTTATGTTTACAGGGTAATCGAGTACAGGGGCTGTTCCCAATGTGTCCAGCGGTGTGTAACCCTTGCATAATACCCAGTTGTATGAGAAGCGGGTAGGATCGCTGCCTGCTTCGGTCATGTTGATCTTGGGCTCGATATGCAGCACGTCCAGCGAAAATATGGCGGAATAACTGCTGGCCATGCCGGTGATGGTGATTTCATTAATATCCTTGTAGTTGTAGTTGCCGGTATCTTTGTAACAACCACTAAAAACACCTGCCAAAGTGGCTATCAGTAATATGCTTAATTTTTTCATGTTGAATGCTTAACTGGTAAAGGTTATTGATAAGGCACACCGATGGTAGAACTCCAGGGCACGGTACCGCACCACATTAATCTGCCATCATCTTCCTTTACAGGTGTACCGGCATTAAACTGGTTCACGAGGTAGCGGGCCATCTCCTGCGAAATAAGGCTCGATAGTACCAGCGACATGGTGACGTCTGAATCAAAGTCCTGGTAGGTAAGGTTGAGCAGCTGGCACATCAGCAGCAGTTTTTTCCTGGAGAACGCGCCCCATAAACCTGTTTCCACTTTAGTGGCTACTACCACAGAACCACGCCATATTGTCGGCTGTACCATCAGGTCGCTTACGTTGATGGTGTGCAGGGTAGCATCAAAAGCGGTATCGGAGCCAAGACTGGTTGTGCCCAGGCCGGGTATCGCTTTCCAGTCGGGGAACGCAAGGCCGAAGTGTTCGTTGGCCACCAGGCGCAGTCCTATCTTTTTATTCTCCGTCAGCATATCCGGCGTACGTTTCAGCGTAACGGGGATATAACCGTAAATCGAATTGGCTGGTACAATGAAGGTGCGTTCTATCGCCTCATAATGCACCTTTTCGACCGCCGTGGTAGAGTCGGGATTGACTTCTACCACGAACGGGCGGTCGTAGGTTTTCATAGGACCGGTAATCATGACGGGGATGCTGATCTTCAGCTCTGTTACGGATGCCGGCTGGCGTACAAATTCAACATTGGTATAGGGACGATAAGGCCAGCTATCGGGAGCTGCGTAATACGGGCCGCTTCTGGCAGCGAAGTAAACGCCCTCCATGCCTTGGTATTCCATCATCTCCTTCGTACAGGAGGGAAGGAGCAGTGCTATCAATATAAATGCTGTTAATCCTCTTAGCATATGAGTATTTTTAATAGTAGAAAGATTAGTTACCTCTCACGGCGACTTCGCTCGGTGGCAGTGGTATGATGTAATTACTCAGCACCATCTGCTTCGTATTGGTCAGGTGCGCGTGGTTCGGCACGGCCGTCATCGCGTTCCTTTTATAGTAAAAGAACATTTGTCCTTCGCCGATTACCTCTTTCCTGAATTCGCTGGTGATGAAAGTTTTAAGCTGTGTGGCGTTCGCCGGTGTAAGGCTCACGCAGTTACGGAAGGTGCGCAACAGGTTCAGATAGCTTGTTCCATCTTCCAGCGTGGGGCTGCATTCCGCTGCAATCAGCAATAACTCGCTTATCCTTATCAGCGGCATCATTGCCGGGGCCGGACTGTTAGTGGTTACGCTGAATTTAACGTGTGTAACGAACGCACCGTTGGTATTCGTCAGCAACAGCCAGGATTTCAGGCGATAATCGTTCTGATCGTCGTAAAGAGCGTTTTTACGCGACTGGTTATCATCATTGTTATTGAAACTTAAACGTACATCTTTCGCCAGGTCGGGGGAGAAGTAAGTCGTGTAAATCAGGTTACGTTCCACTTTGTACAGTGCAAACATTACCTCAGACCTGATCATGTGATCGAAGTCGGCCGGAGTGGCAGTGGGATTGGCAACTCCAAGCTGAAAGATGGGTTTAGCCTGATTCACCGCTGCCGTAAGTACTTCCTGGGCTTCCTGTAAGGCTTTAGGATTGTCCTGCGTCCACAGGTAAGCACGTGCCAGCAATGCCTTTACTGCGTAGTAATTCAGGCGATATTGGCGATACCGGAAGTCGTTGCTGCCATTGGCATTAGCGGAATGACTTACGCCTTCTGTAATAATAGGGTCCGCATCTTTTAACAGGGTAGCAGCCTCAGTCAGATCTGCGATCACTTTTTCCATAATGGCCTCTGAGCTTAGCAGTGCGCTGGATTGAGGACGTGTAACGGTGTTGTAAGGAATGCAGGGAAAGGTTTTGTTCTGTTCTGTCCAGTTAGGTCCGAAAAGGCGCAGCATATCGAAATGCAGCATGGCCCTTAATGCCAGTGCCTCGCCTTTTACAATGCCATAGTAAGGCGCTGGCAAAAGCGGATTTTCCGGCTGCCCGCATCTTTCCAGTATCACGTTACAGTTCACGATCAGTTCATAGGATTTCTTCCACATGTTATCGAAAGCTGTCCTGGTCCTGTCGGTGGTGTAAGCAAAAGTAGTGAAGTCGAAATAGCGATGCGTGCTCGTCGTCATGAAGTAATACTGCGCCAGTACATCCAGCGCCCCTACAGACATTTGTTCGCCGTAGATCGATGGATTGGTGAGTTCTGCGTACACGCCGTTGAGGGCGGTGAGGTAGCCCCGGGTGGTAGAAAACAGTTTGTCTTCCGCCAGGCGGTCGCTCGGTTGTACATCCACCCATTTTTTGCATCCGCTTAGCACGATCGCCAGCATCAGGCAGGTATATAAAAATCTTCTTCTCATTGTTGTCATTTTGGCTGTAATCAATTAAAAGCGCACACCGGCGGAGAACGATACGGACCGGGCAAAAGGATAATCAATACCGCGTTCGTTCTTCACTGTAGAAAGCCTGAAAATATCGTTCATATAGGCCCTGAAGGTGAGGGAAGAAGCACCGATGGATTGAAGCCAGCGTGCCTGTGTAGCCTCATAACCCACAGAAATAGATTCGCCTGCGAGGATATTATTATCCTCTACAAACCTTGAAGACATTGGGTTGGAGCGTACTTCAGTAATCGCTTTGAACCGCGCCTGGTCGCCAGGCTTTTGCCAGCGCTCTGTCAGTGCGCGACGGTCCTGGTTCAGGCCCAGGTTTTGGTAAGGAATGTTCTCTACTTTATCATACAGTGTCTGCATGAAGATTTGACCTCCATAACGATAACGGATCGCAATGTTGGCGCTGAAGCCTTTGTACGACATCATGGTACCCATAATACCTTCTACTTTAGGGTCGCTGTTACCTACCACTTTTTCATCCGAGTAGTTATGTATGAAGGTGTGGTTGCCGTTTTTATCCAGGAACATTTCACGGCCGGTAGCCGGGTCGATGCCCAGGGAACGTACTGCCCACAGGTCGGAAGGGCTGGCGCCATCGTAGTAACGCACCATGTTTACACCTTTATTTTTCTCATTAAAGTTCGATAACGCATTACCGAAGTTCATGTACTTAGATTTCAGGTGACGGGCGTTCAGGTTAAGTATCCAGGTGAAACCTTTGCGCTGTATGGCGGTGTAGTTGGTCGTGAGTGTAAAACCTTTCTGCTCCTGGCCACCGAAATTATCAGTAGTAGTGGTAGAACCGGAAGAGGAAGGTAATTGCACGAACACCAGCAATGGATCGGTGGTTTTGAGGAAGTAGTCGGCCGTTACACGCAAGCGGTTCTTGAATACCTGTACATCCATACCCAGGTTGCGGTCCAGCGTTTTCTGCCATTTCAGCGACGGGTTACCATGGTTGTTCACAATTACGCTGGGGCCGAAAGGATTCGGATTGGCGTTGTTGTAACCATACACCCTCATCGAGATGTAATCACTGAAGTTCTGGTTACCCGGGTTGCCGACAGATGCGCGTAAACGCAGGCTGTTCAGCCACGTGTCTGTATAATCTTGTAGAAATGCCTCTTTGTGGATGTTCCAGGCAAAACCTGTAGACCAGATGTTGGTGAACTGACGGTTAGCGCCGAATACAGATGCACCGTCAGAACGTAAGGTTGCGTCCAGCAGGAAACGTTCGTCAAAAGCATAACCTGTATTCAGGAAGTAGCTCGCACTGCGGCGTACCGACTGGCGGTAAGTGGCCCTGCTGCCTTCCATATAACCAAACCCAAAGGAGGCATTAGGAAATTCGTCGCTCACAAACCCGGATACGGCAAAGCCGCTGGCATCTGCAGACACCTGATTCAGGCGCATACCCGCCACTACGTTCAGCATGTGTTTTTCTGCGAACAGCTTTCCGTAGGTCAGGCTCAGATCGCCATCATAGTTCAGTTGGCGGTTGTTGGTTTCTGTGTAACGGCCCTGCAGCAAAGGATCTATCTGGGCAAATTCAGAGTTAAACGGTGATCTGAAAACTTCGTCTGTGGTAGCGGTCCGCATAACGCCGGCACGTACCCTGGCACGCAGTTCATCCATCAAACGCCACTCGATCTCCAGGTTATTGGTAAAGCCCTGTGAGGATGACTTGTTCACGTTGTTGTTATGCAGGTCGTACACCGGGTTGTAATAGGTTTCTGTTTGCACAGCGGTCGTTAACCCTCCATAAACGAACGATGCCAGCACCTTATCGATGCCGCCGGTTGAATTATATTTCCTGAAATAAGGGTTTGCCCTGGAGAACTCAGAGAAAGCGATCGATTCTCTCGTAGCGTTTACCAGGTCAATGCTCAGGGAGTTGGATACAGACAGGCGGTCTTTACGGTAAATGAGGCGTACATTCCCATTCGTGAGGTTACGGTTCGACTCTTTCATCACGCCCTGGTTTTGTCCGTAGCTGATGGACGCGGCATAGCGCAGGTTGTTATCGCCACCTTCTGCGATCAGGGTGTGCCTGTGATTAATACCAAAACGCAACGGCTCGTTCATCCAGTACGAGTTAACGCCGCGCTGCACTTCTGCCAGCCTGGTGTTGTATCTTGTTTCGCCCTCCTCGGTAGCAAATCTGCCTGTGATGTTGTTATAAGATCCCAGGAAACTGGTCATCTTTTCAAACTCCAGTTTTTCCGCAGCGCTCATCAGGTTGTAGTCTGACAGGTCGGCGAAGTTAAAGGAGGTGTTCACATTATAGTTGATGCGCAGTTTGCCTGGCATGGGTCTTTTTGTTTCGATCACTACTACACCGTTCGCCGCCTTTGATCCGTAGATGGCAGTAGCGGCAGCATCTTTCAGCAGGGTAATGCTCTCAATACGGTCCATCGTAAAGTCGCTGATGATCTGTAAGGTGGTTTCAAAACCATCGAGGATAAACAGCGGCTGGTTAGGATTGGTACCATATTGCTCTGTAAGACCGATCACGCTGCTTTTACCCCTGATCTCCACGTCTGGTAAACGGTTTGGGTCGGAACCAAACATGGTGTTCTCCACAATCGCAAAGGCCGGGTCCAGCGTTTTTAACGCCTGCAACGGACTTTGGTTGCCAACCATCTTGAGTTCATTTACGGTGTAAGTGGCAGCAGAGCCGGTAAAGCTTTCTTTTTTACGTTGATAGATACCCGTTACCACATGATCTTTGATCGCTGTAACGGCCAGTGCCAGCTTTACAGAAAGCTGTTCGCCCACCTGCGCCCTCACTTCTGCCGGCTGAAAACCAATGGCTGAAATAACAAGTACCTGGCCTTGGGGCGCCTTCATGTGGAAGATACCCTTTGGATCGGTAATACCCCCGATGCGGCCACCTTTCACCTGCACGCTCACGCCCGGAATAGGTTCCCCGTTTTCTGTAGTTACGATCCCCGATACATTAATCAGCGAATCCCCGGCCAGCGTTGTTCTGGCTGGTGCCGGACTGGGTTTGCGCGACAGTGTGATCGTTTTTCCTTCCAGGCGATAGTTCAGCGATTGTTCGTTTAGTACCGCCGGTAAAAACTGGTTAAGCGGCATGTCTTTCGCCGTGATTGTTACTGGCTTTGAATTGGCGAGCAACTCCCTGTTGTAGAAAAATACAAGCCCTGTTTGTTTCTCTACGGCTGTTAACACCTTTTCCAGTGGAAGTGCTTTGGCAGACAATGTTACTTTCTGCGCATAGGTGTTTGCTGAAATGGTGAGTGTGGCAGCAAGGAATAGAAACATTAATATTCTCATGGCTGGGCTCTGCGATGCAGGAGCGTCCTGTTTGCCCGGATCTCCGGCGCCATTCGGCGTACGTTTGATAAGGCGGCGCGGAACAACTGTTCTGAATGGCGCGTGCCACAGGCTGCGAAAAGCAGTTTTGGACATACTTTGGTTGCTGTTTGATTGGTTGAAAAATGCTTACACTACTGTCTATACTTGCCTGGCTATCTTATAAAGTTGTTGGCAATTGAGCCAGGCTTCAATGTTTGGTTATGCACGTTTAATATTCATCTGTTTTATGGCATTACTATCAGTCGGCGACCCTCTATCCGGAAATTCACTTCCGATTCTTTCAGCGACTGCAATAGCCCTGTCAGGCTTACATCGTTACTTAACTTACCGCCGAACCTGATGTCAGGAACTGTATTTTCATATACTACTTCAATATCGTACCAGCGTGCTACCTGTCGCATCACTTCCTCTAAACTGGAATTATTAAAATTGAAGATGCCACTCTTCCAGGCCACGGCTTTATCTACGTCTGCACGATTTACCACCCTGATGGCGTCTTTTGCCTCATCGGTAATATGTGCCTGCTGGCCGGGTTGTAACACCACGAATGCACCGTCTTTAGCAGGTCCGCCCGCAAACACCTTCACGCTGCCGTCTACTAATGTTGTTTTGATATTCGCTTCGTTGTCGTAAGCATTTACGTTGAAGCTGGTGCCCAGCACCTGGATGTGCGCGCGGTTATCTATATCTATTATAAATGGCTGGTTGGCATTTTGGGCCACTTCAAAATACACTTCACCTGTTACGGCCACTTCACGTGTTTTGCCGGAAAAGGCTGTTGGGTACCTCAGTGAGCTAGCAGCATTCAGCCATACTTTGGTGCCATCGGGCAGTACCAGCTGGAACTGCCTGCCATTGGGTGTAACGAGGTTGTTGTAAACTACTGCCGCAGCACCGGCACCCGCATTATCATAGGCCAGCTCCCCGTTTTTCAGCGTAAGCTGTGTGCCGTTCTGCGTGCCGATAACGCCGTTGCCCATGCTGTCGAGCACTACCTGGCTGCCGTCGGCAAGGGTAAGTACAGCCCCGGTTTTGCCGGGAAGTATATCGGTTTGAGTTTTAACGATGGATGTGGGAGTACTGACGGTTTTTTCCTTGGTCAGTAAAAGGTATCCGCCGGTGGCGGCCACCAGTAGTGCTACAGATGCTGCTGCCCAAACCCAGCGGCGTACCGGCTGTATCCTGCGCACTGGTGTTACAGGCGCTTCGGTTCCGATGCGCTGGCGGATCTTTGACAGGATAATACCCTCATTGTCTTCCAGCTCTTCTATATGATAGGCGAGCAACTGCTGCCGCAATTGTTCCTCGTCATCAACAGATTCAAAAAGACGCTGGTTCCGGTTTGATTCCGAAATCCATTCGTCCAGCTGTTGTTGCTCGTGTTCAGTAAGGTTGCCCTGCAGGTGTTTCAGCAGTAGTTCAGTAAGGTTGGCTACGGTCATCATCGCATACACTACAATCGAACGAGCCGAATCAACTGGTCGGAATCAAACTTTTTTTAAAATTATTTCTGAATGCCTCCTTTTTAGAACAGATCCGGGCGATCGCGGAGTAATATGAGGGTTACGGCCATCAGGCTTTCACCAAGAGCAAGTTGTAATAGTTTAACGGCGCTAACACGATGATTGGTAACGGTTTGTGCCTTTATTTGCAGCAGTTCCGCTATTTCTGCCGGTTTAAGGCCGTCGCGGTAGGAGAGCAGGAACACCTCCCGCATACGGGTGGGCAGCTTGTTTATTTCCGCATAAATGCGGCTAACCAGTTGAACCCTCACCTGTTCTTCAAAAAATCCATCGTGTTCCCGGTCTGTTAACAGGCGCAGCAGGTTCTGCTGATGGCTGGCCTTCATTTTCCTGTGTTTCAGCAGGTTGAAGCACTTATTGCGTACAGTAACATACAGAAAGGCAGAGATGGCATCGAGGGTGTCGAAAGTTTCTTGCTGTTGCCAGAGTTGTACAAATGTTTCGGCCGTCAGGTCGCGCGCATCCTCTGTTTCATCTACAAATTTCCTGGCAAACCAGTACACCCGCCGGTACAGGTGTTTATACAACGCCGTAAACGCCTCCTCACTTCCGGCGCGAAACTGTTGTATCAAAACAACCTCATCCTGTATGTTATGCTCTGATGACGTCAAAATATGCGGAAAGTTCCCCTAGACTGGGTTGATACCGGCAAAAATAGCATAATAACCGCGTCCTTGCAAGCGCGGCCGTTCGCGCCGCCCGGCAGGCCCCTGTGAGCAATGAAGACCCGGCAAAGCATGTTGTCACCGGATGCTTCCTTCTATGGTTTCAGCCTGATAAACACCAGTTTGTTTTTCTCCTTGTCCGAAAGCCGCTCGTCAGCCTCAAACTTTCCAATGCTTTTAATCAATGGTGCCAGCTTTTTGAAACCATAGTTTCTTGGGTCAAAGTCGCGCTGCTTTTTGAGGATAAGGTTGCCTATATCGCCTAAAAAGGCCCATCCTTCCTCATTTGCCAGGTCGCTTACCGACGATGCGATCAGTGCGATCAATTTTTTATCGATCGTTTTGATTGAACTCTCCGACTTTTTCTCCCGCTTTTTGCCGGGATGCGGTTCTTCTACCACGCTCTCCGCATCTTTATTGCCCAATATTTCTACGTACACAAACTTATCGCAGGCTGATATAAACGGCATCGGTGTTTTCTTTTCTCCCATTCCTATGACCAGCTTGCCCGACTCGCGTAAGCGGATAGCCAGGCGCGTAAAATCGCTGTCGCTGGAAATAATACAGAAACCATCTACATTATCACTGTACAGGATATCCATCGCGTCGATGATCATGGCGCTGTCGGTGGAGTTTTTACCGCTGGTGTAGCTGTACTGCTGCATAGGCGTAATGGCATTCTCAAGCAACACGCCCTTCAGCCTGTAGTATGAGGTTTGGTCCAGTCGCCGTATATACGTTTAAAGGTGGGCGTACCATATTTAGCCAGTTCTTCCAGCACATTACTTACGTTGGCGTACGAAACGTTGTCTGCATCAATGAGTACGGCCAGCCGCAGGTCTCTATTTTTTTCCATGTTTTATCGTTCTTCTTTAAAGTTAATTAGAATTATGGCAAGGGGCGCTGTTAACGTTTTTAATCGTGGGTAAATATTTATCGCCCTCTACTAAAATACTATCATTGTTACAGGCTGTATGCCCTTAGCTTTACGATTCTTAATTATTGTGATCATTATGAGAAAACTACTCTTGTTAAGCGGCCTAGCGTTAAGCCTGTATGTGAACCAGGTGTCGGCACAGGCCAAACACAGCTTTTCACTGGCACCGTCGTCCTTTATGCTGGATGGTAAACCGTTCCACATGATTAGCGGCGAAATGCATCCCGCCCGCATTCCTAAAGAATACTGGCGCCATCGTATACAGATGGCCAAAGCGATGGGCTGTAATACCATTGCAGCTTATGTTTTCTGGAATTACCTGGAAACAAACGAAGGTGAATTTGACTTTGCTTCGGAGAACCGTAACATCGCGGAGTTTATCCGTATCGTTCAGTCGGAAGGTATGCTGGCGGTATTACGCCCGGGCCCTTATGTATGCGGCGAATGGGAGTTTGGCGGTTTGCCGGCTTACCTGCTCCGTACGCCCGATCTGAAAGTGCGCTGCCTCGATCCTGTGTATATGAAAGCGGTTACGCGTTACGTTGAACGCTTGTCGGCCGAGGTAAAACCCTTGCTGGTGACCAATGGCGGCCCTATCGTGATGGTGCAGGTAGAAAATGAATATGGCAGTTATGGTAACGATAAAGAATACCTGTATGCGTTAAAAGCACTGTGGGAAAAGAATGGCATCAACGTTCCTTTCTATACGGCTGATGGTCCCACGGCCTTTATGCTGGAAGCGGGCACTGTGCCTGATGCCGCTATCGGCCTCGATTCCGGTAGCAGTGAGGCAGATTTTGCCGCTGCGAAAAAGCAAAACCCTAATGTACCTGCATTCAGCAGCGAGTCTTACCCGGGCTGGCTTACGCATTGGGGCGAGAAGTATGCGAAGCCGGGTATCACGGGCATAGCGAAGGAAGTGAAGTTCCTGATGGACACTAAACGTTCTTTTAACCTGTACGTGATCCACGGTGGTACTAACTTCGGTTATTGGGCGGGCGCTAATTCCGGCGGTAAAGGTTATGAGCCGGATATTACCAGCTACGACTACGATGCGCCTATCAACGAGCAGGGTGCCGCCACGCCTAAATACGATAGCCTGCGCGCGCTCATTGCTTCTTACCTGCCCAAAGGCAGGAAGTTGCCACCAGTGCCAAAGCCTATTCCCACTACTACTTTCCCGGCTGTAACGCTTACGCCTTTCACCAGTGTATGGCAACATTTGCCAACACCGCAAAAGTCGCCACAGCCTAAAACGTTTGAGGCTTATGGGCAGGATTATGGCTTCATGCTGTACAAAACGGCCCTCATCGGCCACAAAAGCGGTAAGCTGGTTATCACCGACCTGCACGACTATGCCACCATTTACCTCAATGGCAAATACATTGGTAAAATCGACCGCAGGCTGGGGGAGAACAGTATCAACCTGCCGAAAGATAATTTTGTACCTAACCCGGTGCTGGAGATATTCGTAGAAGGCATGGGCCGCATCAACTTTGCCCAGGCCATGATCGACCGTAAAGGTATTACCGACCGCGTAACCCTTAATGGTATGACGCTCATGAACTGGGAAGCCTATGGTTTGCCGATGGACGAAAAGTTCATCAGTACCCTGCAACCGGCTGCGCCCGAAGCAGGTAAACCAGGCCAGTACTTCAAAGCCAGCCTGGAGCTAAAGGCCGCCGCCGATACCTATATCGACATGTCTAATTTCAAAAAAGGCATCGTTTGGATAAATGGCCATAACCTTGGCCGGTACTGGGAAATAGGCCCGCAGAAGAGGCTGTATTGCCCTGCGCCATGGCTGAAGAAAGGCGCCAATGAAATCGTAGTGTTCGACCTGCACCAAACGGAGCCTGCTACCGTTTCGGGTGCAGCGACTATGGATTAGTAACAACAGCATATCGTAAAAGCCGGTCTATAGATGGCCGGCTTTTCTTTTTTGGGACAGGCAACAGGACTACTGGCATCCGCCGTTGTGTCACACCCTTCAGCAACAGTATCCATATTGGGCAAATGCAGGGGGGTACCGTCTGTAAGTGCTTCCTGCTCCGCCCTATTTTCCGGCGACGTCAAAGGCTTTTATCACCGCGCGCACGGTGAGGTCTGTTTTTACCTCGTACTGCCAGTTTATCTGCGCGGCACAACGGCGGCTGAGGTGCATGCCAATGCCTGTTCCATAAAGATTTATTAGTAACCTTAGCTGACCTTGCTTGATTTATCGCGGATAAATTCTTAACTTAATTAGAGTTTTTCACACCTTAAATCAGGCTTGTTATGGGAGCAAGAGTCAGAAACATCCTGCAGGCCAAGGGCCACGCAGTATACTCCATCAGCCCGGACAGTACCGTGTTTGAAGCATTGGAAATGTTAGTCGACCGCAATGTGGGCGCACTATTGGTGATCGATGACGACCGGTTCCTGGGCATTTTTTCCGAACGCGATTACGCACGAAGGGTAATTCTGAAGGGACGCTCGTCCCGTGAAACGCGGATTAGTGAAATTATGACAGAACACCCCATTACCATGAGCGAAGAAGCCTCTATCGAGGATTGTATGGTGAAAATGACGGATAAACACATCCGGCACTTACCCATTACAGATGCTAACAACCGCCTGGTGGGGGTTATTTCCATCGGCGACGTTGTAAAGTATATCATTGACGAACAGCGCTCTGTCATCCAAAGTCTGGAGGGGTATATTAACGGTACCCACCATTAACAATGCGGGCACGCAGCCCATGCACCATTTTATTTTTTAGATTGTCTGTTCCGATGGCTGTTTCATTAACAGTTGTGTGGTTTGCAGCGCACGCTGCTCCAGCAGGATCGTTTTGCCCTTAGCCAGCTCCTCGAGCAGGCCATTTTTGTTATACCTCACGGTTAACAGCTCCAGGCCTTCGTTATAGGTGATCTTATAGTGATTATGCAGGGTTTTGATCAATTGCTCGATCTTCTCCGGCGTATTGTCGATACAGCAGGAGAAGCTGATCGCCGCATTCTGCATCAGGTTGATCTTGATCTTCAGCGCATGGAAAATATCGTAGATATCGCTGATCTTATCTTCCGTAATAAAACCAAAGTCTTTAGAGGTAATGGTCAGCAACACCTGGTTTTTCTTCAGCACGATCAATGGTGGCAGTTGCGCCACGTCTACATTTTCCTTAATTACGGTACCCGGCAGGTTTTTGTCCAGGAAACATTTTACGTATAGCGGAATATCTTTGTTCTGTAAAGGTTTGATGGTTTTAGGATGGATTACCTGCGCGCCATAATAAGCCATCTCAATTACTTCAGAAAAGCTGATCTCAGGGATGTTGATAGTATTCGGGAATAACTTAGGGTCGGCGTTTTTAAGGCCTTCTACATCTTTCCAGATGGTTTGACTTTCGGCATCGAGCAGGTTGGCGAATACGGCGGCGGAGAAGTCGCTGCCCTCGCGGCCCAGTGTTACGCTTTCGTTCTGGTCGGTACTACCTATAAAACCCTGTGTGATAATTACATTCGTCGTATTAAAAAGTGGTTTAACCTTCTCGTTCACATTACGCTGGGTTACCTCCCAGTCGATATTAGCATCGCGGAAGGTACTGTCGGTACGGAATACGTCGCGTACATCCAGCCAGACGTTGTTAAGGCCGGCCTGGTTGAAGTAGGCGCTAACAATGGCGGTAGACAGCAGTTCGCCTAAACCCACCAGTTGATCATAGTAGTAATCGTAGGGGCGGAGGGGCTTTTCGCCCAGCGTCCATTCCGCTTCGGTAAAAAACTCCTGTAACTGGCCAAATAGGGCATTGGTCTTGTTACCGAGCAATTGCTCGGCAATCAGCAGGTGTTGCTGCTCGATATTAAAAAGTAACTGGGCGGCAATCTCCCTTTTGCGCATATAAAAGTGCTGCGCAACCTTCTCTAAATCGTTCGTGGTTTTACCCATGGCAGAAATAACGATCAGGATTTTGTCTTCCGGGAACGATTGCACGATTTCGCCAACGTGTTTTATGCGTTCAATACTTTCTAAACTTGCACCGCCAAATTTGAAAACCTTCATATACAGGATGATCTTCTGTTAAAAAAATGTCCGGCAAAGTACGGCAACTTTAGATTAGTTTAAAAATCTCATTTGCAAGAAATGACAGCCACGTTAAAAAACAGTTCATTTAGGTTAATTTGCGGGTCTCCCAAAACAATCATGAATGAATAGTACGAACAACCAAAAAGTAATGACGCTCGATGAATTCACTATCCAGGAGCTACGAAACTTCCCAGGCGCTACAGGACAATTATCAGGTTTATTGCGGGATATAGGGCTTGCTGCCAAACGTGTGAACGTAGAGGTAAACAAGGCCGGTATTGCAGATATCCTTGGCGAAGCTGGTAAAACCAATGTACAGGGCGAGTCGGTAAAAAAGCTCGATGAGTTTGCGAACGACCAGTTCATTAACTCCCTGCGTCACAGTATTTACTGCTGTGGCGTGGCTTCTGAAGAGAACGAAGAGTTCATCCCTTTTACCGATGAGCATTCCATGAATTCGAAGTACGTAGTGCTGATCGACCCGCTGGATGGCTCTGGTAACATTGATGTAAATGTATCGATCGGTACCATTTTCTCCGTTTACCGCCGCCTCACGCCTAATGGGTCGCCCTGCGATCTCAACGACTTCCTGCAATCGGGCACCCAGCAAATAGCGGCCGGTTACATCATTTATGGCTCCTCTACCATGCTGGTATATGCTACCCGCCGTAGTGTGCAGGGCTTTACGCTCGACCCGTCCATAGGGGAGTTTTGCCTTTCCCATGCTAACCTGCAGATACCCGACGATAGCGACATTTTCTCCGTAAACGTTGGTTATTACCATCTTTATGAAGAAAAGGTACGTAAGGTGATCGACCATTTTATGGCGAAAAACGAGCAGGAAAAGATATACAGGCATCGCTTCGTAGGCTGTATGGTGGCCGAAATTCACCGTACGCTTATACAGGGAGGCGTGTTCTTTTACCCCGCTTTCGGTAAGTACAAAAACGGGCGCTTACGGCTGTGTTATGAATGTAACCCCATGTCGTTCCTGGTTGAAAAGGCAGGCGGTATGGCGTTAATGGACGGCGGTACGCGTTTGCTGGACGTAAAACCTGAGCAGCTTCATCAGCGTATTCCCGTGTTCCTGGGCTCTAAGCGCCTGATGGAACAACTCCAGACGATACTATCTTAAATATGGCATACTTTTTTCTTTATCAGTACTGATAACAATATTTGTTTTTCTAATACGTTTAGGATACATGTCACTGAAGAGAAAAATTTTCGTACTATCATTTGCAGCGCTGGCCACTATCCAGGTAACAGCCTGCGGCCGAAACACCGTTCCATCCGACAGCACTGCCACAACTGCCCCGAAAGGGAATATGGAAGAGGATATCCTTTTTTACGTAAACAAGTACCGTAAGTCTAAAAACCTCGGACCGCTGGAGCTTAGCGAAACCGTAAGCCAGCAGGCCAGGGAACATAGCAAAAACATGGCTAAAGGCCGTACAGGCTTCGGTCACCAGGGTTTTGAAGAAAGGGTTGACGATATTTCCAAAAAGATGGGTACTGTTAGAGCCGCTGCCGAAAACGTAGCTTATGGTAACCTTGATGCGCAAGCCGTGGTAAAAGGCTGGATTAACAGTCCCGGCCACCGTAAAAACCTGGAAGGTAATTACAACCTGATAGGCATTGGTACGGCGGATAAGGGTAATATCACCTTCTTTACACAGATTTTCATCAACAAACCCGCGGCTGCGGCCCCGGCGAGTAAGAAGTAGTTAAAATCATTATTATAGAAAAGCAGCCGGTATCCGCCGTGCTGCTTTTCGCATTTTAGGGAAGATGCGGCGTATATACTGACAGCCTAACATACACACCCTCATTTTCCCCTCCCCAAACAGATTTTATTGTAATTTGGCGCCATGGAAAAAAGGAAGATGATTGCTGTAAAAAACCTCGTAAAACAATACGGCGATTTTACAGCGGTGAACGGGATCAGTTTTGATGTGTTTGAAGGAGAGATATTCGGTCTGCTGGGGCCTAACGGCGCCGGTAAATCTACCACGCTCGAAATCATTGAAACCCTGCGTCCTAAAACCTCCGGTGAGGTATGGGTGGATGGGCTCAACCTGGACGAGCAGCCTGAAACCATCAAAAAAGTGATCGGTGTACAGCTGCAATCTTCCGGTTATTACCCCGGCCTCAACCTGACAGAACTGATCAAACTGTTCGGCGGACTGTATAACCAGCCCGTTGATCCTAAGGCGCTGCTCAAACTCTTTAACCTGGAAGATAAAGCCGGCGCTAAGTATAAAGCCCTTTCCGGAGGCCAGAAGCAACGTTTTTCCATCGCCACCACCCTCATTAACAAACCAAAGATCATTTTCCTGGACGAGCCTACAACTGGTCTTGACCCGCAGGCCAGGCGCAACCTCTGGGAACTGATTCAGCAGGTACGTAACCAGGGCACCACCGTGGTCATCACCACCCACTACATGGATGAAGCGGAGTTCCTCTGCGACCGCTGCGCCATCATCGACAGCGGTAAGATCATCGCCATCGATACACCAGATGCGCTGATCGATAACCTGGTAGCATCCGGGTTTGAAAGGAACAAAGAAGTGAAGAAGGCCAACCTGGAGGATGTGTTTATCCACCTGACCGGCAGGGACCTGAGAGAAGATTAGTTAAACTCCCTTATAAAACACAAAGACTATGGACCTGGAATCCCTTAAGTATCCCATTGGCCGGTTCAAAGTGCCGGACACGGTAACAGACAAAGACAGGATCCGCTACATTAACGACATCAGGCAGTTACCCACCCTGATAGAAATAGCGGTGCAGAACCTCGATGCCCATCAGCTCCAAACCCCTTACCGCCCCGGCGGCTGGACGGTAGCGCAGGTAGTGCATCACCTGGCCGACAGTCATACGAATGCGGTGACGAGGTTTAAGCTGGCGCTTACGGAAGATAAGCCGGTGATAAAGCCGTACGACGAGGCTGCGTGGGCTGAATTGCCTGACGTACTGCGCACGCCCATCAACATGTCCGTTACCTTATTGCATGCCCTGCACACCCGCTGGGCCAATTTACTGGAAGCACTAACGGATGAACAACTCGAACGCAGTTTCATACATCCGCAACATAACATTACCTTTAAGCTGCGTGACTCACTGGCCAACTATAGCTGGCACGGGCGTCACCATCTTACCCATATCGTTCATCTTAAAGAAAGCAAAGGCTGGTAGCAGATTATTATGAAGTGGAAACTACTGAACTCCGAATACTTACACAAAGAACCCTGGCTTACCGTTCGTAAAGACAAAGCGGAAACCCCTGACGGCAAAATCGTAGACGCTTATTATGTGCATGAATACCCCGATTGGGTGAATGCCGTAGCGCTTACTGAAGATGGTAAGATCATTATGGTAAAGCAATACCGCCACGCCATAGGCCGCACCCTCATCGAAATACCAGGTGGCACGCTGGACGATACCGATCCTGATCCTGAATTCGGGATGCGCAGGGAACTGCTGGAGGAAACGGGGTATGCCTTTGATAACATGATCAGTATGGGCGCCGTTTCGGCTAATCCATCCACTAATACCAACCTTACCCACATGTTCCTGGCAACAGGCGGTAAAAAGGTGCAGGAGCAGCAATTAGATCATAATGAAGATATAGAAGTGATACTGATGACGGTGGGAGAAGTGAAAGCGTTACTGATGGGCAACCAGATCATTCAGAGCTTACATGCTACCTGCCTTTTCTATGCACTGGAAAAGCTGGGCGAAATAAAATTCAAATAGAAAAAGGGGATCGGCTGATCCCCTTTTTTAGAGTACTTCTGCTACGATAAAGAAACTTCCGCAGACTAATATCATATCATCTTCCGACGCATTTTTCTTCGCGGCGGCAAACGCTTCGGCCACAGTAGGGTAGGTAGTGCCACTAAGACCTTTCTCCTGCGCCAGCGCGTACAGTTCCTGCTCATTCATGGCGCGTGGAATCTGCGCTTTGGTAAAGTAGTATTCCGCAAAACCTGGCAACAAAGCCAGCGCCTTACTTACATCTTTATCACTCACAAAACCGGTAACAATGTGCAGCTTTTTATAGTTCACAAGCGTAAGCTGTTGCAGTATTTCCTGCATACCGGCTTCGTTATGCCCTACGTCCAGCACGGTGTACGGATGTTGGGCAATTACATCCCAGCGCCCGCGTATACCTGTGCGCACTTTCACGTTCGACAGGCCTGCGGCCAGCTGTGCATCGCTGATCTGCCAGCCTTGTTTACGCAGTATGTTGGTAGCCGTTAGTACGGACAATAGGTTCTTTTCCTGGTAATGACCGGTAAGGTCGAGTGTAAAGGTTTTGGCCTCTGGATTTACATCTTCGAGTATGTTGAGGGTCAGGCTTTCCTGTGCAGGTTCGCGGCCTACTACGCGCCATTGCTGGTCCGCGAAGTGGATTTCCGCTTTATTACGTTCCGCAGTTTCCAGGAATATATCTTTCACTTCGTCCTGTGTTTCGCCTATCACTACCGGCACACCCAGTTTAATGATGCCTGCTTTCTCAAATGCTATTTTGGGCAAAGTGTCGCCCAGGATGTGCATGTGATCGAAGCTGATATTGGTGATGATGCTCAGTTCGGGGGTGATGATATTGGTGCTGTCCAGCCGCCCGCCCAGCCCCGTTTCAATGATAGCGATATCTACCTTTTCGGCTTTAAAATACTCGAAGGCCATCATCATGGTGAGTTCAAAAAAGGAGGGCTCGATGTCGGTGATGCCGGTCTGCATTCTCGCTACGAAATCCACAACAAATTCTTCGCGGCAGGGCTGCCCGTTTACACGTATGCGCTCACGGAAGTCTTTGAGGTGTGGCGAGGTATACAGGCCGGTTTTGTAACCGGCTTCCTGCAGTACGGCCGCCATCATATGACTTACAGAGCCTTTACCGTTAGTGCCTGCAATATGTATGGATTTAAACTGGTTGTGCGGGTGTTGTAGTATATCTGCCAGGGCCTTCGTGTTGTGAAGGTCCTTTTTGTAAGCCACTGCGCCAATGCGCGTGAACATGGGCAGGTGGTTGTACAGGTATTCGATCGTCTGCTGGTAATTCATCGTTCAGGTATTCAAATGCTCAGGGCATCGGAGGGCAGTCTATGCCAGGTCTTGCTTTTTTGCCGAACCATCCTCCTCCACCTTTATTAAAATGAATGGGAATTAACCGCAAAGCTACAAAAGCATCGGCATGATTGATCTTTTGCCTCATCAGGTTACTGAAAATACTGGCGGAACCTATTACCAGCGGACCTGCGCGCAGCACTACACCTGCATCGGCCTGGCCGAAACGGTTTACCTGTAAGGGCAGGTAAGCGCCGAACATGTTAATATCGTAACGGGGTGTTATCTGGAGTTGTGTAAGGGCGTAAGTTTTGTGATCGTCTTTGGTAAAACTGTTTAAAGCAATGGAAGCGTTGGCCGATACGAAGAAGCGGTCGTTGATATTATAGTCTGCCATCAGGTTAAGGGCTGTAGGCAGGTTCATATAAAATTTATCTTTGGAGGGAACTTCCTGGAAGTAGGTGCCTACACGGTTAAGGTATTGTGATAAGCTTTCGCCGCGTACCTTCCTCAATGCATCTATCGGAAAGTTTTTATTGTCCAGTGCGAGGTCCCGGCTGCTTTCCGACTTCGTGTAACTGATGCCGCCAATATCTGTAATAGAAATGCCGAGGCGTGCTTTGAAATCGTCGGAGTCTGGGTTCCAGGCGCTTTCGTCGTCGTACCTGCTGCCGAAACCGTCGTTATCGGGTCGCCATTCATAAATAAGGCCCAGGTCGAGGGCTACCCCCGGGTTTTTAAACAGTCCTACTGCATTTTGCCAGCCATCGTCTGCATCGTCCAGTTCCTGGTTGTAACCGAAAAACACTTCTCCTTCCACGTCCGCAAAGCGATTATTGATAAGGCGTAATGCGCTGTTACGTTGTGCGCCATATCCGGCACCAAAGCCGCTCAGGAACTTAAGGGTAGCGCCACCTTTCCAGCGGCCGCTAATGTCGTTGCGGATGGTACGTGCATAGGTAAACCCAAACTCGTTCCAGGCGTGTGCGGCGCCAACGCCGTACTTTTCATCTATATTACGGTTAAAGTATTTCGGGTTGTCCGGGAAGTTTTCCGCTAACAGGTTAGCAGTAGAGGTTTCGATGCCACCACCGTTGCCCATGGCCCTGACTCTCCAGCTAAAAGCGACCGACGATTCTGTGTTGATCGAATACAATACGGAAGGCATCATGATATCCACCGAGCCCCAGGCATACTGCTTGTACGTAGCGCCTGTATCCAGGAAGTAATCTTCATCGCGCACAAACTTTTCGGGAGGGGCGAAGAGGCTTGATTTGGCTGCCTTCACATACGTGTTGCCTGCCTTTACATCGAGGCCAATAATGTTAACGTCCCATTTATAACGGGTGCCTGCAGCGGCGGCAGGGTTGGAGCTAATGCCGTGAATACCGGCAAAATGACTGTTTTGATAGCCCGGAAACATCTGCGCGTAGGCATGACTGGTAGCTAACGTAAAGCCGGCAATAGTAAGCAATCTAATCGTGTATCGCAATATCATGGTCCTGTTTAACGGGCGTTCGTCCTATAACGCGAATCTAATATCGCTTATTGGATTGTTTATCCCATGAATGTTGGAGATGCAAAAAACAGGCCCGAAAATGGACATTTATTGCTTAAACAAGTAGCGAAGCACTACTGTCCTTTGAAATAAAAGCGAATTTTACCGAACTGAATTTCCGCCGCTTCGGGATTTGCGTTGTAACGGATTTCTTTTGCTGCGTTAACAGCAATGGTAATAAGTGACTGGTTGTTGAGGGTGGAACCTTTAGGATTGTAGGTGGCAGCCGTAACATTACCCGAACGGTCTACTTTAATATCTACCGCAATATAACCACTTTCCCTGCCGCTGAACGACGGGCTGGGGGCGTGCAACAGGCTGCGGCCCGACAAACGGAGATTAGAGGTGCCTCTTGTATTACCTGTACCACCATCACCATCGTAACCTTTGGCGTTTGGATCGCCATTGATTTTACCACGGTCGCCGGGTTTACCGGTATTGCCTTCACCATTGGAATTATTAGAGCCATTAGCGCCGTTACCGGAGTTAGTGGCGGTAGATGTACCGTTAGAGGTGAATATTGCTTTAGGTTTAGGCGCAGGAGGAGCAGGTGTCGGTTTGGGAGCTTCTACCGGTTTTGGTTTGGCCTTTTCCGGTTTCGGCATAATGGTTTTAGGATGCTCTTTCGGAGGTGCTGGTTTAGGCGGAGTAGGCACCTCGGGGGCGTCTTCTTCGTTTTGAGTGGCCAGTTCCTCTGTATTGCCCTGCTCCGTTGCCTGTGCAACCGGTGCCGACTGCGGCGTTCGTGCAGGTGCCGAAGCAGCAGGAGGGTTCGGGTTCAGTGGTTGTTCATCACCCATACCATCATCTGAAGTACCCAGGTTTACTTCCATCCCCAGTTCCTGGTTTGGAAGCGGCGCAGCAGGATGCGACAATGGAATGAAGAGCAATATGGCCAATATGGCTGCATGCACGACCAACGTCACTATCAATGCTTTTGTTTTCTTCTGTTGCGTTTGTTCCTTCATGATGAATATATTTCACAGCTCCTGCCGGAGGCATCCAAAGTTAGTATTTTTCTTTAAGCTGATGGGTGTTTTTAAGGGAACGGTAAACTGCGCTGCTTATTGCCCTTTGATGAACAGATCGTACGCAAACCGCAGTATGGTGCAGCAAATCACCGCCAGGAAAAAGTAGCGCACCATCTTATTACCCTTTAATATCGCCAGCCTGGCACCGAAGAAAGAGCCGCAGAGGTTACTGATAGCCATGGGTATCGCCATCTTCCAGATAATTAAACCTTTTACACCAAAGTAGATGATGGAAGCCATATTGGTAGCCAGGTTCACACTTTTTGCATGCGCACTGGCGTGCAGGAAGTCCAATCCCATCACTCCCACAAATAATAAAATAAAAAAGCTACCGGTACCGGGCCCGAAGAACCCGTCGTAAAAGCCAATAACAGCTACTATGGCAATGCTTAACGGCCAGGCGTTACGCACCGGCGGCCTGGCTTCGGTATTTTGCCCGAAACCTTTGTTGAGGAAAGTATAAATAGCGATGCCTACCAGCACACACAACATAAACGGTTTCAGGAATTGGTTAGGCAGTTTGCTCACCATCGACGAACCTAAAAAGGAAGCGGCAAAAGCTGTGATACCCATTACGATCAGCAGTTTGGTGTGCATGCGCACCTTTTTGGAATAGGTGTACGTGGCCAGTGCGGTACCTGAAAAGGAAGGTATTTTCGTAGTGCCCAGCAGTGCGGGCACCGGGTAGCTGGGAAAAAGAAACAGCAGGGCAGGTGTTTGAATAAGACCTCCGCCGCCTACGATCGCATCCACAAAGCCTGCGCAGAAAGAAAAGGCGCACAACACGAGTATTGAAGTTTCCAACATGCGCGCAAAGGTACAAATGTGCGGGCAGTATTTGGAATTTGATACGCCTCAGCGTAGCTTCGCGTGATCACTATGCTTAACAAAACAATTGCGCTGTACCGTGGCGCTTACGGAGGTTTGTCCCCATCTACCTGGCTGCTGTCGCTCGTGCTGCTCATTAACAGAAGCGGCGCGATGGTCATTCCTTTTATGACGGTGTACCTCACGCAACACCTGCATTTCTCGCTCGCCGATGCGGGCCTGGTAATGGCATGTTTTGGAGCAGGAGCGGTAATCGGCGCTTACGCAGGTGGTAAACTCACTGACACTATCGGTTTTGCGCGTGTGCAGTTCTGGAGCCTTTTCGTAAACGGACTTTTCTTCATTCTGTTAGGGCAGATGCGCTCCCTGCACAGTATCATGCTTTGTATTTTCTGTATGGCCTCTGTGGGCGAAGCTTTCCGTCCGGCCAATGCTTCCGCTATCGCTCATTACAGCAATGCCACCACCCGTACCCGGGCCTATTCGCTTAACCGCCTAGCTATCAACCTGGGATTCGCGATTGGCCCCGCTATTGGCGGTATACTCGCCAGCATCAGCTACGACCTTTTGTTTTGGGTAGATGGGGCCAGTTGTGTGGTCGCGGCGTTCCTGATCCACTTTTTACTCGATCCGTCTAAAGCCAATAAAGAAGAACATCATACCGATACGCCGCTGATGACCAGTGGTTCTGCTTACCGCGACAAACCTTACCTGGTATTCATTTTCCTGTGTATGATCAACGCCGTTTGCTTCTTCCAGATGTTCACCATCGTGCCGGTGTACTTCAAGGAAACGTTACACATGAACGAGTTCCTGATCGGCATTTGTATGTCGGTGAACGGGCTGCTGATAGCGCTGGTAGAGATGTTGCTGATATTTAAACTGGATGGTAAGCGGCATAGCCTGGTGTTCATCGGTTACGGACTTTTACTGGAAGCGGTGTGTTTCCTGGGCTTTGTATTATTACCACAGCAGATATGGGTGGCCTTCCTGTTTATGGGCGCCATCACCTTCGGGGAAATGATGACATTGCCGTTTATGAACTCATTCTGGATATCGCGCAGTGCCTCGCATAACCGGGGCCAGTACGCGGCTTTATACACGATCTCTTACTCTGTGGCACACATTATTGCGCCTACACTTGGTTCGCGTATGGCACAATGGGTGGGCTTTACCAACTGGTGGCTGGTAACGAGCGTACTTTGCCTGTTAACCTTTGCAGGTTTCAGGTGGTTATGGCAAAGAGTGGTAAAAGAAGCCTAGTAGTGCGCGAAGTCTGCTTCGTAATCGCCCTTAATCCTTTCCATTGGAGGGTTAAAGTAACCGTACTTCAGATCAGGAAATTCTTCCTGGATCAGGTCCATCAGTTGCTTCATGCCTAATATCTCACCCGTTTCACCGGCCCCGATCTTACCGAGGTACCAGTCTGGGTCGATATTAAAGTTACGCCACTGGATCATGTTCAGGCCTGTTTCGCGTATCAGCTTGCGCAGTGCTTCATATTCTTCCACGCTATCGGTCATACCGGGGAATACGAAGTAGTTGATGGAAGTCCAGCCGCCGAATTCGCGTACCACTTTCAGGCTTTCGATGATGTCTTCGAAGCGGTAGTTGTTCGGGCGGTAGTACGGTGTATAGATATGTTCGCGCGCAGAGTTAAGGCTTACACGTATGCTGTTAAGGCCAGCTTCGCACAAGGCTCTTACGGCGTTGGGTTTACTTCCGTTGGTATTGATGTTGATGCTTCCTTTCGGTGTGTGTTTACGCATTTCGATGATAGACTCCCGAATGGTTTCCCACATCAGCAAAGGCTCGCCTTCGCAACCCTGACCAAAACTTACGATCGGGTAGGGCGCTGTTTCCAGGTGAGGTACCGTAAACTCTACGATTTCCTGGGCCGTCGGTTTAAACGTAAGACGGTCCTGCGTGCTCACGATCGTTTCTTCTTCCGGCTGGAAGGAGATGCAACCTACACAGTTGGCGTTACAGGCAGGTGAAGAGGGGATAGGGCACTCCCATCTTCCCATAAAATAGTTACGGGCGGCGGGGCAGTGGTAAGTAAGCGCACAGTTGTTCGCGAGGTGACTCACCAGGCGGTTGTGCGGGTATGCCTTCTGCAATTCCTTTACACCCTCTTTTACTTTTTTATCATCAAAGCCGGCGCATTCCTGGCGAATGTCCTGCTCTACACGGCGGGCAGGTACATAAAACTTACCGTCGTACCAGCCTACTGCGGTGTAGCAGAACAGGGGCAGGGTAGGCGCGTCGGCCAGTGTTTCGTAAGCAGCTATATAATAACCGGTATGCGCAGGCGGAATGAATGCCGCAACGGCCCAGCCTTTATCGCACAATGCCATATCCCCGGTTTCCACGTCGATGCCAATACCTCTTCTTCCCGGCAGTTCGTACAACTGGCCGCCTTCCGGCAGCTCTATCCACTCGTCGTCGGGTATGGGCATAGCGTCCCAGCCACTGCGGCCGGTTACATGGAGCGAAAGGTCTTCGAAAATATTACCTTTTCCGTCGGAGTATAATATGTAAGGTGCGATATCCAATTGTAATTGTTTAACTGTTAGTGTCTGCCTTTTTGCCGAGGCGTTGAACACAAAATGTATTGATGTCTGATGTTTCTACAGTTCCTATTTCGTCCAGCACTTCCAGCTGCATCAGCTTGTTGTTCTTAAAGTCGATCGTAAACAGGTCGTTCCGCAAAATTACGTTATTCAGCTCGTTCCATCCGTACCGCTTTTGGGAGAAGATGGTGGGCAGTGTAATACCGGTATTGTCCAGCACGGCGTACGAGGTTTGTAATATCTTATATTCTGCATACCCGATGTAGGCAATACCCAGTCCGGCGAAGAATAACATAAACGCGATCATGGGCACCAGGTGCGACAGGAAATACAAACAACCGCTCAGTAACAGGAATGCCTGTATTAAACGGGCGGAGGTATTGACTTCTGCAAACTTACGCGCTTTCCTCAACTGGAAAGGCAGTACCAGGCTGCCTATACCGGCCAGTATGTACAAACTCACCAGCGACCAGTTAGGTGCCGGCATACGGTAGGCCCCTATGGCGTTAAACAGGAAAAGCACGCCAACAAGACCATGCATTACAGGTTGCATACGCAGCCTGGTAATGGCATTAGGATGCAGAATTCTGAATTTATGCATTGCTTTTGATCATATAATTACACAGCTTAAACAATACCCTTGCGCCCACATTGGCATCCCACTCATCGTGGCCCGCGCTCACTTCATTGAGGTCGAAGCCGATCAACCGGCGGCCACTTTCAATCAGTTTACGGAAAAGGTAAAACATTTGCTCTGCTTCAAAACCACCTGGTACCGGGGTACCGGTATGCGGACACAGTTTAGGGTCCAGGCCATCGATATCAAAACTGATATATACCTGCTGTGGCAGGGTGTCGATGATACTGTCGCAGATTGATTTCCAGTTCTCGCCTTCAAACATCCTTTCTTTGATGTCTTTGTCGAAAAACGTGGTTACCCTGTCGTTATGTTCGTTGATATAATTAACTTCTTCTTCGCAGTAGTCGCGTATACCCACCTGTACCAGCTTTTTGAGCTGCGGCACTTCTTTAAGCGCGTTGTACATAATGGAAGCATGCGAGTAGGTAAAGCCCTCGTAGCTGTCGCGCAAATCGCAGTGAGCGTCGATCTGCAGGATGCCAAAGTCACCTTTGTGATCGCCGATAGCCTTAAAGAAACCCAGCGGGGTGCTGTGGTCGCCGCCTACGAGGCCTACCAGTTTGCCTTTGTTCAGCAGTTCTTTGGTTTGGTCGTATACCCACTGGATCATTTTCTGCGAACCGGTGTTCACATCATTGATCGATCGCTTCAGGAAGTCGTTTTGGGTAACATCACCACCTTCTATCAGGCATTTAAGGTACAATTCGGCCTCTTTGCGCAGGTAGTCGCTGCGGAGCAGTAACTGGCGGTCGGGGGTACGCATGTAAAAACCTTCTTTCCAGCCGTCTTTTACGTCGGGGTCAAAAAGGTCTACCTGCAGCGAAGCATTAAAAATATGCTCCGGCCCGCGTGCCGTACCATTGCTGTAAGAAACGGTAACCTCCCAGGGAACGGGAAGTAATACCAGCCGGGCTTCTTCCTCGGTAAAAGGAAGGCCGAAAATGTTGTTGGACAGCAAACCGACCGAGTTGGGGTCAAATTGCGATAAATCAGCCATGATGAGTCGTACTTTTCAAGAATTCGCCGCAAAGTTAAGGTAAAAAGGCAACATCAATGGGCGAACTCATCCCTCTCTTTTTCCGTTTCTCCTTTTTTAACGCCCCCGAAACATATTTTGACGTAATTTTGCGCAGTTATTTAATCTGGTAAGGAAATGAAGAAGACCAATATTGTACTGCTGATTATGATCGCGGCTTGTGTGGCCGCACTGGTTATTACGATAGGAGATTTCGGAACGTACGAGACATTTGCTACCGCTAATGCCAAGGAAGGAAAGGTTTACCACGTAGTTGGGGCCCTGGATACCACCAAGACCATGCACTACGATGCGAAAACAGATGCGAACTATTTCTCATTTTACATGAAGGACAAATCAGGGGAGATCAGGAAAGTGATCTACAATGGCACGCGCCCGACTGATTTCGATAAATCCACGGAACTGGTACTGACCGGTAAAATGAAAGATGGCGAATTCCACTGTAATAAGATACTGATGAAGTGCCCGTCTAAATACAAAGACGCACAAACCGTAACCAGCGGTAAAGAAGTTTAATACGGTTATAGATTTATTTTATATCTCGGGAATATAGCCACGGTCCTCAGGTCCGTGGCTATACCTTTACAAGGGATGAACAATTCATGACAAAAGTCATCCTGTTCAAGCCTCTTAATAGTTATTTTAGCAGTTTTTAACACAATCCGACTGTATATCTTGGAAACGAAATTTGTAGGGGAACATTTACTTCCCGGTCAGTTAGGGCATTTCTTTGCGGTACTCGCTTTCGTGGCATCTTTAGTGTCTACGGCAGCGTATTTCTGCTCAGTAAGGGCCAGAGATAAAGATGTGATGTTGAGCGAAAGCTGGCGTAAGCTTGCACGCTTTTCGTTTTTTGTGCAGTCTGCATCGGTACTTTTAGTATTCGGCATCTTATACTATATCATTTCAAATCACCTCTTCGAGTACAAATACGCCTTCCAGCACTCCAGCCGCTCGCTGCCCATGAACTACCTGCTGGCTTGTTTCTGGGAAGGCCAGGAGGGCAGCTTCCTGCTTTGGAGCTTCTGGCATAGCCTGTTGGGCATTGTGCTGATATTTACCACAAAGAAGTGGGAAGCCCCGGTAATGACCGTATTATCCCTGGCACAGGTTTGCCTCGGCTCTATGCTGCTGGGTATTTATATTTTCGACTATCACGTGGGCAGCAACCCCTTCATCCTGATGAGGGAAGAGAATGTGAACGCCCCGATTTTCGCCTCTGCCAATTATATGCAGATGGACTTTATGAAAGACGGTAACGGTCTTAATATCCTGCTGCAGAACTACTGGATGGTAATTCACCCGCCGGTACTGTTCCTCGGTTTTGCCTGCACCATCGTTCCTTTTGCCTTTGCTTTTGCCGGTTTGTGGACCAAAGACTTTGGCGGATGGATTAAACCGGCATTACCCTGGGCGCTGTTCGGCACCATGATGCTGGGTACCGGTATTATGATGGGCGCTGCCTGGGCGTACGAATCGCTTACCTTCGGCGGTTACTGGGCCTGGGACCCTGTGGAAAACGCCTCCCTGGTGCCGTGGCTTACGCTGGTGGCAGGTATACATACCCTGCTGGCTTACAAAAGCAGCGGGCATGCACTTAAATCCACCTTCTTCTTCTTCATTATCTCCTTTGTACTGATACTGTACTCTACGTTCCTGACCAGGAGCGGTATTTTGGGTCAAACCTCCGTTCACGCCTTTACCGATCTGGGTATGAGCGGACAGTTGCTCATTTTCATGGGCGTTTTCACCATCCCGGCGATCTGGCTGCTGATCAAATACAACAAACAGATCCCATCTCCTAAAAAGGAAGAAAGTACTTACAGCCGCGAGTTCTGGTTGTTCGTGGGCTCGCTGATCCTGCTGGTATCGGCCATCCAGATCACTTACGCTACCTCTATCCCTGTTTGGGCCAAGATCCCCGGTTTAGAGAACCTGGCGCCACCGGCAGAACCTGAATTCTATTATAACAAGATCCAGATATGGGTGGCTATCGTGATTGGCCTGCTTACGGCCATGATCCAGTACCTGAAGTTTAAGGATACGCCAAAAGGTACTGTGCTGAAGAAACTGTTGTTACCGATCATTATCTCCCTGGTCGCTACGATAGCGATCATCATTTTCGGTAAACTCAATTACAGCAAGTATGGCGCAGGTTTCCTGGTAGCCATTTACTTCATGCTTTTCGCCAGTATTTTCGCCATCACAGGCAACTTCATATACATCTTTGTCGGTGCAAAAGGCAAAATGAAGGCCGCGGGCGCTTCGGTGGCACACATCGGTTTCGGTATGGTGTTGCTGGGTGTGCTCATCTCTTCCTCTAAAATGCAGGTGCTTTCTGTAGACAGGGCTGGTGTACTGGAAGGTTACTTTACGAAAGAAAGCAAGCAGGACTCGCGTGAGAACCTGATGCTGCCGAAGAACATGCCTATCCAGATGGGTGATTATTACGTGACCTATGTAGGCGACTCTTCTGCCGTGGGTGATCCTAAATCGTACTATGTAGTGCGTTACGAACGTAAGCCTAATCGTGATGCGCAGCCTACCGAGCGTTTCACCCTGTATCCCGATGCGTTTATGAACGCAAAAGGGCAGGAGGGTACCATCACACCTAACCCGGCTTCCAAACACTATCTGACTAAAGATATTTTTACCTACGTAACTGGCTTGCCTGACAAACAGCAGATCAAAGAAGCCGCTAAGTTCAAACCTTACAAGCTGAAAGAAGGCGACTCTGTGTTCTTTTCCCAGGGCTTTATGGTGATGCGCGGCCTGGAACAGCAGCCTAAGAAATCGGGTTATACACCGCAGGCAGGCGATATAGCCGTATCTGCAAAACTGGACGTATTTACCAAGGATGCCCGCCACTTCGAAGTGAACCCTGTGTTTTACTTACGCGGTAACCAGGTAGGGCAGGTGGAAGATTCGGTAGCAGAGCTGTCGCTGAACGTACAGTTCTCCAAAATTATCCCCGAGGAAAAACAGATCGAGCTGATGATCAAAGAGGTAGATAACTCCGATGATTATATCGTATTACGTGCGCTCGTATTTCCATATATTAATGTACTTTGGATAGGAATATTGGTGATGATCGTCGGATTCGTCATGAGTATGTACTACAGGATCAAACGATGACCTGTCCGGCGGCCGGCGAAAGTAGTTTACGCTACTTCCGCCGGATCGCTATCGTACATTAAAAGGAAGTCCTTATGCTAAAGAAAAAATGGCTTATTCCCCTGGCCGTTCTTGCCCTGCTGGCAATTGTTTTCGCCCTTGGTCCCCGGCCTGCCCCTCCCGTTATTACAGGCCCTTTACCGGCCGTTCCGTCCCTTGCAGACAGTCTTGAGCATCATGTAGCTGCCAATGAGCAGCAACACCGGATTAAACCTGGTAATGAGGCTAAAATCGTGTGGTACGATTCCCTGCGTCATAAAACACCCGTCAGTATCGTTTACCTGCACGGCTTTTCTGCCAGCGAAATGGAAGGTAACCCTGTTCATCGTGACATTGCCCGCCGCTTTGGTGCTAACCTTTACCTGGCCCGCCTTGATGGTCATGGTATAGATACCAGTGAGCCACTGTTGCACATGACGGCCACCGGCTTACTCCGCGATGCCCGCCAGGCCCTGGCTATTGGCCGTCAGCTCGGCGACAAGGTGATACTGGTAGGTACATCTACCGGCGGCACCCTGGCGCTTACGCTGGCAGCACAGTTCCCGAAGGAAGTATTCGCCGTGATCAATCTTTCGCCCAACATCTCCATCAACGAAGCGATGATTGAAATGGTAGATGCACCGTGGGGGCTGCAGATTTCCCGGCTGGTAAGCGGCGGCGACTATGCAGTGTCTACACCAAAGTATCCCGATCAGCCTAAATACTGGTTCTCTAAGTACCGCCTCGAAGCGGTAGTAGAATTGCAGAACCTGATCGATAACACTATGTTAGCCAAAACGTTCCGCGCTATCCGCCAGCCGGTGCTCACCCTCTATTATTACAAGAATGAACAAGAGCAGGACCCTACCGTGAAGGTGCCGGCCATGCTCAGGATGAACGAGGAACTCGGTACCCCGGCCGCTCTCAAAAAGGCGGTAGCTATCCCTAACGCCGGCGCCCATGTAATTGGGTCCAGCATTACTTCCAAAGACGTGCCCGCCGTGGAAAGAGAAATCACCGCCTTCCTGAAAGACGTGCTGGGCTTACAGGAAGTGAGCTGAGGCAATTTTTAACCAATATGTCAAAGAACTTTTGATAGCCAGGAGGCTTTTCCTCCCGGCTACCCGTTATCCAAACAGTGCCTTTAAAGCGTCTTACGACGGTAGCCAGGCTTTGGATGACGATGAATTGCTAAGGTACGGTCGTGAAATGCCCGTTTGGCTGAGAATGGGATGAAGCTTAGTAACCCTTGGGACGAAGGATAGAGAAGCCTGGGACGAAGGCCCTGTTGGTCCTCTGAAACCCTTTTCCAGCGCGGGATACAACTCGTATTAGCAGTTTGTCTATATGCATTGACGTAAGACTCATTTGCTTGCGCACACGTTTCGGTTCATTATGTCAAAGCGCTTTTGATAGCAGAGAGGCTTTTCCTCCCGGCTACCCCTTACCCAAATGTTGCCTTTCAACCATCTTACGACCGTAGCCAGGCGTTGGATAACGATGCATGCAGCAAAGGTACGGTCGTGAAATGCCGGTTTGCGGAGAAAAGGAATGAAGTATGCAAGAGGAGGGAATGAAGGGTGCAGGAAGGGGGAATGAAACTCATAATAATCCTCTGAAACCCTTTATAGGTGCGGAGTATAACTCATATAACAATTTAGTTCATGTGGATTTGTTTAAGATTCACTTGCTTACAGATGTATTTGGCCTGGTAAAGTCGTTAAACCCGCTAACGACCTATGTTCGTTCGATGAAGGTATATCGATCCTATATCGATCCTTTAATCGCCGTGTGCAGGGGCGTGGGTTTCAGAAGATTTGGATATAGGATGGGTAAAGGATCGATATAGGATGGTGTTGCCCGAAAGATGATTATCGATTTTGGGATTGGTCATTTGAAATATCAGGTTGGCATTTTAATCAACTGATAGTCAGTTTATTTAGTTTTCGCATATGGACGCAGGATATGATGATAGCGGCCTAAGCATAATTACCCAAGGGTTACTTTTCCCCCCTTTGCGTATTAATACAGGAAGTCAGGCTCATCATTTTTTATTTTAAAATGATCTGAGTAATTTTAGAGAAACAAACCCGTTATTCAATTAGGCCCTTAGCCTGTGGATTCAGCTTATGTACCGCAACAGTATCTTATTCCTGATATCAGCTTTTACCTGTCTTTTGCTGGCCAGCTATAACGGCCATGCACAGCAGCGTTCGGGCAGGGATAGTATTCCTGTTCGCGCGGTTATTTACGGTACAGATACGATCCCTTCCATTACCCTCGGTATTTTTGAGGTAGTTGATAAGTTACCCAAACGCCTGCGCAAACAGCGGGAGAAGTGGACACGGCTCAGAAATGCGGTGTATGTAACCTACCCATATGCCCGTTCAGCCTCTCGCATTTTAAAAGACGTGGGTGCCCAGCTGGCTACCATGCCCGACAAGAAAAAGCGCAAAGCCTACCTCAAATCCAAGGAAAAAGAGCTGAAAGAGCAGTTTGGCGACAAACTCACCAACCTGTCGGTTTACCAGGGCAAAATACTGATGAAGCTTATTCACCGCGAAACAGGGGAGAACTGTTTCGAGATCATCAAAGAGTTGAAGGGCGGTTTTAATGCCCAGCTCTATCAAACGGTAGCCTTTTTCTTCGGCGGTAATCTCAAAAGCGAGTACGATCGCGAGGAAGACCGGGACATTGAGTCTATTGTCCAGGAAATGCAACTCTACAACTACTACAATTAGCCCTTTTTTTTACCTGCCGCATTTTACTCATCTTTGCAAACTATTTGTTGCAACAGGCTTTCTCGGAAGCCACAAAACGATACGCAAAGATGATGAAACTGGATATTCTCGCCATAGCGGTACATCCCGATGATGTGGAGCTGGGTTGTGCGGGCACATTGCTGGCACATAAGGCGCAGGGACTAAAGACTGGAATTATCGACCTCACCCGTGGGGAACTGGGTACCCGCGGTACTCCCAAACTTCGGGTGGAGGAAGCTCTGGCGGCCGCGAAGGTGCTGGGAGTAGACATAAGGGAAAACCTGGGCCTGAAAGATGGCTTTTTCCGTCATGATACCGAAGAACAGATGGCTATTATCACCGCCATCCGTAAATACAAGCCCGAAATAGTGCTGGCCAATGCTCACGACGACCGTCATCCCGACCATGGCCGTGCGGGTAAACTGATTGCCGATTGTTGTTTCCTGGCAGGCCTGCGTAAGGTAGAAACCAGCTTCGATGGGGTGCCACAGGAAGCCTGGCGCCCGAAACAGGTGTTTCATTTTATACAGGACCGTTACCATGAGCCCGATTTCGTGATTGATATTACGCCTTACATTGAACAGAAGGTCGAAGCGATCAGGTGTTTTAAAAGCCAGTTCCTGGCTGCCATGGATAACGAGCCGCAGACCTATATTTCAGGACAGGGTTTCTTCGACAGTGTGTTATACCGTTCGAAAATGCTGGGGAAGATGATCGGGGTGGAGTATGCGGAAGGGTTTACCACCGAGAAGATGGTAGGGCTAAGAAGTTTCAGTGATTTGATCAGTAATGTATCATAGAAAAAGAGCGGCAGATGATGTCGCTCTTTTCGTTTAAAACCCCTATTTTACTGAATCTAAACGAACGTCATGAGAATTAAAGTCCTTTGCCTGCTGTTACTGGCAGCCCTGCCTGCATTTGCACAGAAAGAAGATAAGGAGTTGACCCGCAAACTGAAGCCCCTGCTTGACAAGTTTCATGGGGAGGCGGGTGTATATGTCCATCATCTTAAAAAGAATAAAATAGTAGCCATTAATGCCGATACCGTGTTTCCTACAGCGAGCATGATCAAAACCCCGATTACCGTCGGTGTGTTCGATAAAATAGCTAAAGGGGAATTACAGTACGGGCAACAGCTTGAGTATAAAGATTCGTTGCTGTATGCGGGCGAAGATATCCTGGGATCGTTTAAGGACGGGGAAAAGATAGCGCTCAATAAAGTAATGATGCTGATGCTGACGATGAGCGACAACACCGCCAGTTTGTGGCTGCAGGCGCTGGCGGGTGGGGGCGAAGCCATTAATGCCTGGCTGGATGCCCACGGATTTAAGCATACCCGCGTAAACTCCCGCACCCCGGGCAGGCGCGATAACCAGCGGTTATACGGCTGGGGACAAACCTCGCCGCGTGAAATGGCCACCCTGTTCGAGATGATTTACGCCGGTAAGGTGATCAGTCCGGCCATTAGCGACCGTATTTACCGCAATTTAACCCGTAACTTCTGGGATGGGCAGGGATTGCAGCAAGTGCCCGCAAATGTGCGTACAGCGTCTAAAAATGGCGCTGTAGACGGTTCGAGGTCAGAAGTGATAATGGTAAATGCCCCGCATGGCGACTATGTGTACTGTATTATTACAAAGAATAACCAGGACCAGAGCTGGGCCAAAACGAATGAGGCGTTGGTAATGATGAGAGAAGTGGGGTACACGTTGTGGAGGCACTATGAGAAAAAGAGCAAATGGACTCCTTTCCCCATTGGGGAGCAGCTTTAAAACGGTACAATGGGACCCGCTGCGGTTACGCTATGTGAGCCGGTGATCATTCCCTGACTACCGGCTTAACTTTTTGTGTAGAAAAGTGTGGTACATAACACGCTTAAACTAGATGAACAGATCCTGGGTTGCGTCAAATTCATCGTGTTTAATGATACTGTTTTTGATAAACGGAATCAAAGCAAGGCCAATCGTGAGGACTACTAAAAGTGCATTTTTAATTTTCATATATCCTGTCTTTTAAGTTCTTTCCCTTATATAACTAAATATTGTGCCAAAAGGTTACAATGAAAGGGGGTTAAAATGTTAATTTTTCATTACGGAAGACAGTTGTGAATATACAAACCCTTACTGCTGCCGGATTTCTACTTTATCTTAATCTATATTTACTTAAAACAATATAGATAAAGTCGATAAGGTAAATTTAAAAATCGATTTGATTTTAACCCTATATGTTATGAACTTTGCACCCGGAAAAAAACAACAGACCGTTTAAAAATCAATAAACCGAGATAGTAACATGAAAAATGCAGTTCTTTCAGTAGGTGCACAATTCCCTGAGTTCAAGAAAAAGGCAGTTGTATCCATCGAAAAAGGTAAAGAGTTTTATGACATTTCATCCGAAGAGATCCGTTCTTCCGGTAAATGGATGGTGATGTTCTGGTGGCCTAAAGATTTCACTTTCGTATGCCCTACCGAGATCGCTGAGTTCAACAAACATTTCCAGGATTTTTCTGACCGCGACGCGATCCTGATCGGTGCTTCTACCGACAGCGAGTTCGTTCACGCGGCATGGAGAAGAGATCATGACGATCTGCGTGGTTTGCAGTTCCCGATGCTGGCCGACACTTCTAAGTCGCTGGCTAACGAACTGGGTATCCTGGAAGCAGAAGAAAAAATCGCTTACCGTGCTACTTTCATCGTAGACCCACAAGGTATTGTACGTTGGACTTCTATCTACGACCTGAATGTAGGCCGTAGTGTGAAAGAAGTGATCCGTGTACTGGATGCGCTGCAAACAGACGAGCTGTGCCCCTGCAACTGGCAGAAAGGCGAAGCTACGCTGACAGCTTAATTCTTTCTAAGCCGGTGGATTTCCACCGGCTTTTCTTCATCTGAAAAAAATAAGATTTACATATGTTCGCAACAACTAACCAGGATACAGCTCAACAGCTGTTGCAGGTGGTGGGTTTGTCTGGCAGCGGCCTGCCCGCCCAGCTTGATAAACTGGCTTCGGCCGACGCCAGGTACCTGAAAGACCTGAAAATCAACGTAACCAATGCGCTGGATGCAGCTACCCTGAATAAAAAGGAAGCCTACCTGATTGGTGTGGCCGTGGCTATGAACGAGAAATTAGGTACCTTACAGTCCGCATTCGAGAAACTGGCTACAGAAGCTGGCGCTACCGAAAAGGACATTGCCGAAACCATCAGCTGTACTTCACTGATGAACGCCAATAACGTGTATTACCGTTTCCGTCACTTCGTGAACAAGGAGTTTTACACCAATGCACCAGCGGGTATCCGTATGAGCATTATGGCAAACCCGGTGCTTGGAAAAGAGTTTTTTGAGCTGCTGAGCCTTGTAGTGTCGGCACTTAATGGCTGCGAAATGTGTGTTACCTCGCATGAGGAGGCCCTTTTGAAGCATGGTACCGAGCCGCAGCGTGTTGCAGATGCGGTAAGATTAGGGGCGGTTGTAAAGAGTCTCGTAGTAGTGCTGGCGTAAGCTACCACAAAGGATTTAAAGTAAAATTCGACTATAAACATCACTGCAAAACTGTCTAATAAATTAGACGCCTTACTTTTTTGTGAATAAATAGAGTTAATATAATTTGCTATTTCCACAAAAGAATGCGACTTTTGCAGTCCAAAATTTTAAGGAACATGGCAAGAGTATGTCAGGTGACAGGAAAGAAGCCTATTACAGGCCATCACGTATCTTTCTCTAACATCAAAACAAAGAGAAGGTTTCTGCCCAATCTGCAGAAAAAACGTTTTTTCCTCGCCGAAGAAGATCGCTGGATCACTATGAAGGTGTCTGCTGATGGTTTAAGAACTATCAACAAAAGAGGTTTATTTGTAGTTGTAAAAGAACTGCGTGCGGCCGGCCAGCAAATCTAATTTATAGGATCAACTTTAACATTTATACAAAATGGCAAAAAAAGGTAACAGGGTGCAGGTAATACTGGAATGCACAGAGCATAAAACCTCTGGTCAGCCCGGTACTTCTCGTTACATCACCAACAAGAACAAGAAAAACACTCCTGAGCGTCTGGAGATGAAAAAGTACAATCCTATTCTGAGGAAAGTAACTGTACACAAAGAAATTAAATAAGGTCAACTTAATTGCCTGGCTGTTAATCGTTTAAGACTACGATTAGCGCTTGATGATTGACACCTTTAACAATTAACGATTAACTTGTATATAAGATGGCAAAAGCAGCATCTAAGAACTCGAAAGTAAAAGACACGAAAGCGGCGGCTGAGTCGAAAGTGTGGACGAAAGTGATTAAAGCGGTTCGCTCTCCTAAATCAGGTGCTTATACCTTTAAGGATCAGATCATCCATAAAGATAAAGTTCAGGAGTATTTTAACCAGAAGTAATTCGGCTTTACTGATAATATTGCACGAAAGCTGTCCATACAAGAGGACGGCTTTTTGTGTTTTTCCGTTAACCATCAACTTTTGAATAAATGGGTTTTTTTGACAAACTCTTTTCGCGTGAAAAGAAGGAGAGCCTGGACCAGGGTTTACAGAAGACTAAAGAGAGCTTTCTTGGGAAGATAGGACGCGCCATTGCGGGTAAATCCACCGTGGACGCAGAAGTGCTGGATAACCTGGAAGAAGCATTGGTAGGAGCGGATGTGGGAGTTGATACGACCGTGAAAATTATTAATCGTATTGAGGAACGTGTTTCGAAAGACAAATACCTGAATACGAGTGAGTTGAATAAAATATTGCAGGACGAAATAGCGGCCCTGCTGGTAGATGCGCCCGATTCCGGTTTCCGGGATTTCGATGTGCCTGCTGGTAAAAAACCTTACGTAATTATGGTAGTGGGGGTTAACGGGGTAGGTAAAACGACCACTATCGGCAAACTGGCCTATAACTTCAAGAAGGCCGGTAAATCGGTACTGCTGGGCGCGGCGGATACGTTTCGTGCTGCTGCGGTTGACCAGCTTACGATATGGAGCGAAAGGGTAGGCGTGCCGATCGTGAAACAGCAAATGGGTTCCGACCCGGGCGCTGTGGCCTTTGATACCGTACAAAGTGGTGTTGCGCGTGATGTAGATGTTATTATTATAGATACCGCCGGTCGCCTGCACAACAAAATTCACCTGATGGATGAGTTGAGCAAGATCAAAAGGGTGATGAACAAGATCATCCCTGATGCGCCGCATGAGGTGTTGCTGGTACTGGATGGTTCCACCGGGCAGAATGCCCTGGAACAGGCCAAACAGTTTACTGCCGCCACCGAGGTTACCTCCCTGGCTATCACCAAACTGGATGGTACCGCTAAAGGCGGCGTAGTACTGGCCATTGCGAACCAGTTTAAAATACCCGTGAAATACATTGGTATCGGCGAGAAAATGGAAGATCTACAGGTGTTCAACCGGGTAGAGTTTGTTGACTCGCTGTTTAGCATGAAATAACCGATCAAAGATTTTTAGTAAGAAAAGTTTGATGTTTTTCTGGAAGTCCTGGCTTTTGCCGGGACTTTTTATTTTGCGGTGTATACACCTTCATGGTGAGTAGGGAAGTGTCGTTGAAGGGTGTGACACAACGGCGGCCCAATAGTGAACTGTTGTCTGTTTCCCCCTTTTTATTGCCTTTTCCACCGCATTTATCCACCGGCAATGCACACACTTACAATGGGTTGCGCGTTGAATGTTTCAATTCCTTAAATTTGATAAGCGAAATTGTTTCACTCCCAACTATTCCGATCATGCAGATCAAAGAAATCGACAGAATAGAAAGCATTACGCCGGAAGCATTCAGAAGAGATTATTATGAACCACGGAAACCGCTCATTATTACCGGATTATCAAAGAAATGGGCCGCATCGGATAAATGGACCTGGGACTACTTTAAGTCGATAGTAGGCGACAAAACAGTAGGCGTATATAATAACACCCGCGCGGGCGCTAAGGTGCTGGTAAACGGTGCCGACGACTACATTAAGTTTGGCGATTACCTGGACATGGTGCAGCAGGGGCCTGTGCAGTTAAGGATCTTCCTGTTCAATATCTTCCAGCACGCGCCGCAACTCGTTGATGATTTTACTTTCCCGGACGAACTTATAAAGACATTCCTGAAAAAATACCCGATGCTATTCGTGGGCGGGCAGGGCTCCGTAGCACACATGCACTACGACCTGGACCTCTCGCATATTATGCATACCCAGTTCATAGGCCGGAAAAAGGTGTTATTGATGGATAACAGTCAGAGCGAGCTGATTTACCGGATGCCTTGCACGGTAGAAAGCTCTGCCAGCTTTGTAAAGTGGTATGAAAAACTGGAAACGGAGCATTTTCCGGCACTTAATTATGCGCAGGCTTATACTACCACGCTGGAGCATGGAGATACCATGTGGATGCCTGCCGGGTACTGGCATCATATGGAATATATAGACCCGGGATTTGCCATGAGCCTTAGGGGCCTCGACGATACCATAGGCGGCAAGGTGAATGCCGTGTATCACTTGCTGGGACTGCGTGGCATGAACAATTTACTGATTAAGGTAGCACCCGAATGGTGGTACAATTACAAGCGTAAAGTGGCCAAACAAAGGGCCGAAAAAGCGATGAGCCGGTTTGTTTAATAAAATATTAACTTACTTTCTCAATTTTATTTGTAACTTTGCAACTTCTTCAGCCACACTAAGGCTCATAGTCACACACACAACAGTAAGTCTGCTGTTTTCGCAATTCGTGTCTGCGTGTCTTCGTGGTGGTAACGGTAACTGGATAGCTTCCATCTGCCGGGACTTAAAAACATCGCATTCATTTGAAGACAAGAACATTACAAAAAGATAAGGTTAATATTATTACGCTTGGTTGTTCCAAGAACATGGTGGATTCAGAGGTATTAAGCGGTCAGCTTAAAGCCAACGATATTGATGTTGTACACGAAAGTGGCAAGAGAGACCACAACATTGTAGTGGTGAACACCTGCGGGTTTATTGACAAGGCGAAAGAAGAATCGATCAACACTATATTAGACCAGGTAGATTTAAAGAAGAAAGGCAAGCTGGACAAGGTTTATGTAACTGGTTGTCTTAGTGAGCGTTACCGTGGCGATCTGGAACAGGAAATTCCTGAAGTAGATGCCTGGTTTGGTACGATGGAGTTGCCCCTTATTCTTAAGAAATTCGACGCCGACTATAAGTCAGAACTGATCGGCGAACGTTTACTCAGTACACCATCACATTACGCTTATCTCAAGATCGCAGAAGGTTGTAACCGTACTTGTTCTTTTTGCGCCATTCCGCTGATGCGTGGTGGGCACGTTTCCAAACCGATTGAAGAATTGGTGCAGGAAGCAGAGAAACTGGTACGTTCCGGCGTGAAAGAGATCATGCTGATTGCGCAGGAGCTTACCTATTATGGTTTGGACCTGTACAAAAAGCGCCGTCTGGCCGACCTTATGAACGCTTTGGCGGATGTAAAAGGCCTGGAATGGATTCGTTTACATTATGCTTATCCCACTAAGTTCCCAATGGAAATTTTAGAGGTGATGAAGCAACGTGATAATATCTGTAACTATCTCGACATGCCTTTGCAGCACATCGCAGACCCGATGCTGAAAGCCATGAAGCGCCAGATCACACGTCAGGAAATATTAGACCTGGTTAAATCTATCCGCGAGCAGGTACCCGGCATTTGCCTTCGTACTACGCTCATTGCAGGTTTCCCCGGCGAAACACTGGAAGATGTGGAAGATGTGAAAAGGTTCCTGGAGGAGGTTCGTTTTGACAGGGTGGGGGTATTTACCTACAGCCATGAAGAAGGTACCAGTGCGCACGATTTGGAGGATAATATTCCAGCCGAAGAAAAAGAGCGCCGGGCACAGGATATCATGGAAACCCAGCAGGAGATATCGCTGGAGAAAAATCAGGAGAAAGTCGGTAAAGTGTTCCGCGTGATCGTGGACAAGAAAGAATCCGGCCGTTACCTGGCACGCACTGAGTTTGATTCGGTAGAAGTGGATAATGAGGTAATCATTAACACCGACAGGAGACTGAAGCCGGGCGAGTTCGTGAACGTGAAGATCACAAAAGCATTTGACTACGACCTGGAAGGCGAGATCGTCTAGACGTCCGGGTTGGATATAATAACCAAACGGCGTAGAGGCCGTTGCAATTAACAGGCGAAGGAAGCCTGCTTTACACAAGATGACAACATTTGAATCATTAGGGCTGAAGGAGCCCATTCTGCAAGGTGTTTTAGACCTGGGCTTCGTAACACCTACTCCCATACAGGAAAAAGCAATCCCCGTATTGCTTGGCGGCGACAGGGATTTCGTGGGTTTAGCCCAAACCGGTACTGGAAAAACAGCAGCTTTTGGCCTGCCGTTACTGCACCAGCTGGACGTTAAGTCCAAATTCCCACAGGGATTAATTCTTTGCCCGACACGCGAACTCTGTTTACAGATCGTAAATGACCTTAAGAATTTCTCCAAACACCTCGGCGATGTAAACATCGTTGCGGTATATGGTGGCGCCAATATTGGCCTCCAGCTGCGCGAACTGAAAAGAGGCGCGCACATCGTGGTGGCTACACCAGGCCGCCTGCTCGATATTCTTGAGCGTAAGGCTGTAAACTTCGATCAGGTACGTTATGTAGTACTGGACGAAGCGGATGAAATGCTGAACATGGGCTTCCAGGAAGACATTAACAGCATTCTGTCTAACACACCTGAAGAGAAAACCACCTGGTTGTTCTCGGCTACCATGCCACAGGAAGTACGCCGCATCGCACAGAAATACATGGAAAATCCGTTTGAGTTAACCGTTGGCGGTAAAAATACCGGTAACGTGAACATCGAACACGAGTACTATGTAGTTCGTCCCCGCGAAAAGTATGCTGCACTGAAACGTATCGTGGACTTCAATCCAGAGATCTTCGGCATCATCTTTACCCGTACTAAGATCGAATCACAGGAAATTGCTGAATCGCTGATCAAGGATGGTTACAATGCAGACGCGCTGCATGGTGATCTTACCCAGCAGCAGCGTGATAAAGTGATGAAACGTTTCCGCGAAAGGTCCATCCAGCTGCTGATCGCAACAGACGTAGCTGCCCGTGGTATTGACGTAGATAGCGTTACACACGTAATTAACTATGACCTTCCAGATGACGTAGAGAACTATACCCACCGTAGCGGTCGTACCGGCCGTGCTGGTCGTTCAGGTATCTCTATCGCTATCATCAGCGGTCGCGATACCGGGAAAATCCGCCAGATCGAAAGAGTGATCGGTAAGAAATTCATTAAAGCAGAAGTGCCCGATGGATTCGCCGTTTGCGAAAAACAACTGTTCGGCCTTGTTCACCGCGTACACAACGTAGTAGTGAACGAAGAGCAGATCGATCCGTACATGGAACGTATTAACGAGGAGTTCAAAGACATGTCGAAAGAAGACCTGATCAAAAGGTTTGCTTCCCTCGAGTTCAACGAATTCCTGGAATACTACCAGGACGCTGCTGATCTGAACGTGAAAGAAGAACGCCGTACACCTGGTGATGGTAATACCATGAGCAGCCGTGGCACTGGTAAATTCACCCGCCTGTTCATTAACCTGGGCTCTGTGGATGATTTTACCCGTGGCGATATGTTGCGTTTCCTCTGCGATAGCACAGGTATCCGTGGCAATAAAATAGGCCGTATCGATCTGAAAGGTGTTTACTCCTTCTTTGAAGTAGAAAATGACGAAGTAAGCAAAGTATACGAAAGCTTTAAAAAGTTAGATTATAACGGTCGTACGGTACGCATCGAAGCTTCCCAGGATAGCCAGGGTGGTTCAGGTGGTGGTGGCGGCGAAAGACGTAAGTCTTTCAGCGGTCGTAGCGCCGAAGGCGGTTTCCGTAAAGGCTGGCAGGGTGCTGGCGGAGAAGGCGGCGGTAGCCGTGGTTTCCGTGAGAAGCGTGAGTATGGCGCACGCCCCGCTTTCAAAGGCAAAAAATAGTCTGAAATAGACAAGTATATTGGCTCCGTGTTTGCTAAGGTTTTATTACCAATGCAGGCACGGAGTTTTTTTATGTCCTGCTTTGTGGTGAATTCTTTATCTTGTATTAAACCCAATGCAACCACCTCATGGCGACAGCAAAAAAGAAGGCCGGGACTGAAGAAAAAAAGCCCGTAACCGAAAAAGGCACATCTCCTAAAAAGGCAACCGCGAAAGCAGCTGCTCCAAAGGCGGAAAAGGAACCAGCGAAGAAGGCGACAAAAGCGGTAAAACCGGTAGTAGCAAAAGCGCCAGAAGCAGTAGCTAAGCCTAAAGCGCCGAAGAAAGCTGCAGCAAAAAAAGCAGCCGTTCCGAAAGCGAAAAAAGCCGTCGCAAATGAAGAAGCAACGGGAAAAGTGGCGGTTACGCCCATCAAACCCAAAAAATCAAAACCTGTGTTGGCAGAAACCCCGGATGAATTCAGAACACTGAATGCGGTTGAACCGTTTACCCTGTTTTCTGCGAAAGATATTGAACTGTTTCAGGCTGGCAGGCATTATGGACTGTACGAGAAATTCGGTTCTCACGCTGTTACTTACGAAGGAGTAGCAGGTACCTACTTTGCCGTTTGGGCACCGTCTGCCGCATTCGTATCAGTAGTAGGGGAGTTCAATAACTGGGACCAGCATCAGCATACCTTATTACCCCGTTGGGACAAATCCGGCATTTGGGAAGGATTTGTGCCCAATGTTAAAGCAGGACAACTCTATAAATACTTTATACGCGCCGAATCGGGCGAGGAATTATGGAAAGGCGATCCATTTGCCCGGTACTGGGAAGTGAGGCCTAAAACGGCTTCTATTACCCACGAAACCGCCTATAACTGGAAGGATAAGAAGTGGATGGACAAAAGGGCCGGTAAAAACAGCCTGAAAAGTCCGTTTGCTGTGTACGAAGTTCATCTGGGTTCATGGCGGAAGCCTGATCCGAATGAGGCAGAGGTATTTTACAGTTATGGAGAAATAGCCGCCAAACTGGTACCTTATGTGAAAGAGATGGGATTTACCCACGTAGAACTGATGCCTATCAGCGAACATCCGTTTGATGGTTCGTGGGGGTACCAGCAAACCGGGTATTATGCGCCCACTTCGCGGTACGGCACACCCGATGAATTTATGGCCTTTGTTGACGCCTTTCACCAGGCAGGCATTGGCGTAATACTCGACTGGGTAGGCTCGCACTTTCCGTACGACGATCATGGTCTGTTCCGGTTCGACGGTTCGCACACTTACGAGTATGCCGATATGCGTAAAGGATTCCATCCCGACTGGAACAGTTATATTTTTAACTACGCACGGGCAGAAGTACGCTCGTTCCTGGGCAGTAACGCCATTTACTGGCTCGACAAATTTCATGTGGATGGCCTGCGGGTAGATGCTGTAGCTTCTATGATCCATTTGAATTACTCGCGGAAAGAAGGCACCTGGGAACCGAATGAACATGGCGGTCCGGAGAATCTGGAAGCCATTACCTTCCTGAAAGAACTGAATGAAGAAATTTACAGCCGCTTCCCTGATGTACAAACCATTGCCGAAGAGTCTACCAACTTCTACGGCGTTTCACGCCCTGTATTTATGGGTGGTTTAGGTTTTGGCATGAAGTGGATGATGGGCTGGATGAACGATACACTGGATTACTTCAAAAAAGAACAGCATCAGCGTAAGTACTACCAGGATAATTTCACCTTTAGCCTGATGTATGCCTATAGCGAGAACTTTATGCTGCCGTTGAGCCACGACGAAGTAGTACATGGTAAATCACCGCTTTTATATAAAATGCCAGGCGATGACTGGCAGAAGTTTGCGAACCTGCGTTTGTTGTACACATACATGTATACACATCCCGGCACAAAGCTGCTGTTTATGGGCGGGGAGTTTGGTCAAACTAACGAATGGAATTACAAATCAGAACTAAGCTGGCATTTACTGGAACACGAGTCGCACAAGGGATTGCAACAATTTGTGAAAGATGTGAATCACCTTTACACATCACAAACCGCGTTGTATGAAAGGCAATTTGAGGTAGAAGGATTTGAATGGATAGATTTAAGTGACAGGGATAATGGCATTATTATTTATGCCCGCAGAGGTGCTGATGATAACGATGTATTGCTGGTGGTGCTTAATATGAATGCTAATGCGCACGAACATTACGCCATTGGTTTACCCTGGAGCAGGGATTGGAAAGAAGTGCTGAATAGCGATGCTGCGCAGTACTTTGGTAGTGGTGTAGTGAATATAGAAAAAATAAAGGCTTATAAAGAAGAGTATAACGGCAGGCCCTATACGATTAAATTACGTGTGCCACCATTGGGTGGTACCGTACTAAAACTGCAATGATAAATTACACATATCGCCCCGGTCAGTAACCGGGGCTTTTTTGTGCCCTGGCGGCCCTGCATTAGCTCAACAGTGAGTTTGGAACAATGATTGTAGTAAATTGCTAAACTTACTACCATGGGCAATTTGCTTTACCTGATAGCCGTTATTCTGATATTACTGTGGATATTCGGCTATTTCTTCGAAGGCTTCGGTCATCCGGGAGGACTTATTCATATACTGTTGGTTATTGCTGTAATCGCCATATTGCTAAGGATCATCAGACGGGCATAGAAAGACCTTTTGCTGTTACAACCATTGAGAATGATGAGTATTCAAATATAGAGTTTGAATAAATTAACCGTGTCTTTTATCCATCTTAAGAAAAACTGAAAATAAAGTTTAAAGTTTGTTAAACCTTTCTAGTTTCCCCATATCTAACACAGCGTGAAATGGAACAGATAAGTTTGCTAGTTAGCAATAACTACCAGGTTATCATCGTTTTACAGCTACCATTAACCATAACTTTAGTTGCTAGTTTGATTGATTAAGTATTCCTAATTCTTAAAAACCTTGGCATTTATGAAAAACTTTGCGCGCAAGATAGCTGCGTCACTGATCGCGGTGACAGCTCTATCCACCATTATCTGGTCCTGTTCGAAAGACGAGTCTGCGTCTGGCAACGAAACCATCGGGGCTAATCAACAGCGACTTCAGGTTTACCTTACCGACGATCCTGGCTTGTTTGACCAGGTATTTATCGACATCCGCAGCGTGGAAGTACTGGTAGATACCTGTGGCGACAACGACAATGACGACAACCGCTGGGGTAAAAACGACCGTTGCTGGTGGGATGATGGTCGCTTCGACAGGAAAGATACCTGTAAAGTATGGGATACCCTGGGCATCCGCGCCGGTATTTATGATATCCTGAGCTTCCGTAATGGTGTGGATACCCTGTTTGCGAACGGGGTTGTTCCAAAAGGTACGATCAAGAAAATCCGTATCACCATTGGCAACAACAACTCCCTGGTAAAAGACAGTATTACTTATCCGCTGAAATCACTTACCGGCGAAACCAAACTGATAGTGAACGTTCGTCATGATGAGTGGGAAGAATACTCGCCAGATCAGCTTCGCCTGTGGCTCGATTTCGACGTAAGCCGTTCCATTATCGAAGTAAGGAGAGGCACCTTTATACTGAAACCATACATCCTGGTATGGACGCCTAAAGTTACCGGTACCCTTTCCGGTAAAGTAACACCTTCTGATGCATTTCCTGTAGTGACCGTATGGAATACCGCTGATACTTTGTACGCACTGCCAACCAAGCGCGGTGACTTCAAGATCCGTGGTTTGAAAGAAGGTACTTACAGCCTGTTTGTTAATGCAGGTAACGGTTATAAGGATACAACCCTTACAGGCATTGAAGTGAAGCGGAACAAAGAAACCAAGGTTCCGGCCATCAGCCTCCCGAAGTAACTTTTCTCCAAATCTTAGCATACAAAGAGGGGCCGGTTTGAGCAGTTAAACCGGCCCTTCATTAATGCGTAAGTGCTGTTATAAATGGGGCACATTTAAAGATTAAACCAGCCATCCAATTTTACCCTGCTGGTTGTATGTTTTGTCCATAGAAAGTTTTAAATTGTATTAAAATCCTATCCCGAATGAAAAAACCATTTGTAGTCCTTGTGCTGCAGTTCGCTGTGTTATACGTTATGGCACAGGGGAAAAATAACCAGATCGATTCGAAAAACCAGAAACAGGGTGCATGGATTGAAAATGTACCGGAATTACGAGGAGAGCCTGGCTATAGCTGGGAAGGCGTTTACAAAAACAACCGCAAAGAAGGCGTCTGGAAAAAGTATACCACCAGCGGCAGTATTATTGCCGAAGAAATGTACAAGAATAATGTATTGAACGGGCCTGCCAAGTACTATTTCAACGATGGTAAACTGATGTCGAGAGGTAACTTTGTAGCCACCGATATTGATGGGCAAAAAGATACCATCAGGGTATTAGACCCGGCTACCAATGAGGAAAGGGAAGTAGAGATCGTAAGGCAGGGAAACCCGGTGATGCACGGCGAATGGAGGGTGTTTGATGAGGAAACAGGAAAATATTCAACACAATATTACGAATACGGGGAGCTAAGAGATGCGCCCGTAGATACATCGGCTGCTAAAGCAGCCAAACCGCAGGGCAACGCCTTGCCACACGAACAGAAATCCTCATTACCAAAAAAGAAAAAACAATAACAAATTAGAAAACAACTATTTATTGCCTACAACGTGACTTCTTAAAAAATCTATCCCCAATAACCAGCAACAGGGGCCCAGGCCCCGCTTTGTTTATCAGACACAGAAAGATACGAGGGAAGCACTAACACAAATATGTGGTATTGTAATTCAGTAAATCCAGTAGTTCACCACTATCGTATTTAGATGAGTGCGAAGCAGTAGCCATACTGCCGCAAATTCTAATTAGCTTAAGCGGTACTGATTTTTTATTTGGATTGTAATACTGCAATGTCCCCTTATATCTATTGTTAATCTTCAATCATCTGTTCATGGTGAAAAAATTATTCCAGCAGTGTCGCCAATTTTGTGGAAAAAAAATCGAAGACATTTTTAACAAGGGTATACTTAATACATTTAGTAAAGAAGATGCCAGACGGGTACGTGTGGTCAATATTATGGCCTTGGTTACCGGTATACTGGTCGCTATTTATGGTGTAACATTTTACCTCATATTTCCACGGCTTGTTATACTCATACCCGCACTATGCTGTTCTCCCTTGTTTTTTACCGTTATATATATCAATAGCAAAGGGAAATATCTTTTTGCGAGAATGTTACTCATGAGTATTTTCCTGGGCATTATGCTGTATTATGGCAGTATATTAGGCCAGGAGGCCGATGCGCAGGTGCTGGCCGTGTTTATTATGACCCTGATATTGCTGGTAAGCAAACCTCATACTAAACTAAGCCGCTGGCTGGCGCCCATAGCGCCATTGTTTTGCCTGATCGTGCTGGAGATAGCCTATGAAAAGAATGCTGGTTTCTTTGGTCTTCGGGCCGAACTGGCGGGTAATATTGTTACCTCCTACCGCCGCCTGATTATCCCCATAGTGGTAGTACTTAACTTTATCGTCATATTCCAGTACCAGAAGAGCGTAGAAGATTTGCTGATCACCCTGCGCAATCGTAATAATACTTTGCGTAAAAGCAGGGATGAGAACCAGCGCCAGAAAAAGCAACTACAGGTACATGGTGAAAAGCTGCAGGAAGATGTAAGGATACGAACGGCGGAGCTGGACCGTGCCAACCAGTCGAAAACAATATTCATCAGTGAACTGAGTAACGAACTAAGCGCTCCGTTAAACGCTATACTGGAAATGACCAGCGAACTCGCCAACCCGGCCTCCGGCGGACGAATAAGCGGACACCAGTTACGCAGCATACAAAAGAACAGCGCACAGCTAAAAGCACTGATCGAAAACGTGCGCCAGTTGTCGGAAATTGAAGAGGGGAAACAAACGACATTAAATCTGCATCCCTTCGAGTTAAAAGCCTGGCTCGAAAACACCGTTTATCAGTTTAGTAATGAAGCAAAATTGCAGGACATCGAAATACTGAAAGAGATGGACCCGCGTTTCCCCAGTGCAGTGATTACGGACAAGCAGGTGCTTACCGAAGTAATTGGCCATGTGTTGTCCAGCGCGGTTAAGTTTACGGAGGCTCGTAAAAGTGTAAGAGTAAGGGGCTTCATGAATGCAGGCAAGTTGTTTATACAGATATGCGACCAGAGTGCCGGTATTTCTATGGATAAAATACCTTCTTTATTCCGCCCGTTTGACCAGGGCGACCGGGATGTATGCCGGAAGTTCGGTGGCAGCGGATTTGGACTGGCTATTGCAAAACGTAAGATCGAATTATTGGGGGGCGACCTCCAGATTAGCAGTACTGTCGGCGAAGGCACAAACTTCCTGATAAGCTGGCCTGCTACCGTGCCTAAAGAAGTAGGCGCATAATACACTAAAATAATCCATATAGAAAAAGGAAGTCCCGTGATGAGACTTCCTTTTCTGTTTCCGTCATATTAGCTGTTGGCCCGCTGAAACAGTACGCGGTCGAAGCGTTGCTGCAGCGTACGGAAATATAACGTAACCAGCAGCACCGCGAAAAATATTGTTCCAATTGCATACAGATGCGGGAAGTAGAAGATGAACGTAACCAATATCACCATCATGCGGATGTATTCAATATAAAAAATCCATTTGCGCTGTTCCAGTATAGCACCCGTGTTAACGAGGCTTAACAGGATGAATAATACCGACAATGCAGCTAATCCGTTTGGGATAATTTTCTCGAACAGCAGTGTAAAGAACAGCAGTACCAGGCTGATAGTGGTTTGTGCTACGATATATATGCGCTGGAACTTTGTGTTCTTGGCTTTTGCGGGTGCGAACAGCCATTTCTTTTCCAGCTCCGGCCGTATGTTGCCATCGATATCGTCGGGCTTGCCGAACACTACTTTCCATTTGCCTTTAAACCCTTTCGTACGGCGAAAGGCCGTAAACAATTCCAGTGCGAAATGGAATTGCTGCCACAGGAAGCTGTAGCTTTTTAAGGGCGTAGTAAGTCCGAATACACAGGCCACACCGTCTTTTTCCTTCACGAAGGTACCGAACAGTTTGTCCCATATAATCAACACATCACCATAGTTTTTATCGAGGTACTCTTCGTTGGAAGAATGGTGTACACGATGATGCGATGGCGTTACCATGAAGTACTCGAAGATGCCAAGTTTACCAATGGTTTGCGTGTGGATGAAGAAAGGGTAGAGGCCATGTACGAGCAATAACGATGTGATCATTGCCGGCGAAAAACCGATAAGTGGCAACACCGCCCAAAATAAGGAACGGGCAATAGCCTGGAACACGGTAATGCGTGCAGACACAGTGTAGTTAAAGTCCTCACTCTGGTGATGCACTACATGCGCCGCCCACAAAATATTTACTTCGTGTGCCAGGCGGTGGTACCAATACCAGATGAAATCTGTAAAAAGAAAAAGTGCTACCCAGGTGGTCCAGTGCGGTTTAATATGCCATATCGCAAAGTGTTGATAAATGTAGTCAAAGAAGAAGTAAAAGAGCCCCGTGATAAATACGTCCAGCAACCGTTCTGCAATGCCAACATTAATATTGGCAATTGATTCAGCGAACTGGAAATAGTTCTTCCCGGTTTTTTTAGCGAGCAAGTATTCGATGCCCATGAATAGCAGAAAGCCTATGATCGCAAAGGCGAGCAGGTTTAGTTCCATTAGTCTACAGGTTTTATAGACAAATATAACAGAAATAGGAAAAAGGCAAAATATTATTTGATGAGTGATGGTATAAATAAGTTCGGGTGCCATGTGGCACCCGAATATAATCGCGGAGATAGCTATCGTATTATTTAATCAGTATTTCTTCAAACTTCCTGTCCAGTAAGAGTTCTACCACACCGTTCTTCAAGTCTGCAGCTTTCAGCGGGCGACTAACGCCATCTATAATACATTCTTTGGCAGTAAAAGGCAGGCCATGTATAAATACATGGTGGTTGCGGTAGCTGGCATTATAACGGCCTACGAATTTCTTTTTAAGGCGGAACTGTTTTGCGTCCGATCCCTGTTTGAAACGTACGAGGTTATACTGGCCATTTTTGTAACCATAATGATCGCCTGCATCTTCATACAGTATGCTGTGCGTTACCTCTTCGCCGAAGTACACATGCAGGATCATCTCTTCGATTTCTTTTTCGCCAACGTACTGCAGGGCAGGGTAGTGAGGAATTACAGCGCCGGCTTTAACGAACAGCGGCATTTCTTCGATAGGCGTTTCGACGGTGATGAGTTGTTTGCCTTCGAAAAGGGTATCGGAAAAATAGTAGTACCACTTGCCCTCGGGTAAATAGACTTCTTTTTCCTTTAAACCAGCTTCATGCACATGGCTGATGAGTAACGAATCGCCCATCATGAACTCGTGGTTGCGGTTATGCGTGTTTACATCTTTTTGAGAGATAAACGCTAGGGGACGCAGCATAGGCGTGCCATACGCGGCATATTGCCAGAAGGTGGTGTATAAGTAAGGCAGCAGGCTATAACGCAGCTGTATAAACTTTTTTACGATTGCTTCGTACTCTTCGCCAAAACTCCATGGGTCCTGGTCGAAGTTAGTTTCGTTGCTGGCACTATGGGTACGCATCAGCGGGTGGAAGGCGGCAAGTTGTATCCAGCGGGTGTACAATTCCCCGTCGGGCTCGCCAATGAAACCACCGATATCGCTACCAGCGAAGGAGAGGCCCGAAACCGCCAGGCGCTGGCATTGTACAGAAGCCAGCCACAGATGTTCCCAGGTAGAGCAGTTATCGCCGGTCCAGACAGAACTCCAGCGTTGTGCGCCGGAGTAGGCAGAACGGGTGATCACGAATGGCCTGCGCGGCATCAGGTGTTTTTTAAGACCTGCAGCGGTGGCTTTACTCATCAGGTGACCGTAAATGTTATGCGCTTTACGGTGGCTCACGTCCTCGCCGTCGTAATCGTGCCTCACATCCTCGGGGAACGAGCCGATCTCGAATACGGCAGGTTCGTTCATATCATTCCAAACCCCGCGCACACCGGCTTCGGTGAGGCCGCGGAACAGTCCTGCCCACCAGTCGCGTACCTTGGGATCGGTAAAATCGGGGAATACACATTTACCCGGCCATACGTCGCCTTCCATAGGAGCGCCGTCGGCACGTTTACAGGCAAAATCGTTCTTAATCAGTTCCTGATATACTTCGTAATCGGGATCAGATTTAATACCGGGGTCGATGATTACCACCATCTTATACCCATCGTCGGCCAGTCCTTTGATGAACTTTTCGGGTTCGGGGAAACCTTCCTTGCTCCAGGTGAAGCAACGGAAGCCTTCCATGTAGTCGATATCAAGGTAAAGCGCATCGCAGGGGATCTGACGTTTACGGAACTCTGCGGCTATTTCCTTCACTTTTGTGTCCGGATAGTAGCTCCAGCGGCACTGATGATAACCCAGGGCCCATAGTGGTGGCAGTTCGGCAGAACCGGTAATGCGGGTATAAGCTTCGGCTACCTGCATCAGTTCTGGCCCATAAATAAAGTAGTAGTTCATTTCACCGCCCCTGGCCCAGAAGCTCATCACATCTTCACGTTCTTTGCCAAAGTCGAACAGCGTGCGGAAAGTATTATCGAAGAATATTCCGTAACCAATGCCATGGTGCAGGCCGTAGTAGAAGGGAATATTGCGGTAAAGCGGATCGGTATCTTTGAGATAACCGTAAGCATCGGTACCATAGTTTTCGAGGCGTTTGCCACGAAGGTTGAGTTCTGTAGGTTTATCTCCCAGTCCATAAAAGCATTCGCCTTCCTGGATCAGTTTTGTGCTATAAATGATTTTACCGCCCTTTTTGAGATAATGCTGCCAGTGAAAGCCCATTTCATCCTGGTTAATGATACGGCCTTCGAGGTCGGTAATGGTGATGCGCAGGTTATCGCGCGCTATGAATATTCTTACTGCGGAGGTATATATTTCGAAAGTTTCTTCCCACTCCCTGACGCCGAAGTCTACCGGCGACTCTTCCATTTTTTCCGTAACACCGTATGAAAAGTCGCGCTGGAACTTACCGTCGGCTGCGTACCGGAAGCGGATGATCTTATCGGAAACTACTCTTACTTCAAGGATAGTTTCTGTGGTATAGAAATAGAAATAATTGCCTTCTTTTTTCCACGACTTAATTACGTCTGGGTAGTGTTTAACGGAGTATTTACCTGATGAGGTAGTAATTTGCATAATTCACATTTTCTAAAGTCCCGGCATCTTAATGATACATATTACGGGCTAAATTAATAAAAAATCTGTGTCGCAACCTTGATTTGCCGGTAACAAGACCGCAATTAGCGATCGTTCTTAATCTAAAATACGGTATTGGCGAGGTTTCTGCAAGAATTATTACTTATAAAATTTAACTTCATATTAATGTGATTTTTGCTTTACACTATTGTACCGTACTTCGTCGAAGGCGGGTGCTGTCCGCGGTCGGCCCCTTCAGTTTTATTGTTCTTTTGACAATAATACTGCTATCCGGCCATTCCCCCCTGCAAGAAACACTTTTTCTCCTCTCTTCGCTTTTCGCACTACATGGTAGCCCTCCCTGGAAATATTGTGCCAATGTATGCCACCGTTTTCGGAAATATCGGTGCCGGAGGTGCCGGTAGCGATCAGTAATTGCGGCCGGATGTATTCTACCGACGATCGGAAACCGAGTGGGGGCGTGGATGGAGCTTCCCAGGTAGCGCCACCATCTTTAGTCATAAAACAATTATTAGTACGCAGGGTATCGCGGCGATAGTCGCCGCCAACGGCTATACCTCTTCGGTCGTTGGAAAAGGCGATGGAGAACGCGCCCGTGCTGCTTTCACCTTGTATAAGCGGGGTGTTGTGTACCTTCCAGCTGGTGCCATTAAAGGAAAAGAGTCGCGAGGCAGCTCCGCCAGACACAAAGACGAAGGATTTGCCGCCCAGGCTGCGTATAGTTGTGCCACTCGCCGCAAAACTGGCTTCTCCTTCAGTTACGGGTGGGGGGTTAATGGGGAATGGCTGCCAGCTTTCGCCACCATTGCTGGTTTTCAGCAGGCTAAATACGCCTCCCAGCGGATCGCCTACGGCTATGCCTTCCTGGTCGTTCCAGAAGTCCATTCCATCATAAAAAATACCTTTTGTGTTGTTGAAATATACTTTTTGCCAGGTAGTACCCCCATCTTTAGTAAGAAAAATATGAGTGGGTTCACCAGCGTTGATAATAACCGCCCTGTTGGCGCTGAACGCCTCTATATCGCGCCAGTCGCAGGAGTCACAGCCGGTTATTTTCATCCATTTCCACTCTTTACCGCCATCCACACTGCGGCCCACCATACCCTGCGTGCCCGATACCCACAACACCGAATCGCTTACCACGCTCAGGCCGCGTATGCTGCTGATAGGGGCTTTGACGAGGGGAACGATACTATAATCAGACTGTTGCGCTTCCGACCTCAGTACACACAACAACATCAAAAAAAAGAAGTAAGGGATGACCGGTTTCATAAGTTTTCTACTGTTAGCGATAAGAAAAATACAAAAACATTCGAAAGTGTAGCACAGATTTATATATTTGCAATCTACCTAACCTGTTATTCCATAGTGCAAAACCCAACACCGATAGGCAAATTATTGTTTCTGTGGTTCATGACCACGTGCCTGTTCGCGTCTGCACAGGAAAAGACCTATATATTCGATGGCTACAGCGTAAACGACGGACTTTCTCAAAACACCATTTACAGCATTATGCAGGACCAGGGCGGATTTATCTGGTTTTCCACAGGCGATGCCGTGAATCAGTTCGACGGTTACGTGTTTAATGAATACCGTTCAAATCCAACCCTCAAAAGCGATGTGCCCAGGCGGACAGGCAACCTGGTGTACGGTGCGGCGGGCAAAGGCCGGTCTGCCATTAATATCTTTGGTATCGCCGGTACCCGCAATTATGCGTTTTACCGGGGTAATCGTAGTCAGTTGCTGGTTTCACACAATAACGGCATCAGTTTGTTCGATCGTTACCGGAATACTTTCCGCAACGTTTTTGAAGATACCAGCTATGTTAATGAAGAAGAGCGCGACTTCGGCCCCAAGTTTAACATCCTTGGTGAAGATTCGGCCAGCCTGTACGTATGGCGACCCCTGAAAGGCTTGTATCTGCTTGACAATAAGAGTTATGAAACGCAAAAGCTGATCTTATACCCGCCCGAGTATCAGAAGAAAAAAATGGTGCCACAGGCCGCTTTTAAAGATGGCAATAAGGTATGGCTCAACTTTGTGCCCGGCGAGTTACTTTGTATGGACATTGCTACCGCGCGCTTCGCTACCTACTGCATTCCTACGATTACCTCCAAACCAGTGCTGAAGGTATTGAATCCCGACTCTTTACTGATAGTAAGCAACGGGCACATTACTGTTTACAATAAAAAAACAAACAAGTACACCGACCTGGTGTACGATGCACATAACCTGTACGGCATTCCCTTTTCACCCACAGTGCTGGAGGTAGATAACCAGCAAAATGCGTGGATTGGTGGCAGCAATGGCGTATTGATTTATGATATTTCCACCAACCAGGTTGTTAAACACATTGTTAGCTTCAATACTTTCGAAACACATTCCTTCAACTACGTGTTCAGCCTCTACCGCGATGGTGCGGATAATATGTGGATTGGTACCGACGGCGATGGTGTGAAGAAATACAGTCCGCATAAAAAGGTGTTCAGTTTATATCGTTCGCCTTACCTCACCCATAACATGGCCAAGGCTATTTATAAGCATGAAGATGGGCGGTTGTACGTAGGCCTGTTCCAGGATGGGCTCGATATATTTGAAAAAGGAGGGAAGTTCTTAAAACGTATTTCTAATAGCGAAACACCGGGTAAATTTCCGGCTGCCGATCTGCATGCTATAACAAGGGAGAACTATGAAAAACTCTGGTTCCATTTCAGAAATGCAATAGGTTTGTTTGATGTGGAAACCGAGCAGTTCAGAGATCTTACGGCTAAAGTAACCGCCCTGGGTATTCCGCCGCAGCGCGATATCTTTCCATTTGTGAGTAAGCGGCCTACCGGGGAAGTATATTTTAACTGGGGCGAGTATTTGCTGATGTTCAAAGAAACGGATAAAGACTACAAAGCTGCCATCGTACACCGTTTTCCCGGTGAAAATCTCACTTCTTTCTTTGAAGATTTTTATGGCACCATCTACGTGGGCACCAAGGCCAATATCTTTTTTAAAACACCTGATAATAACAACTGGACCAACATCCCGCTGCCGACCGGTACAGAGGTGAAATCCATTAATAAAAACGCGCACAAACAGTTGATGCTGGCCACAAACAAAGGCCTGTTCATGTTTGATGCGAAACATAATCCCATCAAACATTACAATAGTTACGACCACCCCGATATTGTGAACGACTACATGTATGGCGTGTTGCTGGACGATAAAGACCGCATATGGGTGAGCAGCAACAGGGGCCTGTTCCAGATTAATCCCGCAGCTAAAGACACAATTATGGTGTTTAATCATGAAGATGGCCTGCAGTCGAACGAGTTTAACACCGGTGCTTATTACAAGTCGGTGGATGGAGAACTGTTTTTTGGTGGTATTCGCGGCGTTACCGGGTTTTATCCACGGAACTTCACTAATAATAAATACAAATCGAGAGTGGTGATCCGCCGCCTCGAGGTATTAGATAAGCCATATGCTTCCGATACAAATATTTCCCTGCTCAAAAAAGTAAGCCTGGCCTACAACCAGAATACCATCGCCATAGAGTACGTGCCGCTGGAATATACCAACCCGCTTAAAAACAAGGTGAAGTATATGATGGAAGGAGCCGACGAAGACTGGCTGGATGCGGGCGACCAGAAAATGGCGCGTTACACCAATCTGGCACCGGGCAGTTACGTGTTTAAAGTAAAAGCCTGTAATAACGACGGCATCTGGAACGAAGTGCCCACAACGCTCGATATCTATATAAAAATACCTTTCTGGCAGTCGCTCTGGTTCCGTTTCCTGCTGCTGTTACTGGTATTAGGCGGTGCCTATTACCTCTCAGCCCTTTACCTCGAATATAAAATCCGCAACGAAAAGCTGAAGCTGGAGAAAGAGCAGGCAGTAGACCAGGAGCGCGCACGTATTTCCAGCGATATGCATGACGATCTGGGGTCGGGCTTGTCGACCATCCGGTTGTTGAGCGAAATAGCAAAGCGTAAGATTAAAGACAGCGGTCAGACCAAAGAGATAGAACGTATATCAGAGGCGGCAGGAGAGCTGGTCGATAAAATGAGTGAGATTATTTGGGCGATGAACTCATCGAACGACTCGCTGGCCAACCTGATAGCCTATATGCGTAGTTTTGCGGCCGATTTCCTGGAGCATGCGCACATCGAACACCACTTCGTCATTTCAGAAAACATTCCTAATATCAAGCTTAGCGGTGGCACCAGGCGTAATATTTACCTGGCAGTGAAGGAGTCGTTACATAATATTTTAAAGCATGCGAAGGCGACAGAAGTGACGATTGAGATAAATGTGCAAAAAAATATGACCATCAGGATTAAGGATAACGGACAAGGATTTGATCCCGAAAAGGTACGCCTGTTCGGCAACGGACTCAAAAACATACAGAAAAGGATGGAAGTTGTTGGAGGCCAGGCAGAAATATTTTCTCAAAATGGAACAACAGTTTTGTTAGATATACCATTAAATTAATATAAATTTGTTTGTAATAACATTTACGTGTTATTCCTGTTAAATCCTAAAGATGGTATATTCGAAAAAAAAGAACCCAAATAGCATGGATATCATTTCTGTAGCTATCGTAGAAGATAATCATGATATCCGGAATGCCATGGAGTTGTTAATCAATGGTTCTGAAGGATATGCGTGCATAGGTGCGTTTAACAATGCTGAGATGGCATTGGAGCGTGTTCCTCAGTTGTTGCCCAACGTGGTGCTGATGGATTTTAATCTTCCCGGTATGAATGGCATTGAGTGCATAGCCCGCCTCAAAGCCGAATTTCCCGACATGCAGTTTATGATGCTGACGGTTTATGAGGACGACGACAAGATATTCATGGCCCTGGAAGCAGGTGCCAGTGGTTATATTTTGAAGAAAACCTCCCCAGGTGAGTTGCTGGATGCCATTCGTGATTTGCATGACGGTGGTTCGCCCATGAGTTCACAGATCGCAAGAAGGGTAGTAGCTTATTTCCAGAAGCAGGCCAAGCCCAACCCGGCGCTGGAGGCTTTAACTTCCAGGGAAAAAGAGATACTCGACCAGTTGTCGAAGGGCTTCCTGTACAAGGAGATAGCCAGCAATCTGTTTATCAGTATTGAAACCGTGCGCAGGCACGTACATAATATTTATGAGAAGTTGCATGTACGTAGCCGTACAGATGCGGTGAACAAGTATTTTAACAGGTAGGAATGCCTTAAAATAGTGAAGGGAGAAGGCCGTAAGATCTTCTCCCTTTTTTTATTGATCAAACTCTTTTAGCGGCTGTACGCCCCTTTAGCTTTTTGCATTTCCTCGTCCGTCACGATAGACAGGCCCATCGTTTTAAATACCGAAAGCAGGTAGGGATTAGTTTGCGGGCCGGAGCCCTCGAACAAAAAGCAGCGGCCTGGTTCGGGTATTCTCAGTACCACCGTAGACTGCCAGGCTTTGCCGTTGTCGGGTAGTTTGTAATGAAACAATCCGATGAATACCTTTCGCCCGCCGCCCAGATTGCTGGTGGCAGAGTCTATAACGACAGCTCCATTCGTTTTTAGTTGTTGTTCAAGCTCGGTTTTGACGAGTTCAGGCAGGCTGAAACTCAAGTTCATTATAACCAGGTTCGCTACTTCCTGGCCTATTTCCGGTATTGCAGGGTCATCCGGCCTCCAGGCTTCCAGGTTGCCATGTTCAGGAGTAGTCAGGTAACGCCAGCCCTGTGGTATCATCACACTATAATGATCTGCCGTATCCGTAATGCGTTGGTATTGCAGGTTTTTAGCCTGGCCGCGACCTGAAAGCGCCAGCCCGGTAAGCAGTAACGTGAAAATCAGCTTCATGCGTACAGATTAATACTGTCAAAGAAACGAAAAAAGGGAATTATCGTCCTGATAATTCCCTTCCAAACAGTTTAATACCTGTTTCGCAAATAAAAGGATAAGTAGGTAAAGATCGTTCGCTATCGTGCAAATTTAGGTTTGTGACGAAGTTGTTGAACATACTTCTTCATAAAATGAGCCATCAGCACGATAGAGGCAATGCAAAGGCAAGCCAGTTTGAATAGTAAGCCGGTTTTCATAGGTATAGGGATTTATAGGATATGGATAAATTAACTAAAGGAAGTTCGTGCGTAACGCACTCAGTATTAGCGCATCATCTGCCATGCATCAAATTTCTGCATAAGGCGGATGAACAAGTCTTTGAATTTGTACATAGATGCCTGTTCTCTTTTTACAATATAAGTTACCAATAATGCGATCATCAGAACCGAGAACACCAGTGTGAAAAATAATAGCTTCATAGAATAAGGTTTTTTCTGTTGTTAGAAGTTCAATACTGTAAATTTAGATATTTTAATCATATAAACTAATTTTTGAATGGAAAATTAGTAAAAGACGTAAGTTCTACACAAACGTGTTATAATGAGGTCGGAAGGGTTCATTTTCGCCAATTGCGGCACGATTAGTTATATTACGATTAATTAACAGGAGCGGGCGGCAGATAGCGGTTGTAATGTTTAGATTGTACGGGTACGAAAACGAATTATTTGGGAAGATGGGGAAGTATGGCCGCAATTATTTAATTTTCAACATTCTAAGTATAGTGCATAAATTCTACTTTGGATATTCGGGTAATCCTTTATTTTTGCCATTAACCGGATTTTGCTAAAAGATTTAGTATTTGGCATATATTTGATGATCGGGAAGCAGGTTGTTGACTTTGTAACCCCTTCATGTTCAACAAACAGGAAAAAGAAATAAACGCAGTAATATGGCAACGGATAACAAGGATTTATTTGCCGCCTATACGGAAGACTCGATACGATCGCTCGACTGGCGCGAGCACATCAGGTTGCGCCCGGGCATGTACATTGGTAAACTGGGCGATGGTTCCAGTATGGACGATGGTATTTACATCCTGCTTAAAGAGGTGGTAGATAACTGTATAGATGAGCACACGATGGGTTTTGGCAAACAGGTAGAAATTAAAGTTACCGAGCACACTGTTACCGTGCGCGACTTCGGTCGTGGAATTCCATTGGGTAAGGTGGTAGATGTGGTAAGTAAGATTAACACCGGCGCCAAATACGATAGCCGTGCCTTCCAGAAGTCGGTGGGCCTCAATGGTGTGGGTACCAAAGCGGTGAACGCCCTTTCCAGCTACTTTAAAGTGCAATCTGTAAGAGATGGCAAAATGAAGGTAGCGGAGTTTGATCGCGGTAACCTGATCAAAGAACACAAGGAAACTACTACCACAGAGCCTAACGGCACCTTTGTAACCTTTACCCCGGACGAAACTGTATTTAAGAACTATCATTATATTCCCGAATTCCTGGAAAACCAGATGTGGAACTACTGCTTCCTCAACGCCGGTTTAACCATGAACTTCAACGGGAAAAAATACTTCTCTAAAAACGGCCTGCTGGACCTGCTGCAACGTAAAACCAATGCGGAAGACCTGCGTTACCCTATCATCCATCTTAAAGGAGAGGATATAGAAGTGGCCATCACCCACGAAAACTCTTACGGCGAGGAATATTATTCCTTCGTGAACGGCCAGCATACTACCCAGGGTGGTACACACCTGGCTGCCTTCCGCGAGGCTTTTGTGAAAACGATCAGGGACTTTTACAAGAAGGATTATGATGCTACGGACATTCGCGCTTCTGTTTGTGCGGCGATATCCGTACGTGTTCAGGAGCCGGTATTCGAATCACAAACCAAAACCAAACTGGGGTCACTGGTAGTGTTCGAGGGCGGCCCTTCCATGAAGGCGTTTGTACTGGAGTTTCTGTCTAAACAGCTCGACGATTTCCTGCATAAAAACACTGCCATAGCCGAGGCTATGAAAAAAAGGATCGAGCAGAGTGAAAGAGAACGTAAGGAGCTGGCAGGTATTAAAAAGCTGGCGAACGAACGTGCCAAGAAAGCGAATCTTCATAATAAAAAGCTGCGCGACTGCCGTTTCCATATGAATGAAGACGCTTCCGGAAAAGAGAAAGCGGAAGTAGAAGCTAAACGCCTGGATACGACGATCTTTATTACCGAGGGGGACTCTGCCAGTGGTTCCATCACCAAATCCCGCAACGTGGAAACCCAGGCTGTGTTTAGTCTTCGTGGTAAACCTCTGAACAGCTTCGGTCTGACTAAAAAGATAGTGTACGAAAACGAAGAGTTCAACCTGCTGCAACACGCACTGAATATAGAAGACGGTCTGGACGGACTGCGTTACAATAACATTGTGATAGCTACCGATGCTGATGTGGATGGCATGCACATCCGTTTATTGCTGCTCACTTTCTTCCTGCAATTTTTCCCCGACCTGGTAAAGAACGGGCACGTATATGTACTGGAAACTCCTTTGTTCCGTGTACGTAATAAACAGGAAACCATTTACTGTTATTCCGAAGAGGAAAAACAGAAGGCCGTGAAGAAACTGGGTAACAAACCAGAGATCACGCGTTTTAAAGGCCTGGGAGAAATATCGCCCGAAGAGTTTGGGATGTTTATTAATGAGAACATGAAAAAGGAGCCGATTATCCTAAGCACCGATACGCATGTTCAGAAGCTGTTGGAATATTACATGGGCAAAAATACCCAGGACAGGCAGGAGTTCATTATCGGGAACCTGCGTTATGAAAAAGACCTTATAGAAGAAGCATAAATCGTATTTAATAGTGGTATTACATATAGTATTCGGGCAATCATCCGCCGCCAGCTTAAAAGCGGCCTTTGAACTGGACCCTCTGCTGCAGGGCGAGCTGCTTTGTTTTGAGGACGATCTTTCCGTAGGCCCTCTTTTTATACTCGATACACCGGAGGGGCGCGCTGCACGTAAGCAGTGGTGGAACCAGATACTGGACGTACCGGTCCCAGTAATTGACCCGGAGGCGCCGGTGGTGGAAGCTGCACCAGAGCCAGATCCTTTGAAGGAAATAAAGGGCCGGTTACGCGAGGAGGAAGAACTGGAAATCTGGATTTGGGCAGGACAGAATGCTACGGACGTTTGCGGCTATTACTGGCTGATCAGTCAGTTGGAGCGTTTCGCTGGCAGAATTCACCTGTTGTACCTCAACAACCTGCCTTTCCTGAATGAAAAAGGCGGCGTATTTTATCCCACTCACCTTAGCCAGATACTGGCAAAAGAATTCCTGAAGGCGAAGAAGCTGGTACGCGCAGTATCTACTGCCGAATTTGAACTGGATGGCGACGAATGGAGGAGATTGATGAACGAGAATGCCGGTCTTCGTTTGCTCGAAGGTGGCAAAAAGATAAGGGGAGAAGCAACTGATTTTTACGATAAAGAACTGGCGGCGCAGGCTACCAAAGAGTTCCAGAAAGCATCAAAAGTGATATCGGCAGTTACGGGCAAATTCAAATACCCGGTGATGGACCAGTTCCTTTGCTGGCGCTTGAAAGAACTGGTTAAACAGGATAAACTGCAGGCACGTGGCGAACTGAAAACGATGAAGGATTTTGATGTGAAGATACCTAGCGGCGAACTTGAGTTTGAAGAAACCACTAACCCCGCAGAAAATGGTTGATATTAAAGTATCCGCGCTGGAACTTACCGGCGCCGACGACCGGGGCGAAAACTATAACTGGGAATGCGAGCGCACCGGCAAATTTATGATCTGTACCCGCAAGGCAGGATCTACCAGCGGGCAGCATTACCATGAGGGTAAAAGCGCTAATAAGAATCCGGAAGTATTGTTTCTGCTGAATGGCAAGGCCAATATTCACTATTGCGGACTGAATGAGCGGGAAATACGTACACTACTGGTTACAGCCCCCGCCAGGATTGAAGTTCCCGTATTGGTTTGGCACGAACTGGAAGCCGTTACCGATTGTTCGTTCATGGAAATGAACTCACTGGAAGACGTGCAAAAAGATTCGGTAAGGATATGGCGTAAGGATTTTGAAGAAAGGATAAAGACTATTTAATTTAACTATCATGGAAGATAAAGTACAATCAGACGACTCATTGCACAATGTGATACACGTTGGTGGGATGTATGAAAACTGGTTCCTGGATTATGCCTCGTACGTGATCCTGGAAAGGGCGGTACCCAGTATAGAAGACGGACTGAAGCCGGTACAACGGCGCATTCTGCACGCCATGAAAGAAATGGATGATGGCCGCTATAATAAGGTAGCCAACATCATCGGGCAAACCATGCAATACCATCCCCACGGCGATGCCTCCATCACCGATGCGATGGTAAACATGGGACAAAAAGAACTACTGATCGATACACAGGGCAACTGGGGCGACATCCGCACGGGTGACTCCGCCGCGGCAGCCCGTTATATAGAGGCGCGTCCTTCGAAATTTGCGCTGGACATTGCTTATAACCCTAAAACAACGCAGTGGCAGTTGAGTTACGACGGCCGTAAGAACGAGCCGTTGTTCCTGCCTATGAAGTTCCCATTGCTGCTGGCACAGGGAGCGGAAGGGATCGCAGTAGGTCTTTCTACTAAAATTCTGCCGCACAACTTCTGCGAACTTATCGACGCTTCGATCAAATACCTGCGCGGTAAAAAGTTCGAACTTTTTCCTGACTTCCTTACAGGTGGCATGATCGACGTAGCGAACTACAACGATGGCCGTCGTGGTGGTAAAGTACGCGTTCGTGCGCATATCGAGGAGAAAGATAAAAAGACCCTGCTGGTGAAAGACGTGCCGCACGGCATTACCACTACCGGTCTGATGGAGTCGATCGTAAAAGCGAACGATAACGGTAAGATCAAGATCAAAAAAGTAATTGATAATACGGCGAAAGATGTGGAAATAGAGGTGCAACTGGCACCCGGCATTTCTCCCGATATCACTATCGATGCGCTGTACGCGTTTACCGACTGCGAGATATCTATTTCTCCCAACGCCTGTGTGATCGTAGAGGATAAGCCTAAGTTTATCAGCGCGTCCGACCTGCTGCGTGAATCGGCCGAGTTTACCAAAGGACTCCTGAAACGGGAACTGGAAATTAAGCTCGCTGAACTGGAAGATAAATGGCACTATACCTCGCTGGAAAAAATCTTCTTTGAGAAGGGCATTTATAAGGAGCTAGAGCAGAAACATAAAGATTGGGAAGCCGTAATAGTAGCGATAGATAAAGGTTTCGGTCCTTATAAAAAGAACCTGAAGCGCGACATCGCCCGCGAAGACATCCTGAAACTGACTGAGAAGCCCGTACGCCGTATTTACCGCCTTGACATCAATGAACTGAACGAACAGATCAAAGGTATTGAAGCAGAAATTAAAGAGGTAAAACACAACCTGGCCAACCTTACAGACTACACCGTTTCATATTACGAAACCCTGTTGAAGAAATACGGTAAGGGCAGGGAACGCAGAACGGAGATCAAAACCTTCGATACCATCCAGGTGCAGCAGGTGGCGATTGCCAATACCAAAATCTACGTAAACAGAGAAGATGGTTTCATAGGCACCTCACTGAAAAAAGACGAGTTTGTAGCCGATTGCTCTGATATCGATAATATCATCGTTTTCCGCCGCGATGGTAAAATGCTGGTGACCAAGGTAGCCGACAAAACCTTTGTAGGTAAGGATATTATCCATGTGGACGTGTTCCGTAAGAACGACGAACGCATGACCTACAACATGGTATATGCCGATGCCAAAACTGGTATTAGTTACGCTAAACGTTTTAACGTAACCGGTATTACCCGCGATAAGGAATACGATCTGACGAAAGGGGAGAAGAACTCGAAAGTGATATACTTTACTGCCAACGCCAACGGCGAAGCCGAAGTGGTGTCAGTAAAACTGAGCCCTAACTCAGCCGCCCGTATAAAGGAGCTGGACCTGTATTTCGAAACGATTGCCATTAAAGGCCGTAGCTCGATGGGGAACCAGGTAACGAAGTATCCCGTGCGCAGCGTTAAGTTCAAGGAGAAAGGCGTATCCACACTGGCCGGTATCAAGATATGGTACGATGATGCCATTGGCCGTTTGAACTCCGATAGCCGCGGTGTATACGTAGGCAGCTTCGGAAATGATGATAAGATCATTGTTTTCTACAAGAACGGTACCTACGAGCTTACCAACTTCGAGCTTACGAACCGCTACGATCCCGAAGAAGCAGTATATATTGAGAAGTTTAACCCGGAGAAAATAGTATCCGCGATTTACTTCGATGCTGATAAAAAACAATTCAACGCCAAACGTTTTAAGATCGAAACGTTAACGATGAACAACAAGTTTTCTTTCATCAAAGAAGGATCTAAAAACTACCTGGAACTGGTAACCACGCAGGCCGAGCCGGTGGTATTACTGAAAACCGGCAAGAAACGTGATCCTGAGGAGGAAGAGGTATCCTTACACGAATACCTTGAAGTAACCGGCTGGAAAACAGTGGGTACCCGCATTGCAGGCGACGACTTTATAAGCGCTGAGCTGCTTTCTGAAGATGAGGAAGAGGAAGAAGAAGACGGGCAGGTACAGGGCGAATTGTTCTAAAGAGTAGATTGTATTGATAGAGCCGGCTGCGTGAGCAGCCGGCTTTTTTTATGGCTTACGGTTCTCGCCTCGACGATAGTGATAGTATGTTATCGTCATGCCCTGGAGTTAGGATGGAGTGTAGAGAGTTAGGTGGAGTGTGGAGAGAGGCGGTAATGTAGTATTAGTCTGGCCGTTTATCATGCGGATGGTTATATACGCTCGCCGCGATGGGCATTTCAGTACTGGTTTTACCATGAATGAGGTAGGATTCCCACATTATCACATAATAGAGCCTACTATGATCAGTAGGGATTTACGTCGCGTTGCGATTGATGGATGACGTACAATAATCTGATGGTGCGTTGTAGTCGTTCTTCGATCGCTGACAATCATTTTATTGTGAGGAGTACGTTATATCGAAGGCCTGGTAGCGCTACCTGGAAGCAACCAGAAAGCAGGATGAAGCGGAGGATAAGCGGAGGGTGAGCGGACGGTTAGGCATGTTTTAGAGCTCGCGGGTGTGTTTGCGACAATAGTGTTAAACGCCCATAAATGATTCGGCCGATGAAGGGAGTGGTCTTTAGGTTTACGGTACGGTGTATACACCGCCGTAATAGCAGGTACATCGCGTGAATAATCGCGCACTGCAAATGACACGATGGCCCACTACTTATGTAGGTACTAAGATGGAGGATAGATGTAACGTGGATATAACCTGAGCGGCACCTGAGCGGAGGATGAGCGGACGGTGAGCGGACGGTCAGGCATGTTTTAGTATGCGCGGGTGTATTTGCGACAATAGTGTAAAAATGCCCATAAATGATTCAGCCGCTGAAGGGAGTGACACAACGGCGGCTGAATAGAAATATGTGGATGGTCCCTAACCTTTTTTCTTCTTTTTAGCAGGAGTAGCGGCCTGTCTTTCGGCTTCCACTTCCTCGTCAGTCCTGATGTTCTTCAGGTCTTTTTTGCGTTGGTCGAGCGGATTGCCTACCGGCACCTGGCCTGGTTTGAGGGCGTCGTGGAAGATTTTTTCGATGTGTACCCATTTGCCCGCGTTCCATTTAAAGCCCTCGTAATCCATGTCGGGCACGTAGGTGGCGGGTTTGCCGGGCTCATTGGTTTCGGAAATGAGGTGATCATATACCACCATCTGCATTTCCTGGTTATAGTTCAGCGAAACGTTCACATCCTGTTTGTACTCAATGATGAAGCGGTTCTTGGTAGGTTTGCGCACGGTATCTTCAGCAAAACTGAACATAGGAGCGCCAAATACGGGCTGACCGTTCTCGAAACTGAGCATCTCGATCAGTTTCTTCTGGCTGCGGAAGTTGTTGCCATCCCAACCGAAAAGGGTATAGTACTCCTTGTTAAAGTAGCGAAGCTGCACGATATTGTAATACAGGCAACCGATCCAGGCTTTAGCACTGGTAATGGTGTCCTGGTTGTTGATGTAGTCGGAATTATCGAAAAGCGGGAACAGCTTCAGCGTGTTATCCGCCGTTTTCATCTGGATGGCACCGTAGTGGCGAAACGATCGGTCGTCGCGTTGAAAGGCCCAGGTAAAGATGCGGAAACTACTGTCTGTAGGGTATTTGATTGACACGGTACGCAACGAATCGAAAGGATAGAAGAACGAGCCGGGTGTTTTTAGTGCCTGAACCAGTCCGGGAATAAACTGGTCGCAGGCTGCTTCGCGTTTATCCTGTTCCTGCGCAAAAATGATTTGCGCTGCCACATGACGAAGTGAATCTTCTTTTTCCGCCAACAGCTTGACATTAGCCGGCGTTATCCGCTGGCTGTAAGCCTTTGGAGCTATATATGAAATAAGTAAAATACAGATAAGTCGTTTAATCATCATGTTGTACGAAAGTTGACGCTAATGCTAGCCAATGGCCATCATCATAAAAACAAATTAAGACAAATTTTATTGTGTGTCCTGCAAATTTCCCAGGGCTAAAGTAAAGCTGCGCCAGGAATACCGTTGCTTTTGTTCACTGATAAAGGAGGAGAACGAGGCCGGGCCCTGGTCGAGCAAACGGAGTATGCCATCGGCTATGGCGGCGGGTTCGGGAGCTACTACGTAACCAGCCTTCCCGTCCGGTACAATCTCAGGTAATCCACCCACATTCGTAACTACCATTGGCTTTTCGAAGTGATACGCCATTTGGGAAATACCGCTTTGCGTGGCAGTGCGGTAAGGTTGTACAATGGCGTCGGCAGCCGAAAAGTAATACTTCACCTGCTCGTTGGGAATGAAGTCTGTAGCCAGTACCAGCTGATCGGAAAGGCGGTGTTGCGCAATGAGATTATCGTATTTGCTGCGGTCTTCGTAAAACTCTCCTGCAATAATCAGCTTCACATCATTCCTGGCCCTAAGACGTGCGTCGGCCATAGCTTCCAGCAATAAATCGAGGCCTTTATAACCGCGGATAAAACCAAAGAACAGCAGGTACTTTTTACCGGCGTCCAGGTGGAGTGCTTTAATGGCTTCCTGCCTGGGAACCGCATCGCCAAAGTTGTCGTACACCGGGTGAGGGGAGAAGATGGCCGGTTTTTGGGTGATGCGGCGGAGATCGTCCAGCACTTCCTGGCTGAGCGTAATAAACGCATCGCACTGGCGCACGAAGTAATGCGTAAATGGCACATCACCTGGCCGCTTTTCGTGCGGTATCAGGTTATGTATCAGCCCTATCACCTTTGTTTTACCACTCTTTTTCGCCTGTTTTACCACTGTGCCCAAACTCGGCCCCATCAGCGGCAGCCAAAAAGCAACAATGATAATATCCGGCGCCTGTTTACGAAGTTGTGCACCAATCCGGAGCCAGTTGAGCGGGTTCATGGAATGCACCGAACGGCGGATACGCAGTCCTGCAGGGGCGGCACCTTCCGCGAACTGTGTTTTACCGGGGAACATAAAAGACGGGTACTGGAACGAGAACGTTTCGATACTCACCTCGTTGCCCTGCAACATCAGTTCATGCGCGAGGCGCTCATTAAAAGCCGCCAGCCCACCGCGTAAAGGGTGGGCCGGACCAAGTATAACTATTTTCTTATTAGTGATCGTAGTCAAAGCAGTAGGGTTTAACCTTTGTTATCCAGGCGTTGTTCCACCAGGTAATTATTCCTGTCGGCCGAGTTGCGGGTAACCAGTTCGGCGATGAAGCCGGTAAGGAACAGTTGCGAACCAATGATCATGAACAACAGTGAGAGGTAAAAGATGGGCCTGTCAGTCATATTATATTGCAGGTTCACGATTTTGGCAAAGCCCAGGTAAAAAGCAATACCGAAGCCAAACAGGAAAAACACGAAACCCAGTGCGCCAAAGAAATGCATGGGCCGTTTTCCGAATTTACCCACGAACATGATAGAGGCGAGGTCGAGGAAGCCGTTGATGAAACGTTCGAGGCCGAACTTGGTGACGCCGTATTTACGGGCCCTGTGTTCCACCACCTTTTCACCGATCTTCCGAAAGCCCGCCCATTTGGCGATTACCGGGATGTATCGGTGCATTTCACCATATACCTCTATCGATTTTACTACCTTTCTTTTATATGATTTGAGGCCACAGTTAAAGTCGTGCAGTTTAATGCCACTCATTTTAGCCGTTACTCCATTAAAGAATTTAGAGGGAATGGTTTTCATGATCGGATCGTAACGCTTCTGTTTCCAGCCGCTGATCAGGTCATAACCATCACGCATGATCAGGTTGTACAGTTCAGGGATTTCGTCCGGACTATCCTGCAGGTCGGCGTCCATGGTGATTACTACGTTTCCTTTGCAGGCGCGGAAGCCTTCATTGAGGGCGGCCGATTTGCCATAGTTACGCTGGAACCGGATACCTTTTACGTTGTTGTTGGTAGCAGCGATCCGGGTAATTACTTCCCAGGAGTCGTCGGTGCTGCCATCGTCTACCATCCAAACTTCATAGGAAAAGTTGTTGGCCTGCATTACGCGGTCGATCCACGCGGCCAGTTCCGGCAGAGATTCTTCTTCGTTTTTTAAGGGAACGATAACGGATATGTCTAAACTCATTGTATTGTCCGGATTATAGGTCTATTGTTTTTTGAGGGCGAAGGCCGTAATACCTGCTGCAATGGTACCGAGTATCAATTGAGGGAAAATAATCCCCGCAAGTGATGAAGCGGTAAGCCTTTGTTCAAGGAGGGCCTGGTTTTCCTTTATATCTTTATCGGTGAGCGTTGGATCAGCTTTACGCGCATTTTCACTTGCTTCGGTCAGCATTTTCTCTTTAAAGCCGGGCATTGTTTTAGTGAAGATCACTACCGCCAGCCCGAACACAACCGTTACTACCGCTACCGTTCTAAAACCATTAGAGAAAATGTTGCCCACCGTTAGTTTATCGCTGGTCAGTTTTGTGTACTGAAAACAGGAGATAACTACAGCAGCGATCAGCAGCAGGGCCACGGCCATCAGGAAGAAAAAGCTGGGCAGCTGATGATTTACATTGTAAAATACTACGAACAGCAGGATGTCTATAGCAGCAAAAATGAGCCCGTAGCGTACATGTATTTTAGTGTTCATTAATCGTCTTTTAACCTATGTAAGCTTTGCCGTTATTGAATATTCCTACCACAGCACCTTTCAGTTCGCGGCCAAGATAAGCTGAATTTTTTGATTTAGAACCGATATGTGCAGGTCCGAAAGTATACTCCGTATCCGGCGTAAACAGCGTGAGTTCTGCCTGTGCGCCTTCTTCCACAGATGGCGTGGGCAGGTTAAATACTTTACGTGCGCCGTTGCTCAGCATATCTACAATTTGTTCGGCAGGAACTTCGGGAAGGGCGGTACGGAGTGCGCCAAAGCAGCTTTCCAGGCCAATCATGCCATATTTAGCGTACTCGAATTCCACCTCTTTGGCATCCCAGTCCTGCGGGAGGTGATGGGTAGCAAAGCAATCGATAAGCCCTTTTTTTACCGCATCTTTCAGGGCGGCCACATCTTCTTCCGTGCGCAACGCCGGATTCACCTTCAGGTTAGTATCGTAATCCTGCAGGTCGGCATCGGTGAAAGTAAGATGGTATGGAGTAACTGAGCAGGTAACCTTCACGCCTTCTGCTTTGGCGGCGGCAATCAGTTCTACCGATTTTGCCGTGCTAACGCCGGTGAAGTGGATGCGCGATTCGGTGTAACGTGCCAGTTCCAGGTCGCGACGGACCATGATTTCTTCCGCAATGGCCGGTTTGCCGGGCATGCCCAGGCGGGTAGAGTGTATACCCTCGTGCATGAGGCCGTGGGCCGATATCGTATGATCGTCAGGTATTTGGATAACAGTTCCGTCGAACGCTTTTACATATTGCAGGGCTTTGAGCATCAGGCCCGAAGACTGCAAAGGTTTAAGGCCGTCCGAGAAAGCTACCGCACCGGTAAGGCGCATTTCATACATCTCCGCCAGGGAGCTGCCTTCAATGTTTTTGCTGATGGCGCCAATAGGCAATACGTTTACCAGTCCGTTACGGGTTTGGCTAAGCACGTACTCTACCTGAGGTTTTGTTTGGACGGCTGGTTGCGTGTTCGGAACGACCATTACCGTGGTAAAGCCGCCAACAGCCGCGGCCCTGGAGCCGCTTTGCAAATCTTCCTTGTATTCCTGCCCGGGGTCGCAAAAATTGGCGAATACATCTACCCAGCCGGCAGACACATGGAGGTCGCGGGCAGATATTATCTGCGCATCGTCCGGTGCCACTACTTCGTCGCCAATCTTTTGAATAATGCCATTTGAAATGAGAATGTCCTTTTGTTGCCCGTTGAAGGGAGAATGAGATGCAACTATCCGTACGTTTTTGAGTAATATATGCATTGCAGAAATTAATCTTTATGGTCAAAACCAATCCGGGGCAAATGTAATATAAATGTGCTAAAGATGAATGAGGGGTGGGGAGAAGGGATCATACTAAAATCAGCAAACCCCTGCTGTAACCAGGCAGGGGCTGCTTTTATAATGGAACTTGGAGAACTGTTAAAATTTATAGCTTTTATTGTTCGCGGCGCAGTGTAACCGGGTCGCAACCAAAGAATTTGATAAATGCACGTATAAAAGCCATGTAACTATAGTACCCGGTTTTGTGCGCCACGGCCAATTTGCCGGAGGGCGTCTGCATCAGCAGGTCGTAAGCCCGGTACATCCGTACCTGGAGCAGGTAGTCATCAAAGCTGATATTAAAAAGCTGCTCAAATCCGCGGGTAATCACCTCTTCGCTCAGCTGCGACTTAACAGCCATCGCTGGCAGTGTGATGTCGAAATCGGGATGGTTGCTCAGGTACATTTTGAGCAGCGATAACCGGTCTATGGTACGTTGGTCCAGCTCCAGCTTTGGTAATTTCTCATTTTTAAGCTGGGTGAGGAACTGGAGGTACATATCCAGGAAGTTGCGGCGGAAGAAATACTTCGCCTGCTGGTGTACATATTTGCAGGAAATAATGCGGTTCAGCGTTTCTCTCCTTACCTCGTCTATTTTGTATGGAAAGCCGTTTATCAGGGCACTTTGATCGAACAGGGGTAGTTGCTCCAGGGCTTTGAACGCCGGGTATTTTTCCGCCACGTCCTTTATCCTCGTTGGGTCCAGGTTTAAGTGGATGCTCAATGAACTGTCGATCGCCGGCCAGGCAGTATGTACTTCAGGCAGCAGGTTAAACAGGTTACACTCATTATCCCCCAGTATAACCGGGTGCCCGTCCCTGAGTTGAGCCGGAATGTTGCCACCGAACCAGTGATGCAGTGCCAGTACATGGTCGGCAGTAAAAGGGTTGAGGGTGGTGAGCGTTCTCATATTGATGTAGTGCATCCAGAACGAGAAGGGGCCTATCTTAATATTAAGCTCCAACAGTTCGCCCTGCTCATCGCCGGCGAAGTAGGTGCGCGCATAAGGGATCAGGTGCTTCACCAGATGTGCCGGTACCTGTGCTGCAGGTATGGCGATGTTATCTGTCCGTTCGATAAGTAAAACGTTCATTGGTTTAACGTTTAATTGGTAAGGAGTTAAAAATCCTTAAGCTAAAATCGGATAACTATTTTCCCATATTAGTAACGACAAATATGCGATCAAGGGGGTATATATCAGCTAAAAATATTTTTATTTTGACAGTCTGGGAATCAAATATACTAATACGCTTTCACAGATGCAAGGTTGCATTTCCGGTCAAAAAAATAGCTGATTATCATGTATTTATTAAATTTCAATGTTTATTGCGCGTAAGTTCTGTAATTTGCGGCTTCGCCTGTACCAAATAACAAGTAAAATGCGTAAAAGATGTTACCCGGTAATGTTGCTGCTGGCAATGTTTTCCTCCATCCTTATATCCTGCAAAAAGGAAGAAAGTGTGCCCTTTGAAGAGGAACGCAGTACCCAATTGGCTGGTACCTATGATTTTGTAGGTATGTCGGTAGATGCCGTACAAACCCTTACCACCAAAATGGACGATGATATCCTGAAGGCAGTGATGATCACCCATTACGATACTAAGAACAATACCGGCACTACCGTTATTGCCGGCTCCACTATCCAGAACAATAACTATGGCTATCGCATGGAAGCAACCAGCGAAGTGAAATACTATCTTAATGGCAATGTGGTAGACGAAGGAACTGTAACCAGCAGCGACACGGTGCCCGTGAGCAGCAACCTCCTGCAGTACAGGCTTAAGGGAGCCGATTCCATTTATACCACAGCCGGTGTTCCGCCAGTTACGCAGGGCGGCAGGTATTATTGGAAAGGCGATACCCTGATCATCGCTCAACGGATTTTAATGGATGTGGGAGATGATACCGATCGTTCCGTGTCGGATATTAATACGTTGACGAAGTTGAAGAAGCGGAAGTAGAAATATTTTGAAAAATAAAAAAGATAATTACCTTTGCAACCCCGTCACGAAAATATCGTGAGAACAACAGTTCGGGACGTAGCGCAGCCCGGTAGCGCGCTTGCATGGGGTGCAAGAGGTCGCTAGTTCGAATCTAGTCGTCCCGACGAACTTAAGGCGAAAGCCCGCAAATAGCAATATTTGCGGGCTTTTTCTTTTGGGCTCCCGCGAAGTTCTATCAATTCACATCAATGTATCCGTAAACAAATTTTTTTCAATAAACTTACTCACGCGATTCGTTGCAACTCATTGATATTTATTAAATCAACTCCTTTTCTGTTGCTTTTAGACGTAGTTCACTGGCGGTATTTAGTAATAATTAAATCGAAGCGTAATTTTTTCACTCCTGCCCAACATCACCGTGCCACTCACCGCATTGTCTTACCTGGGATATGTTTTTGCCCGTACAAACGGGCACTACCAGTTATTTTAGTTATCTTAGGTAATGTCAAAATATAAAGATGTAGTTGTAAATCTTTCTACAAAACACCCTGAAACAGGCGAAGCCGTGCCTGCAGGACAGACCTACGTAATTGGTGTATTGGGTAACAAAAAGAAATGGTATGCAATTGACAGCCAGCTTTTAAACAAGTTGTCAAACGAGGACCTTCAAAAGGAACTGTTTAAACTATTGCATCCCCAAACACATCATTAAAGGCTTTCCGGATAATCCGGACCGAAGGGTTGGTTTCCTGTCGGACGATGCGGAATAAAGATGCATCTAAGGAAATAAGAACCCGTCAAAAAATGAAGAAAGGCTATACCGGCATAGCTATAAATCTGACTATAAAGTAGCCTGAGATGACCAAGTCGTCTGCACCTTAATGCGCCACATTGGACGCAAAAACGTCGCCCGAAAACTTAACCTGATAAGAATAACTAAGAATCTTTTCTTACTGTAAGAAATGTTTCTTACATTCGGTTATGGTTAACACTCCCCACGAACCCACTAAGTCGGAACTGGAAATCCTCCAGGTCCTCTGGCAATCGGGCCCTTCAACGGCCCGCTATGTCAACGATTACCTGAATGAGCATGTTCGCCCGGTTATATACATGTCTACCCTCAAACTCATGCAGATCATGGTGGAAAAGGGGCTGCTTGAAAAGAATGATGCGCAGTCGAAGCATGTTTACTCGGCCGCTCAGGAGGAATCGAAAACAAAAGATATACTGCTAAATACGGTCGTCGACCGGATCTTCAAAGGCTCTGCATCTGATCTTGTAATGCAGCTGCTGGGCGGCAAGAAGTTGAGTGCTACGGAAAGGAAGACATTCGAAGCATTGATTAAAAAACTTGACCAGCAATAATATGATACCACTGATCATCACATCTGACTTGGTCCGGGCTTTAGGCTGGACGCTGTTACATTCGCTATGGATAGGGGCAGGGGTATTTGTGTTAACGGTCATTGGATTAAGCCTCACTCAACGGTCTTCGTCGGCCGTGAGATACAGGATGCTGACGGGTTTCTTGTTGCTTTTTTTGTTCACTACTGTTTTAGCAGGCTTCCTCCAGTTCAGAAGTTTGCCTCATCACACAATACTTAAAGAACGGTATACAGCCGGAATATTCCAGGTGCAGACCACTCATATTGAGCATGGCGGTATACTTGCATGGATCGACGGATACGCTGGCTGGATCGTTTTCTTATGGGCGATTGTCCTGCTTTTCAGAACGTACAGATTATGTCGAAGTCTTAATGAGCTGCAACAACTTCGATCTGCCGCAACATTGGTATCAGCAGGCCAATGGCAGGACAGGCTTGCCAGCTTCAGCAAACGCCTGAAAATCCCCAGAAATGTCGTGTTACTGGAATCGGTGAAGGTGAGTGTGCCGCTTACATTGGGCCACTTTCGTCCGGTAATAATCGTTCCCGCCGGGTTTTTATTTGAACTGCCTTATGCGCAGGCGGAGGCGATCCTGTTTCATGAACTTGCCCATATCTATCGTAAAGATTACCTCTTCAACCTGCTACAGCATGTTGCCGATACAATATTCTTCTTTAACCCGGGATGGGTATGGCTTTCACGCCTAATCCGTGAACAGCGGGAAATTTGTTGCGATGATATGGTGCTGAAGCATACCAGCCATAAAAGTGAGTACCTGAAAGGCCTGCTCGCATTCGATATTGCCCACGATCGCTTTTCTCCTATTCAGCTAAGTGTTAAGGGCAGTCCACTCGCCAGGCGATTATACCGCATGATTGAAAACAGGGACCGGCCAACGGGGTTTATGACTAAGGCAATTGCGCTGTTAATCGTACTCGCACTGCCGCTCGCTGCCTTTGTTGTTTCAGGACGGAAAAGCCATGTGCCGGTCGTTGCGGCGAACACCCTGCCGCCTGATACCGTACAGCCACGTCAAAAACTGGTTGTTAATAAGGCAGTATCCCAGCCTAAACCGAAGTCCAAACCCAGGCAGGCAATTAAGGAAAAAAAGCCCTCAATACCAGCAGATACAGCCTTTCGCATGGCGAGCATCCGCTTTGAAAAAAGCAATGAGGACATGGCGAACAGGATTATGACGGTAAAGGATTGGGAAGGAAATACCTACCATGTGCAGATCGCCCAAAATGAGTTAGTGGCCTTGTCGATCAATGAAACGGTGATACCTGAAGAACAATTACCCGGCTACCTCGGATTGCTTGCCAGAATTGATGATGCCTGGAACAAGGCCAGGGCCGGTAAAGCATTGGCCATGGCCAGGTTAAGTGCGGATGGAAAGAAAGGTCGTTAGACTAAGCTACCACTTAAATCTCCATAAATATGAACATCTTTTTCAGAGCACTGACAGTGCTCCTGCTATGCTATTGCCCAATCGCTTCGGCGCAGGACAATACTATTTATAAGATCGATACGCTTATGACGAACCGGTTTAAGCCTGATGAACCCGGCGGAACTGCGCTGGTCGCCAAAGATGGTAAGATCATTTATCAAAAAGCCTTTGGTATGGCCCAAATGGAACTGGGCGTACCTAGTGACACGGGTATGGTGTATTACATCGCCTCCAACACAAAACAGTTTACGGCTGTGGCTATTCTTCAGCTGGTGGAGAAGGGACTTATTGCACTGAACGACAGTCTTGGTAAATATGTGAACAGCAAACCGCCCGTATCGCAGATCACGATCAGGCAAATGTTATCGCATACTTCTGGCTTAAATGGCAATGGGTACGCTGATTCACTGCACATCCCGGCGGGCGATAACACACAGGCGGAGGCGGAACGTTATGCCGCCAGGAACATGGCTTTTCCTGCCGGTAGCAAATGGCAATACAACAATGCTAATTTCCAGGTGCTTGGTCACATCATTGAAAAACTCAGTGGAAAAACTTACCAGGAATATATTATTGAAAACATATTTAAACCTGCAGGAATGAGCGCTTCCTATGTAGCCAGCGATGAACCGCTGATCAATCGACGTGCAACAGGGTATGGCGTTTTTCGCAGGGGTATCGTTAATATGCCGCTCCACGATACGCAGGGCTTCTTCGCCTCCGGTGGCATATTATCAACAGCGATGGACATGTATAAATGGAACCAGGCATTAAAGTCGGGCATACTGCTAAATAAAAAAACACTGGAACAGGCTTTTGCCGCGCAAAAGTTAAACAATGGACAATCGGCCCGCTATGGTTTCGGATGGTATATCGATACTTTACGTGGCAGCCTGTATCATCGCCATGGTGGCCTGATACCCGGATTTATGTCTGAAACGCTGTACCTGCCTGCGGAAGATATTTATGTGGTCATCCTTTTAAATTCAGAATCGGGGCTGAACCCGCAGGTTTTATCTCGCATCATCGCCGCAGAACTGGCGGGCAAGCCGTTTGAGTTTAAGCAAAGCCCTATAGAACGACAGCACCTCGGCGGTTACGCCGGACTTTATGAAAACGACCGCGGTGAACAGGTGAACATTACAGAGGCTGATGGGAAGATGTATTTCCAAAGACCCAAAGGACGCAGGTATGAATTAAAACATTCCGATACCGATCAATTTTACCTGGATAAAGATTTTATATGGGTGGAGTTTAAGCGGGGGAAGAACAGGAAAGTAGATAACCTGGTAACGAGCTGGGTGGGCACAATGCCATCTACCTGGAGTAAAACGGGTAAACCAGTGCTGCAGTTGAATGAAACGGGGCAAGTACAGCCCTAACGCCTTATCAGCCCTGCCTTGCGCATCAAAAAGGTCGCATTCTTATTTTTTGCGATCCCTTTATTGATCGTGTAGTCGAAAGTCAGTTTGTCTTCCTCAATCTGACTTTCGAAACAATAATTACTTACCTGTCCGGGATGCTGTTGTTCGAGCTCCCCCAGTGCAAGATCATGGGTGGCGATGATACACAGGCAGTCGTACGCTAAAAACTCCTGTATCAAACCAACGGAACCTTGCAGTTTATCTGCCGAGTTGGTGCCTTTCAGTATCTCGTCAAGCAGTATCATCATGCGTTTGCCTGCCCTTAACTGATCTGCTATCTGCGAAAGACGGCTAATTTCTGCGTAGAAGTAGGAGGTATCTTCTCCCAGTGAATCTGTAACACGCATGCTGGTGTACAGTGTCACGAGGCTACAGGTGAACGTTGTAGCATATACAGGAGCGCCGGCATAGGCCAGTACCATATTAATGCCGATCGTTCTGAGGAATGTGCTTTTACCCGACATATTTGCACCGGTGAGTACGATCACTTTTTCATCTGTTAAAGAAGTAAAATTGTTCTCCACACAAGGGTGTTTCCTGATCAGCGGATGCCCTAAATTTTCAGCTTCAAAGAAGGTGGAGGTACTAAATGCCGGATACGTATACCCTGGATTATTAAACGAGAAATTCGCAAGGGAACTTAGTTCGTCTACCTTGAAAATACTATCCAGCCACTTGGGCATCTGCTCACGGTGTTGGGCTTTCCACTTGTCAATCGCCGCAATACAGTGAAGATCGAAAAGAAAAAATCCGTTTAGGATAAAACCTACCACGTCGTTTAAACGCTGATCGAAGAAGTTGAGTTTTACGGACAGTGATTTTATACTGGCATGCGCGTATTTACTATCTCCCGCTAAAGCCGTTAAGATCTCACTGTTAAACGGCTGCCTGTTCATCAGCTCCAGCAACCGCGCATATTTATTCAGTATGTGATGTTTGTTGGAAACAACAGCATGTATTTTGTTGAGCTGATGGTGAAGCGACTGGATAAATGCCAGGTTCAGCAGAAAGGAAAATATCAGGAAAGGGAATGATACGATGCCCGCTATGGCCAGTACTATCAAAGAAAAAAAGACAGCTGGCAGCACAAAACTCAGTACGCGTAGGAAAGGCCTGTTTAAGCGGCTTTTTTCGGAGTGTAACCATGCGTTCAATTGTTCGATGTCATTGGGCGTTTCCTGGTTTTCCCGTCCAATAGCCATAAACTGTTGCCGGAATTCCAGCATGGGGGTTAAGGCGGATACGGCTTCCTGGCGTTGCAGTACCTTTTCTGCATTAACGTCGTTCTGTTCGAGCGTAGTTACCAGTAATCGTTCTCCGGTTGTGGTGCAGGTCCTGTTCAGCATCTGGAACAGGGAGTTTTTACCGAATATGTCCAGGTCGTAGGAGTAGGGGTGGCCTGGAGTGACATATACATCGCCTGCCGGTAAATTGGTATAGTCGCCTTTTAATGCCGCTTCTTCCTGCTCATTGAGCCGTTTTAAACACCCGAAATAAGCCGCCTGCCTGTTTGCCCTGCCATGCGCAGCAACCAGCATCACGAAGACTACCGCACTGAGTAATGTCGATGCCATCCAAGTGACAGATATGTTCGACAGGAACATAAATACTCCGATGATGATCAGGATACCGGCAATAAGCCGGAATAACGACAACAACCGGCCTCTCATCGTAAACTGACTTTCTAACTGTGAAAAGTGAATAGCACGGGTTTTATAGAGCGTTTCAAGATTATCTGCAGTACTATTAGCAATGGACATATCGGTTATCATTTATACACAGCAAGGTGGTCTTCCAAAAGTAAATGTATTTATCGCTAAAGTGAAAAAAATAGTGACGCCACTAAAAAGCCCCGAGGTCATCACAACCTCAGGGCTTTCTTATGACCAAGAATACGTTTACTTCCTCACCTCAACTCCCGCCGCCTTTAACATGATATTATGCAGGTCGGAGTTCTTTACAAACAACGGCACTAACTCACTGCCTGGCCCCATTACGGCCAGTTCCACATGGTCGGCGGAGTGGTCCATAGAGCCCCAGCCAATGCCATTGTACGCGCTTTGTATCATGCCCAGTTCTTTAAAGGGAAGTTTGTAGGGATTATACAATCCATCAGCATCCATCTTTGTGTAGTGGGACAGGAGTTCGGCGGCTTCTTCCTGTTTAATGGCATAACCCTGCGCTGCTTCAATACGTTCGATCACTTGTGCTGCGCTAAAGTTTTTAGTGATGCCATGCAGTATCCAGTCGTTCGATTGTTTATAGGTCTGTATTTTATCGAAATTGATATTGGCTTTGCCGCTGTAAAAGAGGCCGGGGTTGGCATTACCGTGATCGGTAGTGATGAAGACCAACGTGTTTTTATCTTTCAGTGCAAAGTCTACCGCAACTTTAATGGCATCATCAAAAGCGATCTGGTCGTAAATTAATGCACCTGCATCGTTGGAGTGTGCCGCCCAGTCTACTTTTCCGCCTTCCACCTGTAGCACGAAACCTTTTTTATTGGTGTTCATGTAGTCGATCGCGGTTTTAGTCATTTCGGCCAGCGAGGGTATTGCTTTTTGAATGCCGGTATCCTGCATGGCATCGAGGGTAAAGGGCAGACCGTCTTCATGAAACACGCCCAGTACGGGTTTGTTACTGCCTGGTTGTATCGATAACATGGCGTTACGGTCGCGTACTACCTGATAACCTTTCTGCTGGAACTGGCCGTACACATCGGCTTTATCTTTACGTTTATCGGCACTGAAAAACTCATGTCCGCCGCCCATCATGATATCAAAACGGAGGTCGAGGTATTTTAACGCGATATCTGACTGGTCACCGCGACTTTTTACATTTACGCAAAAGCCTGCGGGAGTGGCATGGGTAATGGGCACAGTGGTTACGCAGCCTACGGATTTACCCGCAGCTTTAAATTTCTGGAGAATAGGCTGATGTTCTGTTCCGTCGGCACTCACGTTCAACGATCCGTTGGGTACACGTACACCACCACCCCAGGCAGAGCTGCCTGCTGCGGAATCCGTCACCAGTGAGCTGGCCGAAGCGGTATCCATCATGGAACGTTTCGCTAACCCATCTTCGTAAAGCTTTATCCACTGCGAGCTGCGACCTTCTTTACGTTGCAGCAGCATGTGGGCCATAGTAAGTGTGCCGGTACTCATCCCGTCGCTTACCAAAAAGATGATGTTTTTTGCCTGTGCCTTCGGTTGTATGGCGGCGGCTATGCTACGCCCGGGAACAGCAATGGTGGTGCCCAGTGCGGCCAGGGATGTATTGCGGAAAAAGTCTCTTCTTTTCATGGCTGCAAAGATGTGTGGCTATTCTGTGATGGGGTAACCATTCCGCCCAATTAACAATAAGTTAATCTTGCGGCACTGATAGTGATCGCCTCTAACACAAAGGCCAAACATTTATCCGGCGTTCAAATGGTCTAAACAAAAACGGGTGGCAATTCAATTGCCACCCGTTTCTATCTTTTAGTCCAGGCTTAACATTCCCGGCCGCGCTTCGTTTTCGTCCAGCAGTACATGCGGCGAAAGGAATTCGGGATCTCCGGGCTTCAAACCTTTCTTCGGTGTAACGTTCTCCCGTATCGCTACTTTGCCTGAAGCGGCATCGTACTCCAGTTTTACGCAGGAAAAGGCAAAAGTGAGGGGCGTTTCGTTGGTAAAGGTGATCGTGGTTTTAGATGTTTTTGCCACTTTCACGGCCAGTTTACCATCGGCCACGAATTTCTCTATCAGCGGAATGCTGGCATCAAATGAGGTATCGCTGCCCGATTCATCGTTGATCGAAAAACTGTTGCTTACAATAGCGTCTGTTACCAGCAACATATCGGCGGCCTCGTCACCTTCAAATACAGCCAGCGAGGCGTTCTCGGTATCGATATTGTTTTTGCTTACTGCCTGGCCTAATGCGCCCAGGTCTATCCACTGCCGCTGTACGTTGGTGAAGGAAAGCGACATCTGTTTAACGCCTTTTAACACGAAGCCCAGGGCAATGCTGTTAAAGTTCAGGGCTTTAAAAAATCCATCGAGTATGTTAAAACCAACATCGGCGTCCATGGTTTTGGTGCGTTCTGTGGATACATCTGATACGATGGTGGTTTGCACGGGAAGATTAAAAGCGGAAGTGTCTTTCAACAGGAATTTAAACTCTCCGCGAAACTTGGTTTCATCTTTTACCGAGGCCAATACCATCAGTGGTTTCATTCTTTCTTCGGGCACCTTCAGCGGCGTGGCCGAAAAGGTGTCGCGAAGGAATTCAGTGGTTTGATTTTTACAAAGCCGTTTTCTAAATGACATCTAATTATGGTTTTTGAGGTTCATGAACAGGGGTGTTACTGGCTACGGGTGGTTTTGTGGCACCGGGCCGGCCTTTGCGGATGGCATCGACGAACTTGTCGGCTACCAGCGAAAAGCCTTCGTTGGTAGGATGTATTTCATCGAACCAGCTGTCGCGGTCCACCAGTTTACGGGCATCTACATAACTGGTGTTCTGCGGGAATTTATCTAACGCTCTTTTCAGGTGTTCGTTAAACCGGTCTACGATAAAGGCAATTACTCTTTCGCGTTCGGCCTGGTCTTCTATTTTCTTTTTGATCATGTATTGCCCAAGCCAGCTGGTTGTCTTGGGGAATTGCACCGTATCTATCGGTATGATATAATCATAACTCTGGCTAATGATGTGCAGGTCGGGGTAACGTATCAGCAGTTCCCTGAACATCTCCACATACCAGTCTTCCAGTTGTTGCAGTTTGGTAAAGAACTCAGGCTTCAGGTATTTCTTGGGCGTGTCTTCTCCGGCTTCCGGCGTGTCGCGCAAAAAGCCTTCGAACTGGCTGCCAAGTATATCATTACCACCGCCGCTTACCAGGAATATATCTACCTCTTCGTCCTTAATTGCATCCAGGTATTCACGGTCTTTCATGTAGTTTTCCATCGTATCGCCTGCTTCGGCAAAACTGCGGATGGCATACACTTTATAAAGATGATCAAGCGTATCCTGCACCAGTATCGGGTACTGGAACCAGGAGTCGCCTTCGGCTACAATACGTATGCGACCGGTGTCTTTCAACTTGCGGTACATCTTTTTGCGTTGCAACGTTTCTACTTTATTGCCAGCCCATATCTTAAAGTTCGCCAACAGCCCTTTATCCAGGACCACTGTAATTTCTTCTTTCAATACGAGTTCTGTAGGCTGCCCGTTTTTGTCCAGCGTTACATCGTAGTAAAGCCCTGCCGCATAAAATGCTGTTTCGTCATATTCCATCAGGGCTTTTAAAACAGAGGCCTGGATGGTGTTGTACAAGGGATTTAATAACTGTATCTGCAAATGCTGCGTAGTCCAGCCTTCGAGTTTCAGGTCCCGGGGCTCGTCCGGACCATCTAACCCCCTGGTCCCGGAGCGTAAACGGGAATTGCCTGTTCTGTCCTTTAACGTGTAAGGCTCCTGCAGCCCCTCCATTTGTAAAGCATCGGCACTAAACAGTTCTGTACTTACTACAAATTTCAGATGTTCTGTAGTACCGCTCCAGTTGTACTCCCTGATGTAATCGTCCATCGTAAAGCTTACCGTACGGCGACTTTTAAAGCCCACGGATACTGTTTCGCCAGCAGGTATTTTTAGTACGCCGTCGCCCGGTAACATATGTTTTTCGGCCCGGAAAAGGCTGGTTAAAAATACGGCCGCCACATACAGGTCCTGCTGCTGCGTGTTCGTGATCTTTATTTCCAGTTCCGCTTTCCATTGTGCGGTGCGCTGTTCGTAACTTACGGTAACACTGTCGCTCTTCACCTTTAACGGTTCAGCCTTTCCGGCTGCATTAATGCGGGTCACCTTAATGTCCAGTGGCGATGTCGGGAAGTTGTCCGGAACATGCGGATTACGCAGGTTTTTCAGGAAACGCCAGCGGGAAATGTGTTGCAGCAGGTTTACAATAGCCGCATTATCTTCTTTTTGCACAGCGGGTAATGGCAGTACGAGCGGACGGTAAGTATCTCCGGGAAGCGTAACCACCGCATCGCCGCCACGTATATGCAGTGTGTAGTCGGGTGATTTACTGTTTTCACCGTCTTTGCCGCCGGATACAAAGTCGTAGTAACCTTCTGCTTTTTGCTCCAGCTGCTCCAGCAGGTCGGATAAGTCGCCCGGGTTACCGTTTACGTTGTTCAGCTCCAGTTGCAGCTGTCCTGTCATCAATCCGCGTACTACCGCTTTATGCGCCAGTTTATCATCCGGCTGTTTACTGCCGTCTATTTCCACGAATGAGTAATCAACATTGATCTTTTGCAGGGAGCCATTGTATTTTTTACCGCTCTCGCTATCAATAATCTCTATGGTACTATCTTGCTGCAAACCATGGATGGCCCCCAGGTTCAGTTGCCAGCCGGTTTTGTTGTTAAAAGTTATTTCCGACACAAAGGCGCCCATTTGCACTGGTTGGTTCAGGAAGCCTTTGCTAAGCAATGTTTGCGCTTCTTTAGCGGCGTATACACGGGGCGTTTGCGCAAAGGAGAAGCGTAAGGCCTGCCGGATACGATCACGCAGGGCGTTGTAGCTTAAACTACCGCCTGCTGCATCCAGTGTGGCGATCAGGCGTTTGGTAAATACGCCCGAGCGGTTCACTTCCAGCGACAACTGGTTGTCTTCGCAGCCGGCCATTTGTATATGCGGGGCTTCGGGTAAAAAGGTATCCGGTTTTTTAGATTTAATGCTGGCGTAGGGTTTCTCTTTCGCAAACAGGAAATGTTCCCATTCACGTTTCGGCCCTACTTCGCTTACACGGCGGCTATGCGCGCCCTCGGCATCAAAGCCGTTCGTTTTGCCACCAGCTTCGGAGGAACCCAAAGCGGCCAGTTGCAATGCACCACGTGTGTTATCGCCGGAATGGCAACAGTCGAAAATAGTAACGATATGCGCCTTTGTTTTTTCGTACAGTTCATGCAGCAGGTAACGCAGTTCTTTATCGGTTAACAGGAACTCGTGCATGTACTCACTATCGCCATCGTAACATACCAGGCATTCCAGCAGGCCGTCCAGTTCTCCCCATACTTCGTCTGCCTCTTCCTGCGCACCATGGCCGGAGTAGTAGAAAAGCAGGGTGTCGTTTTCACCGGCATCTGCCAAAAACTCTCTTATACCGCTGATAATGTTCGCCCTGGTAGCCTGCTCATTTTTAAGTACGCGTACATCTTCTTTGGCAGGGGAGAAGGCCGTGCGGTTGAACAGGTATTTTTCCATTTGCTGTACATCATTCACACATCCACTTAAAGGGTTCACCTGCTGGTAATCGTTGATGCCTACCAGTAAGGCTTTCAGTTTACCGCCCCCATGACCTCCTCCTTTGGCCTGCACAGCTGTATCTTCAAAATCATTTGGATTATAACCTTCGTTATCGGTCGTCTCCGCCATTTCATCGGCAACACTGCTGGTGCTTGCAAACTCCGCTGCTATTGCTTCTTCACTGTCCAGCGCTTTGGTAAGCCCGCGTGCCTGTACGCTTTTAGCAGCGAATGAAGGCGCTTTTACGCCACTGATCAAAGCATTCCAGTCAAAGGCAGGACCAATATCCCATTTGCCGGAAGTGCGGTAGTTAACATGTGTTACAATGCCTTTAAACGTAAGTACTTCATTGGTGGTAACAAAACGTTTGGCTTCGGGCAAAAACTCACGCGGAATATTGTATTTGGCAGTCAGGAAGCGTAATAAAATGACGGTGCTTTCTACCTGCTCTGGTGTACAATTGGCGTAATAGGTTTGTCCGCGGAAGGGGGTGGTAATTTCTGTATAGGCTTCTTTTTGCGAAAGTTTGCAATAGGGGTCGGGCGCACTTACCACACCGGTAGCCGGGTTTTTTAACCTGGAATAAATCGTTTCCAGCTGCCCTTCGCGGGGCACCAGGTAACCGTAGTTAGATATCTCTATGCCAATCGTGGCTTTATCTTCTGCATTACCCGTACCCTGGTTACCCACGCCTGCTCCCAGGTGACCACTCCATCCTGCGGAGGGGAACAGCTGGTAAATGGTGCCATCTCTCGCTATCACAAAGGCCACCGATACATGCCGGTTTTGCTGGGTAAGGCTCATCATGTCCGAGCGGGTATTGCCTGCCGTAAAATGCAACACTATCCTTTCTTTCGGATGTTGGGTAGGGTGGTAGTAGCCGGTACGCGGTGGCGAATACAACACGCCATTCAACATTAACTGCGGTTCTCCCGGCACTGGCAGGGAAAAAGGTTTAAGGTGAGGGCCGGCTTCCGTTTTGAAGCGCTTTTCAATTTCAGGTAATGAATCGAAACGCATAAAATGATTTTATGGGGTGTGGAAATTTAAATACTACATCCGGGGTGTCTTTATTTGGGATATTAAAAGCAATTCATCCTGGTCACTGTCTGCATACGTAATCGCTTCTCAACTGGGGCAATTGAATAACAAAAAAAGCTAATCAATTGTTTTTTTATATATCACTATCTCTCGTTATATCAAATATAGGTTTTTAAATAGAATTCCCTCCCGGAAAAAAATCTCGTTCATACCGAAGCAGTTTCCGATCGGGTGAACAACATATTATTACCTACACATCCTATATCGATCCTATATCCATCCTATATCCAGGTCCGCTGAAACGCAGGCCTGTGGTAACGGGGGATAAAGGATGGATATAGGATCGATATAGGGTCCTTATTGAAGGGCAGAGCATTAACCGCTCAGGGGAGTGACAAACGGTGGGGCAATACTACTACCATAATTAGTCCCCGGTAACCAACCGGCAACCAACCGGCAATTAAACGGCAACGAAAGGGCTAAAGCTCTGCCATAGCGAAAAAAACCTTAAAAAGTTGGGTTACTTCTGGCTCGTTTTGGTATTAATAGTCCCGGGTGTTTAAGCCTGCATCCGGGAAGCAGATTTGAGCTGACTGGACCCGTGATGAAAGCCTCGAAATTTATAAACACCAAAACAGAAAAACCATGATCCTGAGAAACTACAATGCTATCTCCTCCGGCGCTACAGGCCAGTTTGCCGGGCAGGTAGTGGTCCGTAAACGTTACGGACAAATAGAGATTACTAAAATGCCCTGCAAGCGCCCCGGCAAAGGCACAGAGGCCCAGGAGGCCGAAAGGCAGCGCTGGAAAGGGGCGAACGATTATTACCGCAGGCAGGTAAAGTTTGATAAACAGCGGACTGCACTGTATAAAAACGATATCCCGCGTGATTGGAACGTGCAAAACCGCGCTGTGAGCGACTACTACCATGCGCCTGAAATTACAGATGTTAATACCACGGCCTACACCGGCCATCGCGGCGATGTAATACACGTCACGGCTACCGACGATTTTATGGTGGAGCGCGTGCATGTTGCCATCTACGATATTAACGGCGAACTGGTAGAAGATGGCTATGCCCTGAAGGGTGAAGGAGATGAGTGGGTATACCGTGCAAGATGTAACAACAAAGGCGGTGGCCGTATAGAGGTGGTGGCCGGCGATATGCCCGGTAACGAAGACAGGGTGCTGTTACAGGTAAAAACAGAAATGGAAGTGATACTGGAAGCAGTGGGTATGCGGGGGCCTGTTCCGGTAAAACACCCTGTAAAGGCGTTTATCTGGAAGCGGGGAAGCAGCGTAGGGAAGGTAAATGTTGAAATGCCCCAGGTAAGGCAGGGGGCGGGATAACACTTGCGAAAACTGTTGGTATTCGCACCTTATGGCCTGTGCGAAAGCGGCAACGTAATCGTAAATATAGTACCCTTTCCTTTTTCGGATTGCGCTGATATAGTGCCTTTGTGGTTACGAACGATCTTCCTGCAAAAAGCAAGGCCGGTCCCAAATCCATGTGGCGAGGGATC
>NZ_CABHOU010000068.1 GCF_902168175.1 uncultured Chitinophaga sp. | reverse complement strand
CGTGTAAATACATTCTTTCCGATGCTGTACCATAAAGGTCATCTCCAACGATGGGCGCATTCAGTCCCAGCTCATGGGCCGAGTGCATCCGCAACTGGTGCGTTCGTCCGGTAAGCGGCCAGAAATCAATCCTGGTGGTGGATTCGTATCGGGCTGCTACTTTCCACTTCGTGATACTTCTTTTGCCGGCATTAAAGCAAACGAGTTGCCGTGGGCGGTTTAACAAATCGGCACGTAAAGGCAGATCGATTTCCCCTTCGCTCTGATCAATCACTTTAGACAATAACGCTGTGTACCGCTTGCTTACCTTACGTTGCAGGAACTGCCGCTGAATATGTTTGTGTACCTCCTTCGTTTTAGCCACCACCAAAAGCCCTGAAGTATCCATATCCAGGCGGTGAATGATGAGGGGTTCTGTGTCGCCTAATACATGTTTTAACCGGGTATACACCGAATCCTGCACACTAACACCAGGTACGGAACGTAAGCCCGAAGGTTTATTGACTACGACGAAACTGTCATCCTCATAAATGATATCGAGCGGTCCGATCTTTTCCGGGGTATGCAGCAATGGGTTTTCGTCAATGGGTATACCACCAAGCATATGGGCCAAAATAGGCTTACACTTGCCTGTACAGGAGGGATAGAATTGCTTATGCTTCCTGATCTCAGATTTCGGAGAAGTGCCCCACCAGAATTCAGCCATCACAATGGGCCGATATCCGTTCATAAATGCAAACTGCAGTAATTTGGGCATCGCACATTCCCCGGCAGCGGCAGGAGGTCTCCCTAACGGCGTAAGACTGAAAATATCCTGTAAACTCTTGCGCTTACCATCTTTGTTTAGAAACGCATATTGATCGAAAAGCTCCTGCTGCAAAGCGCCCGATCTTTCTTTTCGTTCATTTTTTAAAGATTCAATATCTGCTTCAAACCGGTCCAACTTCGCACGTACATCTTCCAGCGCCTGTTGCCACTTGTCTGCAAGTACCTTCAGCTGGTATTTATCATGCAAACTTTGTTTGATAAGATCAGCTTCGGCTATCTCATATTCCTGCGGATTCAGGGTGGTCTTTAACGCCGCGCGACGGCTTTTCCTGCTGGCCCTGTTGGCTTTCAATTGTTCCTTAAAAGCCGCTATTTCCTGCGCTGATCCGGCAGATAACCGCGTCATTTCCTCGTTAAGCCTTACGTAATCGGCGTCGGCAGCTATCTTTCTCACCTGGTCATTAATCGTATTGATCACCAGCTGCTTTTTGATAAAGAAGCTATTCTCATCCAGCATATCAAACACCGGCGGCACGAATTGCTCATGATCATTGGAGCCTGCCAGCTTACCGGAAAAGGCAGACAGGTATCCCAGTTTGCCTTCCGCATCCTGCACCACCAGTACGCCAAACATCTTTCCGATCGCCCCTTCCCCATCGCCATTCAATCCGAAATTGTGATCGAGATCGGTTTGCGTTTCCAGGTAGTGCTGAAGTTCAGCCGCCGCAAGCTTCGCCAATGGATGCGGTTCGTAATAAAACGGATAGGTGAACCGTTCGGGTAATGTTATTCCATTTACCGGCTCTTCCTGAAAATAAGAAATCCTGCTGTTTCCCAAGTACACTGTATTTAGGCCGCAAAATTAGCATTTCTGGTCAACAGGATGAAAAACGTCTTAATCTCTTCATAAACAACACGTTCCGACTGTTTGCAAAATTCACTTTCCGCCGTATCTTTAGAAAACACTCTTGAATTATGAATACCACCGATATACACAATCAGCGCATTGCCAAAATGATCTTTGGCTCAGTTTACCCGATGTACGTAACCAAAGTGGAAAAGAAAGGCAGAACGAAGGAAGAGCTGGATGAAGTGATCACCTGGTTAACGGGTTTCGACAGTGCGAAAATCCAGGAGCTGATAAAAGAGAAAGTAACGTTTGAAACGTTCTTTGAACGGGCCTCGCTGCACCCCAATGCGCACCTGATCACCGGGATGATTTGTGGGTATCGTATAGAAGAGATAGATAATGAACTGACGAAGAAGGCGAGATATTTGGATAAGCTGGTGGATGAACTTGCTAAGGGCAGGAAGATGGAGAAGATATTGAGGGGGTAGCCGAATAGGCGAAACACCATCCTCAATGTTCATTTTACCTGCTTCGAACAAATTCTAACTTCACCTCCAAACTTTCTATCAGTCTGTCTGCAAGAAAATCGAGCATAGGTATGATACTTTCATCAGATTGTTCAAAACGTTTCAAATATTCATCTCTGTCTACATCTTTAATGAAAATTGGTGGATAGCCTTCCTTTAACAAAATCAGATTGGTTAATAGTCTGCCGACGCGACCATTTCCGTCACTAAAGGGATGAATTCTATTTAGAAAATCCTGATGAAAACGAGTTGCAATTGTAATGGGATGATTATTAATATCATGCGTATCTTTTTTTTCTAATTGCGCGTTTGTATCAGCAATCAGGATTTGCATTGCAGCACCCACTGCGGAAGGTTCCAGATATTGATGTATTTTCCCGCTACCCCTTACCGTCATATTCTCAAACGCTTTATATTGACCCGGGCTATAAAGACCATCATCATTCCATTGAGCCAAACTTTTCATCAACTCTTTGTGAAGCTCTTTAATATTTACTTCAGATAAGTTTTCAGATTTATAATTCTCGAACACACTGTCCAGCACATTTTGATGATTTATCAAATCCAGCAACTCTCCGGGAGCCGCATTCTTTGGAGCAACAAAATCTTTAAGCAATTTGATGGTTTGCCCATAGCTAAGTGTATTACCTTCCAGTTTATTGGTATTGTATGTGAAATCCAACTTTACTTTCGCAAAAAAGGCACTATCCCATTCATTGAACTTACTTAATTCATCAATCCTGGTTTTAAGCGTATTTATCCGCTCTATCTTTTGTACGATCATTTAAAATCTATTTCGTAGTCGAATCCATGAGCCTGTATCTTCTCCAGCCATTTTTTGTATAAATTCCGGCCAATAACAAGCTTCCCTTCTTTCAATGATAGCGTTTCGCCGGTAATAAATGTCCGAAGGTCGTTCCTGAATTCTGGTTGTAAATCGTCAAAAAAGATCACATCCTTTCCGGACAAGTACCATAATCCCTCAATTCGTTCAGATATTAAAGCCAACTGATTCATGATTCGGTAGAAATTGTTGTTCGATACAAATTTAAGAAATTATTATTTGTCATGGAAAGATGTTTAGGCAGATGAAAAAGGGTAAGAGGAACACAAATCCCCCTTACCCATATATAATGAGCCCCGGGCATCGCATCCTGCCGTTTGTTATTTAATCCCAATATGTCAAAGAACTTAAGGCACCATCGGCGCTTTCTGAAGTAGCCACGGACAGCTTTTCCGTCCGATAACACTCCTGCCTTCCGGTACCCGCACGGGTCCACCTCCAAGCGTCCTTACGACGGTAAAAAGGTTTAGCCAAATGCTGATAAAAATGTTAAGCTGCTTCGTCATCGCAGGCTAACTGCACAAAGTTACAACCGCCAGATGCCCTTATGGGCAACAATGGGACGAAGGATACGGGAGCTTGGGGTGAAGGATAGAGAAGCCTGGGACGAAAGGCCCCATGATCGGCTGAAACGCTTTGCCATCAAGGGATATGACCAAAACGTTAATCCGATATATATTTATCAGATTAATAACCAATCAATTAATAAGACGATTGGGGTAAAACTTCCTGTACTCAACCTGGGAGGTTGAAGGGCAAAACAAACATAATTGTCCGGCGAAGGTATATCGATCCTATATCGATCCTATAATCGCCATGTTGCCTGGCGCGGGTTTCAGAAGATTTGGATATAGGATCGATAAAGGATCGATATAGGATGGGTATGATCAGGCTCTTTCTTTTACGGCCAGCACGCAGTGATATACACAACACACGAGCAGCACCACTACAGCGCCCCATTGGGCACCTGCAGCATCGGAGGCTACGCCCATCAATACGGGGAAAATGGCGCCGCCTGAAACGCCCATGATCAGCAGTCCGGACACTTCGTTGGAATGCTCGGGCTTGCGTTGCAGGGCGAAAGAGAACAGGATGGAGAAGATATTGGCGCAGGCGAAACCTGCCAGGGCGATAGCGACGTAAATAGCAGGCGAATTGGTAGCAAACAGCAACAGTACCATAGCGGCAATAGCGGCTACTGCCGATGCCAGGTAAAACGACTTTGCCGGCCATTTAGCCAGCATGATAGCACCCAGGAAGGTACCGGCGGTTTTGAACACGAAGTATACACTGGCTACATAACCAGCGTCCTGCAGCGCTGCTCCGGTTCTTTCCATCAATATACGCGGACCGGACACGTTCAGGCCTACGTCGATACCTACCAGCGTCAGTATCCCCAGGAAGTAGAGGAAGATTTTACCATCGCCCAGCAATGCAAAACATTCGCGGATAGTGGAGGTATTTTCTTTGCGGTCGTCCTCCTTCAATGGCGTGGCGCTCAGCCAAAGGAACGACAACACGGTGATGACTGCAAACACGGGAAACAGGTATTGCCAGTTACTAAAACGGGCCACCGCAAACGCAGCAATAATGGGCCCCAGGAAGGAGGATATTGCTTTGATGAATTGTCCGGTGGTCAGTACGCTGGTGAGTTTGTCTTTACTGACTACGTTCGTGAGCAGGGGATTCAGCGCTACCTGTAACAAGGTATTGCCTATTCCTAACAGCGCAAAGGCGCCCAGCACAATGGGTAAGGTGTAAGATAACATGGGTACGAGCAGGCCGATGCCTGTCACCACCAAACTTAGTTGCACGGTGCGTTTACGGCCTATCCTGTTCATCAGCATACCGGTGGGCACGGAGAAGATCAGGAACCACAGGAAAACAGCCATGGGCAGCAGGTTCGAGAGGGTATCCGACAGGGCAAAGTCGCTCTTTACGTAGCTGGTCGCAATGCCCACCACGTCTACAAAGCCCATGATAAAAAATCCGAACAGTATAGGTGCCAGTTGTAATACACTGGATTTAGATGGCCGGGTCATAAGTTTTTCTGTTTAATGTTAAGCAGTGCCATGCGGGCATATATTTCTGCAATACAGGCTTCGTCGAGTAACCATTTCGGTTTGCCGGCAGTATCGCGCGCTTCACTCCAGTCGTGGTTCAGCAAACCATTTGGGTCGCTGTTATTCCAGGCATGATCTACCTGTGCAATAATAGCGGTTAAATATTTAGTGTTTTTGTTTACTGCATAATAAGCGGCATAACCGCGGAACAGTATGGTGGCAAACCAGGGCAGATCGCAAAACGCGCTGCGCATGCCTTCCTGCGGTTTACCGAAGTAATCGTAGGCCGACAAAGCGGTTTGACTGGCCTGTGTATAATACTTCTTCTCCCCTGTTATGGCGTACAACACCATGGCAGCCTCCAGCATGGAGCCGGTATTGTAAGTGTAATATACAGGATTCACTTTACCTGTAGCTGTTTTGATATCGTTGACATACAGCCCGGCGCTGTCGCGAAGATTTTTATACATCCATTCATAAAACCGGATGCCCTGCTGCAGGTAATACCGGTCGCCACTGGCTTTGTAGATCTTTAACGCTGCCAGTGTGGCCATACCGTTGCTACAGGCGGGCTTTTGATCGCTATGGCCCTCGAGCCACGTTACACCGCCGCCGAGTGTGTCGGTCCAGCCGCTCATGATGAAGGTGAATACTTCTTTCGCCCGCGACAGGTACAGGGGATTACGGGTATTTTCGTACGCCTCTGCATAGTCGATCGCTACCAGCCCGTTGTCGTCGTAATAGCGGTCTACTGTTTCGAACTTAGCCGGGTAAGCCTGGTAGCCTGCCGGTTTCCGGGTGGTATCGCGGTATTGGTACATGGCTGCCATTACAGTATCCAGATAAGGTTTATACACCGCTTTGCTGCCGGGCAACCGCATCAGTATATTGGCTGATGTTACTATCCCACTGAGTGGCCATAAGTAACTCACCGCTTTCGACTGCACATGGCCGTCCTGCATATACGTGAGCGAGTCTTTGTGCTGCTGCGGGTAGTACTCCGAAAACAGGCCAAACTGCGGTACGCGGTAAAGCGTCCATACCCGGTTAAACATTTCCTCCGCCCTTCGCCTGTATTCTGCGGCAGGCTGTACCTGCTGCGCGGTGGCAGAGAACAGCATAACGCTTAATACGATACTTAATAACGTGCTTCTCATATGTCCGGTTCAAAGTGTTCGTCCCGGTATGGTTCACCGGGACGAGCAACATGATCTTATTTTTCTTTCTTCCAGATGGATATTCTCGCATAGATCTCTACCATCGCTACCTGTGTGAGCAGGGAATGGTACCTGCCAAGGTCAGAGCCCGACCAGTCTTCATAGAACTGGAAGGTATCGGGCAGGCGGGCATGTTGCCAGGCATAGTCTACGTTTGACACCAGGGTATCGATATAAGTAGTAACGGGATCGACGGTATGCAGCTCCAGGTAACCACGAAGCAATACTGCCGTGAACCATGGATCGTGCGGTACGTAGAACCTGCCCTGATTAGGCACTTCGCGCGTAAAGATGTTGTAAGCGCCCTGTGCCCAGGCCTTCGCATCGGCCAGGTACGTTTGATCGCCTGTAATCTTAAACAGCAACGCAGCATTCTGTATCATGGCGCCGGAGTTGTACGTCCATTTCGCGTAGTTGATGCTGCCATCTTTGATCGAAACGGAGTTCCAGAAACCTTTGTCTACGGGGTCGAGCATGTACTGCTTTACCCAGCTGTACCAGCGCTTAGCGGAAGTAAGATAGGCTTCCTGCTTATCCTGCTGGTACAGTTGCAGCGCCAGCGTGGCGGAAAGTGCGGTTACGTTCGTAGCCTTCATATAATCGGGATGATCAGGGTTGTTGGCCACCCCTTCATTCCAGTACAAACCACCGCCCGCTTCCGGACTTTCGGCAGAGGCGCAGAACGTGTAACACAGTTTTGCATTAGCCAGCAATTGCTGGTCGCCTGTAAGATGAAAAGCCTCCAGCATATCGATGCCGGTAATCGCATTATCATCATAAAAACGATCGGCCTGGCCTTCGCTCAGGGGTACCGACTGGTAAGCAGCGGGTGTCCTAGACACGTCTTTATAGCTATCCATACCGGTTAGGGTGCTGCTGTAATAACCTTCCGTTACCGCGTCATTATACCCCATTTGTTTCAGCAGCGTAGCGCCGGTAAACATCGCAGAGTATGGCCAGAGGTACGCGTACCTTGGATCGCCGGGCTGAGTGGGATAACTCTCCCTTACGAACACAGTACCGGCAACGCCGTAGTGTTTATAAATATCGTCCAGCACCTGGCGTGCCTTCATTTTGTAGGTTACTTCTGTTGAAGTGGTGTCGCCATCTACCCGCACCGGCACATCTTCCCGCACTTTATAACAGCTGGTCAAAAACACGGCTGCCGCGGCTATTGAAAAAACGATTGATTTCATGTGAATACCTTTAATGGTGATGCGATTACTTCACGGTCAGTTTGTAAGTATAGTCCTCTGCGGCATTCAGCTGCAACGTAACGTCGGCCGTTTTGCCATCCGCACCTGCAGGATACTTGTAGGTGAAGTCCCACTGCGAATTATCTACCGGCACTACGCCATAGTAAGCAGCCGGTGTGTTAGCATCGGGTGGTGTAGAGTTAGACTGATTCACACTGCCGTAGTACACGATACCTGCAGTACCACCTGCATCTGCAGTCAGTAATTGAAACTTGAAGCGGTCATCTTTCCAGCTGCCGAAATCGTAGTAAGCGATAGGCATATTGGTGGCCGTCCAGGTGCCGTCACCTGCATAAGCGAGGTTACCCACCACGCGGTTGTAAGCAGAAGCGAATACGCCTGCACCGGTAATTTGTATCATTTCAGCAGCAGCATTGGCGAAGTCGAGGCGAATACGATAGATCTTGTCACCTGTTTGCTGGTTCTCACCACCTTCTGCCAGGCGGGTACCCTGTATAGAGTAAGTTACGGGTGTACCGCTGTTACGGTCTACAAACTCGAAGGAGCCATCTTTCAGGCGGGTGAAGATCTCGAATATGCCATCGGCTGTCAGTTTCATGGCCTTTGCATTAGCCAGGTCGGTACCGCCTTCGGTAGCTGCGCCGGTAATGAATACGTTAGCAGGAATTTCGGTAAAACCGGAAGGTCTTTCTACTACGATCACTCTTGATGATTCTGAACGTTTTTCGTTCAGACCTTTGCTGGCGATCACCGTCCACTGTAAGGAGCCGGAAGTAGAAGGTTGAATGCCTGCTTTACTCGCGATGCTGTTTAATATTTTGTGTGATAACGCGAGTGAATTTTGCACACCGTTACTACCGGATGCAATGGTGTAAACAGGTTTAGAGAAATCGCCGCCTAAGGTATCGAACGCAATTTCATACATCACGAGGCTGCCATCTTCGGCCCTTGCAGGGCTCCATTCGAAATTCACCACAGCGGTGGTAGCAGGTTGCAGTTTCAGGTATTTTCCTACTTCAGGATAATACAATTCCTTCACCGTAGAAATGTTACTGTTGATGGTTTTCTCCTTTTCGCAGGAGGCAAAGGTTACGATGGCCAAAGCGGCGGCCACTAAGCTGAATATATTGAGTTTGATGGAACGTATCATGATAAATGCTTTTGTTAAATGTTACCAATTAGGATTGTTAGGCAGCAGGTTTTTGTTCATCTCCACATCTGCCGCCGGTACTGGCCACAGGTAGTGTTTCGAGGCGTTGAACACGCGGCGGTCTACAACCAGGTTGCTGTTACCCACCTTCATACCATACAGAATGCCGTTCATCACGGTTTCCGCTGTTTTCCAGCGACGGATATCGAATACACGGTCGCTTTCCAATGCCATTTCACTCCTGCGCTCGCGGCGTATGAGGTCTGTAAGTCCAGTACTGCCTAAACCACTGTAGTTAGCGAAGTTTAAGGCAGCAGGATCAGTAAAGCCGGCGCGTTCGCGGATAAGACGGATGGTATTGTTCCAGGTAGCTTCGTCCAGCTGGCCCTGCATCGCTTTCGCTTCTGCGTACATCAGCAGCACATCTGCATAACGGATCAAAATGAGGTTCAAACCAGAATTGTTATTGCCATCGGCTGTACGGTCGTAGTACTTACGGAAGTAATAACCGGTTTGAGAAGCATCTGCTTTATCCACCGCGTTATCGCCCGTACCAGGCGCCGTACGGATGGTAATGGTTTCCCCACGTTTGGTAACGAAAGAAGAACCATCGTGAATGATCGTAGCTTCCAGGCGGGGATCGCGGTTTGCGAATGGCGTAGCATCGTTGTAACCGGAACCGGATTCGCCGATCGCCTTACCGTTGGCCATTACGTAATTATCGACCAGCGACTGTGAAGGCGCCATGCCGGTAATCAGCTGCCCTTCTGTAAAAGGAAGGAAGAAACGCTGCATAGAGTGTGTACGCTGTACGGGCACAAATTCCATGTTGAGTATCACTTCGCTGTTGTTCTCATTCTCCGGCTGGAAAATGCCGGCGTATGACGGGAACAGGGAATAAGCGCCATAAGTGCCGCTCATGATCTGCTGCAGCACAGCAGCCGCATCGGCCCACTTGCTGTCGTACAATAATACTTTCGCTTTCAGCGCGGCCACGGCACCTCTGGTAATACGGCCTTTGTCGGCTTCGGCGTACTCATTTTTCAGTGGCAGTGTTGCGGAAATAGCATCCAGTTCGTCCAGCACGAACTTCAGCACCTCGGCTTTGGGCGAACGCGCAATCTGGAAACTGCCTTCGTAGGAAATCTCGTCCTTAATAAGCGGCGCATCGCCATACCAGGTAGCGATATGGAAATAGTGGAACGCACGGATAAAACGTGCTTCCGCCAGGTAACGGGCTTTTAATGCCGCATCAAGATTGGGTACTTTATCGATGTTGGCTACCAGGTTGTTGGCATTGCGGATGCCCCCATAATGGAACGCCCACTCTCCTGCTACCCGGTTGGTACGACCATCGTACGCACCTGCGGCGATCAGCTGTGCCTGCCCGCCGTTAACGGAGCTGGAGCTGAAAGCGTTATCGCTCAAACTTTCATTGAAGAAAAAGTAGTCGGCCGAATACATACCGGCGTATACATTATTGAGGCTCTGCACCGCGGCATCCGGCTTTTGCCAGAAGGTAAGGTCAGTGTCCTGGTACGAAGGCCCCAGGTCAAGGTCTTTACACCCTGCCCCGCCTAGCAGCAGCGCCCCCATGATTATTGAAAAATATCTTCTTATCCTCATAATTCGATCATTTAAACGTGGTTAAAAGTTGATATCGAGCCCTACTGCCCACACTTTTTGAACGGGATAAATACGGCCGCTGGTAGAGCTGCCGAGCGCGTTCAGGTTAAGTGTGCTGTTAAATTCGGTGAGCTCGGGGTCCAGGCCATTTTTCATCGCCGTAACGGTGAACAGGTTCTGGCCGGTGAGGTACACTCTTACTTTGCGGAGTTTCGCTCTTTCGGTTACGCTGGCAGGCAGGGTGTAACCCAGCTGGGCGTTCTTCAGGCGGGCGTAAGCTGCGTTCTGCAACCAGAAAGTAGAGTTCGCGTTGTTGTTCGCGGAAGCAGTACCGATGGTCAGGCGCGGATAAGATCCATCCGGGTTATTCGGCGTCCACCTGTCGAGATGTTGTGAGTACACGTTATCCCAGTTATTGTGGAATGCTTCTACGCCTTCGCCGCGCAGGTATACATTTCTTTTACCTACACCCTGGATAAAGATGCTCGCATCAAAACCTTTCCAGTTCACACCATAGTTCAATCCGTAAGTAAAACGCGGGAATGGATTGCCCATCACGAAACGGTCGCTGGTATTGATCACACCATCTTTGTTACGGTCTACATATTTGATATCACCGGGTTTCACTTCGTTTACGAACGAGGGTTTCGGACTGTTCTTGATATCATCGAGGTTCTGGTAAAAACCGTCTGCCTGGTAACCGAAATAAGAACTGATAGGGAAACCTTCGCGGTTGATGTACGTCACATCTCCTTCCTGTATAAATGTTCTGCCTTTAAAGTCGACGATCTCATTGAGGTTGTCGGCCAGGTTGGCACCCAGTGTGTGATTTACCTCTCCTGTTTTAGCGCGGTAATTGATCGCCAGTTCAAAGCCCTGGTTCTTTACCTTACCGGCGTTCTGGAAGGCAGGTGTAGCGCCATACAGTCCGGGAGCTGGCAGTTGCAGCAGGATATTATCTGTAATCTTGTGGAAGTAATCGTAACTGATGGTCAGCCTGTTTTCCAGCAACGAGAGGTCGAAACCGATGTTGGCAGAGTTGGCAGATTCCCAGGTGATAACAGGGTTACCCACAGCGAACGATGAACCGGATTGCGGTATGTTGTTAAAACCATACATATTGCTCACGGTCGTAAACACATTCAGGTAACCGTAGTTGGAAATGATCTGCTGGTTACCCAGTTGTCCCCAGGAGCCACGCAGTTTCAGGTCGCCGTACTTTTTAAGCCCTTCCATGAATGGCTCTTCGGTAATACGCCAGGCGGCTGAGAACGATGGGAAGAAAGCCCCACGGTTACCTTTCGCGAAACGGCTGGACGCATCATACCTGAAATTGAATTCAGCATAATACTTATTGTTGTAGGCATAGTTTAAGCGGCCAAACGCGGAGTTAAGCGCCCATTGGTCGATACGCGTACCGTAAGTATCATTAAAGCCCGTAAGCGTTTGCGTACCGGCAGTAGAATCGCCGGTTACATTGTCTACGTTAATGCGGCGCGACTGACTGTACTCATTTTTCCAACCCTCAGTAGCGTAGCCTAACAACGCTTTCACTTCGTGTACCTTGTTGAAAGTCTGGTCATAATTCAGCAACGCCTGGAAGTTGTCCTGCACACTTTTAGCATGATTGATGCTTCTCGCACTCTGGTTGTCTGAACCCGAATACGGTGCATAATCAATCGTTTTACGGAACTCGTCCATGTTGTTTACGCGGATATCCGCACCGTACACCACCTTGGCAGATAAATGTTTGGTGAGCGCATATTCCGCGTTCGCCATATAGTTATAACTGTCGTTGTTATACAACCTGCGTCCGCCCTGCTCCAGTTGTGCCAGTGGGTTGTTGGAAGCGGTAGGCGCCAGGAAGTAATGGCCCGCAGTATCTTTAATAGGATAAATAGTGGGGATGCGGATAGCTGTAGAAATCAGCCAGTCTGAATAGTACGCATGCTCCCTGATCTTTTGTTTAGCGTAACCGAAGTTACCACCCAGCTTTAATTTGCCGAATTGGGCACCGAGGTTGGCACGGGCGTTATAACGCTGGTAACCGTAATCCGGCCCACGGTAAAGACTGTTCTGATCAAGGTATCCGCCGGAAAGCGCATAGGTTACCTTACCCATTGCACCATTTACACCCAGGTTATGGTTTTGCTGAAAAGCAGCCGGACGCATAATCTCATCCATCCACCATGTTTCCGTACCATTAATGCCCTGTTGGCGAATTTGTGCTGGTGAGAACTGTGCAGTCTGACCGGAGTTTACCAGTGCTTCATTTTTAAGTTGCATGTACTCCACGCCACTCACCGGTTTAATCAGGAAAGTAGGCTGCTGCGCGCCTGCCATACCGTTGTAGGTTATGCGGGGCACTTTGTTCTGCTTACCCGTTTTAGTGGTAACAAGAATAACACCATTGGCAGCACGGGAGCCGTAAATAGCCGACGATGCTGCATCTTTCAACACACTCACACTTTCGATGTCGTTAGGGTTGAGCAGGTCCAGCGAACCAGGAACACCATCTACCAGTACCAGCGGACTACTGTTATTCACCGTACTCACCCCACGAACGTTAATGTTGATGGCAGCCCCAGGCTCCGTAGCATTCTGCTGGATAATAAGGTTTGGTGCAGCGCCCTGCAATGCCTGTACAGCACTGGTTACCGGGCGCCCCTCCAGGTCTTTGGAAGTAACCACGCTCACCGCACCGGTAAGGCTGGTACGCTTCTGTGTACCGTAACCTACCACTACAACGTCCGACAAAGTACTGCTGGACACTTTAAGCGTCACCGTCATCGGCGTAGCACCGATAGCCACTTCGCGGCTTGCATAACCTACAGAAGAAAATACCAGGAAACGCATGGTATCCGACGGTATTGTTAAAGTAAATGCACCATCAACGGATGTAGCTGTTCCGATAGAAGTTCCTTTCACCGATACAGATACGCCAGGGATGGCCTCTTTAGTCACATCATCCGTAACACGACCGGTTACGGTACGGGAATTTTGGGCGTGCGCACCAGTGGCCATGCCCAGTAACAGCAGTAGTGCCATTAGCAGGCGGCCATTTGTTCGCAGTAGCCTCTTGACAAAAACGTGGCGATAAGCTAACATAAGCCTTGATTTTTTAATTAGTTGTGGAATACATTACTAGAAATCCGCGGCCTTAAAAGGCTGCTGGTTGGTCAGACAGGTTATATTCGAGTTTGCCGCCTTTCGTTAGCTCACTGAACATAATAGCATTGCGCTGAAGTTTTTTACCGTTAAATGAAGGGCGGTCCAGGTAGATATTGGTCGCACTGTTATTGCGCGTCACAATATTGATCTCCTCCCCTTTATAATATTTTTTATTGAGTTTGATGGTTACTTTATCGAACAATGAAGACCCAATTTGCATCATCGGTTGTGCCGATGCACCACCCTGTACATCGAACAGGCCCATCGCGCTCATCACGTACCAGGCACCAAGTTGCCCCTGGTCTTCATCCTGACCATAACCGTAACCATGCACACCTTCGGTACCATAAAACTCATTACAGATGGCCCTTACCCATTTTTGGGTGAGATGCGGTTTGCCTGAATAGTTAAACATCCATGGCATCTGCAAACATGGCTGGTTACCATGATTGTACGGCGCAGCAAGGCCGGAGAACGCATCGATGGTATTACCACCACCAAACGTTGTTTTCTGTGCAGCGGTGAAGATGCTGTCGAGGCGTTTATTGAATTCGGCCTTCCCAATTTTCGCGATCAGTCCTTCAGGATCGTGCGGCACGTAAAATGAATACTGGCCTGCGTTACCTTCCTGGAAACCACGCCATGGCTCGGTGGGTTTGAAATTGTCGACAAAACGGCCGTCAGCATAACGTGGCCGCATGTATTTGGTGCTGCCGTCGAAGATGTTCTTCCAGCTGCCGGAGAGTTTAAGCAATGTATTGTAATCGCTGGTTTTGCCCAGTTTCTTCGCCCATTGTGCCACGGCGTAAGCGCTGAACGAATACTCCAGTGTGTGCGAACCGGAAAAGCACCACTGGCCCGGAGCAGGATCAATATGGTCCACATATCCGTATTTGCGGAAACGCTCCACATCCTCTTTACCCGCACCTTCAGGCCGGTTCTCAAAACCCAGTTCATTTTTCAATGAGGCTGCGTAAGCTTTAGCCACATCAAAATCGCGGATGCCGTAGTTGTAGGCACCTGCCATCACGAGGCTTACGAAGTTGGTACCCACGCCAGACACATATTTGCTGGAGGCGATGCCATCACCGAGCCAGCCGGCATCATTGTATACGAGCAGCTGACTGCTCACAAAGTCAGAATAATACTCCGGGTACACCAGCGCCCAAAGCGGCGTGAGGTTCCAAAAGGCACCCCACACCGCATCTGTATTATAATGGTTATGTTTCGGCCTGCCTTGTGCGTTCAAAGGAATTTGTCCCACGCCGCCGGTGTTCTTAGGATATGCGCCATTCACATCACTGGCAAGGCCACGGCCCAGCACAGCATGATAAAGGCCGGTATAAAATTTAGTTAAGTCTGCTTTGGTGCCGCCGCTAACAGTAATGCGACCAAGATATTCGTTCCACTCTTTGCGTGATTGCGTTTGCGCCTGGTCAAAGTTCATCGTAGCCGCTTCCGTCTGCATATTCAGCCGGGCGTTCTCTATCGATGTATAAGACAGGCCGAGTTTCACGGTTACCGCTTCGTTATTGACGGTAGTGAACGTCAGGTACATTCCTGCACCTTGTCCGCTGATGTCTTTAGCACCCGCAGTTTGCGTAGCGCCACGGAACGTTCCGTATGCGGCAGGCTTTTTATCTGCGATCGCAGAGAAATACATCGCCACCTGTGCGCCTGGCTGGTACTTTTGTACATAGGAAGGCAGGGTAATCACATAACCTTCTATGCGGCCATCAGCCGTCATATATACACGGGCGTCCTTCACTTCGCCACTTTCGCCCTGCTTATTACCAATATCAAAAAGAATATGAGAGTCGTTACCGGCAGGGAATGTAAAGCGCTGGAAAGCCACACGCGGCGTAGCCGTTACTTCCGCTTTAATGCCGTAACGTTTTAACAACACGGAATAATAACCGGCAGTTGCATGTTCATCTGCACGGTCAAAGGCAGACCGGTAGCCGGACATGGAATCTTCGAGTTCTCCCGGTACCGTTACCAGCTGTCCCTTCGCAGGCATCAGCGAAACGCCGCCTACCTGGAACTCATGAAAATTGGGAAAACCTTCTATCGATGTATGCCTGTAATCATAGCCCACCGCTTCCCAACCATTTGGGTTGCCGTAGTGACCGTTGGTAGACGGTCCAGGTTTGGCCATACCGAACGGCGATGCGCCTGGCGCAAAATGGAACCAGCGGCAATGCGCGGTACCGATCAATGGATCTACATATCCGGCCAGATCTTCTTTTTCCTTAGCACTAACACGGGTTGCCGTGGCGAGCAACAACAACCAGAGTATCCAATTTCCTTTTTTCATACGTAAAATTCTTTTTGTGTGATAACTGTCCGGGCCCTACACTCGGACAGCCGCAATAACTATTTTACAAACGCCTTTACCACTTTGGCGGTGGAATCGCCTTCATTGATGATCCTGTAAGAACCGGCTGCTGCTGGTATCGCAAATGTTTCTGCATAATTGTAACGCTGCCTGAAACCATTAGCGGTTTCTACCAGCACTGATTTACCTTCTACTAACATCAGCACATGACATTTACCCTCTGTGTCCACGTTAACCGTACTATCAAACTCAATCCTGTGTACATCATAAAAATGCTCCGCGTGCGTAGGTACATGCACTAACTGCCAGTCGCCGCCTTTAGCGATAACTGTTTGTTTAGATATCAGTTCTTCCTGCACCTTCGCGCCTTTGCGGCTAAAGTCGAGGTTCTTAAAAGCATGATCTATGTTGATGGGACGTGGTTTGCCGTTCAGGTCCAGTCGTACCCAGTCGTACATTTTAAATGTAAAAATGTAAGGCGTAGCGCTGATTTCCAGCACCAGGTTATCTTTCCCGGAACTATGTACGGTGCCGTTAGGTATCAGGAACAGATCGTGTTTATGCGCCGTATGTACCTGCACATATTTTTCGATATCGATCGCCTCGTTGTTGGCCGCACTATCTTCCAGCGCTTTACGGAAAGCTGCCGGATCAATATCGTCCTGGAAGCCGAGGTACACTTTCGCATCCTTACGGCAATCCAGCATATAATAAGTTTCGTCCTGCGTAATAGTTTCGCCGAACTGTTCCTGTATGTATGACAAGCGGGGATGGCATTGGATCGAAAGATTACCACCGTCGAACGTGTCGAGGAAGTCGAACCGGATAGGGAAATCGATACCGAAGCGTTGCTCGTCCTGTTTACCCAGCACTTCTGCCGCATGTTCCATCATCAGCCAGTCGAACGCAACTTCCAGCAACTTACCATCGCTCTCGAATACCAGTCCGTTTTCAGGAACGATCATTTCAAAAGACCATGCATAGTTTACTTCCTCCTTGTTAAGACCCGGTATATTTTCTTTCATCCAGTCGCCGCCCCAGGCACCAGCTTCAAACCAGGGCCTTACGCGAAATGCGTTTTTAGCCAGGAACTGCAAACCTTCGCTCACAGCGGTATGTGTAGCCCAGGTAAGCTGGTCTTTCCATTGCCCGTCTGCAACAATATCGATGTTAGCCAGTATTTGTTTTTTGTGCGCGTTTAACAGTACCCAGTCAACGAAATAGAAACGTTTATACGTTTCCGGGTTATCGTCGCGCTGCTGTTTGCCGAGGTTATTGGCCATACCAGCACGCATGCGGTACTGCAATTCATTTTTAGGAAGATCGATGTATACAACAGGTGCTTTTAAACCTGTAAGCGCCGCTCCCACACCTACAATCAGCGTGATACCTTCCGCTGAAGGCTGTATATTCAGCAGTTTATTTTCGTCAAAAAGATCTTTTAAAGTGATGGTGGCCCTTTTGCCCCATACCGCTCCCTTCTCACCCAGGAAAGGCGCTACCAGTGTTTCCACTTCTTCCGCAGGTTTCATGAAGGTGGATGTATATACCACGTTCACGATCATTCCTGCTGCCACCAGCTCGCGCTGCAGCGAGCTGCCTATATACTCCCAGTCGTTACCAATATAACCGTCTATCAAAACAATATGACGTCCGGCCATCCAGTTAGCCAGACTGGCGTACCCGCATTGGATATTACCTGCGCCGAGGCTGGCAAAAGGATATATATCGTACGCACCTTTCGGGGTAAGCTGTTTATCGGCCGTAGTGGCCGGCATAAGAGGCTGACTTGTCTTTCTCCAGTTCATGATCGTATTCATTTTCTATCGCGCTTTGATATTGTTTTCGAGAATGGATTTGCATATCCATGCCGCACCGGATAGCGCAGAATTTTCGCCCCGGTTGGAAATGTGTATAGTTGTGTTGATACCGTGTTGTTGCAGGCAGTTGTTAAGTGCAGGCAGGAAGTAAGGATGCGCTTTGCGGATGTTACCGCCGATCACCATCCGTTCTGCTTCAAACTGTTCGAGCCATGGATGTAACACTTCGCCTAAACTGTTCCCTAATTCGGTAAACAATTGTAAGGCCGTGCTGTCTTGCTTCTCCGCCAGTTCGCCCAGGCACTTCACTTCGTTTAACCGTTGCCCGGTACGCTGATGATATTCGTTCAGCAACCAGCGGGAAGAGATGTAATCTTCCGCAATGCCAGCTTTGTAAGGCAGGTTGTAGATGTACCCTTCCGGCGGCACACCTTTTCCTTCGTGCAGGATCGTGTTATTATGCAGGAAAGTGCCACCCAAACCGGTACCCAATGTTACGGCCACCATGCGGTTGCAACCGGCGCCTTCGCCCGCCCATGCTTCACCGAGTGCGAAACAGGAAGCGTCGTTCTCGAAATAGATATCACCGGAGAAGGCCAGCGATTCCTGTAATGCGGCGCGAATGTTCATGCCGTACAGGGATTCATATTTCGCAACGCCTTTTATCTGAGAGATGCCACCCGGGTAGTCGAACGGGCCAGGCATCGCAATACCGATCGCCGTCACTTGTCCTTTAGCCGCCGTGCAAACTTCTCTCAATGCACTGGTCCACCTGCCCAGGATATCATCCGCATCTGCGCCTGCATTTACAGACACTTTCACCTTTGAATCGTCCACCACGGCGCCATTGCCCAGGTTCACCAGGGCTGCTGTTATGTGCGAACCACCTATATCCGCGCCGATTACATATTCATTGTTCATATGTTTGAACATATTAAAAAATGGCAAAAAAATATCCTTTTCCTGCGTGGAGCAAGAAAAGGACAATACTATAAGATCAACCTTCTGATCTGATCTCTATCGAGTAAGTAAACTTGTCGGACCTGTAGTAACCTACGTTATATTCTATGGGCCTGTCGCCAGGATCATACACGTAACGTTCGCGGAACAACACCGGGCAGATAGCGTCTACGTCCAGTTTTTCGGCCACATCACCGGCTACTAACGCGCTGATATGTTCGCTGGAGCGTACTACTATAATGTCGAATCTTTCAGACAGCAGCTCGTACAGCGGCTGGTTCAGATCGTCGGTTTCGGAGAGTGTGATACGCGGGTGGAAATAACTTTCGAAGTAAACGATGGGTTCACCATCTACACCTTTGAGTTTGCTTAGTTTGCAAATAGGTGTGTTAACGGGAATATTGAAAAATCCGGCCAGTTTTTCGTCGGCTTTTACCTTTTCAAGTGTCAGCAGCAGGTTGGACGTAGCGATCCCGCGTTTAGACATTTCCTTGGTGAAACTTTGCCAGTCCTGCAGGCTGGTCGACAATTGCCGTTGGGCTACTTTGGTACCGACGCCTTTTTTACGGGCGAGGAGGCCTTCGTATTCCAGCTTATTGGTAGCCTGGCGGATGGTATTACGCGAAACGCCCAGCCGGTTAGCCAGTTCTACCTCTTTTGGCAGAAAAGTCCCGTTCTGGTACTCCGGCTCACTAATAAGCCTTCGCAGCAGTTCTTCAACTTGTACGTGGAGCGGTAATTTACTTTTATGGTCTATTTTTAAACTCATGTTCGAATGTTCAAACATACTAAAGTTTCGGATATCTGGCAATATTTTTTTTCGGGGGTGATATGGAGGGTAAAAATCAGTTATTCACCCGCAACTGGCCATCTTCATTTGTATACCATACCACCTCATCATCTACGAAATACACATTGTTTTTGCCGTACTCCCATCTTTCGGCACCGGCGGCGCCAAATTGGACAACCCTTATTGGCTCGCCCTGCAGCTGGAATACTTCGCTGCGCGTGGCCCCTCTTGAAAACGAGTCTGCAGTTACTTCGTCCGCATCATCGTTTGTATAAGCGACATTCAGGTTATAGCCATGGTCTGCGTATTCACATACTTTCCCCTCGCGAAACCTCACGATGCTGTAGCCGTAACTCCAGGTTTCTTCCGTTGGGGAGGTTTGCACGATCGTTGTTGGCGCTCCCTGCTTTGCCACCACCACTGTCTTTGGATCGCCAAGCCTGAATGCGTTAACCGGTGGCTGGTAACCTGACGAAGTTCTTTGCCTGGTTTCCGATACCTCATCATTCTTTGATGTGGGATAAGGAAATAAAATAGTCAGGAATCCCCAGAGCACTACTAGCCCGGCAACCGCCCACAACGATTGTTTCCGGAACTTCCGGTCAACAACAGGCGGCGACTGCGCCGTGTACACAGGTGCATTATATCTGGGTGGCTGATAAGTGTAAGTGGTATAAGAGGGCGTTTGCCAGGCAGGATTCGCCGCATTCCGCAAGGCGCTATCATGTGATGATTTGTCGTAAGGGTCGGTTAACACGTCGTATGCGTTCTGTACACGCTTGAATAATTCCTCCAGATGTTTGTCACCGCCCGTAACATCCGGATGGTACTTCCTGGCAAGCCTCCTGTAGGCCGACTTAATCTGATCGGCGGACGCGAAATCGGGAAGTTCGAGGATTTTATAACAATTGTGCATAGGCTGCGGGACTAGCACAAATATCTCCAAAAACCTTTGTACAAACAACTTTCATTACATCCAATTCTTAAAAGGATTCGTTGTAAGCACCGCGTTATAGTACCGCTGTTCTCCGGTCACCTCCTGCCCTACCCAGTCCGGCAATTCAAAAGCCTCATCCTCGCTTTCCAGTTCTATTTCGGCCACGTAGAGGCCGAGGTTATCTCCTAAAAACTCATCTACCTCCCATGTTTTGTCCTTGAATTCGACTACATACCGGATTTTAGATAGTTCTGCGGTGGAGAAATTATCTAATAACTCCGCTGCTTCGGTAGTGGGTATTTCGTATTCATATTCCAGCCTGGTGGCACCGGTGGTCGTGCCTTTTATTGTTAGAAAGCCCTTGGTATCAGTTAGCCGTACCCGTATGGTTTTATTGGGATCGGTTACTAAATAGCCCTGCCTGAAAAGCTGGCCGGCAGGCTTTTGTACTGTCTGCCAGCGTGCGAGGTCGATGAGGTATTTCCGTTCTATTTCTTTTCCCATGATGTTTTGTTTGATTATTGGACCTTGCCTACAATTTTATACCATCTCACACCGAGTTTACCGGGCCAGATATCCAGTAGTACCCTGTCTGATACCTGCACATAGTCGTAGAAACCGGAACTTACCGATATCTTCTTCCAACGCTCACCTTCACTTAGTATGATATAATAAGTGTTGCCCTTCCGGCCCTGTTCCATCCATTTTTCTGTCATCAGTATGCTATACCTTTCAGGCGTAGAATCGTCCATCACATTATTCGTATACAATACAAGGCCGAAGCCTGCACCCAAAGACATCAGTCCATATAATAGCGCAAAAAACAACCGCCGTCCCATCGTCGTCGGAAATCTTCGGATCGCCAGAAGGAATACACCAATGATCAGCGCAGTAGTCATCAGCCCAAGCGCGATCAATTTCCCTTTATCCCACACACTCAGTTTTACAACCGGAAATAACAGGCTTAGGTTGATGAGCAGAAAAGGTATTAGAGCCGATCTGCCAAATTCGCCCTGCTTTTGATCAAGACCGATAACGCCGCGGTACCACCACATAGCGAACAATAGTGCTGCCAGCAGCCCCGCCTGCACATAAGGCAGCTCGGGATATTGAAGCTCATTCACCATAAAGCCAACGGTCATGAGTAAAGATAGAACTGTGCTGCCAAACACAATTGTTTTAGCCTGGCGGATTTTAGATATGATCTCTTCATCTGTTAAACCAGCAAAAATCATCCCGCGCTCTTTATCCAGCGCTGGATCCTCATCCGGAAGATCTATTTCCGCGCGTTGCGCCAACAATTCACGTAGATATTGAAAATCTTTGAGGTATACAGAAACATTCACGTTTTTTTTACCCTTTACACCGATCACTTTAAGTGTACCCTTCTGCTGGTATACATGCTTTACTTCTTCCCAGCGTAATTCCCGCTTAAATATTGCCGACTTGTAAATGATTCCTTTATCGTCCAGGACAGCAGAAGAAAATAATTCGTTGATGACATAAATACAAAGGACAATGCCACCAAACAACACAGCAGATATGAACACCTTGCGCCAAAAATCAAGGTCGGCCCCAACAACAACTGTACACCATAGGCCAAATAAAGTGGCCGCCATGCCGATAAACAATGTGCCTACTACAATTTTTATAATCAGGTAATGGGAAAACGCTTTCACTACTAAGGGTTTGAACGCAAATATAATTTAAGCGAGGGATAATATCCCAAAACACCTTTATCCATCACCAATATGGTAAAAGTACGCTGCTTACATCGCGTAAAAACGACCCGGTGGGCCACAACAGTCTTTTTAGTGGGCGAAACAGCCTTCCCGGTGGGTGAATAGCATCTGGCTCCTACCATCCTCCGAGGATCCTTGCTGTATCCTTGCTGAATGTTGCTGTCCACACTGGGTTTCAGGTACATTTCAGCAAGGTCACAGCAACAAGTCAGCAACAAACAGGCATCTTTCAGCAACGATCCACGAACGATCCACGAACGATCCACGAACTGTTAATATTCCCATAACACTACATCCCTATTTTTACGGCGCTACCACAATGCAAACTATGCCGCGCCACCAACAAACTGCTACTTTCGAAACTTCGGTACAGGTGTACTGGGACAAATTATTGTCTGTCGCCGTGGCGAAAACGAATGCACACGACGCCTTTGACATCGTGCAGGATGTGTTGGTGGCAGCCTGGGAAAAGTGGGAGGAACTGCCTAAAGACGAACAACTGGAGTTTTACCTGCTCAACTCCCTGAAATACCGCATATTCAACTACTACCGCAGTGCTGGCCGTTACAGCGCGCACCTGAAAAGACTGGAAGATATGCTGACCGATACCATCGAAGAAGTATCTACCATTGAATCGGAAGAACTGATGGAGACGGTGCTGAAAGAAGCCATCAATACCTTATCACCCCATCAGCAAAAATTATTCATCCTTCGTTTACGGCACCAGTATTCTTATAAAAAGATAGCCTCCGAACTGGATATCGCACCCGGGTCTGCCCGTGTATTATACTCCCGCGCGCTGGAACAGGTAAAGGACCATATCCGCACCAATCCTGCCTTATCAGCCCAACTCATATCTGCGATGTTGTTGTTCACAATTCCTTAACCTAAAACCGGTTAACATTTCTTTTTCGCCGGGTATTCTTATGTGTATGGCAACACAACAATACCCGAAAGCGAAAGCGTTACTCGATAAATTTCATGCAGGCGAATGTTCGTCTGAAGAACTGGCATTGCTGAACAGCTGGTATCATGGGCTGCAAAGCGAAGCACAGTTGGAAGATTCGCTCGCTCAACGGGAACGTTTCCTGGCAAACTTCCGTAAGCATGTTGCCCAACAACAAAAGACCAAAGTACTACCGCTTATACTGAAGTGGACCGCCGCTGCTGCTGTTATCGCACTGGCGGGTATCGGTTATTTTTCGATAGATCACAAACTGAATGGTACACCCAAAACAGCAGCAGCTAATATCTTCCGCGTGAAAAACACCAGTGGCGGTATCAAGAAAGTGACACTGCCCGACAGCTCCGTGATCTGGATGAATGCCAATGCCAGCATGAGTTTTAAGGAAGATGCGGATACTAAAACGCGCTGGGTGGCCTTTGAGGGCGAAGGTTACTTCGAAGTGGGTCACAGCAGCGAGCAGCCTTTTGTAATTGTTACCCGCGATGTGGTAGTGAAAGTTTTAGGCACCCGCTTTAACCTGGAGGCTTATCGCGATGAAAAAATGACCCGCGTATCACTGGCGTCGGGTAAAGTGCGGGTATCTGCCAAAGAAAATCAACTGGCGCAAACGGTGCTGCAACCCGGGCAGGCGGCCTCTTACTTCCCTGAAGACAGTTTAATTATCACCCATTCAATTGATACTTCGCTCGCCGCAGCCTGGATGGAAGGCGGGTTTACAGCCAGTCAACTGACAGTGAAAGACGCATTTACCAGGTTGTGTGAAAGTAATGGCTACGAGATAAACTGGGAGAACGAACGACGCCTGGACAAACACATCACCATCGCACTGCCCAAACAGCGCTTCTCTCAAATGATGGATGACCTCTGCTACATGACGCACAAACAATACCGCATTAAAAATAAGCTCATAACCATTTTTTAATACAAAAAAGAGATGACGACCCATCTCGAAAATCGTTAAACCATGAATAGAACTTCTACGCCTGCGGGCCGTACAATGCCTATCGCCAAACGGTTGCTGCTTTTCGGCTGCTGCCTGCTGGTTACTTCCGTTGGTTATGCGCAACAGCGCGAACTGACTGAGAAAGTGAAACTTAGTATATCGTCGGCGCCTTTATCGTCAGTATTAAAAGCACTGGACAAACAAAGTAAACTCTCTTTTAGCTTCATCAGCGAAGACTTCGACAAGATCACCGTTCGCGACTTCCGTCCGGACAATATTACGCTCGGGGAAGCATTAGCGATCCTGGAAAAAGCGACTGGCATTGAGTTCAGCGTGCGTAATAATGCGATCATTTTCCGCAAGGCGGAGAAGCCGGTTGCCGCCGCTACTGTGCCTGCCACATCTTTAACCGGCCGCGTAGTAATGGCTGAGGGTGATGAGCCTATTCCGGGTGTAAGCATCTGGGAAAAAGGTACTAATAACAGGACTATCACCGACGAAAAAGGTGAATACACGATCGCAACATCGAACGAAAATGCCCTGCTGAGCTTCAGTTTTATGGGGTATGAAACAAAGGAGATCAAAGCAAACGATCCGGCTGCGGCCACCGTTTTACTGAAATCGACCCGCGAATCACTGAACGAGATCGTGGTACTGGGTTATGGTAAAGCGAAGAAAGGTGATCTTTCCGCAGCTGTAGCTACTGTTCCTGATATGGACCAGGTGAAAAGTCGCCCGGTGTTGAACCTCGGCGCTATGATACAGGGTAAAGTGCCCGGTGTTACGGTGATCAGCAATGGCGGTCATCCTAACAGCAGCCCAAGGGTTACGATCCGTGGTATTGGCTCCCGTTCTAATGAAAGTGTACTTTATGTGGTGGATGGGGTACCCAATGCACCTTACAATCCTGCCGACATCGAAACGATCACAGTACTGAAAGATGCGGCTTCTGCGGCTATTTACGGTGCTTTCTCTGGTTCGTCCGGTGTAATCCTGATTACGACCCGCCAGGCCAAACAAGGCAAACCAGGTGTTGAATACAACGCTTTCGTTGGTATGAAGCAGCCGTGGAAAACACCACAGTCGCTTACTGCGGAGGAAGAAGCCAAAGTATCTAACCTGGCTTACACCAACGCCGGCCTTACACCACTCAGCGGTTGGGATGCTACGGTAAACCCCTACGCCCAGGTAACACGTACCGACTGGATGGATGAGATCTTCCGCACCGCCATGGTCCAACGTCATACAGTAACGGTAAATGCCGGTACCGACAAATTCTCGACCCTGTTACAGGCGCGTTATGAGAATGAAGAAGGTACGCTGCTGAATACTTACAACAAAAACGTATCCCTGCGCTTTAACGCTAATTACCAGTTTACTGATAAGATTAAACTGCGCCAGGACCTGTTCTATAACAACAACGACAATCGCGGTACGGAAACGGCCAGCGGTTACAGTGGTGTAATTCTTTCTGCCATCTACATGCCCCGCTCTGCCACCCCTTATTATGCGGATGGTTCTTTCGGCGGTGTAGGTCCGCGTGAATCGCAGTACCTGGGTATTCATGGCGATGCTATCAACCCTGTAGGTACTTTGCTGCGTAACAAACCTTTCAACAAAAGCAACGACCTGCAGTCTGTAACGGAAGTAAATGTTACGGATATCGTAAAAGGTCTCAGTTTCCTCTCCCGCTTCTCTTACAGGCAGGGTAACTCGCTCTGGAAGAACTTTGAACCTAAGAGAACGGAGCCGGGTAAACCTAATACACAGAACACCCTCTCTTATTCAACTGGTAAAAGCTACCACTGGATATGGGAAAATACGCTGAATTACGAACGCGTATTCGGCAAACATAACCTCGCTGCCATGGCATCTATGACTTCGCAGCAGAATGGTTCACGCTCTTTCAGCGCGGCTGCTAAGGGCCTGGAGAATGAAGAAGAGTGGGCACAGTTCTTTGTAAATGCTTCTGTGTTCGACCAAAACCGTCCGGGCGATGGGGAGTCGAAAGACAGGAACCTTTCATATGTTGGCCGTTTGGCGTACAGCTGGGCCGACAGGTATTTCGTGACTGGTAGCTACCGTTACGATATTGCCAGCCGCCTGCCACTGGACAATCGCGGTAAAGGTTTGCCAGGTGTAACGGGTGCATGGAAAATCAGCTCAGAGCCTTTCTTCGACGTGGCCCTGATCGATCTGCTGAAAGTACGCGCCAGCTGGGGACGTATCGGTAACCTCAGTTCTATCGGACTGGCGTACGGTTATCCTAAACTGAGCTCAAACACTACTTACCAGGTTGGCGAAAACAGTCCGCAGAGTACTGCGCTGTATGTGGCTACCCGCAACAACCCTAACCTTTCATGGGAAACTTCTGAACAATCGGATATCGGTATCGACATCGCATTGCTGAAACAACGCCTGACCATCACTGCCGATTACTTTGATAAAAAGACTTACGACCTGATCACTACACAAACATCTGCCTGGACTAACACATTTGGTTATGGCGCACCTTTGATCAACCAGGGCAGCATCCGTAACAAAGGTTACGAGGTAAGCGCAGCCTGGCACGACATGATCGGTAAAGTAGGTTATTCTGTTGGCGGTAACTTCGCTACGCTGAAAAACAAACTCGAGTATATCGATGGTAACGCTAATTCTTTCTGGTCGGATGGTGATGTGTGGAGAGGTGTGCTGAACCCTTATCGCTCTGTAGTTGGCCAGCCTGCTTATTCTTACTGGCTGATCAAAAACGCTGGTATCTTCCAGACAGATGCGGAAGCTGCTGCCTATGTTGGCAAAGACGGTTCACGTATTCAACCTAACGCAAAAGCTGGTGATCTGAAGTTTGTGGATAAAGACGGTAATGGTAGAATCGATGACGGAGACCGTTATTTCATGGGTACTGCTTACCCAGACTTAACTTATGCCTTTAATGCAAGCGCCACCTGGAACAATTTCGATATCAGCCTGTTTTTCCAGGGTGTTAGCGGCGTTAAACTGTTCCATGCCTTTAAACAATCTACACTGAATGGTGCAGAACAGGGTTACAACCGCTGGAACAAGATCCTGGATGCCTGGTCGCCTACCAACACAGGCTCCGACATTCCGCGTATTTCTGCCAGCGATCCTAACAAGAACTTCCAGACAACTTCCGACTGGTACCTCGAAAACGGTAACTACCTGCGTTTGAAAAACGTGCTGATCGGCTACACCTTTAAACCCATGCGCTGGAACACAGGTTTGCGTGTATACGTAAGCGGCGACAACCTGCTCACCTTTACCAAATACAGCGGCATGGACCCTGAAGTAGGTGGTAATGGCATGGACGGTGGCCAGTTCCCGGTATCGCGTGTATACTCTTTAGGTGCTAAAGTTAATTTCTAAGCTATAAACGATCGTAAACCATGAAACAGCAACTCTTTTACATATTGGCAATAACGGTAGGACTTAGTGCCTGCTCCAAAAACTGGGTAGATACAAAGCCTACGGGCGAACCTACCACAGCTTTCTTCTGGAAAAGCGACGAAGACCTGGAAAAGGCCACCGCAGCTCTCTACGTACCTATGCGTTACGAATCCACCTGGGGCCGCGACCTGTTCTGGATCCAGGACGCCAGCGATGACCTCGTAGTAGGCAGGGTAAAAGCCGATGGCGAGAACATTAAAAACTTCATCCCATCCGGTCGCGAAGGTTACCTGACCGGCGGCTGGAACGATTTGTACTGGATGCTGAACAAAGCCAACCAGGCGATCGAAGGCATTCCTAAATCGATCAATACCTCAGAAGCTGTAAAGAACCGTTCACTGGGTGAAGCTTACTTTGTTCGCGGTTTCGCTCACTTCTGGATCGCTTATATCTGGGGCCACAAAGACCAGGGTGTACCTTTCGACGGGCCAGAGAACGCTGGTTACGGCGAACGCATCCCCCCACAATTAAAATCTGTAACAGATAACTACGCACAAATTGTAAGCGACCTTACCAAAGCCGCTGAACTGCTGCCACTGTTCGACACTTATGGTGCCGACGACCGCGGCCGCGCTCACAAAGCTGCTGCCTGGGCTTACATGGTTAAAGCATATGCTTACTGGGCACAGTACGACGCCAGCAAATGGGCGTTAATACCAGACCTGGCCGATAAGATCAAAAACGAAGGTCACCGTGCGCTGATCGATAACAAAGCCAGTGGTAAAGACAACTACCGCGCCGTATTCAGCATCGCCAACAACTGGAGTTCAGAATACATCTGGTCTGTAACCTCCGGCTCACAGGGCGGTTCAGAGTTCCCGGGTGTAATTCTCGAGAATAAAGGCTGGGGTATTTATAACGGCTGGGGATACTTCCAGCCAACGGAAGAACTGTACCAGGAGTACGAAGCGACCGATCCCCGCCGCGAAGTGACCATCCTGAAGTTTGGTGATAAATTCACCTACTTCGGCGTAGAACGTTCTTACTTCTCCACCAACAGCCTGTCCGGTTTCCAGATCAACAAATACATGGAACCATACAGCTACGGTACAGGCGAAAACGCCGGCACCAATACAAAGATCAATCCAAGCGGCGACTACCCAACTACCGCGCTTAACCTGCCACTGATGCGTTATGCAGAGATCCTTCTCTTTAAAGCAGAAGCACTGATCCAGTTAGGCAGAAACGGCGATGCAGCTGCGCCGCTGAACGAAGTAAGAGCCCGTGTAGGTTTGGGCGGCATTGCCAACCCAACCCTCGCAGATCTGAAACACGAGCGCCGCTGCGAACTGGCCTGTGAGTGGACAGACAGGCTGCAGGACCTTAAACGCTGGGGCGATTATGCAAAGATCAATATGCCTTTGCACGGCCGCAGCCACGCAGTAGCCACCGACCCTAATTCTCCCTATACCATCAAACAAATCTGGCCCGCGCGCAGTTTCGACCCAGCCAAACACATGGCATGGCCTATCAGCCCGGATGAAATTTCAAGAAGCAACGGAGCGTACAACCAAACACCAGGCTGGAAATAGTTTTTTTAGATTGGAATTGTAATGGGGCTGGCCTTGAGGGGCCGGCCCTTTTTTATGGCGATACATTGCGAGGAACGAAGCAGTCCTCGTACGTAGTCATTGCCTGCAATAATTAGTTGAAGGAAAGGCAGGCAACGTTGCTTCTATCCACGCAGCAGTAAAAAGCCTGATCGCAAGCCTCACGAATGAATGAAACGCATGCCCCGACCGTCATTGCGAGGAACGAAGCAATCTTCGTACGTAGTCATTGCCTGCAATAATTGGTTGCAGGGAAAGGCACGCAACGTTGCTGGCTTACTTCTAAGATGACTGCGCCTCACGAAATCTCGAATGCCTCGCCTTTACTTACATACGATGACACCAATGGCTTTACTGACGCGAAGACTACACACGAAGATTGCTTCGTTCCTCGCAATGACGACCGCGTGTTGCCCGCTAACGCGGGAACACAATAGGA
>NZ_CABHOU010000067.1 GCF_902168175.1 uncultured Chitinophaga sp. | reverse complement strand
TTCTGGGGTTTGGGGCAGCCAGCATACTTTCTCCACTAAATCCGATCAGGGACGTTAATGGAAATTATGTGCTTAACTATGCGCAAGGAACCAATGGTTCGCGCCCGGTTGCAAACACCGTTGCTGCTAACGAGTACAACAAAAACAACATTACTTCCTATCGGGCAGTTAATACTCTTCGGGCAGACCTAAAGTTCCTTAAATACTTTAACCTCTCCTCCACCCTGGGCTTCGATTTTCTGTTCTCCGAAACCTACAGGAAATCAGATCCGCGTTTACAATTCGGTGAATCCAATAGTTACGGGTTAATTTCAGAATACAGTGTAAAACGAGCTAACCTGATTTCCACCAACGCAATCAATTTCAGCAAAACGTTCTCAGACATCCATTCGCTATCGGCATTAGTTGCACAGGAAGCGCAGATTATTACAGGTAAGAATGTTTATATACAGGCTACTGGCACTTCCGCTACCCTGCCCTACTACGATGAATTGAACAGCCCTGGATATACAAATACCGCTGCCGTTACTACAAAAGACAAAACGACCTTACTTTCTCAATTTGGGCAAGTGCAATACGCACTAAAAAACAAGTATTTCCTCTCAGGCAGCTACCGAAGAGATGGATCTTCATTATTTGGTACGCACCAGCAGTGGGCCGATTACTGGTCAGCTGGCGCAGGATGGATCGTATCTGAAGAGAAATTTATGCGCAGCCTCGAACGCCAGCTTACTTACCTGAAGCTAAGAGGAAGTTTCGGTATTGCAGGCAACTCCGCGAACGTGAGCGTCCTGTCGAAATATGATCTATTAAGGCAGGAGCTACTAAATGGCCAACTCGCAGTAATTCCTGCAGAGCAACCTGGCAATCCGGAGATAAAATGGGAATCGACTTTCAGCTGGAACTTTGGAATTGATGCAAGATTATGGCAGGACCGGCTCGAGCTGACATTAGATTTATATAAAAAATATACAAAGAACCTTATTTACGCTACCAACCTCCCGGCGCATTCGGGCTATGTGAAAGTTGCTGATAACATTGGCGACATGAACAACAACGGCTTCGAACTAAATCTAAGAGGGCACATTATCAGAAGTAAAAATTTTACCTGGAGTGCAATCGCCATGTGGAGTACCAATAAAAACGTGCTGGTTAAAGCCTACGTACCACTTGAAAAAACACAGGCAGAAAGCATCTCCAACGAAGAAGGACGCAACTACAACAGCTATTACATGCCTGTATGGATGGGCGTAAACACTGAAACCGGGCTCCCACAATGGAAGGACAGCACCGGAAAACCAACATCGATATATGCCAGCGCGAAAAAAGAATTTGTTGGCAAACCGCAGCCTGATGGCTTTGCCAGCTTATTGAATACGGTTTCATGGAAGGGCATCGAATTAAATGTACAACTGTATTATCAGTATGGATTCGATATATATGATTCACAATTAAGCGTTTCACTTTCTGATGGAGTTTATCCTTATATGAACAGCCCGAAATCCGCACTCAACAGGTGGCAACAGCCGGGTGACGTAGCAGCAAACCCAGTGAGAAAACTAAACAATACAAATAATGGAAACTTTCCCTCGACACGTTTCCTGTCTAAAGGAGACTATCTTCGGCTTCAACAGATTGGCCTTGCCTATAGCTTGCCCTCCGATATTGTACGCAGACTCAAATTATCCTCTCTAAAGTTATATGCACAAGGCTTTAACATCCACCAATGGTCACTGAACAAGGAAGTGAATCCGGATAACGCCACGGCCAGCGGAAGAATATCATTCTCTTACCCACAAGCACAATCTTATTCTTTAGGAATAAATGCAAACTTTTAACAGCACTGCTATGAAGCTAACTATATTAAAACAAACGTTCTTACTTCTTACTATTGTAACTACCGGGATCCATTGCGGGAAAGACTTCCTTAATAACCCGACCAAGAACATCCTGCTACGGCAGGAATATGTAAAAGACCTACCGTCTTGCCAGGCTTTCCTGAACGGCATATATCTCCAATTCTATTCATCCTTCAGTCACTATAAAACGGCATACCCGGAAGTAATAGCGGACAACCTGAAACCAGAAACGGGGTTTGGCGCGCTCATGTCCATATACTCATGGGACCAGCAGGCACTAGAGGAAAATGGAGCCATTCCGATACTTGGCCTTGCTTCTGTAAACATGAATGCAATATACCAGTCTGATTACCTTTTGATACGGTCATGTAACCTGTTGATCAACGCCGTTGGAAAGTTTCGTGATGAAAATCCATCTCGCGTGGATGATATGCAGGGGCAGGCATTACTTATAAGATCAATGGCCTATTTCCAACTCGTAAATACGTTCTCGCAGGCTTACAATTTCACACCAGGCGGATCTCATCCGGGCGTAGCCATCCTAACATCCGATGACTGGACTATAGCGATAAACGGCCGGGCTTCTGTTGCCGAGGTCTACGAAGAAATGATCAAAGACCTGCAGGGGGCCATTACTTTGCTGCCAGCAACAACAGAAAGCCTTCTACTACCGTCGAAGCTAACTGCGCAAGCACTCCTGGCCAGAATCTACCTTTTTAAAGGCGACTTCATGAATGCCAAGAATACTGCCGCTGCTGTTATTATTCAAAAGCCGCTGCTGACAGTAAAAAATGGGTATCCAAACAATATATTCAAATCTTTATCGCCACAGCAAACAGAAACAATTTTCCAGATGTTACCGCGTAAGCTTTTATCCAACGACAATGGAACACTTCAGTCAGGATACTACCTCGGCGAATATCTCCGCGATACGAAAAAATACTTTACCGCTACTTCAGATCTAACGGACCTGCTAACCGCCCGTAAAAATGATGTGAGGACTCAATGGATAACAAAAACAAATAATTCCAATGATGTCACCAAATTCCCCACAGGCATTTTTGCACCAAGCGGATCAGAATCTACTCAATATTACCAGAGTATTATTCGCAGTTCGGAACTGTACCTCACTGCCGCAGAATCGTTCGCTCAATTGAGCATGGAAGACAGTGCCAGGCACTATCTATATCTTATCAGAAAACGCGCAGATAGTACGATAACTTTTCCCGCCGCTGTAGGTCCGCAGCTGCTCGACTCTATAAAAATAGAACGAAGAAAAGAACTGGCCTTTGAAGGATTGCGGCTATATGACCTACAGCGCTGGAAACAGGGAATTGAAAGATCAGACCCATTATCACCGAACGTAAAATCATTACCATATCCTAGTGAAAAATCAATTGCCCCAATACCGAAAATGGATACGAAATTTCACGGGGTAACACAAAATCCCGGTTACAAATAAAATTTTCGCTCCAACTGGCATAAGCAAATATTTAACCTTATTCCCCGACCTATAGCTTAGGCCGGGGACCTTTCTTAAACATAAAACTGTCAAATGAAAGCGTATCTTATCCGACTGCTGTGTTGCGCCATCTCCCTTTTTATTACTTCCCGGTTAGCAGCTAACGAAGGAAAGGCAGGAATGATCATTGTATCCATAAAACTGCCCTCCAGTGTTAAGGATGACTCCGTCGCCATTGAATTCAGGAAGCAGGGCGCATATAAACCCATGTACCCATACACCATTCTGAAAAGTAGAAACATCAACGGAACCGCAGAATTCAGGATTAGTGCACAATCGAACCTCCATTTACTATTCCCGACCCTTACAAGACAGGGATTTCCCGCCTTTATCCTTTCTCCTGGCGATGCAGTAGATATCGATGCCCGTAATAAAAACCTGCAGGTTTGCGGAAAGGGAAGCGAAAAACTTAACCCGATCCAATACATTACTCGAAGAATTCAACTGCTACAAATGCCAGGGAAAAAGAGACAGTTTACACTTGAAAACTTCTTTCTCATGAGTAATTATTTCGACAGCTCGAATATAATAATTGAAGAAGAACTCGCATTGGCTTCAGACCAAATCCCACCTAACATACTCCACCAGATAAAAGCCGATCTTATCAGCGACAATGAAGATAACCGCGGTTATTATTTCGAGCTTACCCGTCGCCAGCCTCAGTATAAAGACCAAATGTCGATGTTCTGTAAAATTTACGACTCCATTATTGTTAACAAACAATGGAAATGGCTTTGTTCATTAACGGAGGACGCCGGCATTACAGACTTCTATTTCGGTGCCATAAAAGCCCAGATACGCAGAAATCACGACTATATATTCGAGGTATCCAGCCCGTTGGTGGACCTGGGTATAGTACGCCGGAAACAATATTACGAGGAAGCATTAAGGATGTTCAGTGGAAAAATACTGGCAAACGTGATGTACACGATCGTGGGCCGCGAGGGATTTCATCACTATGGTTTTATCCCCGAAATGAACCAACTGTTGTATCGTTTCTACCAATCCGGTGAATTTGACGCCGAAGCCAAACGCAACATGCAGATATATGAAAAGAAGGAAAGAATGGCCAGAGCAGTTGGAAATAAGTCAACAAAAATTCCATCATTGGAAAGAGCCGACCGGCAGAGTGGTAAAACTATCATTCAACCAGACGACTTAAAAGGAAAAATCACCCTACTGCATTTTTATGACCCCCAAACGCCAAATCGGGATCTGCTCTCTATACCTGCCGCACGCTTCAGGAACGTTCCCAATTCATTCGTAGCCAATGTAGCCGTAAAATCGCCTGCCCTAAACGACCAATTATTGCCTGCCACCTGGCACTTTAAGGAATCATGCGCAGACTCGATATTGGCTGCAGAATACGGAATTCCCAGCCTCCCTGTCATCTGTCTTTATGATAGTTACGGCTCACTATTAAAAGCCTATAGCCCTACAGATGAGCGTGTAGAAGGCTACGTACTGGCAAACGCGATCACGGAACAGTTACAATACATGAACGATGGCCCATACGTACTCTTAGAGGGTGACAGAAGGACGATAATCACGTTTGAGCAGGGGCAACCTACAGAAAGCACACTCCCAAAAACCGCGGATTACAAATTCTCCGTTAATACGGACGTTCCTGGTGCTACGTTCTGTGTAACCCTCGCCGACTCCTTGCGAATTCCACCTTCAGTTTACCCCGCCCAGGAAAATGTACTGGTACTTTCGGACCTCGAAGGTAACTTCAAAGCATTGAGGCAACTGCTGCAACGTAATAACATTATAGATGATAATTTTAAGTGGACCTTTGGAAACGGACACCTGGTAATACTGGGCGATATGTTTGACAGAGGACAGCAGGTAACCGAATGCCTCTGGCTCATATATGCGCTGGAGCGTGCGGCCGCCACTCAAGGCGGCGCCGTACATTTCTTACTGGGAAACCACGAGATAATGAATCTAACCGGAAACCTCAGGTACCAGGCTACAAAATATAAAAGGAACATGACCCTGTTAAAACGAACATATGATCAAATCTATTCAACAAACAGTGAATTGGGGAAATGGCTCAGAACAAAAAATATCATAGAACAAATAGGTAAATCACTGTTTACTCATGGTGGTATTAGCCCCGAGGTTAGCTGGCTTGGTTTAAATGTGGAAAGCATCAACTCCAGGGTCCGGGATTTTCTTAATAATCAAGGCATTGTTGATACAATTACACTATCACTGACGGATACGCACTCATCTCCCTTTTGGTACCGGGGTTTTTACTCCCCTTCCGATGAAAATAAAATCATCGCTAACCTCGAGCTCGCACTGAAATCATTTAATGTCCATCAAATTATCACCGGGCACACAATTGTCGAAGAAATAACGGCGTTCCATAATGGACGGTTGTTCAATACCGACACTCATCATGCCAAAGGTCTCTCAGAAGGATTATTGATAACCGATAACATTTTCTACCGTGTTTCCGGCAACGGCAGACGTCAAAAAATTTGGCCGGAATAACAAAATCTGACAATACTGAACATTTTATACAGTGCATGAATATATTTTCGTAGTGAATATTCGATGGCCATTGAAAAAAATATATTTCACAAACCAAAAAAAGTATTTATTATGAAAAGGTATTCATTTCTTAGCCTGGCGCTGGTAGGCGCCGCAGGCATCACTGCCGCATTTGCTCCTTCTAAAAGTGCAGAAGCAAAAGAAGCCGCCCAGGAAAGCGCAGTAGGCCGTTTAACCGCATCTACCGGCACTGCTGCCGGCGCTGAAACCTGCGTAAACGACGGTCAGGGTTTAAACTGCACATGGACAGCTACGGCTGTTGGTTCCGCAGCTGGATCTGCTACTACAGGTGCAGGTACCCCTAACGCTGGTGAAACTTCGTTAACTAATGGAGAAGTTCAGGATACAGTCGGTGCTACTACCATCCGATAAATAAAAAACTGTTGGCTAGCGCATAAGTTAGCCAACAGTCTTTTTAACACTTCATCTCAATCTGTTATGCCCATTTCCTATCGCAATTATATAGCATATCTCCTGCTGATTTGTTTCTTCGCATGCCGCCCCAAAACACAGACCGGTACGAGCAACTATGTGTACCTTCCTCCCGACTACAGCCAAGAATCCATTTTACTAACAAATGATACGATTCACTTTCTCCTGGATAGTAATACTTACAACAAAATCACATCCCAAAATATCTTTTACAGCAAGAACACTGCTTACATGGCCATATATGATGAGCTTTCCGAATCACTTAACATATACTCATTCACTAGCCAAACATTAAAGAAGCGGCTGGTCGTTAAAGATCTGCTACCCACTAAACAAAAAAGGAAAATCAATGCCTATGTGGTAAACTTCGACAGCATACTGGTCATAAACAACAAGACTTTATACCTGATGGACTCTTCCGGGCATATTAAGTCGTCCATCAAAGCTCCCAAAACAATGCCTGATGCATGGGTAGACATCGAAAATACCACCCCGCCGCTAATAAAAAACGGGCATATTTATACTACCATCAGCCCTTTCGTCAAGCAAACCTCATTCGAAGATCTTACCAAATGGAAAGTGATATGTGACTTTGATCTTAAAAGTAAAAAGGTGAATCTTTTATATAACCTGCCGGAAATATACCATCAAAACTTATATGGATATCATTTCCTTGAGTATAGCCACTGCATCAACACCAAAGGCAATCTCGTATTTAGTTTTCCGGCCGACACTACGATTTACGAAACAGATCTTAATCAGCTGAATAATGCTTATTATGGGAAAAGCAGGTTTCAAACCAGGCAAATCGCCCCGGTAGATAGGGACAGTATTGAAAAATTTGATGTAGGCTTCAAGGAATACCTGAGAAGAGATTCATATAGCTCCATCTATTACGACGCCTACCACCACCGGTATCTAAGAATCGTAAGATCAGGAATGGATCCACAGTTATATATTAACGAAACTCCCCGCAGCCAGCGGCTAATCATCTTTAACGAGCAGTTTAAAATAGTTGGAGAGTCGCCGATCGATGCATCTGTAAAGTTAAAAATGCTATTTGTCGGGCCCGATGGGCATTTGTATGCAAGAGTCAAAACACGTGACGAAACCGCTATCAACTACATAAAAATGTCTTATCAGACCTCCGAAACGGCCAGAGCGAATGTCAAAACAACTGTTCCATGAAGACTACAGCATTAATTTCCTAACCAAAATGTATTTGTTATGAAAAAAATTCCATTTCTCAGATTTGCCCTTACGTATGCTGCAGGCATCACGGCAGTCTTTGCTACTGCCAGAAATACAGAAGCCGAGGACGGCGCCATTGAAAGCGCAGTTGGTCGTTTAACGGTATCAACAGGTACATTTGGCGGCGATGTGACATGCGTAAATGAATGGCAAGGTGTAATGTGTACATTTACCGCAACTGCTTTTAACTCTTTCCCAGGTGCTGGCTCTGCTACTACAGGAATGGGATCTCCTAATCATGGCCCAACGTCAGATACGTTTAATATCCCCGGATACACATATGGTGGAACTACTATCCACTAGTAAACGATCGGCTAATGCATATACCAGCGTATCGTGCAGACAACATGTAGTTTCGACCTACCACTATTCTTGCCACAACAGGCGCCTTCGAATTGCACAATAGCTGTCTGAACCAAACCAGATCAGCGCCCAAAATAACACTATGAGAAATATCGCATTATACGTATTAAGCCTGTTAATATTCTCCTGCTCTCAACCATCAAAGCAGGAGAAAACGCCGCCTCCTCAAATAGACTCAACCTCCGCAAAACAAGCGTTTTCTTCCATTAAGAGGATCGCCGGCAACGCGATATCATCAAGTACGGACTCCATCCACCTTCTAATCCTGCCGTTAGAAGCCAGCTGCCCGTCCTGCAGAGAGAAAACTATAGACAGCATTCTTAAACACTACCAAAGTATGCCGCCGAATCACCTGGTGATTATATCAGCACCAGCGGGCAGGCGGTCGATGTCGAGCTATTTTAAAGAACGAAATGGGCGACTTCCTGAACAGACGTCGATTATACTGGATACTACTAACCTAGCTACAAGGCTTAACCTGCATGAAAACAATCCTACTATATACACGATTTACGGTGATCGTGTAACATATAAGAAGCCGGCGTTGCCTGCCACGGTAAAAGCTGATCTTCATCATTTCTTTTCACCCGATATTTAATGAACTGCCATGTCTAAAAATGCAAAAATAGCCATCTACGAGCCGGGGGACGATGATAGCAGGAAGCACTTTTCGCTTCGTATAAAAGCGACCTTACGGCAGGAAGAACGGTTCTTTATGAGCCCCAGGCAGATATTTGTTGTTCACCTGGAAGACAATAACTTCCAGTCCCTGGCGCAACTACTTTTAAAGGCCGGTATTATAGACGCACGTTATAAATGGTTATTTGACCAGGGGCACCTGGTTATTCTCGGGGGACTGGCAGCTTCGGCCGAATGCCTCTGGTTGATATATGCCATTGAAGACCGCGCCAAGAGAAAAGGTGGATATGTTCACTATCTGAGAGGAAAAGAGGACTTTAACCAAAGCACGACGTGGCGGCATTCTCCGCTCAATTATGCTTTTGACTACATGCTCAACAAAAAAACATATAGCCTGCTTTACGATGGGAACAACGAATTACACCGATGGCTCCTTACCAAAAACAACATAGTAAAAATCGGAGATGTGCTCTTTACTACCGAACATCTTGAAAGAAAACAAATCCCTTCCAGGAAAACTATTACCCCTGTTTACATGGTAGGAAAAAAGGCGCTGATGATATCTTCAGGCGAAATTAAAAAGATAAAAGAAAAGCAAAGCATCTTATAGATACATAGGGCCGGGTATTTTGCCATCACCTGCATATCTCATAAGAAAATGCAATATACCCGTGTTGCCTACCATAATATTCGCGACAGGTTCACTTTCATGCTCTACCAGCCAATAAGGCGTTCCATCCTCCTTCTCCATTCGTAAATGCATCAGTGTTTGCGCAATCCCAGCGGCCCGTTCTCTCCATTCATTTTCCCTTAGTATTGAAAAAGCTTCCAGGTAAACTTCACCTAAACCCGCCAGGCCATCCGCCTGAGAAAAGCTGTTGTAAAATATATGGTTGGACGGATAACGCAAAGCACCCCTGGCTACATCTGCATAAAAATGGTTCCCGGTTACAGTATAGGCTTTAAGCATACAAAGTGCAACACCTGCCACGCCCTCATTCCAAGCCACACCCAGTTCCTTCCCAGTTTGCGACAACCAATGAATAGTCTTCCCTCGTTTTGCATGCGCAACAAGCCAATCCACTCCCTTGAGCGCCCCCTTCTCTACCTCCTTATCTTTATACATCACTGAATAATGCAATAAAAAGTAAAGGATGCCGGACATACCACTTCCAAATCCTCTTATCACCCTGTTTTTGCGACTGCCTGTCGCCATATTCCACGAACCATCGGGCGCCTGGGTAGCGAGCAATTTTGTTACATACAGCTTTAAGCGTGGTGCAATTTCCTTTTCGCCTTGCAAGTTTAGGCAGTAAACATTAGCAATACCCTGTCCCGCCATTCCGTAAGCGACACCAAGTATCGTTGTTTCTATCCCTAGTAATTGCGAGATCCATTTGACATGACGATCTTCGTAAGGTATAATACCGGCCTTTATGCTTTCACAGAGACACGCGGCAATACCATCCGCGCCGAAATGCAAACCAGGTTCTGGCCTTTTAGAACGATTTATATATTTAGCCTCGATCAGGTTTAATGCTATTTCTACCCCATTAGTGGCAGAAGTGATATCATAGTCCATCGTTTTCGCCCTGGACAAGAAGTAAAGAATCCCGGCAACGCCCCTGTTGTAACTTGCATACCAGCTCTTCCTAAATTTTGTCTTACTGGCTCTATCGAGCTTCATATTCTCTGCAAACCATCCTTTATCCTGGTCACAAAATAATGGCGAACCCAGGGCCTCAATGCCCTTTTGCACCATTTCAGTAATTTCCTGGCGAGGATATACATAACTCTCCGGCTGAGGAACTCGTTTATCACCCAAACACCCCTGCACCACACTCCTTATCTCCGAAAGAGATGGCCTCATTAACCGCTCCCGTTCGAAGCAGCGGGAAATAACGTCAGCCAGGGCAACATCACCCAGCAAGTATTTGACCCTCCGTTTTACATTTTCATCTAATACACCGGTAATTTTATAGGGAGAAATACCAGTTAACAAATGCAGAATAACCGCACCCACGGCGTATATATCTTCCTTTACTGTTGGATTTTCTGTAGCCAGTTGCTCTGGCGACATATAACCTTGTGTACCCAAGGTAAAGGGTGGTGAAGGATGATTGCTACTTAACGAGTAACTTAATTCCATATCAATAATCGCCACTTTACCGAAGGGCATTAACAAGAAGTTGTTAACGGTTACATCGCGATGGACTACTTTGTTAGCGTGCATTGTTTGCAACAGTTCAATTACCTGGAGAATATACTTCAAGATTCGTCGCGCCTTTTTCGTGCCGGCGGCCAATTCATTCCACATATCTGTTTGGCCCTTGCAAATCTTCGATAAAGGCTTGCCCCGTAAATACTCTATCACAAGGTAATAGTTACCGTTTTCCTCGAAGCTGCCTAACAGCTTAGGTATCCTTACCTTCCCCTGCAATTCCTTATGCAATTTCTCCTGCCACAACAACCTATCCTTAATATCCCTCCCCTCCCTATCCTTCGAATCCCCATACGTCCCCTCCTTAATCACACAAAACCCAAACTTCGTCAACCCCTTAATATAAAAACACTTCACCACATCATTCTTCTGACTTTCCTTCAGGCTCTTCACAATAATGTAATTATACCCAATGCGCCGCCCGGCCTTCTTCTCAGACTTCTTTAAAGGCGCATCTTCTACGGCTACAGATTGCTCCTGCGCGACTACTGTTTCTTCTTTCATAAAATGTGATTTTCTGGTTTCTTCTTAAACGCAAACGAAATCTTAAAATACCCTTCCTCATCATAATAGTAACTCTGCCTCGAGAAAGAGAACTTAATGGGTGCGCCGAAGTCTTTCATCAGGTTGATGTACTTGTATACACAGCGTTCGGATATGCCGATCCTGGTCGCGAGGCGCGATGGAGTACCGGTGGCTTTGGTTTGGATAAGCTGGTCGATGCGTTGTAAACGCTGCAATGTTTCAGTTGTCATAGTGCAAATAAGTATGTTATTAAGTGATCCTGGCTACAAGGGAGCAATAGTACTTTGTACCGGCATGCGCTACCGGCGGTAATAATGATTAACAAAAAAGAGTCAGTTCGCGGCACATTGCTGCGATTACTGAAAAAGGGCTATCAGTTGCTGTAAATGAGGTTATACGAGGTACTTCTTACTGTGTCTTCACTTCAGTTACGGGTCAAAACGGTCAGCTTCACTTATGCCAACAACACTTACGGCATGTTATGTAAAGGTTATTTTTTTTCTGCAATCTGTTATTATCATTAAAGGGTAAATTACTTTCCGCAGAGGGTGCTTAACTGCCACTATTTCGCGCCTCTGAAAGGGTAATGCCGAAACGCTGTTTGAATGCGCGATTAAGGTTATTGGGTTCGAGGTATCCCAGCTCGGCTGCTATTTCGCTATAAGGCAATTGTGAGGTAGCGGCCATGTTAAAGGCTAACAACATACGCTGTTCATGTACATATAGCTTTACTGAAACACCGGTAAGAGTTTTAAAGGAACGGGCCAGGGTTTTATAATATACACGATGACGCTGGGCCAGTTTGGTTATACTATAGGGGCGCGAAGGATCGGCTTTAATCTGCCGGGCAAAGTCTACTACGATCTCTTTATGTGGCACTTCTGGCAGCAGTTCGAATTCAGTGGCTTCGCGTATCGACTTCCTGTATAAATTAAGCAGGGTGGTGATGTGGGCTTTAAACTCTACGGGAAGTTCCTGCGGACTATCCTCTGCTTTCATTATATAATTAATGGTCTCGTTCACTTTGGTATCCATATAGGCCAGGGGCAATATGGCCGCCTGTTCTGCACCCTGTTCCAGCAGTTGCGTGAGGCTACCTACATCGGCCATGCTTTCGGCCATTTCATTCAGGTAACTATCGGCTATGGATATATGGAAGAGCGCATATTCACCTGCTTCCAGCCGTAATTCACCGGGACCGGCGGGGATATATGACAAGGCCCATCGACGTGCGGGCAGTTTAATGCTGCCATAACCTTTGAGAAACACCTGGCTGTCACCCTTCAGCATAAACTGTAACGCGATGGTGCCCTTTTCTAAGCTGGGATAAACAGTAACCGGCGTGTGAATATTAAACTGGTAATGATACAGCTGGAAGTTTTTATAGGAGTATGTCTGGCTGAGCATATTGCCAAACGTAAACCGGCGATAACTTATAGCAGCCCATGCAGCTACCGCGCTGCGAAGGTATTCAGGAAGCAGTATTTCGGCTCCCTGCTCTGCAGAAGGATGCAGGCCGGCAAGGATGATCATTGGCAATCGTGTTTGTAATCTTAATCAGTTCAAGTTCAAACTAACAGCTGCGTTCGCGGTGCAGTGACATTAAGCCTATGTTAAGTTTACATTACCAATTACTCCAGTCTGCGCTGCTTCCTGGCGGATACATGCTTCGAGTGTGATGACTCCCTTAACCTGCGTTACACCTTGCGGATCGGGTTGTGTTTTGCCATCAATTACGGCGACCGTCATCTCTACAAAATTCTTTACGTCATCGCGCGAGAAGCCGTATTCCTGCAAGGTGGAGCTACACTGATTGCGTGGTATCCCGTTACTGTTGGTCCGCCAGCGACTGCTTAATACGCTCGCGGTGCATAGCGCCCCAACCGTTGAGACTGGCGAGTACGTCTTTCAGGGTCAGACTGTAATCCGTAAGAATATATTCGGCCACGAAGGGCTTTTGGGCAGAAAGACGACGTTCCACGAGACCGCATAGCTCGAGGTCTTTCAGTTCATTAGATAACACCCGGGCTGATATGCCTTTGACTGCACGCTGCAGTTCGTTGAAACGATGACTGCCATCGCTGAGTGTGGCAATTATACGCAGTTTCCATTTGCCGCCTATTACATAAAGGGCATCGTCTATGGCATTAAGGCTCCGCTTACACTCATGCGCCTCCAGACGTATTTCTGTATAATAATTACTGATCATTGCTGCATATATTTTACTAACCAAATTGTTACTGCTAACCTATTACTCACTATGTGTTTTCTTTAGGCAGATGTGAATACTTTTGTACAGTAAACATCACCGGTACTCCCGGTTATTCACATACAAATTTACTGCTTAATGGCATACCAGGCCGCTAACCTAAAGGTAACCACTTTGGGAAGGTAACTTCTTTGCCGTAAAACTTAAAAAATCAAAACATGAAAAGGATACTTCAGGTAACCACTAGCCCCCGCGGCGAAGCTTCTTACAGCAACCAGCTGGGAAATGCTATAGTACAGGAACTGCTTACTGCCCACCCCGGCAGTACGACAGAAACGCTGGACCTTTCGCAGCAGCAATACCCACACCTGGGTGTGCCGCAACTCGTTTCATTCTTCACGCCACCTGAGGCCAAAACAGAAGAGCATCATGCCGCGTCCAGGCATTCCGACGATGCCGTTGCCTCATTGTTGGCAGCGGATATACTGGTGATATGTACACCGTTGTACAACTTCAATATCCCATCTTCACTGAAAGCCTGGCTCGACCATATTGTACGATCTGGCATTACATTCAGATATGGCGCTACTGGTGCAGAAGGACTGGTCAAAGGAAAAAAGGTTTATATATCGCTGGCTTCAGGCGGCATATTCTCCGAAGGCCCATACGTAGAGTATGACTTCGTATCCTCATACCTCAAAGCGGTTTTCGGCTTCATCGGCATAACGGATATAACTATACTGAGGGTGGAAGGAACGGCTATTCCCGGCGTGCAGGACCAGGCGTTAGAGAAAGCGGTGCAGCGGATTGCTGTTTAGATGGAAGTGCGGTATATACACGGCAAGGTCTAAACGGTGTATACACCGCCCCCTTTAGAATGATTCAGTACAGATAGAACGATGTATACACCGCAACCTCTTAGAATGATGCAGTACAGATAAAACGGTGTATACACCGCAAAATCAAAACACAATGCACGGCATAAAATAAGCCGGTAAGCGCTCACTTACCGGCTTTCTAAATCTTACATCTTCACCACCGCCGCTACGGCCGTCGTTTTATTCAACGCAACATCAAACACCTTCAGATAATATATCCCTTTCTTCAACGTCGCATTCGGTGTTATCACTACTGTCGTCTGGTTATTGACAAGTCCGGTGTACACCACATTACCCTGCAAATCGTGCAGCGAATAAGTATAACGCTTCGCCGCATTCAACCCCTTCACCGTAAACTGTGTGGTAAACGGATTCGGATAAGCTGTCAGTATCTCTACATCTTTCAGTTTGTCGGCTATTTCTTCTAAACGCCCGCCACCGGATGGGCAGCTAACCGTTCTAAAGCTTGCCGTCGTACTGATCGAGTCAAGCGGATGCCTGAATGTTACTTTCAATGTATGTGTACCTGCTGTCGGATAAATAGTAAAGGTACTATCTGCACCTACGGGCAATATGGTGGTGCCATCCAGCAGCACGGTAACAGTGGTGCGCCATTTCACCGGCGGGTAGTTCGTGATCTTTATCACATCTGCTGTTACGGTATCGCAATAGCTGCTGTCCAGCCCGGCCAGTTTGGGCGGAGCGGTAAGGTTGGGGTGAGTCATCAGGGTGATGGCTGCCTGGTTACTCCACACATTACCATTGTAACCGGCCCAACGTATTGTATCGGCACCAATCACATTCTGATAAGGTACATAACGCAGGCCCTCAAGTTCGCTGCGCTTCAGCACCTGCCCTGTTATACCTACCTGCGAGCCATTGGGATGCACCAGTATGCCCCAGGTGGGCAGGCGGGTAATCTTCACTTCCATCAGTTGGCCCGGACCGTATTCGGGGCCGGAGAAATGACTGGTGAAATCTTTCAGGCTAAAGCGGCCCGACTGGTTGATGAGCAGTGGTTTTGTAAATGGAATGGCCTCGGCGCCGTACGCGGTATCAAGCGAGAGCTTGTAAAGTGTATTGGCAAGGGAGCCATACCATTCGCCATTAATGTCATATGTACTTAAGTCAAGTTCGGTAACGGTTTTAGACGGGCCGTTCACCGGGTAATAAACGAGCTTGCCGGTATTGGTGGAAGGCCATGGATCTTCCCAAAGTAATACGTCGCCCTGGGCATTTACACCACGAATGTAGCCTAGTACGTCAGACCCGAACTTACTTTCCTTGGTCAGCCGTTTCAATAATTTTAAGGTATCGCCAGGCGATTTACGATAGAACCAGGTTTCTGACAGGTAGGAAGACTGGTGTCGCGTAAACACGAGGTGATGGTTCTTTAAACGGATCCGCTCTGCCAAATAGGGAACGACTAATTCCGGATAGTCGCCAGACATCACGAAACGTGTATTACTTGTATCGGTGTGCAGGAACAAGCCTGAAACTTTATATGGCGAAATGCCAAAATAAGCGATATCATCACTATCACTATCAAGATAGGGAAACTGTGCAAGCGGACCGTCGTCAGACACGACCAGGCTGGTAGTTCCGTTATTATAACGATAGATACTGGCACCCACTATATAATCTACACGCCCGGTGCTGTCTACATCCGCATGCGTAACCCCTTTTTCCAGGAAGATCTTTGTTTGCGCCGCCTGGTCGTGCAGGAACAATGAATCGCCAATTGTGCTTATCCATACTGCGTATTTGCCGGTTACATTCACACGTTTTACGCCTGTTTGAAGCGGAGTTAATTGTGCGCTCCACCACTCAAACAGCGTCAGGTCGCCTGTACTTCCGGAAGTCACATACCTTCCCGTAAAGTACGCCCCCTGTGGAGTTACCCACGCACGTTTGAGCTGCTGCTGTGCAGTACTCAGTTCAATGTTACCTGGAATAAGCGTTTCGCTGCCGCCTGGCACATCATACAAATAATTCGTGGGGTTGTACGCACCAAAATCTGCCGGCTTTGCCGCAAACACTTTACCATAGTTATAATCCTGGATATTGCGATAGGGCGGCAATGTAATTACCGATTCGAGTCCGGGATTAATGTTAACACTGTAAGATGCAGTAGCAAAGCCCTGCTGCCCCGCGGAGTCTATCGCATACACATTAAGGGGTGCTTCTTCCGCGGAAGCATCAAATACAGTATCGATACTGGCGCTGTTAAACGTGTAGGTACGGGTTCGGAAACGCACTTCCATCCTGTTTACCGGGCCATTGTCCACAGCATATGCCTTTACCCTGAGTAGCGGCCGCGCCACCGTCTCACTTACCGGCAACTCCAGCACTACCTGTGGCGGGGTGTCGCGTATGATGTTAATCACCGTATCGAGCTGGTTCTGCAGCGCATCGGTAGCTATAATATGGAGCTGCAGCGGGCCAACCGGCAATGCACTGAGGTTAAAGTCGCCAAAGAAATAAGCCAGTTGAGAGATGTTCATCGTTACTTCCTGCGAATTAATACTGGCCTTTACGGATGTGATGGCACCGGCGGACGAAGCTGCATATCCTTCCACAAAAACCTTGTTATTCAGTAACTGGTTTGGCTTGGGAACCAGCATGGAAATACGGACCTGCGCGATGGCGGCGTGCATACCTAAAATAAGTAGCAAACAAACGTAGAATTGTTTCATAGACGAAAGTTAATCTGGGTGTTGGAAATGTCTTAAGCAGGTGCAGGGCTAAGCAGAACGGTATCAGATTACTGGTTGTAGTAGTAACAAAAGTAAGGGGTTTGGGAGGATATAAAAGATACTTGAATAAGTAAAAAGCCCCGCATTGCTGCAGGGCTTCGATATCGATTGGGAAAGGACATTTTTTAAAGCCTGAAGTTCAGATAATCATCGAAAAACTCACGTGCTTCCCGCACCCACAGTTCCGGCTCTTCCCAGGGGGCAAAGTGACCACCTTTAGGCAACACGGTGTAACGTTGCAGGTTCACTTTCCGTTCGGCCCATTCGCGCGGCACCTGTGCATCGGTAGGAAAAACGGCTACTGCGGTGGGAGCCGCTACTCTTTGTTCTTCTATATTCGCTTTTGCACGCACATAATAAGAGCGGATGGAGCTGTTGATCGTTTGCGTTACCCAGTAAATCATGATATTGGTAAGCAATTCATCTTTCGTAAAACAACTCTCTATGTTACCCCTGCAATCGCTCCACACATAAAACTTCTCGATTACCCACGATGCAAGTCCAACGGGCGAATCGTTTAATGCATATCCAAGCGTTTGTGGTTTGGTAGCATGTTCCATCGAATAGGCCCCTTCTTTCATGATCCACTCCTGTATCTGTTTGCTATAAGTTTTCTCTGCCTCGCTCAGTGTGTCGGGATCTTCTGTACCGTTGGGAAATCCTGCATCTGTAATAAATATTGCCTTTACATTATTAGGATATAAATTAGCCATGGTGCGTGTAAGCGGCCCTCCGAGATCGCCGCCTGCCGCGAAGAAGCTGTTATAACCCAGCGCGCCCATCAGCTTCACCCATATATCTGCTGTTTCCTGGTCGTTAAGCGCTACCTTATCGGAAAAGCCGAAACCCGGCAACGATGGCACTATCAGGTCGAAGCCTGCTTCAGCCAGTAGCGGTATTACTTTATGAAAACGGTAATAACTGTCGGGCCAGCCATGTGTAAGAATTAATGGTTTGTTGCCTGTTGTTTTTACATGCACAAAATGGATGTTTACACCTTCGATATCTGCCATGAACTGCGGATACGTATTTAGTATGGCCTCGTGCGCACGCCAGTCATAACTCTCCAGCCAATAATCTGCCAGCTCGCGAAGATACTGTGGATTGGTACCATACTTCCAGCCTGCAGCACGTGGTTCATCGGTCCAACGGGTGTGTTTTAACCGGTATTGTAAATCATCTATGTCTGCCTGGGGAATGTCTATTCTAAATGGCTTAACCTGGTACATGATTCCGTTTTTTAAGTTGAATAAGTAGTATGGGGCGTAGGACAACTACTGTCAGGGTACAAATTTTATGCTAACCACAATATGAGGAACTGACAATTGTTCATCCGCTACTGCCGGGGCATAATCTTTGAGGCCCACGATTATGCAGCAATCACTTAAGCCCGGGTTTGTGCAGGTAAAAGGCGCCCGGGAACACAATCTGAAGAATGTTTACCTGGAAATCCCCAGGGACGCACTGGTTGTATTTACAGGCGTTTCGGGCTCCGGAAAATCATCACTCGCGTTCGGCACGCTGTACGCGGAGGCGCAGCGCCGTTACCTCGAATCGGTATCGCCATACGCCCGTCGTTTATTCCATCAAATGGCCGTTCCTGAAGTAGATGAAATTGACGGACTGCCACCGGCCGTTGCATTACAGCAACAAAGAGGCGCGCCCACCACCCGCTCTTCCGTAGGCAGTGTTACCACCCTTTCTAACCTGCTGCGCATGTTGTACTCCCGCGCCGGCGATTATCCCAAAGGGCAGCCGATCATTTATGCGGAGGCTTTTTCGCCTAACACACCCGAAGGCGCCTGCACGCAGTGCCACGGCCTGGGCCGCATTTATGATGTGACGGAAAAAAGTATGGTACCGGATAATACGCTCACCATCCGCGAACGCGCGGTAGCCGCATGGCCTACTGCCTGGCACGGACAAAACCTCCGCGATATACTCATCACCATGGGCCACGATGTGGATACGCCCTGGAAAGACCTTCCTAAGAAACTTCGCGACTGGATCCTGTTCACGGATGAACAACCTGTAGTGCCGGTGTACCCCGGTTATACGCAGGAAGAAGTGAAGCGGGCTATCAAACGTAAAGAGGAGCCTAATTACATGGGCACGTTTACCAGCGCCAAACGCCATGTAATGCACACGTTCGCCAATACACAAAGTCCGCTGATGAAGAAGAGGGCGCAACAGTATATGCTTAGCAGCGAGTGCCCTTTGTGTAACGGTAAACGGCTTAAGCGGGAATCACTGTCGGTGAAGTTTGCGGGATATGATATTGCCGAAATAGCCGCCCTGCCACTGGCGCGACTACACGACATCCTGGCGCCTTATGCAAAAGGGGATATCAAAAAAGATCCCGCACATCCTGAAAAAGCATTGGTGGCGCAACGTATAGGCGAAGATGTGGCCGCGAGAATTAATGTACTGCTCAAACTGGGACTGGGTTATCTTTCCCTGGAAAGAAGCACGCCTACTCTCTCGCCCGGCGAACTGCAACGCCTGCGCCTGGCCACACAGGTACGTTCTAACCTTTTCGGTGTGGTGTATGTATTAGATGAGCCCTCCGCCGGTTTGCATCCTGCCGACACGGAAGCTTTGCTGGAAGCGCTAGATGGACTCAAAGCCGCGGGTAATTCGTTATTCGTTGTAGAACACGACCTGGATGTGGTCAGGCATGCCGACTGGATCGTAGACGTAGGCCCCGCCGCCGGTGAAAAAGGCGGAGAAATATTATACAGTGGCCCGCCCGCAGGCCTGGTAAATATTCAATCATCCATCACCAAAACATACCTGTTCCGGGAAATAGCTTTAACGCCGTCGGCTTTAAGAAAACCTACAGGCTGGCTGCAACTTAAAGGTGTAAGCCGCAACAACCTGCATAACCTCGATGTGGCCTTTCCGCTCGGTGTATTCACCACCGTTACAGGCGTTTCCGGTTCTGGTAAATCGAGCCTGGTTAGCCAGGTACTCATTGAGTTGGTGGCGGCTCATTTAGGCCATGTAACGCAGGAAGAAGAGCCACCCGACCTGATGGAGCAACGGCCGGTAACGCTTGGCGGCAGCATCACCAAGGGCATGGAAAATATCAAACGACTGGTGCAGGTAGATCAAAAGCCGATAGGCCGTACGCCGCGTTCTAACCTGGCCACCTACACCGGCCTGTTCGATCACGTACGTAAGCTGTTTGCCGCTACGCCTATGGCCCGCTCGCGTAAATACGATGCGGGACGGTTCTCGTTCAACATTGCCAAAGGTCGCTGCAAACACTGTGAGGGCGAGGGTTTCGTAATGGTGGAACTGCTGTTCCTGCCCAGTGTTTATTCGCCCTGCCCCACCTGCCAGGGTAAACGTTATAACGATAAAACGCTCGAAGTAAAATACAAGGATAAGAACATTGCGGAGGTGCTGAATATGACGGTGGATACCGCCCGTGCCTTTTTCCGGGACGATGCTTCTGTTCATCGCTCGCTCACGGTATTAAGTGAAGTGGGACTCGGTTATTTACGTTTGGGTCAGCCCGCCACGGAGCTTTCCGGCGGCGAGGCGCAGCGTATTAAACTGGCCACGGAACTGCAGCGTGTAGGCAAAGGCAACACGCTTTATATTCTCGACGAACCAACTACGGGCCTGCATCCGTCGGACACAGACAAGCTGGTTATTCAGCTCAACGGACTTGTAAATGCCGGTAACACGGTGATCGTGGTGGAACATAACATGCGCGTAGTGGCAGGCAGCGACTGGGTGATGGACATTGGCCCTGGTGCGGGTGAAAAAGGTGGTAACCTGGTGGCGCAGGGCACGCCGTACGAAGTGGTGAAAAACAAACAAAGTAAAACAGCGCCTCATTTGGCGAAGTATATTAAATAATGTGAAACCGGCGGCTGATCAATGGTCAGCCGCCGTTGTGTCACTCCCTTCAGCGGCAGTAACAACAATGGGCAGTGCGTATGTGTATACACCGCCCCTCATAACTTCGCCGCCTTCCTCCTCCCGCTACCTTCTCTTCCCGTCAAATCATCACCGAGGTCTTTCCTCGCATCTTCCGCAAGCGACAACAACTTCGCCAGCATCTCGGGGTAAAGTTTTTGCAGGTCATACGTTTCACCGGGATCGTGGGCCAGGTCGTAAAGGGCCATGGGTACTTTAACAGTGCCGGTAGTGCCCGGGTTACCGTTCATTCCATGAATACCGGCGAGGTAGGATTGAGAGTTGTGCGGTAATACCAGTTTCCAGTTTTTATAACGCACGCCGCGCAGGCTGTTCACATCATAATAATAGTAAAACACATCGCGTACGGCACTGGGCGATTTACCCAATAGTAGCTTTGAGAAGTCGAGGCCATCTATCTTTTTAGCCGGTAACGGCGCACCGGCAAGTGCGGCGATGGTGGGTAATAAGTCCATGTTAGTGAACAGGCGACTGTCTACCTGACCCTGGGCTACTTTGCCTGGCCAGCGAACAATGCAGGGCACGCGGGTGCCGCCTTCCCAAGTGGTGCCTTTGCCCTCGCGGAAACCGCCTGCCGAACCGGCATTATCACCATAGCGTAACCATGGGCCGTTATCGCTCGTAATAATCAGCAATGTGTTGGCGGAGAGGCCTGTTTTATCCAGCGCATTCAGTATTTCTCCGATGCTCCAGTCGAGCTCCATCAGCATATCGCCAAACAAACCCATATCGCTTTTACCGCGGAACCTGGCGGAAGCGGCAATGGGCGCATGGGGCATGGGTGAGGCGAAGTACAGGAAAAAGGGTTGTTTACGGTGGGTAGTAATGTAATTTACGGCCCTCTTCGTAAACAAAGCGGTCAAATTACCCTGGTCTTCCATCGTTGTAATACTGTCTACTACGCGGTCGCCTTCCAGCAAAGGCAATACAGGGAACCGTGCTTTATCTGAACCTGCCGCTGCGGGTGCGCCATCGTAGTTCACCGGCCACATATCGTTTGAGTAAGGAATGCCGAAGTAGCTGTCGAAACCGAAGTGTATGGGCAGGTAGGGGGCTTTGCTGCCAAGGTGCCATTTCCCTAACATGGCGGTGGTGTACCCTGCTTTCCTGAGTTGGGTAGCAATGGTAACCTCGCTGGTATCCAGCGCTATGGTGGACCAGGGCATTAATGCGTTGTACAAACCTAAACGGTTGGGATAACAGCCGGTGAGTAATGCCGCCCGCGACGGACTGCACACCGCCTGCGCCGCATTGAAATGTGTAAAACGGGTGCCCTGCTGCGCCGCACGGTTGAAGTTCGGTGTGGGTATACCCGTCATCCCATACGGCTCAATATCGCCATATCCCATATCATCCATATTAATAATAATGATGTTCGGACGCTGCGCGGTGGCCGTGAGGGTACACAACAGCAATAGTAAAGCAATGTATCTCATGATTAATGGAGTACAGTTATTAATAGATCACAGGCTAAAAATAAGTAAAAAGGGACAGTGGGGGAAAATCAATCAGTAATAAGCTGTCGTAATGTTTGGGGAACGGGGACAGGGGGGAGAACTATTCGAGTACTAAAACTTCGCGGCCGCTTTGGCTGCCATAAAAAAGAAGAGCGGGGCCTTCTGAATTACCCACCTCTATACGCAGCGACTCCTCGTCGGCTACCAAAGAAGGATCGGTATCGAGGTAAAAACGGCCGTCGGCTTCGTGCAGGCTGTACGCCATGCCGGCTTTACGGTCGATGTACATAGAATTACCGTCGAACCTGAACTTTTTGTCGCCTGTAATATCATAGTAACTCCTGCTGCAAAGTAATGCGTTAATATCCCTGATGGTCATGTGCGGTAGATTTAAATGAAAAAAAAAGGGGCCATAAGGCCCCTTGTATATACCTTACCAGCGGCCGCCGCGGTTGTTGTTGTTGTCGAAACGTTCCTTTTTAGGTTTCGCCTCGTTAACAACAATGCTCCTGTTGCCAAGCATAGAGCCATTCAGCTCATCGATAGCTTTTTGTGCTTCTGCATCGTTAGGCATTTCCAAGAACGCAAAACCTCTGCTCTGCCCTGTGAATTTATCCGTTATAACGTTTGCCGATGTGATTTCACCATACTGTGAAAAGTGTTGCCTAAGCGCCTGGGAATCCACGCTGAAGGCCAAGTTTGCTACGTAAATGTTCATTTCGAAAAATTTTGAATTAATATTATTTGAGGTAAAAAGCAGAAAGAAAGAGAGAAAGGAATTTACTGGAAGGAAAAGTCTGTCCCGATAACGAGTTGCTGATGATCTCAAATGTACCCGCTAAAGATACTCCATTTTTCCCCAAATAAGCTAATTTTTTTACAAGGGATTATTTAACAGAAGATTATGGCCCGGTTGGTAATATCGGATTGATGCTCCATTTGATTAAAATAGCCTATTTTACCGCATATTATATATATATTTGTAACTATATGCTGAACTTTACAACTGATTGCTATTGACTGCCGTGATTTATTACATTTGCCTGCCGGTTATCTACCTGCTATCTTTGTTGCCATTTCCGCTCTTGTACCTGTTTTCCGACTTCTGCTGTTTTATATTGTACCGCGTAGTTGGCTACAGGAAGAAGATTGTTTTACAGAACCTGCGTAATTCCTTCCCACAGAAAAATGAAAAGGAAATTCAGCAGATCTGTAACGAGTTTTACAGCTACTTTTGCGACCTGTTCCTTGAAACGTTTAAAACCCTCACCATCAGCAAAGCTTCCATGTTAAAACATTGTAGCTTTACACCTGAAACAGTGGCACTGTTCAGGAAACTGGAGGCAGAGGGCAAAAGTGTAGTGCTGGTAATGGGCCATAAAGGCAACTGGGAATGGGCAGGTAATACTTTCAGCCTGATGTGCCCGCAACAGTTATACGTTATTTATCATCCGTTGCGAAATAAGTACTTCGACGGACTGATGTATAAGATGCGCACGCATTTTGGTACTAAACTGATTGCGATGCAGGACACGTTCCGGGATATGGTGAAGTTCAGGAGTGAGACAAACGCCACCGCTTTTATTGCCGACCAGAGTCCGCGCCGCGACAATGCACAGTGGGTCGACTTTTTAAACCAGGACACACCGGTATTTACCGGGACAGAGAGAATTGCGAAGAAGATGGGCTATCCCGTGGTATACGTATCGGTACATAAATTGAAAAGGGGTTATTATAGTGTAAGCGCCGAAGTGTTGATAGATGATCCGAAAGCAATGGCGGACGGAGAAATTACGCGGATACACACGGTAAGGCTGGAGGCCGATATTATACATCAGCCCGCCACGTGGTTGTGGACGCACCGCCGCTGGAAACATAAGAGATAATTCTATTACCCATATTTAAAAACCACCAACGTTCAGAAAAAATGCTTCAAGGCAAAGAACTTATTTTAGCCACCAAGGCTTATGCGCACGAAGATCGGGGAAAGAGCTGGTTCCACACCATCTCCACCCTCCTGTTGTTAGTCGCATCGTTAACCGCTACTTTGCTGGCGCCCTATCTTACTTTACGTATTGCTGCGAGTATCCTGTCGGGCCTGCTGCTTGTGCGTATGTTCGTTATTTACCACGACCATCAACACCATACGATACTGCATAAATCGCCTGTTGCGAACGCTATTATGACCGTTTTCGGTATATATATACTTGCGCCCTCCAGCATCTGGAAGCGATCGCACGACTATCACCATCAGAACAATTCAAAGTTATTCAGCGCCAGCATTGGCTCTTACCCGATCGTGACCAAACAGAAGTTTGATGTAATGCCCGCAGGCGAGCGCCGCCTGTACCTGTTTACCAGGCACCCGCTCACCATCCTGTTCGGCTACCTGTTCATCTTTATTATAGGGATGTGCGTAAACTCCTTTACCAGCAGCCCGCGCAAACACTTTGATGCGTTGATCGCCCTTATATTACATGTAGCGGCCAGTGTGGCCATTATTATATTTCTTGGATGGACAAGCTGGCTCCTGTTCCTGTTCATCCCGTTCTTTATTGCCTGTTCCATGGGTGCTTACCTGTTTTATGCACAGCATAACTTCCCGGGCGTCACCTTTAATGACAATGGAAGCTGGGCGTACGACAAAGCCGCCATGCATTCGTCGAGCTTTATGGAGATGAATCCGGTGATGGCCTGGTTTACCGGCAACATTGGTTTCCATCATATTCACCACCTGAATGCACGTATACCTTTTTACCGCCTCCCCGAGGCCATGGAAGGCATACCTGAACTACAGGCCGCCAAACGCACCTCATTGCGCCTGCGCGACATCCGCGACTGTTTCCGCCTGAAGGTGTGGGACCCGCACCAGGGTGTCATGACGGGATATAAATAATTACAGAGGGCCGGGAGGCCCTTTTTTTATGTCAGGAACTGGCGATGAACCTGCCATGAACCGACGATGAACCGACCCAGACGGCTTTCACCCCTCTTCTTCCCCTCTTTCGCCCCCCTGTTCGTCCCTGCGTTCCTGCCCGCTCAAAATTCTACCCAAAACGACATTTTTTCTACCCATAACGACATTTTTGCTCGTCCCGGATCGGCACCTTTGTCATATAAAAAAGGTGTAGTTAAGGATCAGATTTTGCGCTGTTAGAGATCACTGAAGCGGCTGCACGTTACCGAAATTTGTAAAAACCATATCCAATGATATTAAAGAGATTTAACGCCATACTAAGCGGCTGCAGCGGCGTGATAGGCGATAATGCCGTTCGCCAGCGGAAAGAAAGAACGATTGTGACCAAACGGCCCTGCGAACGTGGCGCCCCTGTAAAGGAGGCACAAATAGCCACCAATAACAGGTTTAAACTGGCTAACGATTATGCCGGTACGGCCCTGGCCGACCCGGCGTTGTATGCTGCTTATAAACAGGCGGCCGACCGGGCGGAGAAGCTGGTGCATGCCCGTAACATGGCCGTGGCCGACTACTACAACCCACCTGTCATACAAAAAGTGGGCACCCAGTTTTATACAGGCCTGCCGGGCGGAAAGATCGTCATTCTTGCTAAAGATGACTTTCGTATCAAAAATGTGACCGTAGCCATTTACGACAGTCGCAACCAACTGCTGGAAACCGGCCATGCGGTGAGTCGTGGCGGCGATAAAGCTTACGAAGTATTTGACTATATCACCACCGCCGACGGTAAAGGCGTACGTGTGATGGTATATGTTGCCGACTACCCGGGCAATGTAACCACCGAAGAAGTATTTACCGGCTACATGGAAACTTGCGAAGATGATTTCGTCACATTTGCCCCTGTGAGCCATCCCAAACAATTGGCCGGAAAAGCAGCACCCACCGTCAGCGAAAAAGCCGGTAAACCCTTGCTTAGTAAAGATCCGGACGTTCAAGGGAGTGACACAACGGCGGCTGAAACTGGTGATGAAGCTGGTACCACCCTATTTTATAATATCGAAAATAGCCATACCTTACCAGTAGTTAATCCAACGCCAACTATGTATAACAAATTACTACTTACTGCGCTGCTGCTTTCAGGATCTTTGGCCTCAAAAGCACAGCAATTCGTGGCCAAAGCCGGCAGCGAAGGTTATTACCGTATTGAGTCGGAAAACAGCCAGAGCGGCGGCATGAAAAGCAGCGATACCTGGAAGCTGAAAGTAAAGGCGGTGAACGATACACTGCTGGAGCTTACGTGTACACTGCTGCAGCGAACATGCACTTCGCCTTACCAGCTGTTTAGTACCAGCGATACCCTGCTGGATGGAGTGAGCAGCCAGGATATAGAAATGCTGGCGCTGCTGAACAAACCGTTTACCTATTACCTCCATAACCCTGTAACAGCAGGACAGCCAGGTGTAAGCGGGCTTTTTAAAGAGGCCGTTACGAACTGGTCGCTCGGCGAACAATACGACAAAATATTCCAGGGAAATGCGGCGTACTACTACAGTGCTAACTTCCAGTCGCTATTTCCAAGCTTACCTTCTACCCTTGCGGCTTTGCCAGCTAACTTCCTGAGTAAAGACAGCAGTAACTACACGGTGGTAACGAAGGAGAAAAACAGCACACTGCTGGTAAGAACGTTGCCTAAAGACAAACAGCTGGGGTTCAAAAACACGATCAGGATTAACAATACAGACGGTATGGTGTTGACCGCAGTGCAGCAGCAAAGCTTTGAAGCAGACGGAAAAACACAAAACATATCTTCGCGGATTACACGTATAGATGAACCCCGTTTCCCTGTATTAAGCGAAGACCTGAAAGCCGCAGCTGTAATAGGTTCGCGCTACAGTTACCAACTGATGGACGGCTACCAGTACGACTCTGCCAAAATGGAAACTTACTTCGCAAAGTACGATCCCATGTTCGCGGAACACAACTTCTACAAAATCAGCAAAGCGGCTATCATACAGAGTTCTAACATCACCGACCTTAACGCAAGGTACAAACGTTACAATGCACTGATCGTCACCATTCCGGATGAAGCCATCGCCAATTCGCCGATCATACTATTTAACAAATTGCAGGAAACGAAGGATACTGATGCGGAAGCCTCCTATAAAACGCTTACCTACCTGGCTAAATACCCCGACCAGTTATCCTCCTGGGTGCAGCATACCTTCGCACAATCGTTCCGTTCCATGCCCGACACTACCGACATGCGTAAAATATTAAAAGAACGCGGGCTAAGCGATGCAGATATTAAACGTATTATTGACAAAGGCATGCAATCGCCAAGAACAGCGCAAAAGCTGGTGGCCATGATGGCGAAAAGTAAGGATACTGCGGTACGTAACGAAGTATACCCGCTTTACCTGTGGAACGAGGCGAAGTTGCACGCAGGCAATAAAGACAGCGTGTTGAAAATAGTAAGCGAACTGGAAAAGATAGCCGGTAAAAAACAAGGAAACTCCCATCGTTACGCGTTGCTGGTATACAAAGACCTGAAAGCGAATGTTGACAGTAAAGCCGCTGCCAGCCTGCTCGATAAACACGTTGCCGCCATGGAGAAGCGTGTAGCCGATACTGCGGACATGAAACGTTTTGGTGATCAGAACATACTGGCTTACGCTTATAAACTGAAAAGCGAAGCCGCTGCCGATTCTGGCACTGCCGTAAAATACCTCGCCAAAGCCGCCTATTATTCGCCTAAATCCATTGCAGAAAAGGAACACGGCAGCTTTTACGACCGTGTGATGCTGGATTCAAAGGAAAGCTACCGCGCCGATTTTGCGCAGGCACTGATGAAGCAGGGTAATTCGGTAGAAGCGATGAAAATACTTTCACAGCAACTCACCTCCGACCCATCGATGTTGCAGGATATGCAGCAGGCCTTTGCGCAAAACTTTCCCGACCGTAATTTCGCAGACTTTTTCAACGATGTAGTCGTAAAATCGTGGAAAGCCGTGCCCGACTTTGCGCTGGCCGGCCCTAACGGCAACGGCTCCTTTAAACTGGCCGACTATAAAGGCAAATGGCTGCTGCTCGATTTTTGGGGCACCTGGTGTGATCCCTGCCGCCGCGAGCTGCCGCAGATCAACAAGTATGCAATGAGCATTAAAGACAGTCCGGACAGGGCGTTCCTGTCTATCGCCTGTCATGATAACGACCAGGCTGTAACCACCTTCCTCACCAAAAACAACTACCAGTTCCCGGCCGCCATGTCGGACAGGAAAGTGGAAGGCGCGTATGCGGTAAAAGGGTATCCGAGTAAAGTATTAATAAGTCCTGCCGGCACGATGCTAGAAATACCTTTCGGCTCCGACTGGGAAAAGATCGCGAATGAATATTCGGCCATTAAACCGAAGCAGGCGGCAGATAAAACGGCCGTTAAAACGGGGAAAGAATTGTAAGTAACTACTCTGTTGATAAGGACGAACGCGCTGTATGGTGCGTTCGTTTTTGTTTGCGGGCTGCTGGCCCGGCGGGTCATAATCCCGCAGGTAAACCAGGAAACGATACGGGGCATCTGTACCCCACGGAAGAGCATTCTACCTTCCCTACTGTCATAAAAAAAACGGGCGTTCCAAAAGAACACCCGCTTCAGTTATATGAGCACACCGGCCGTGCAGCCTGTGAACATTGTAAGTTTACCAACGGTTGTAACCACCACCGCCGCCGCCGTCGCCGCCACGGTTGTAACCGCCGCCGCCACCGCCACCGCGGTTAAAGCCGCCGCCACCGCCACCGCGATTGAAGCCACCACCGCCGCCGCGATTAAATCCTCCGCCACCGCGGCTATCAGGACGTCTTGGAGCCTGGGGCTTAGCCTCGCTAATAACCATGCTTTTGCCGTTCATGTCGATACCCTGCGACTCCTCGATAGCTTTCTGAGCTTCGTCGTCGTTAGGCATTTCAATAAAAGCAAAGCCTTTGCTTCTGCCGGAAAATTTATCGGTAACGAGTTTCACCTCAGTAACAAGGCCAAACTGCGCGAAGTGCATAGTGAGATCTACAGTATCTACGCTAAAGTCTAGGTTTTCAACATAAATATTCATTCGTCAAAATTTTTAAGTGTTAAAACAGCTGATTGGTTGGCCTGGGAAATATCGGTTTTATTTCTTTGACATTGTATTCAATCGGGATAAAAATACTGAGAAAAAGCAGATTATAAAGAGGGATTAACGTTTTATTAAACCAGCCCTTGTGACGAATTGCTATGAACTCAATTACTTTACTAAAACAAAAATAGGGCATTTCCGGCTTTTCAGGCATTTTTTTTCCATCCTTGAAAAGCCGGGAACCCTATGGGCAGGGCGATACCACATAATGGCCGCCCTGAAAACTGCCGGTTTTCACCGGTTTATTGTATAACGAGCAGGTTTCTAAGCAGTTAGAAACAACCGGGCTTTTACCAGGTCTGCTCGCCTTTCTTCATTTTTTCGAGGGTCGCTATCGTGCCGGCATCGTTTTTACTCAGTACCACCGCTTCTTCCTGGGCTTTGATGGCTTCCTTTTTTTTGCCTGTTTTGTACAGCAGGTTGGCGTAGGTGTCCATGAACATAGCGGTTTTAGCCGATTTCATCGACTCCTTTGACCAGGCGAGGGCTTGCTGGAGGCAGGCGGCATCGTCGCATTCTTCGAAAATGGCCCAGGCAAAGTTGTTGAGCTGCATATCGTTAACAGCTACCCGATAAGTACTGATATATTTAGTAGCGGCTTCGCGGAAGGCAGGCCACTCTTTCTTTTGCATGTAATAATACATTCTTGACGAGAGCAGCAGTTCATCGGCCAGATCAGGGAATTGTGTTTTCATGGCATGCTCGGCATTAGCCCAATCAGGCGCCGCCGTTCTGTCCCCTTTGGGGTACATGGCAAGTGGAAGTACTCTGCCAGCCACCTGTTTTACGATCTGGCTGCTTGCTTTGTAACCCAGGATGCTGTCGGCCTTAGCGCCCTGCCTGCGGAATATTTCAAAACCCGGGTCCGAAGGACTACTCGTAGTCTGCGCCAATAACTCCAGGTTAGGCTTGGTGAACAGGTCGTTCTGCGTAGCCATATACGCCTTTACTACTGCCGGTGAAAAGTCGCGGTCGTAGCTGGCCACCGATCCTTTAGCCAGTTTGTACAGCAGGTTGGCATCACGATCGCCGGACTGGAACTTCTTTTTCAGGGTATAATACTGTTCTGAAGGGTCGAGTGCCGCTTTCCCTTTGGCTATAAATTCAGCCTCCGGAGATGAACCTACCGCCCTGTGTACTATTTCGCCATCGGGGCTGAAAAACAGGTACGTGGGATAAGCCTGGATACCGTAATCTTTGGCAATCATTTTGGCATCTTCGTACCATTTCTTCACCTCCTCATTATCCTCTTTGGTTTCATCCATCTGCACTTTTACGTTGATGTAGTTGGCGTTATAGAAATCACCTACAGCCTGCAGTGGGAATATTTCAGCGCTCATCATTTTACAGGGGCCGCACCAGGTGGTAAAGGCGTCCAGGAAGATATACTTGTTCTCGGCCTTAGCTTTCGCCTTGATCTCTTCCCAGCCGGATGCGTGGGCGAACTTCATGCCTTTTTCCTGGGCAAACAGGGCGCCACTACAGAGCATAAGCATGGCAAACAGAATTCTTTTCATGGTGAAGTGTGTTTTAATATATTATGGAGATAAGTTTAAAAGGAAGATTGGCACATTATCATTCCACCAGGTCAACATCTGCCTTTGAAAGATACAAAATTGTGTGAGGCTTAGATGCGCCCCTCTCCAATTTCCATAAACATTAACATCTCCTATGGAAGAAGCCCGTTTCACCCCTTTATTGTCGCTTTAGCCCCCGGTAATTACTGTTGTTCGGCGGTAAATTGCAGTAAAACTCAGATCCATGGGACTAATCACATCATTTACATTTATTACCCTCAACGGTTTTTTCGAAGGTGTACAAAAGGGCGACATTGGCTGGCATAAACACGGTAGCGAGGAAGGAGAATTTGCGAGCGAGAGCGCGCAATCAAATAACACCCTGCTGTTCGGGCGCATTACTTACGGGCATATGGCCTCGTGGTGGCCCACTCCACAGGCCCTCCAAAGCACACCCGCACTGGCCAGATCGATGAACGAGTCCGACAAGATCGTGTTTTCCAACACCATGACCAGCGCCGACTGGCAAAACACCACCGTTATGGGCGGCGACATAATATCAAAAGTGAAAACATTAAAACAGGATAAAAACATGACGATACTTGGGAGCGGCAGTATCCTCACCCTTTTCAGCGAACACCGTCTCATCGACGAATACCAGTTCATGCTCGACCCGGTGGCTATCGGGGGCGGCAGTACGTTATTCCAGGGGCTTACGAAGCAGCTTGACCTGCAACTGGTGAGTAGCAGGCAGTTTAAGAGTGGGGTAATACTATTGAACTATAAGCCATTATAAAACTATTTCTTTTCGTACCAGGTGCTTATTACGCCGTTGGGATATTCTTTCGTACTGATCACTTCCAGCGTTTCGGGCATTACGCCTTCGAACACCTTTTTGCCCGATCCCGCTATTACCGGGTGTACACAAATATGGATACGGTCGTACTGGTTTTGTGTTATGAACTTTTGCCAGCTGCCCAGGCCACTTTCCACCGAAATATCATTCGGGAACTGCCGTTTCAACTGTTCCATCTTACTGCGCAGCGCGTGTTCGTCCTCGAACAATATCTGTTCAGAATTGCGCCAGACCAACTCTTTCGGCTCGCTGGAAATCACGTACTTCTTCATATCATTGATCTTTTTCGCAAAGCGGCGTTCCAGTTCGCTGGGCGAACTGGTTTCGGCATGCTGCCAGTACTCCGCCAGTCCGGCGTAGGTGTTTCCTCCAATAATGATCGCATCCAGGCCATCATAGTAGGCCAGTGAATCAGCCACGATCTCGTCCGGCATGTTCATCCATTTTTCGAGGTCGGTCACAACGCCATCCAGTGAAGCCTGCCAGGTTAAATTAATCTTTCCCATAACTCCTTTTGGGATATGTACATCAAAATTGCTGCCATGCTGTTAATCCCTGCGTACCCGGCTGCGTTCGTCGCCGGCCCCCTCCTTCCGGGCCCTTTCGCCCGTACCAAAATTGCGGCTATAGGTCAGTTTGGCCACTGTAGCCACCGTATGTTCCGGATAAATCAGTACATCCGTATCCAGCCCGAAAGCTTCCCGGGTTAATTTGCCGAACAGGCTGTTGTTACGGTTTATCCGCAGTACGTCGGTAACCACCAGGTTAAAGGTACCTTTCCACAAGTCCTTCTTCACACCGAGGCTCAGTATAGAAAGGCCGCGTACCTCAATGCTGCCGTAGTAGTGTTTACTGGCGTAGCGGCCGGAAAGTTCAGTCGTGAATCCGTACGGCAGGCGAAAGGTTTCTGTAAAGCTGATGCTGGCAAAGGGGTACGTCTTTTTCACCGGCACCTCCGTATAAGGCACGCTGAGCCGATTGATATTGGCCGCCAGGTTATACGTCATACTCCACCATGCTAAAGGGTTAAACGGCAGGTTAGCCTGCAAACCCAACTGCTGCTGGTAGTCCAGGTTTCGCGGTGAAAAGTACGCCAGCGTTTTATCCGGGCCATAGCCGATCTGCGAGTACACGATGGCATCGCTGATATGACTGGCGTTGATGCTGAAAGCATAACCACGCGTATTAAACCCGACCCTCAACTGATGATTGATCGCAGGCCGTAGTTGCGGGTTACCCGTAAACACCGAAACCGGATCATTATAAGACACATAAGAAGCCAGGTCGTTATAGCTCGGGCGACTGATACGTTTTGAGTAAGACGCCTGCCAGTCTGCCGTTTCACTGGCTTTGTAACTATAAGACAAATTCGGAAAAAACAGCCCCTGTCGTCGTTTTAACACCGGCTGTTTCGCACCGGGGCTGGTAACATCGCCATGTACATATTCGTACCGGCCGCCGATTACCAGGTTATTTTTTGGGTTGATGACGATAGTGCCCGTTGCATAAGCAGCGCCTATCCCTTCACGCATGTGGTACTCGCTGGTTACCGCCCTCTTCCTCCATTCGCCATTTACCAGGCTATTGATGCCCGAGCGGCTGTGGCTGCCGCTGAACGTGCCCTTAATACCCGTTTCTATTTTAAGATGTTGGGTAATTGGTTGCGTGTATTGTAAGGCCAATACCCCAATCTGTATACGCGTATTCACCTGACTGCGGTGTTGCGGCGCATAAAAGCTGTCGTTCGCCAAAAGGGCCGGCTGACCATACTCATTTAGATAAGCGTTTTGCATGGCCGAGGGATTGCGGTTGCGGTAATACAAATAATCAGCCGAGAAGCCAAGCTGGCCGCCGTGTAACAATTGCCTGTCCGCATAAGCAGCCAGCGCCACGTTACGCCAGCGGCTGGAGGTTTGCACCGCAGTGGTCACCGTTAATATCGAATCGGGCGGCAACACATAATCGCCATGGCTGGCAGTAGTACCTATCGACCTGTTGGCCGAAAACTGCATACTGCCGCCGGTGCTGAACTTTGCAGAAGGGCGAAGATCGATGCCCAGCGTAGCGTTATGGTCCTGTTGAAGCGGTTTATGTGTAGTCTGGAAAATAAAAGCCGTATGCGGCGCCATAATGGGGATATCGTGAAACCCCGTAACATCGTACCGGTTGTAGCTGCGGTTGCGGGCGTAACTGTAACTGCCATAGAGATCTGCCATTTGCCGGTTATAAGAAAGCGCCGCATTGAGCGACGCTTTTTCTCCTGTTCCGTAGCCGGCGGAGATACTTGTGTTTCCGTTAATTCCAGGTCTTTTATTTCGTTTGAGTACAATGTTGATCAGGCCTCCGCTGCCCTCTGCGTCGTACTTTGCGGGCGGCGTGTCCAGCAATTCGATCTTTTCCACATCATCGCCCCGTAAGCCATTTAAATAGGCCAGCAGTTGCGCGAACTGCATACGCTGTAGTTTGCCGTTGATCATCACCATTACCCCCGGGCGGGTATTAAGGGTGATTCCACTATTGTGTTGATCAACCACCACGCCAGGCAGGCGTTCCAGCACCTCCAGCACCGAACTCCCCTTCGTTAAAACACTGTTCTGCACATTTACCGTGAGTCCTCCCGGTTGTTGCCGGAACAGTGGTTGCTCCGATATGATCTCAATGCCTCCTAACTGCCGGGGGCGTTCATCCATCAGCAGGCGGCCCATCTCTTTACTATCTGTAAAATCAAACACGGCAGAATGCCAGGTGAGATAACCTATACTGCCACATTGCAGCAGGTAGCGGCCTGGCGGGGCAATGATCGAAAACCTCCCGTCGCGGTCTGTAACGGCAGCCTTTACGAGGGTAGAATCAACTGCTTTGTACAGCAGCACATTAGCATCGGGCAAGCCCTGCCCGGCAACCGTTACCAACCGGCCGGTTACCTGGGCATGGATTTGCTGCAAAAAAAGAAGGCAGAAGGAAAGCATAAAAAGTTTCATGGCGGATACTTTACTACAAAAGAACTGGTAGAAGCCCATGCATAAAAACAGATGTGACAACAGGGCGGGAATAATTGCTGAAAAGCCGTTTTTACCCATAACGGGGGATGAAAGCAGCGATTTCCGGTACAATCTGCTGCTTGTCAATTATTCCCGGCGTTTCATATACCAGCGCTACCGCTTAGTCCCGATTTTATGTAACTTCAGGAAGCGCCTTAAGCTTTTTCACATGAAAACATCCGGTAACTGGGCACTCAGGTATAAACTACACCACATCCCCTTTTGGTTCCTGTACAATTTTGTATGGTGGACGGTGAGTTTCGGTGACCCCATCGCTGCGGCCACGGCCATTTTCACCACCTGCTTCAGCATGAAGTTCCTGTTCTATATGGTGATGCAGGGACTGGCCGCTTCCTTTAACCTGTATTACCTGATGCCGCGCTTCCTGGATACGGGCAAATTCAGGACTTACTTCGCTTTACTGGCCGTTACCATTGTTATTGCCAGCATTGCTATTATACCTGGTTATTACCTTACCGCCATGCTTAACGGGCAAACTATGGGCGAGGCATTTGGGGCGAACAACAGTAATCCTGTACACCTGTTTTTCTCCTCCCCCTTTCCCTCCACCATTGCTATTATGACGCTGGCCATGAGTATTAAGCTGGGCAAAAAGTGGTGGCAAACACAACGCAGGCAACAGTTGCTGGAAAAAGAGAAACTGGAAACAGAGCTTAAGTTCCTTCGCTACCAGTCCAATCCACACTTCCTGTTTAACACCATCAATTCTATATTTTTCCTGATCCACAAAAACCCCCATATGGCCTCTGATTCCCTGGCCAAATTTTCGGATATGCTGCGTTACCAGTTGTACGAATGCAACGACAAACAAATCGCACTGGAAAAAGAAATTGCTTACCTGGCGAACTTTGTAGAGCTGGAAAAACTGAGGCAGAACGAACATGTACGCGTGGTATCGAACATCAATGTTCCCGCCGATGGCCTGGCAGTAGCGCCCTTCATCTTAATGACCTTTGTGGAAAATGCATTTAAACATGTTTCCAAAAGCAGCGATACCAACAATTACATCGATATCAATATTCATGTAGATGGCCTTACACTTACCTTTATTGTCACCAACACCATTTCGGCCGACTACTCAGGCGACGTGGTTCACTATGGCGGTATAGGGCTGCAAAACGTGCAGCGCCGCCTCGACCTAGTGTACCCCGGAAATTACCAGCTGGACATAGAACAGGATGAGCAGCTTTATAAAGTAAGATTATGCCTGGAATTAACACCAGTGGAAGATGCCCAGCCTGTTCCTGCCGATACCCTAAACTATTTGCAACATGCTTAACTGTATTATAGTAGACGATGAACCGCTGGCCCGCGAAGGCATGGCCAACTATGTAAAGGAAACAGGCTTCCTGCAACTGGCAGGCACCTGCGAAGACCCCGTATCGCTGATGCAACTGATGGATACACAAAAGGCCGACCTGCTGTTCCTCGATATACAAATGCCCAAAATGAGCGGCATCGACTTCCTGCGTATTACGCCCAATCCGCCGATGGTAATTATCACCACCGCCTTTCCCGCTTACGCCCTGGAAGGCTTCCAGTTAAATGTGCTTGATTACCTGCTGAAACCTATTACCTTCGACCGTTTCCTGAAATCGGCCGCCAAAGCGAAAGACTATTTCCAGTTACGTTCAGCCGCTTCCTCACCGGAGAAAACAGACCATTTTTTCATTAAGTGCGGCAGTAAATATGAGAAGATCTATTTCGCGGATATCCTGTACGTGGAAGGCATGCAAAACTATATTACCATTCATACCACGAAAGGCAAATACATCACTTTACTCTACTTAAAACACCTGGAGCAAAACCTGGACGGGCAGGCGTTTATACGTGTACACAAATCATTTATAGCAGCCATTGGGAAGATAGACAGCATTGAAGGCAACGAGATATGTATAGGTACCCACCGCGTGCCTATGAGCCGCAACTACCGCGAGCAGGTGATAGAAAAAGTGGTGTCCAATCGTTTGTGGGATAAACTGCGCTTTTCTTAGACCTGTTCATATCCGGACACCGGCTGTATTAAAACTGAACAACCCGAACACCCGTAACATACAGTATATCAAACAATTATCATAAGGCACCATATTTGGAAAAACTGCCGTACAATTGTTTTGTTATGATCATCAACCTCATCCGTACAACCTTCAGGCATCTCTGGAAAAACAAAACCTATAGTTCTTTGAACATCGCTGGCCTCGCGATCGGGATTGTGTGTGCAGGGTTTATATTCCTGTGGCTCGAAGACGAAGTGAATTACGACAACCACATCCCCAATAAAGAAAATCTTTACAAAATACTCACTAATCAAACTTACCAGGGTAAAACACGCGCGTTTCATTCCAGTCCCGGCAAACTGGCGGCAGCTATCAAAGAAGAGATACCCGGCATAGAAGAAAGCGGACGGGTTAGCCGCAACTTCCAATTGTTTAGTGCAGGTGAAAAAAACATCTATGAAGCCGGTTGTTATGCCGATGCGTCCATCCTTAAAATGTTTGGCATGGAGTTCTTAAACGGGCAGGCAGACAATGCTTTTAAACAGCTGAATTCCGTAGTGATCACCGAAAAGATGGCCAACCGCTTTTTTGGCAGTGTGGCCAACGCAGCCGGTAAAACCCTGCAGCTTGAACATGGCGACAATTTCCAGGTAACCGGTGTGATCAAAGATTTTCCGGTTAACTCCACCTTCCATCCCGACTGGATCATTCCTTTTGAAGTACATGCGAAAGATAAGTTTTACCTGACCATCTGGGGCGCTAATGCAGTAAACACCTACGTTACCCTTTCAAATACCTCCAGTGCAGACAGGGTTAACCAGCAGCTACACGGCTTCATTTCCGGCAAAGATGCGGGCGCCACTGCGAAACCCTTCCTGTTTGCCGCCAACGACTGGCGTTTGCGCGCTAATTTTGAAGATGGTAAACAAACAGGGGGCAGCATTACCTACGTTCGCATGTTCGGCATCATCGCCTGGATCGTGTTACTGATTGCCTGTATAAACTTCATGAACCTGGCTACTGCACGCAGCGAAAAAAGAGCCCGTGAAGTAGGCGTGCGTAAAGTAATGGGAGCAGGCAAAGGCACACTAACCCTGCAATTCATAGGCGAATCGTTTTGTATGACCATATTGGCGGTCATTACCGGTTTATTGTTGATGGCATTATTGTTACCGGCTTTCAATGCACTGGTAGAAAAGAAACTCACTCTTGACCTGTTAAAGCCCATCCACCTGTTTTCCCTGCTTGGTATTACACTCGTATGCGGACTGGTGGCAGGCAGTTATCCATCGCTGTATCTATCGTCCTTTAGCCCCATCAACGTACTGAAAGGATTAAAGATAAAAACCAGCAACGCCGGCTTTATCCGTAAAGGACTGGTGATATTCCAATTCACCACGTCCATCGTACTCATCATCTCCACTATCATCATTTACCAGCAAATAAAACATGTAACCGGCCGTGACCTTGGTTACAACAAAGAAAACCTGCTACAGGCCGATGTAAAAGGTAATCTTGTAGATCATTACGACGTGGTTAAACAACAGTTGCTCAATTCCGGTTATGTACAAAACGTAGCCCTCAGCAGCACTGAAATACTTTACACCGGCAATAATACTTCGGGGTATAGCTGGAAAGGGAAAGACGCCGATGCAGACATCCTTATTTCCTACCGGAGTATCACCCAAGGCTTCTTCGACGCCTGGGGCATGACCATCACTGAGGGTCGCGACTTTTACGAAAACAGCAAAGCAGACAGTAACAATATCATCATATCCTCCTCGCTGGCCACACTGCTGGGCAAAGGCAGTGCTTTAGGCAAGATTATTACCGATGGCGACGACCAGTTAAAGGTAGTGGGTGTGATAAAAGACTTTGTATACGGCGATATGTACGGCAAGGGCGACCCGGTATTATTCCGTTGCCAGCCGGGCGATGCGGAAAAGATGATAATCAGGTTAAAACCAGACGCCGATGTCAAAGAAGCCATGGCAGGAATTGCGCCACTGATGGAGAAAGCCACGCCAGGTTACCCCTTTTCATACCGTTTTGTAGACGAGCTGTTTAACGAATTGTTTGTAAACGAAATGCTGATCAGCAAACTGGCAAGCCTGTTCGCGCTGCTGGCCATCATCATTTCATGCCTGGGCATATTTGGACTGGCAGCTTATATGGCAGAAAGAAGGGTGAAAGAGATCGGCGTGCGGAAAGTACTGGGCGCCAGCACTGCTAATATCACCTCACTGCTTAGCAAAGACTTTTTACAACTTGTACTGGCAGCGGCCATTATCGCCTTCCCTATTGCCTGGTACGCCATGAGCCAGTGGTTATCAGGGTACGCGTACCGCATCGGCATTAACTGGTGGGTGTTTATTGCTGCCGGGATTGTGGCGATATTTATTGCGCTGCTTACTATTAGTTTCCAGTCGGTAAAAGCAGCGATGGCCAACCCGGTGAAAAGCCTGAAGGCAGAATAAAAAAGGCCGGATCGCTCCGGCACTTCTTTATGGTTTATGGTACTAAGAAATCAGAATTTTAGCGTAACGCCCGCAGCTACGTTAAACGGCTTTTGCGGAACAGTGTTCGTATTCCAGTAATGCTCGTTCAGCAGGTTGTTCAGTTTTAAGTTGAGGCTGAATTTAGGTTTATCGTAAAATACAGCAGCATTGACAAGCGTGTAACCTGGCAGCTTAAAGGTATTAGCCGCATCGAACCAGGAATCTTCGATATAGTTACCGCCTACACCTACGCCAAATCCTTTGGCATTGCCAGCAGGCAGGCGATAGCTGATCCAGAGGTTGGCCATATTCTTAGGTGCCCAGGCAGCGTATTTACCTATTTGTGCAACTGCACCTTTGGTGAACTTGTTTTCATTGTAAGCATAGCCGCCCACGATGCTCAAACCATCTACCGGGCTGGCCAGCAGTTCGGCTTCAAAACCTTTGCTGGTTTGCTCACCTTCCTGTTTGGTAACACCGGCCACCACGAAAGTAGAGTTCTCCACTTTGATATCGTAGTAGCTGAAAGTACCGCTTACTTTACCACCAAACAGGTCGAGCTTCACACCACCTTCCAGTTGGTTAGCGCGCTGAGGTTTCAGCGCTTCGGGTAAACCGCCGGCAGTTTGAATAGCAGGCGGCAGGTTCTGGAAACCATTCATATAGTTACCGAAAACAGACACCACATCTTTTACCGGCTGGTAAACGATACCCAGTTTAGGCGAGAAGGTAGTCTGGTCGTAAGCACCGGAAGTTTTGCCCGTATTAGCATTATAAGAACCCTGTGTTTCGTTTTTATCTACACGAAGGCTGAGCATTACCATTAACTGGTCGGTAATATTCAACACGTCCGACACGTAAGCGGCGTATACATTACGGATGCTTTTAGTGGCCGTCCATGGCAGTCGGGCCGCCCAGGCGTCGAGTGCGCGGTTGTCGATACTGGGCACCGTGCCGGTTACATTGATGGTATCGTAGTTGTATACACCATATGGCGTACGGTTCAGGCGGGAGTAGTCGCGGGAGTAATCCAGGCCCACAACCATCCTGTTTTTAAGGCCGGCAATATTAAACGTACCGATGAAGTTCTGCTGCAGCTGTACGTTACCGAATTTATCAGGCGTAAACATATTAGGCTGGCGGATCAGCGAGTCGTTCGTCATCCAGATATAAGTCCAGTAAGTGAACCGGCCATAATAACCTTCAGAAGATGCGAAGTTGGTAGAGGACGTCCAGCTATTGGAAATCTTGTAATCGGCATGTGCGAACACGCTGTTGATGGTATTTTCGTTGTAAACGCCATTACCCAACAGGTTACGGTTGTAATTCAGCGATACTTCATCAAAGCTTTTAGCGGTGGCGCGGGCCTGCATTTGCCAGTAAAGCGGCTGCGCGCCCCAGTTCTGAGCTACTCTTTCATATTCGAAACTGAACGTTAAACGATCGCTCACCTTGTAAACGATGCTGGGTGCAAAGCTGTAACTTCTCGCATAACCGCGGTCCTGGAACGAGTTTTCACTTTGGAAAGATGCGGTGACACGTGCGAGGATGGTCTTCTCATCGTTCACCGGTGCATTCACATCGGCAGCAATGCGGCTCAGCTCCCAGCTACCGCCGGTGTAACCTACTTCCGCTTTAAACTGCTCCGTTGGTTTTTTAGTAACGTAATTAAGCACGCCGCCGTAAGAAGGTTTCAGACTACCGAACAGCGTGGCAGAAGGACCTTTAATAATCTCTATCCTTTCGATATTGATAGGATCGGCAGGACCTATAGAACCTGTATTTAAACCATTACGCACATTCGCGAACGTAGAGAAACCCCGGATAATAGCACCTGAAGAACCACCACCCGCTTTCTGGATAAGGGCACCGGGCGCATTACGCATGGCTTCTGCCACATCTGTAATCACCTGGTCTTTGATCAGGCGCTGGTCTACGATAGAGTACACCTGCGGGTTCTCCATATTTTTAATCGGCAAACGGCCTATGGTGAAGCTTTCCTTTTTAGCGAAACGGTTGTTATTACCATTCACCACCACTTCCTGAAGTTCCTGGTTGCTAAGTTCCAGCTGTGTGCTGGCCGTACTGGTTTTGCCATTTTCCACCACCACGTTTTGCGTAGCCGTGCGGTAGCCCACCAGCGATACCACCACTTCGTAGTTGCCAACCGGTACATTAAGAATGTTATACCAGCCGTCTTCACCCGTAAAGATCGCTTTCTTGCTGCCTTTCAATACAATGGTGACAAACGCAGCCGGGTCGCCGGAAGGCGTAGTGATCCTGCCTTTAATGTGACCTTTGCCATTTTGGGCATAAGCCGTTGTAAAGGCGAACAGCGTAATAAGCGAGAGCAAAAGGGCTGTAGCCAGCCTTTTACCATGAGTCCAAAGCATAGATGATAGTTTAAGATGTTAGGAGTACGCAAAGGTGATACAGAAACACGGTTACGTGTAATCGTATCCGGAATATGATTTATGGAATAGGGAAATTTGACTGCGAGATAAGTTTAGACCTCCTGCCCCGAAAGCTCTATCTTAGCTTAAACAATCCACAGATATGCCGCATTCATCCATCAATACCACGTTAGGGAGATGGCTTTTCTTCTCCATATTCGCCACTGCAGCAGTTCCGGCAGCAGTGCAGGCGCAAAAAACAAGTAACAACCAGGTTAAAACCGTTCATGGTATAATCGAGGGCACGCTGGAGCCCAGTGGTGTCAGGGCTTTCAAAGGCATACCCTTTGCTGCGCCTCCGACAGGTGATTTAAGATGGAAAGCACCGCAGCCAGTACAAGCCTGGCAGGGCGTACGTAAGACCGTTAAATTCGGCCCCAGGGCCATGCAGGCCAATATGTTCGGCGATATGGGCTTCCGTTCCGATGGCATGAGCGAGGACTGCCTGTACCTCAATGTTTGGACGCCCGCCAAACGTGGTAAAACATTGCTGCCCGTACTTGTTTACTTCTATGGTGGCGGCTTCGTCGCAGGCGATGGTTCCGAATCGCGCTACGATGGAGAAAGTATGGCTACTAAGGGCATAGTGTCCCTTACGGTGAACTACCGCCTCGGCGCTTTTGGTTTTATGGCGCATCCCGAACTGAGTCAGGAAGCTCCTTACAAAGGATCGGGCAACTACACTTTATTAGATCAGACTGCAGCACTTAAATGGGTGCAGGAAAACATAGCAGCCTTTGGCGGCGATCCGAAAAGAGTGACGATTGCGGGCGAATCGGCGGGCTCTATCGCTGTGAGCGCACAAATGGCCTCTCCCCTTTCCCGCAACCTGATAGCCGGCGTTATTGGCGAAAGCGGTTCCCTGCTCGGCGCACTGTCTGCCGTGCCCTTAGCAAAAGCAGAAGCGGTTGGACAAGAGTTTGCCGCAGCACTGGGTGTTAAATCGCTGGCAGAACTGAGGTCCGTGCCTGCAGAGAAATTACTGGAAGCCTCTACGAAATTCGGCCCCTACCGTTTTAACATGAACATCGACGGCTACGTGTTCGATAAAAGTCCTTTCGACATTTACGCATCGGGCGAACAGGCAAAAGTGCCATTGCTGGCAGGCTGGAATAATGAAGAGATGAACGCGCGCGCGGTGCTTGGCAACAACGCCCCCACCAAAGCCAATTTTGAAGCAGCCGTTAAAAAGTTATATGGAGATAAAGCGGAAGAAGTGCTGAGACTCTACAATCCAGCCACCGATGCAGAAGTGGCACGTGTAGCCACTGACCTTGCAGGCGACCGCTTCATCAGTTTCAGTACCTGGAAGTGGATAGACCTGGCAGCTAAAACAGGCGGCCAGCCTGTATACCGCTACCTGTACAGCCATCCCCGCCCGCCAATGGTTGCCTCCATGGGTAACGCCACACCCGGACTTGCAGGAGGTGTTGTAAAGAGCGACGGCAAAACACCTGCATCTCCCCAACCCCGCACCGGCGGCGCTGTACACTCTGCCGAAATAGAGTACGCAATGGGCAACCTCAACGGCAATAAAGTATACGCCTGGACGGCTGACGACCGCAAAGTATCGGCCACGATGCAGGCTTACTTTGCCAACTTCGTGAAGACGGGCAATCCCAATGGCGCCGGCCTTCCCAACTGGCCCGCTATCAAAGGAGAAAACGTACCGGTGATGGTGATCGATGTGAATACCAGGCTTGAGCAGGAACAACATAGAGGGCGATATCTATTCCTGGATAAAAACAGGTAAACGAAAGAGCGATGTGAAAACCACATCGCTCTTTTTTTATAGCTCCAATCGCTGTATGGTTGCGATATTCTATAGTTTGATCAATGCTCATATTCACATATTTCCTACATTCGCCCCATGAACAGCGAAACGGGCAAATACATCATGCTGGCAGGCGCGGTACTGCTGCTGATAGGCGTAATCGTGTACTTCCTGGGCGACAAACTCCACTGGATAGGCCGCTTGCCCGGCGATATCCGCATCGAGCGCGATAACTTCCGCTTTTACTTCCCTATAACCACCATGATCCTCGCCAGTGTGATCCTCACAGTATTGCTAAGGGTTTTCAGAAAATTCTTTTAGTAACCAGCCGGGAAATTCTATTTAGCCGCCGTTGTGTCACTCCCTTCAGCAGCCGTAACAAAAATGAACACTGTTTAATTCTTGCGGTGTATACACTAACAGCCCCATCAACATAAAAAAGCGGACCAGCAATACCGGCCCACCTTCCTATTCGAAATAAAAAATGCTACTGGTAAATCACCTTCAGCGAAACCGGCGTAGCCGCCAATGCTTTCGATACCGGGCAATTCTCCTTTGCTGCCGTAGCAATGGCCAGGAACTTAGCCTCCTCCACACCGTCAATTACAGAAGCGGTCAATTCCAGGCTAATACTGGTAATCTCCAGTTTAGCAGGATCTATTTCCACGATTGCCTTCGTATCAAGCGTGCCGGCCGTAATACCTTCCTGTGCCAGGAAAGCACTGAGTGCCATTGTATAACAACCCGCATGGGCAGCACCCAGCAATTCTTCGGGGTTAGTACCTATACCGTCGGCAAAACGGCTGCCGAATGCGTATTGGGTGTTGTTCAGTACCGTACTCTGGGTAGAGATGTTACCTTTACCTTCTTTAATATTACCTTGCCAGTGAGCGTTTGCAGTTCTTTTCATGATTTTGAGTATTTAAGTAGTGTTTGTTTGTTTGATGATGTAAAGTTGGAGATTCTTTTACCGGGAAATTTTAACCTGGGTTAAAATCTGTTTCACCGGGAACACAAATGGGGTACTATATACATTAATACGTTATCTCTTGTACAAATCACCATCCCCACTCCCCGCATTTCACCTTAATTCCTATCTTTAGGAATCATCTTTACCAAAAAACCGGACATTTTGTTACTGAACCTGGAAAAAATAGCTCAAACGGATAAGAAACGCGTAGTAATCATCGGTGGTGGGTTTGCGGGCCTGGAACTGGCTAAAACGCTGGAGAAAACAGACCTTCAGATCGTATTGATCGATAAACATAACTACCACACTTTCCAGCCGCTGTTATACCAGGTAGCCACGGCCGGACTGGAGGCCTCTTCCATTATCCACCCCTACCGCCGTATTATGCAGGACCAGGAGAACTTCTTCTTCCGCATGGCCGAAGCCCAGTCTGTAGATACCGAAACGCAAACCCTGGAAACTTCCATCGGTTTTATCCGATACGATTACCTGGTGATCGCCACCGGCGCCACGGCCAACTTCTACGGCAACAAAGAACTCCAGGAAAAAGCAATTTCCCTTAAAAGTATCGAAGACGCCCTGCTGCTCCGTAATACCATCATCAGTAATTTCGAAAAGGCGTTACAGGTGAATGATGAAGAACAGCTAAACAGTCTTATGGACTTCGTCATCGTTGGTGGCGGACCCACCGGCGTGGAAATTGCGGGCGCACTCAGCGAACTGCGCAAACATGTTTTCCCTAAAGGCTTCCGCGAACTGGATTTTGTGAATATGGACATTCACCTTATACAAAGCGGCCCCGATCTGCTGAAAGGCATGTCGCCAGTAGCTTCCCGCAAAGCCAAACAATACCTCGACGAGTTTGGCGTAACGGTATGGCTGAACAGGCGTGTAAAATCCTTCGATGGCTATAAAGTGACGCTCGATAATGGCGAGCAGCTTTGCTCCCGCATCCTGATATGGGCCGCAGGCGTTACCGGTGCCCCCGTAAAAGGCATTAAGGATGAATGTATGGTGAGCGGCAACCGTTATAAGGTAGATCAATTTAACCGCGTGGTGTGTTACGATAACATTTTCGCCATTGGCGACATCGCCGCCATGATCAGTCCCGAATACCCCGATGGCTGCCCCATGCTGGCGCAACCCGCCATACAGCAGGGCCGTAACCTGGGCAACAACATCATTCGTTACCAGGCTGGTAAAAAACCAAAACCCTTCAAATACAACGATCGCGGCTCCATGGCCACCATTGGCCGCAATAAGGCCGTTGCCGATCTGAAAATATTTAACCGCGAAATACGTACCCAGGGCTTCCGTGCCTGGCTTATCTGGATGTTCATCCACCTTATTTCCATTATTGGCTTCCGCAACCGCCTCGTGGTATTAATCAACTGGGTTTGGAAATACCTGCGCTACGATGCGGGCATTGGCGTTATCATCGGCGAAAGAAAGGAAAATAAACCAGTGGAAGAATCGGTGGAAAAAGCCCGGATATAAACAGCCCCGCACAGGAATGTGCAGGGCGTTACTTTTTCGGCCTACGGCCTGATTGTCAATTAAATTAATTTGTCCTTTTGTGAAAATTCCATATCCTAATGAATAATAATCATCCCTTTGGATGAAACCTAAATATTACATAAGTCTAAAGTCTACGCCCTCCTTTGGCGGCATTGGGTTAAATGGCAATAAACATGGTTCCGTCAGGTTAATGTTCGGACTCCTTCACAAATAACAAACCGGAGTTACTTTTATAGCCAACACATCCATTGAGGTTCTTGCGGGCAATGGCTGTTATATTTATCCACACGTAAATCACATCTAACGCAAACGAATATACTGGACACCATTTTCATCAACTGAGTATACCAATACGCAAAAGGGTTCCCATACATCAGGAACAGGCATATAGGCATTCTAATAAAAAGCCCGTCACACCAGGGCAGCAATACCGGTGCAGCAGGCAGTTCATCTGCAGTAAAAAGTGTCTAGTAACTGAAAGATTCCCGCTCAAAAACCGCTTACTTCCCGGCCGGCAGTAACCAACAGCCATCCTACCGGAAAGATTCACAACAAATTGTTAAAGCCGTACTGGCGAAAAGCATTAACCGGTAAATAAACGGCATCTACCGACACTCGCATTACCGCGTTAGGCACTTCTCCTATTTTTGGAAAAGCATCTAAACACAGTACGACCATGGAAAGAAAATCCTTCCTCAAAAACAGTTTCGCAGCCCTTGGGGTTGCCTTTGTAGCACCGCTGGCAGCTGCCTGCAAAAAAGACAGCGCGTCTGACACAGAAACCAGCGCTGGAGGTGAAGTAACCACGCCCGGCTCTGGTAATACGAATTGCGTAGTAGCACCATCCGAAACGGAAGGCCCCTTCCCTACTAAAAGCCCTTCTTCTTATGTAAGAAGTGATATTACCGATGGCCGTACGGGGTACAAACTAACCGCCACTATCACCGTTGGAAAGGTGAGCAACGGCTGCGCGGCGCTGGCTAATGCCATTGTGGACATCTGGCACTGCGATAAGGAAGGCAACTATTCTGAATATGGCGGCTCAGGCATGCAAAGCACGAATTACACAAGCGTGCATTTTCTGCGCGGCCGTCAAACCACCGATGCCAGCGGACAGGTTACATTTACCTCCATCTTCCCTGGTTGGTACAACGGCAGGGCCACACATATCCACGTGCATATTTACGATGCCTCGGGCACATCACTGAAGGTTACACAAATCGCTTTCCCTGAAGGCAGCGGCACCGCCGTTGCACTTATAAACGGGTACAGCAAAGGTATGAGCGGTTACACTTACAACAAAAGCGACAACGTGTTCAGCGACGATTCGGCAGGCACTGAAATAGCCACTGTTACCGGTAGCACCACCGAAGGCTTTGCGTTATTCATCAAACTGAATGTTCCTTAATTAATTCACTCACGCATGTTGTCTTCAAAAATCATTACGCTTTGTTACCGGAAAATCATAGATACCCATTCGGTGAAAGCCTGGGACAAACTGGTGTTTGAAGATAGCTTTGCGGAGTTCCGGATGCAGGCGCAGTCGCTCGACCAGCGCAAGCAGCATCGCACTTTTGGCGAGTTGCTGCAAAAGGTGCCAGGGGCAGAGCAATTACACTTCCTGGTAAGTGCCGCTATCGTCAATTACCTACGGCAGCTTAACGGCAAAGTGCCAGATATCACCGACAACCTGGGCAAACTTTTCCTCCCATTCGAAAACTTTCAGTTCGAGATCATTAATTCGGACAGGGCAGATATTAAGAAACACCAGGTGGCTATCAACTTCTACAGCCATCCGTTATACTGGCACGAATCCATCGGTGATTACCTGGTATTATCGGATGCAGCCACTACGCCCGCACAAGATGGCAGTGTGGCGGTGCATCAACTCCGCCTTTCTCCTTACGTAAGCATACACACGTTAAAATATGGACAGCATGAAAGATAATAGTCCCGGCCGCATTTACCTGGCCGACCAGCGTGGTGTACAGCAAAACAGTTGGCACAGGATATTTTACACCTTTAACTCGGGAGCCTATCAACAGCCGCAACGCGAAGCATTCGGCGCGTTGTACGCGCTCAACGATGAAACGCTGGCCGGCGGGCATCAACTAACCACCGAAGTACAGGAGGACAGTTACCTGTGGCTACTACCTGTTGCAGGTGCCGTTACCTACACTAACGGGCAGGATCACCAAACAATTATCGGAGCGGGCGAAATGATGTTCGCGTTCGTTCAAAAGGGCAGCCACTTTACGATCGGTAATCCTTACGAAGATGCGTTGCAACTGGTAAATTATATGACCATCCTGCTTAAAACCGGCGACGCTCCGTTAATTAAAACACCGCGACTTTTCGCGTTCGACGTAACGAAGATCAATACGCTCGAGAAATGGAATATTAACGGGTTGCCGGGCCTCACTTTCGCCATGGGAAAATTCGACGGCCGTGCCGACAGCACCTACCGCTTGCAGGAACCGGAAAAAGGGGCATATGCCATTGTTATACAGGGTGCGTTTGAGGTAAACGGCAGGCTGCTGCACGAAAGAGATGGGGTAGCGCTATGGGACACACCAGAACTGGAATTTGAAGCACTTAGCAACCAGGCCATCCTGTTTATTATTGAAGCGGGCGTTTAATAGGAAACACCCGGTGTTTTATGCAGGTAAGTATCCGAATCCAGCTGCTTCAGCATAAAATCCGCCACATCTGCACGCGACACCTTCACTTTTATTTTTTTATCGGTAGATGCAAACCCATGCCTGTAGCTGCGTGTATGCTCCCCATCCGTCAGGTTGCCGGGGCGAACAATTACCCAGTCGAGGCGGCTGTGTTTAATGTACTCCTCCTGCAAAGCATGATCGGCAAAGCCTTTCTTCAACAAAAAAGGAACAATTAAATATTTAAAGTAAAATGGTGTTTGGTCTAATGTGCTGACGCTATCGCCATAACCGAGCGAGGTTTGGCAAATCAGCCGTTTAATACCTGCTTCTTCCATGCCCTGAACAATATGCTGCGTGCCCTGCGAGCGTAATACGCCCGTTTTGTTAGCCGGTGCGCCGATAGAAGACAATACCACTTCATGGCCTCTTACAGCCTGCGCAACAGAAGCTGCGTTTAACACATCGCCTTTTACGATGTTCAGTTTGGGATGATGCACCTGCAATTTAGAGGGATCGCGAACGAAAGCGGTTACCTGTTGGCCTTGTTCCAGCGCCTGTGTTACGAGATGTTTACCTGTTCCGCCTGTGGCGCCAAAAATGATGATCTTTTTCATAGTTTGAATTTTATAACACAAAACTATGACCCACACAAGGCGGAAAATAGAACGAAACCGACAATCTGTTTAACGGGAGATAAGCGAGAGGTTCTCCATTATTTCGTGGGGCTGCTTTTTGTACTGCAGGGGCGAAACACCTGCAAACTCTTTAAACGCACGTATAAAGTGCGACTGGTCGGCATAGTCGTTAACGAAGGCAATGTCCGACAGCTTATCGAAATTGTGATGGCGCAACTGCTGTAACGACGACTGGAAGCGGGTAATACGGGAAAACAAACTGGGTGGTATACCAATGTACTGTTTAAAACGGCGCTCGAAGCTGCGCTCCGTCAAATTCAACTCATCTCTCAGGTTTTTGATGCTCACATTCCCATTACTCTCCGTAATACGTTGCAGTGCATATTGCATTTGCTGATCTATCCTCCCCTGTTGCTTTTTAAGCATTGTAACCAGGTACTCGGAAAGAATGTTGATGCGAGAGGTTTCATCACTGGCTGCCGCTAACTGTTCCTCCAGGTAAAACCCGAACGGCTTCGCCAGTGGGGAAAGATCGGTACAGGTGTCTGTTAATTCCCCTGCATTCATACCGAATAAGGATTTAAGGGCATCGGGCTGGAAAAAGATGCCCGTAGCGGCAAAACTGCCTTCCATATGAATGGTGGCATGGCCAGTGGCTTGCCCGAACAGGAATATACCGGGCAGCTTTTTATCGAACTGGTACATCACGCCCTTATCAGGTTGCTGGAAAATAAGTCCCGGACAGCCATCCGCAATAGTGCGGAAGCTGCCGCCCTCAACACCATTGCTTTCCAGCATCCAGTAATGCCGGATGTAGGGGCGCAGGAAAGCGGGGGGAAGTATCTGCTTAAATTCCATTTATTAAAGATAATGCTTTTTGCTTCGCTTGTATTATCTGCTCTCATTAGCTCTGGCACGGCTTATGCAGTATTATAGCGTTCATACATGTACGTTTAACGGAAAATTTAGTTACTCCAATGAACCTTTTAAACGGTTGTATGTTAATACTTTCAGCCCTTTGTAATCAACCTACAGGAACCAAATGCTCATCAAAATAACCAGACTATGGCAAAAACCTTCGCCCAAACACTGCTTGGCAGACCAGGATACACCAATGGTATTTCACTGGCGTTACTCATTTTACGGCTTGTAGTGGGCATCGCATTTCTTTATCATGGCTGGGGTAAAATACAAACCCCGTTAAGCTGGAATCCACCAGGCTCGCCGTTGGCAATTCCTGCTTTTCTGCAGATGCTGGCTGCTGTATCCGAATTCGGTGGTGGTATTGCGCTTATCATCGGATTTGCAACACCCATTGCGGCATTGGGCCTTATGTGCACCATGGCCGTAGCCGTGTACATGCACGCAGTAATTTTTCAACAACCCTTTGTTGATATGAAAGGCGGCCCTTCGTTCGAACTGGCCCTTGTGTACTTCGCCATTGCTTTACTATTGCTGATTACAGGGCCTGGCAAATATTCGGCAGACTACCGGCTGTTTGCTCCCAAATTAAGACATTAACCTGCTCTTATTTATCTATTCATATAGCGCAAGGCCGGGGTAATGCCCGGCTTTGTATTTTTTAACCGCGCCAATTATCAATTTACTCAAACCCGCTCCTGCACTATTGCTAAATCGTTGTAACATTTAGCTTTCTTTAACTAAACCAAAGCCGTTATCTTTACCCCGCTAAAACCACGATTTGAAAATGGAAAGAAGAAATTTCATCAGGAACGCGAGCGTACTTGGCGCCGGCCTGCTCCTTGCCGACAAAGTTGCTTTTGCTGCACCTCCCATGGCTTTCCCTACTGTCAGGATTGCACCAGAGAAGAGAAGATTCACTTCAAAAGCTGTAGAAAGCGCTATTGCGGAGTTTAAGAAAAATGTGAAGAACGAAGAGCTGGGATGGTTATTCGAAAACTGTTTCCCTAATACGCTCGATACTACCGTTTTCCATGACACCAAAAATGGTCAGCCCGATACGTACGTAATTACCGGCGACATCGACGCTATGTGGCTTCGCGACAGCAGCGCGCAGGTATGGCCTTATATCCAGTTCATCAAACAGGATAAACCTTTACAAGACCTTATTGCCGGTGTTATTAACAGGCAAACTGCCTGTATCCTGAAAGATCCTTACGCAAACGCCTTCTACGACGATCCTAAAAAGGTGGGCGAATGGGCAACCGATCATACGGCTATGCAACCAGGTGTACACGAACGCAAATGGGAAATAGATTCTATCTGTTACCCTATCCGCCTGGCTTACAACTACTGGAAAATAAGCGGCGATACAAAACCGTTTAATGAAGACTGGAAGAAATCCATTGCTACCATCTTAAAAACATTCCGCGAGCAACAGCGTAAAAACGACCTGGGCCCTTACAAGTTCCAGCGCAGCACGCCACATGCTACCGATACACAACCCATGAGCGGTTACGGTTACCCTGTTAAACCGGTAGGCCTCATCTGCTCGGCCTTCAGACCCAGCGACGATGCCACTGTTTACCAGTTCCTCATCCCTTCTAACTTCTTTGCCCTCGTAAGCCTCCGCGAAGCTGCGGAAATGGTTAAAACGATCTCCAAAGACAGTGCCCTGGCCGCAGAACTAACTGCCCTGGCAAACGAAGTAGATGCCGCACTGAAGCAATATGCAACCGTAAACCACAAGAAATACGGCAAAATATACGCCTTCGAAACCGACGGTTACAGCAGCTTCAACGTAATGGACGATTCCAACGTACCCAGCCTGCTGTCTATGCCTTACCTCAATGCAGTAAAACTGAGCGACCCTGTTTATCAGAATACCCGCCGTTTTGTATTGTCGCTGGACAACCCTTACTTCTTCAAAGGCACTGCAGCCGAAGGTATTGGTGGTCCGCACGTTGGCCGCGATATGATATGGCCAATGAGTATTACCATGCGCGGTATTACCAGCACCAACGACCAGGAAATCAAAACCTGCATCGACCAGCTGCGTAAAACACATGGCGATACGGGCTTTATGCACGAGGCATTCCATAAAAACGATCCAAAGAAGTTCACCCGTTCATGGTTCGCATGGGCTAATACCCTGTTCGGCGAGTTCCTGTGGAAAGTATACAAGGAAAGGCCGCACCTGCTGGCATAATCGATCATGTTTAAATAACACCTGATGCTTAGAACAAAAATTGCAGTAGCAACACTGCTGCTGCTGCATACCGGCATGCTCCATGCCCAAAAGAACTATAGTTTATTAAGTCCGGATGGTAAGGTGAAAGTAGATGTAAGTGTGGCGGACAGTGTTTATTACACCCTAAGTGTTGATGGTAACGAGGTGGCCGGCAAGGCCGTTATCGCCCTTCACACCAGTGTGCTTAAACCCGGCGCCTGGAAAGTGAAAGGCACTAAAACCAGCAGTGTAAACGAAACACTACAGGCCATCGTATGGCAGAAAAGCAAAAACGTAACTGATCATCACAACCAGTTGCGCATCGATTTTACTAACGGGCTTTCGCTTGAGTGGCGAGCCTTTGACAATGGAGCGGCATGGCATTGGGTATCTTCCCAAAAAGGCGCTTACAAAGTAATCGATGAAAAAGCAGGATTTAATTTTGATAAAGAAGGGCGTAGCTGGTATCCCCAGGAAGACGGCTTTTTCTCTCATAACGAACGCCTCTACAAAAACTACAAAATTGACAGCATCGATGCATCCAAACTGGCGAGCTTACCCGCTTTATTCGATGTAAAAGGTATAAAGGTACTCATTACAGAGTCCGACCTGTTTAACTACCCGGGCATGTGGCTCAGGGGTAAAGGCAACGGCGGCATCGGCGGTGTTTTCCCTCAATATCCAAAGGAGAAAAAGATCACCAGCGACCGCGACCAGCAGGTAACACAACGTGAACCCTACCTGGCCAATATCAGCGGTCCGCAGTCGTTCCCATGGCGCATCATGATGATAGCCAGGGATGATAAAGACCTCATCTCCAACCAGCTCCCCTACCTGCTGGCACGTCCTGCGCAGGGCGATTACAGCTGGATTAAACCGGGTAAGGTACAGTGGGACTGGTGGCATTACAACAACGTGTACAATGTAGATTTCGAATCGGGCATTAATAACGATACGTACAAGTATTACATTGATGTGGCCGCGAAATACGGTATCGAATATGTATTGCTCGACGAAGGCTGGTGCGATACCCGCGACCTGCTGAAACTGAAACCCGGTATCGACATAGCTGAACTTTCTGCCTATGCCGAAAAGAAAGGTGTAGACCTATTGCTCTGGAGCAGCTGGCTGGTGCTGGACAAACAGCTTGACACCGCCCTTAACCAGTTCCAGAAATGGGGCATCAAAGGCATTAAGGTCGACTTTATGCAGCGCGACGACCAGGACATGGTAAATTACTATGAGCGCGTGGCTAAAGCCGCTGCTGCCCGTAAAATGATGGTCGATTTCCATGGCGCCTACAAGCCTACAGGCTGGCTGCGCAGCTTGCCTAACATCATGACCTCCGAAGGCGTATTTGGCAATGAAATCAGCAAATTTGCGGGTACTATCACGCCGGAACATACGGTTACGCTTCCTTTTACAAGAATGGCTGCCGGACCAATGGACTTTACCCCGGGCGGCATGATGAACGTGCAGAAGGACCAGTTCTATGTAAACCCGGCCGAGCCCAACACGCTGGGCACCCGTTGCAACCAGATGGCGATGTATGTGGTGTTCGAAAGTCCGCTGCAAATGCTGTGCGATATTCCTACCCACTACCTGCGCGAACCGGAATGTATGCAGTTCCTGGGGCCTGTACCTGCTGTATGGCAGCAAACCGTGCCGCTACAGGCAAAAGTAGGCGATTATGTCGCTGTTGCCCGCCAGGCGCCCAACGGCAATTGGTACATCGGTGCCATGACCGACTGGAGCGAGCGTACGCTGGATGTAAAACTCGACTTCTTACCAGCAGGTAATTACAAAGTATCTGTGTGGAAAGATGGAATCAATGCCAATAAGAACGCGAAGGACTACAAAATGGAAACCTTACAGGCTAACAATACCACTTCCCTCAACATTAAAATGGCGAAAGGCGGTGGGTATGTTGCAGTGATCGAGGCAGTGAAGTAATCAGGTTAAAATATAGTAAAGGGCTGCTCCGTACGGGCGGCCCTTTTTTTGTACTATAGCTGTATGAACGCTCGTATACTATTAGCCGCTTTTATCCTCTGCGTCGGCTGGAGCAGTTGTAAAAGCCCCTCCGCAGGGATATTCGGCAAAAGAACGCCACATGAAATTTACAGCCAGCGTATTACCGATGCAGGACTGGCACAAACCGCCCTGGGCAGCATGTGGAAATCCGCCGCTGCTAAAAGTCTCGCACAACCTGTTCCAGTAGTCATTCCTTATAGTGAGGAGGGATATTTTGCGGCCGAGCGGCCAACGGCGCTTGGTTTAACTTTTAATGTACGCACCGGCGAAAAGCTGAGGATCAGTCTTACGGCTAAAAGTAATCCCCAAACCACCATGTACCTCGACCTCTGGGAAAGGCGTAATGATGGACAGCAAAAGATATTAGCCGTGGCAGACACTACCACCGGCGGTATCGAATACGATGTAAACAGCAGCCAGACGCTTATTGTACGATTACAACCCGAGCTGCTCGTCAGCGGTGAGTACAGCATTAGCATTACCACCGGCCCTTCGCTGGCCTTTCCGGTGCAGGGCGGTACTCGCAGCAGCGTTGGCAGCTTTTGGGGATCCGACAGGGATGCGGGTGCCCGCAGGCACGAAGGCATTGACATCTTCGGTAAAATGGAAACACCATTACTGGCGGTAGCACCGGGCACGATCAGCAGGGTTGAAGAAACGAAGCTGGGCGGAAAAGTGGTATGGCTGCGGCCTGAAGGCAAACCTTATCACATTTATTATGCGCATTTAAATGAACAACTGGTTCGGCCCGGTCAGGAAGTTAAACAAGGGGATGTAGTAGGGTTGATGGGGAAAACAGGTAACGCAAAATCCACTGCCCCTCACCTGCACTTTGGAATATACACCATGGGTGGCGCTATAGATCCATTTCCTTTTGTAAACCCATCAGTAAAAAGCCCTCCTGCAATTACTAACCGCGAAGCGGTAGCCAGGCAGGTTCGCACCAAACAAGCCAAAACACCTGTGTACGCCGCACCTACGAAAGATACCGCGCAACGCAGTAGTACGCTACACACTTTGCTGCGGGTAGAAGCTGCGATGGCAGGCTATTACAGAGTTACGTTGCCCGATAATACAACTGGTTATGTAAACAGCAGCCAGGTAACATCTTTAAACGCACCGCTGAAACAACTGGAACTTAAAAACAACAGGTCACTTTTAAATGCACCAGACTCACTGGCCCCGCGTATTACACAACTTCCCTCAGGAACGAAAGTAGCCGTACTCGCCGTTTATAACGACTACGACTACGTTCGCCACGAAACAAACGAAGGCTGGATCAGGCGGTAGCAGGTGCGCCGTCGAGGAACTTCGTTAACGATTCGTTTATGATGTAATTCCAGCCACCCTGGAAGCTTTCTCTGCGGAACGATTTGGCATCCGGGAAACTTTCCAGTCCGGTGTGCGTAAGCCGCAAACGGGTTTTATCGCCCTCCGGGAACAGCTCGAACGTTACTTCCGAATGCCCTTCATATTTTTCGTACGTCCACGTGTAAGCAATCTTTTTGCCCGGCTCCAGCGCTGTAATACGGCAAAGGTGCACGAACTTGAGGTCGCCATCTTCCCCTGTAAACGAAAACTCTGCACCCAGTTCGGGTTTGAAATCAGCGATATCAAAGTACCACTGCTTCATTTGCTGCCGGTCGGAGAGGGCTGTCCAAACCTTTTGTACAGGATGATCATACACCCTTTCAACGATTAACGGTTCGTGTTGCATATCAATACGTTTTTCTGTTGACGAATCATAATGTAACCAATCGGTTTCAAAACTAAGTATAACCTTTTGGTTACACAAATTTATTTTACCAGGATTATCTTACCTGCTCATCTATATCTTTTATGTTCCGTTTTAACCGAAAGTACTTCTTACTATCCCTCGCCCTGTTGATTATCGAGATACTTATTGCATTGTACATGCACGACGAGTTTATCCGCCCCTATTTCGGCGATTTCCTGGCAGTGATATGGTTGTACTGCCTGCTGCGCAGTTTTGTGAACGTAAGCGCCGTTAAGGGCACTGTATACGTACTCCTGTTTGCCTATGCACTGGAAACTGCACAGTACTTCAACCTGGTAAAACACCTGGGCCTCAGTCATTCCCGTTTCTTTAACATATTAATCGGTAACCGGTTCGAATGGGTGGATATGATTGCCTACACATGCGGCGCTATCGCCATATTGATTTTAGAAGGACGCAAAAAGAAAATGCCTGCGAACGAGGTCCGCAGGCGATCATTATAACTAGACTCCAAAAAAACTAATCCAGGTGCAGCCATGCTGCTACGGCCTTATAATCATTTGTATCTACCGGGGCAGTGCGGCCATTAAGCGCCGAGCCGGCTACCGTTACTATTTTTACCCGGAACGGCGGAACAACAAATGTATTTATTGCTGGTGGTGCGGCAGCAGCATCAGTCTTCGCAAAGAAAAAATGAAGGGTAACTTTTCCCACAGCAGTTGCGTAAGCGTAATTGTAACTATAACCGGAACCGGCATTGTGCGTCCAACTGAAAGGCATTGGCGTCCAAATAGCCGCATCCGTGGTGGAAGATGACTGGAAATACACCAGTACCATCCCGGTGTTCAGGATATCATTAGTGACAGCCGCATTATTACGCGTATGGTATTTTGTGATCTGACCCTGTGCCACCCCATTTGTGGTGGTAAACCAATAGATAGAATTGTATACCCAGTCTGTACTAACGAGTGAGAAGTTGTCCACTTTTACATTCGCATTGCCTTCCGGCCCTTGCGCCCCGGTTGCGCCAGTTGCACCGTTTGTGCCGTTAGTACCATTTGCTCCTGCAGGGCCCTGCGCGCCAGGCACGCCCTGTTCGCCTTGTTCGCCCTGCGGCCCCACAGGCCCTTCCTTTGTACATGCTGCAGCTGCAAGGCAAAATATCACCAGCAGTTTAATAGAAAAATTCTTCATGAAATGATGCGGATTTTAATGTGTAGGAAATTTGGGTTTCTGTCTCTTTTGTTTCACTCAACAGACGACAAATTACCCAACAACAGGCGCATAAAATAGCAATGGCCGGACTTCTTCCTGTGCGGCGGTAATCGGGGAATAACCGGTTTTATTTCGATGAAAACCGGCGGAGCATTTTCGTGTATCCGAGGCTGTCTGCTCCAAAAAAAGGCCTTCGTTTACGATGACCTTCTAATTATTGTTACTTACGTTTTCCCATCCACATTAATGCATTCAATATCATTTGGTTCTGTATTTCATTAGCGAAGGAGAACGATAGCTCTTTATTTGTACGGCCTTCATAATCAATATCGTTGTGCCCCATGTTCACATACAGCATCCTGTAGTTTTTGTTCGTCCACACTACAGGATAATATCCACTATGCCATATCTCCCACTCCTTAGGGCCGGTACCTAAAGGAAAACTGCTGCTGTCGATCGATAACAGGATGCGGATATCTTTGTTCCTGCGCAAATCACGCTGCCAGCTGTACCATTCGTTGGGCGCAGCGCGGAAAGTATCGGGAATGGCTTCCATGGCGGGATGTTTATTGTCTTCTACCCGCAACACTGCGGATGTAGGCCGCCAGGTATTTCCTTTGTACTGCCCTGCACCCAGGAATTTTTCATGGTACCAGTTCCAGTTCTGGGGATAGGCCGATGGTGTGAGTGCGAAGGCGGAGAAATGAAATCCTATCCAACTGCCGCCGTTTTCCATATACTGCTCAAATGCTTTACGCTGATCGGCTGAATCGGGGCGGGTGTCTAAAAACAACACTACCTGGTAACGGGCAAGGAAAGCGGGGTTCATGTTGCCCCAGTTGTTGGTGGAGTCGTAATGAAAATTATACTTTACTGCCACCTCTGCCAGCCAGCGATTGGCTTCATGTACAAAGCTCACATGCGCGCGGTCGTTAATACCGGTATAAAAACCAATTACGTTAAAGGCCGGAGACTTCTTTTGGCTGAAAGCGGCTAAAGGCAACAGGAGAAAGAGGACTATCTTGTACATCGTGGAAGCAATATGTTAGGTTAAAATACGCATTTACCACTGCAAAGCAAAGGGGCCGGTTATAAAACCGGCCCCGCTCCTTCTTTTTCAACCAATGTTTGAATATTTTATTCCGCCAGCGCAGTAGCACACCATAATAAGGGTGCCTGTCCGTGCAAATCGCCTGTAAGGCGTTTGCGATCGAGATAGTACTGTTTATCGTTCTTTTTGTTCGTGCCTTCACACACGTCCCTTACATCTCCATCCTCGTTTATGTAGGATACAAGTGCGAGCCATGCTTTACGGGCGACAGGGCCATATTCTTTCCCATCGAGCCATCCTTTCTTCACACCGGAAATCATTGCATAGGCAAACATGCCCGTGCAGGAACTTTCGGGCCACGACGAGGGCTCATTTATCAGTTGCCGCCACATACCCTCGGGCGACTGGTACTGCTTTAACGACGCCATCATGGTACGGTAACCTTCGAGTATACGTGAACGGTATTCACTGTCGTCCGGCAGGCTACGCAGCAGTTCGGTCATACCCGCGGCCATCCAGCCGTTACCGCGGCCCCAGAAGTAAGGAACGTCAGGGGCGTGATAAAACAGACCGTTGGGACGCTGGATAGAATCGAGGTACATCACCATTTCCTTTGCGGCACGGTCGATGTACTTGCGGTTGCCTGTAGCCAGGTAAGCCTGCGACTGGACCGCCGTAATCATGAACATGTCATCTATCCACAACCGGGTTTGCCAGCTCATGCCCATCAACAACCATTTCTCATGACTTTCTTTAGGCGCCTGCGGTAAGTCCCACTGCGAATCGGCAAAAGGTTTACCCATATCTAGGTAACGCGGCTCTTTGGTTTGAACGTACAATTGTAAAGGTACGGTGCCGAAAACGTTGTGGTCCACATGGTCTTTTTTCGGCACCAGCTTTTGCTCGGTGGTAAACATCGGCTCAAAACGATTGCGCAGCTGTTGCGTTAATTCACTATTCTTTGTAACAGCAGCAAACCGTAAAGCTCCAAGCCAGGCACATACCTCGGGATAAGTAATATCACCGGGCGGTTTCGGGCTGCCAAAGTTGGTATGCGGCGTGGCGATAAAACGTTTCGTTACCTTATCTCCCACATCTTTTGCAGAAAAGCCTTTGGGGAACTTCTTCAATTGTTGCTGCGCCTGCAGCGTTGTTACGCTTACGAACAGCAATAGCGAAAACACGAGTTTATACATACTTGTCTATTTTTTGATCATCCCCTTTTTCTCCAGTTCACACAATGCTTCGAACAACATCACGCCGCTCAACTGCACGGAGCAGTCGAGCGTGGCTGATGCTGGCTGTTTACGCCAATCTGCATCGAAAATGTATTCTGGTTTACGGATACCTTTAGCGAAAAGACTTTTACCGTTACGTTCCATGTACTGAAGATAACTGTTCTTCGTTTCCTCATCAAGATTACCATCCACGATCATACGGGTTAAATAACGGATGAAGATGCCTTTAAACAGGCCGCCATCGCCGGTATTTTCTCCTTTCAACACACCATTGGGCGAGAACTTTGTGAGATCGTTCACCACGTAGTTGGCCGTACGTAAGGCGTTGCGGAGATACTCCTGGTTACCGGTAACGCGGAACAGTTCCAGCGCCCCGCCCATCCAGGTACCCTGGTTATACGTAAGCACCATACTCACATTCGTATTGGGTGTAATTACGCCATTAGTAACGCCGGTACCATCGTACACGGTGCCATTAGCCGGATTGATCAGATACTGCCGTTGCCAGTTATAGATCTTTTTCGCCCATTCAAGGTCATCGGCATTACCATTCAATTTATACAACCTGGCGGCAATGATTATCGCAGGCCCGTTGGAACAGGCGTTTTTAGAACCGGGCGAGTTCTTCTCCCACATTATACCACCGCCGGCAAGGCCTGTCCAGCCTTTCTTTATTTCTGTCCATAATGTTTCGGCAAGCGTCTTATAACTTTCGGTACCGGTAGCATCGTATGCACGTAACAGCGAAATCACCAGCCATTCCATATCATCATAAAAGTTGTTCACCCACTTATTGCCGTTCTTTTTGTACATACCGTCCAGTAACTGGTCGAGTCGGGTAATGTAAGCAGCGTTGCCCGTACGATTGTAACCGTCTACCAGTACATCCACCGCATGTGCGTTCCACCAGTAGTTAAAGCCGGTATGGCCGCCGTTATTCTGCAGGTAATAATGCTCTGTAGCCGACCAAAACTGTTTATCTAATGCCAACTGACCACTATCTGCCGCCAGCGCAAAGTTGTAGTCGATAGCAACCGGTGCGGGCTCCTGTTTATCAGGGTACCCGCGATCGATTTCTTTACTGCAACCCGCTACCAGGCTGGCTAACAGAATAACTGTAATACTCCAATTCGCTTTCATGGTAAAGGGATTAATAAGTGATTTCATGTGTGTAAGCCCCGCCGGTGCCGAACTTTACATAGATATTGGCTTTCGTGGATTCCTGCCGCAATTTATAGGTATAGTCCCATTGCGAGTTATCTACTGGCAGCAGGTAATAGTAAGCAGCGGCAGTGCCGGATGTAGGCCGGGCATCACTGTTTTTGGCAGAATAACCCAGGTATTTCACCGACTCCACGCCCTGCATGTTCACCTCCGTTACCTGGAACTTGTACCGCTCATCTTTACCCCACGATGCGTTGGCGAATGCCAGTGGCGTATTCAGCGATTGCCAGGTGCCACTCTTGTCATAAGTAAGCGGTATCGTTACTGCATTATGGAACGCGAACCAAAGTCCTACCGCCTTAATTTCGGCCATAGCCACTTCGCCCGTATTAAAATCCAATACGATCCGGTACACCTTTGGCGTAGTGACCGGACTGTTCGCCTCGGCCGCATCCCCAATTACATTCCCGTCTATCACGTACGACTCCGGCGTACCAGTAAGCGTATTCACAAAATGATAGGTACCTGCCGTTAAAGACGTGTAAATCTCAAACACACCATCTCCCGTCTTCTTTAACTTAATCGCTTTACTGATATCGGTCCCTGCCTCTGTAGCCGATCCCGAAATATACACCTCATTAGGATACCCGGCAGAACCTGCAGGACGCTCTAACTCTATCACACGTACTTCTGCTGAGTGGGCCTGCTCCACACCATTGGAAGCATACACGCGCCATTTCAGTTTACCTTTGGCAGAGGGCGCGATGCCTGCATTCGCAGCTATTTTATTCAGTTGCTGATGTGTGAGTTGTAACCTCGACACGATACCACCACTATCTGTTTGCGCGGTATACAAAGGTGCCGAAAAGTCACCGCTCTCTTTGTCGATCTGGAGTTTGTAGTACGACAGTGTATAATCGGCGGTTTGCGCCTTATCCCAGTCGAACAGCACGGTGGCATTACTCACCCTGTCCAGCTTAACAGACATATTATTCAACGGCGTCACCAGCGGTGGCGGCGTCATTTTGGTATGAACGTTCCGGTCGAACGGGTCTTTTGTACAGCCGGCCGTTAGTATGGCGGCTATCATTGGTATATATAGAAAACCTGATTTCATGTTGTAATTACATTGGATTAGATAATGATTACCAGCCTGGATTTTCCACCAGGTTTTTGTTCCTGTTCAGTTCCGACTGCACAATGTTCCACAGGTAATATTTTTTATCGAAGGTGCGGGTTTCGAACAGCGTTCTTCTAAAGAACTCGGCGTTGGTTTTACCCTCGATGTTCATTCCGTAAAACGCACCGCCATCGGTTTGTTCGGCTATTTTCCATCGACGGGTATCGAAGAAACGATGGCTCTCAAATGCCAGTTCTATCCTGCGTTCGCGACGGATCGCCTGCCTCATCGCGTCCTGCCCGGTTGGTGCGGGTAAAGCAGCATCTCCGTACAGCGGAATGCCTGCCCTTTCGCGTATCAGGTTCAGGTACTTGAGAATATCAGGATGTGTAGGATCTGACTCGTTCAGTGCTTCTACATAGTTCAGGTAAATTTCCCCGAGGCGCATATGCACTTCCATTCGGCCGGCAATACGGTTCTGTACCAGGTCGGAGCTGGGATGTGCAAATTTGCGCATGCAGTAACCCGTACGCGACCAGTTGGCGCCTGAATACTTACCGCTGTTACCACCGTTTGTCATTTCTACGGTAATAGGCTGCCCGCCTGCACCGGCAACAGCATTCAGCCATTTGGAACCATGGTAGGTAATGGCGATGTAAAAACGCGGTTCACGGCCTACGTACATATTGTACGTATTAGCCGTTGTGTAAGCATCTGCCGCAGTAGAATAACCTGTTTCCACGTAACCAGACAGCGGATCGGTAATGGAGCGGCCATTCGCCATAAAGAAATCGTCGACCACCTGTTGGGTAGGCCCCCAGGACGACCAGCCGCCTACTTTATAAGGCGATCCGTTTTTGTCATGAGAGAACATGTCCGACACCCTGGCCATAATAATTTCCTTATTCCAGTCGGTCAGGAACACGTTTTTGCAGGACTTCATCGCATCGATCTTACCATTGGTCATTTCTTTGTATAGCTCAAAATATGGCATATCTATTACCGCTTTCGCGGCCGCGGCCGCATCGCTCCATTTGTTCACATCTGCCTGCTGACTAATCAGTTGCTTCCCGTCTTTACTCAGGAACTCTGCGTAATCAGTATTACCGTTAAACAATGGGCTGGCGGCGTACAACAGTAAACGTGATTTATAAGCGAGTATCATTGCTTTTTTAATGCGCTGGTAATCGCGCGTATTACTTTGCCATTCGGGTACATCGGCCAATGCTTTGTCCATTTCGCCGGCTACATACTTCACGCAATCGTCGTAGGAAGAACGGGGGATGCTCATCTCTTCTATAGTTGCATCTGGCGCAATGGTTTTCTCCGGCATAATTACTACCGGGCCGTATTGGCGCATCAGCATAAAGTAAAAGTACGCCCGCAGGAAGCGCGCCTCGCCTTTAAACTGTTGCAGCAGCTCTGGCGTCAGTTCTTTGTTCTCGTCTACATGCTCGAGGAAGAAACTGGCCGAACGGATGGCTTTGTAATAGTGCGTCCAGTAGTTGTAGTCGCCCCGGTTACGGTCCCAGTTGCCCAGGTTCATGGCATACGTTGCGTAGTTGTTGTAGGTAACATCTATTTCGTCTGAAAGACCTTCCCATGGCGTGCCGGTGTTCCAGTCGGTTTCTGAACGTATCTGGTTATACACGTTTGCCAGGTATTGTTCGGTGGTTACCTGTCTTTTAAACACATCGTCGATGCTCAGGCGGTCGTCGGGCACCTGGTTAAGAAAATCTTTTTTACAGGAAGATGCCACCAGCATCATACCTGATAAAAAGCAGGCGGCTATGAATTTATATTGTCTGGTAAATTTCATGATCCGTGGAATTTTAGATTAAAAAGTGACATTAAAACCAAGGCTGTAGGTTTTGATGTTGGGGTAGTTTAACCCTGCGCCATTACCCATTTCAGGATCGTACATCTTGAAAGGACTGAACGTAAGCAGGTTGTACCCGATAAAGTAGATGCGCATACGCTGCACGGCCAGTTTCGATAATGTTCCCGGCGGAAGTGTATATCCAAAATCCAGTGTTTTTAAACGGAGGAAATCACCTTTCATAATCCAGTGACTGTTTTCTGCGCCGTAGTTGTAATTGAGGCCGCTGCCGTATGCCAGGCGGGGATAAAATGCGTCCTGCCTTGGGTTATCTACCGTCCAGCGATCTTTTATGTTCGCATAGGGCGTACCTTTTGCAGCACCGTTCTTAAAGGGCATAAACTCACTATCGCCCAGGTAGAAGTCTACCAGGCCTGCTCCCTGCCAAAAGGCACCGAGTGAAAATCCTTTATAACTAAGTGTTGTTCCAAAACCATAAATCAGTTTGGGTACAGAGTGGCGGCCTATGGGCACACGATCATTATCATCAATCACTTTATCACCGTTCATATCCCTGAACTTAATATCGCCGGCCTGCACTACACCGGTAGTTCTGGCTACATTTTTATCGTCGATCTCGGCTTGTGTATAATAACCTTCGGCGATGTAACCAAACCGCTGTCCGATAGGCTGTCCGCGCTTTTCGAGCCATGAATAAGGCTGAATGGGATCATCATTCTCTATTACCTTGTTCCTGTTATAGGTAAGTGTGCCACGGACTGACAAACCAAACTTCGCCCACTGTTTATTGTACTCAGCAGAAGCATCTAAACCACTGCTGTTCGCCGCGCCGAGGTTGCCGAGCAGGTTGCTTTGCAAACCGGTAGTGGCTGGTACGGCCGCACGGGAAAGGAAGATATTGGTACGTTTGCGTTCAAAATAATCGAGTTGGATCAGCAACGCATTGTTCAGGGTCTTAAACTCCAGCCCCAGGTTCAGGTCTTTGGACGTTTCCCAGGTTACACTGGCCGCGTAATCCTGGATCTCTATACCGCCAATTCCTCCACCTCTGTCCTGGCCATAGTTATAACCAGTTACAGTTTTTGTAGTGCCGATGTAGGCAAAACGGCGACCACCAATAAGATTACTGTTACCCACAATACCATAAGACGCACGCAGTTTCAACAACTGCACATAAGGTATCAGTGGTTCAAATAGTTTCTCGTTAGATATCACCCAACCCACGGCCATGGAGGGGAATGCACCGAAACGTTTATCGGGCGCGAAGTTCTCAGCCCCGTTGTAACCAAAGCTTACTTCTGCGAGGTAACGGTCGTTGTAAGAGTAAGTAGCACGTGCCACCATACCTAAACTGCGATAAGGTAATGACCCGATAAGATCGCCTGCTGTAGCGCTCACCCTGTCGTTCTGGTTAAACAATACCATAGCGCCCACATTGTGTAAGCCGAAAGTATTGTCATAACTCAATGCACCTTCGAAATAAAACTGGCGCGAGCCACCAGACGTACGCTCGAAACTCAGGTAGTCGGAACCGCCATTGTTATCTGTACGTTCCAGTATCAGGTCGCCATTGGCGTCGCGGCTGCGGGCGTAATAGCTGTAGGGCGATTTGAGGCGCGCCATCCTGTTTTCGTTGGCGGCGTCAAAGGAGTACAGGATACGGGCGTTCAGGCCTTTGAGCCATGGGCTAAGGTCCTGCCGTACGCTAATGTCCGAATTGATCTGGTTGCCGTAGGTGTTTACATAACCACGATTGGTAAGCAATGCCCAGGGACTGTTTAACCCACCGCCCGTAGAGGTAAACGGCTCTTTATTGTCCGGGTACATTTTGGGATAGATGGTTGGATAAGTATCAAAGGCTTCACGGAAGATTTCGGAAGTACCTGTTCCCGGGTAGTTACCATTAGAAATGAACCCTTTGATATTAAGATCGATATTGGTAGTACGCGTAGCCTTGATGTTCAGGCTGGAGGCGAAGTTGTAACGGGTAAACGCGATCTTGGAATCGTATTTCTGCAGGTTATCTGTTTTAAACAATCCCTTTTCATCATAAAAAGAGGTGGATACATAAAACTGAGCCTTATCAGAACCGCCCCTGATATTGAGGTTCGCTTTGCGGTTGTGTCCAAATTGGTTGAACAGCTCGTCCATCCAGTTCACATTGGGATGCAGGTACGGATCTTCCTGGGTCATCGTTTTACGGATGGCCTCTTCAGAATAAATAGGCGTACCACCGCGGGTTACGCTGGCTTCGTTCGCCATTTGCAGGTAAGTAACACCATCGGTTACCTGTGGAACGCGGGTAAAGGTGGTAAGGCCCTGGTAATAGTCAATATTAATATCCGTTTTACCGGCACGGCCTCTTTTGGTGGTAATAAGGATTACACCATTGGCGCCTTTAACACCGTATACAGAAGTGGAAGATGCATCCTTCAGAATGGTGAACGTTTCAATATCGTTAGGGTCCAGGTTGTTAAACGACCTTTCCACCCCATCTACCATGATCATGGGTTTACTGGCGTCGGAGTTCAGCGTGGCAATTCCCCGTATCCACAAATCCGCTCCATCAAGCCCGGGTTCTGCAGACCGTTGTACACCTACAATGCCCGAAATACGCCCTGCCAGTACCGTGGTGATATTGGCTACAGGCTGCTTGAGTTCCGATACCGAAAGACTGGACTGTGCGCCCAGTGTGGCTATTTTACGTTGCTTTTGTCCGTAAGCCACTACCACTACTTCGTCCAGCGCCTTCTTATCTTCCAGCAATACCACATTGAAGTTACGTGTGCCGCCCACTACAATTTCCTGTGGCAGGTAGCCAATACTGGTTATCACGATCGTACTGTTCTGCGGTACTTTCAGGATGAAGTTGCCTTTTTCATTGGCCGTTACACCGTTCATCGTGCCCTTTTGTTTCACGGTAGAGCCGATCAGCACCTCCCCTTTCTGGTTGGCCACAAAACCGGTAACAACGATCGTGGAGTCGGCCCGTTGTACCGCTACCGGCAAGGGTTTCCGTTTAATCACGATCGTCTTTTCCACCAGCGACCAGGTAATGGGCGTGCCTGCAAAACATCGCTCCAATACTTCTCCCAGCTCGCCCTTACGCACATTCAGCGTAACCAGCGGGGTCTTTTCCAGCAGCTCGTCTTCACACAAAAAGAAAAGGCCAGTTTGCTTCTGAATTTCAAAAAATACACTATTCAGTGGTGCATTCACTACGGAGAGCGACACCTGCTGCGAAACGCCTTTGGCACTTACAGAAAGGCATGCAGCCAGCATAATAACAGCGGTCCATCTCATTATCAACAAGATTTTTGGTACGCACAGGGCGCTAGATCGCCTGCCCTTGTGGGGATCGATAAATAACATAAATTTGTCCGGTTAGGTAAATAATCAGTTGTTCAAGTCGATTGGATATTACCTTACATCCAGCCGGGAGCATTAGGCCGCTTCCGGCTTTCTATTGCATACATGGTAATAACGTGGTACATGGGTACGTGGAATGTTAATCAGTCATTTTGTGGTACTTTTTGGTTGAATGAATAATTAAGTGGAAAACATTAGCCTTAGTTGAATTTGATATACACTTTCTTGCCTTCTATCCTGAACTTTACATTATTATCTGCTGCTTCAAGTATTTTCAGAACGCCTGCCAGCGTGGTATTGCGCGACATGATACCCACAAACTTCTTCTGTGGCACCCCGCCTTCAAACACTGGTTCCACATCGTACCAGCGCACTAACTGGCGGAATATCTGGTTGATGTCTGCCTTCTCGAAATAAAACATACCGTCTTTCCAGGCCATTACTTTAGGCAGATTGGCCTGTTTAACCGCAATGGCACTCCCTCCCTGCTTCAACACACCTTCCTGCAGTGGTTTCAGTAAGGTATTGGCTGATCCCGTTTCCAGCCTTACCGCTCCGCTTACCAGTGTGGTGCTGGTATACCCTTCGTCATCATAGGCCATCACGTTAAAACTGGTGCCCAGTACGGTAACGGTCATATCGTTCAGCTTCACCTTAAAAGGCATGGCCGCGTTTTGGGCGACCTCGAAGTAAGCCTCTCCCTTCAGCTCCACCAACCGTTCTTTTCCTCTGAATGCAGTTGGGAAATGCAACGATGAAGCGGCATTGATCCATACTTTAGTACCATCGGGCAGTGTAATGCGAAACTGTCCGCCACGGGGCGTATTCAGGGTGTTATACACCACCTCGCCCACATCGTCTTTGGCCTGGTAGGCCAACTGACCGCTATCCAGCTTAACTACTTTTACATTGCCCTGGGTGCCCAGGTTACCGTTTTCAGCTTCGTCCAAACTAATTACCGAGCCATCGCCCAGTGTTAAGGTGGCTCTGTTGCCACCGGGTTTAACGTCATGAATGAAAGGCCCACCGGCTACTGTCGAAGACTGTTGCCGCATATGCTGCATCATCATCCACCCACCCGTAACTACCGCTGCCAGTATAACGGCAGCTGCCGCGATTCGTAACCACCGCATACGCACTATCCTACCGCGACCGTCTATCGCATCCAGCCCCGCTTCTATACGGCTGGCCAGGTGTTCGGGCATGGGTGGATATAACTTATAACTATCGGGCACATCGCTTAACTGCAACAGCTGGTGATACGTGCCGGCATCAGCCGTTTGCAGCCACTGTTCGAGGCTGGTAGCTTCTGCTGGCGACAACTGCCGGGCAGCATGTTTTTCCAGTAAGTGAATGATGGTTTGCTGGTCCATATATTAATAAGACTGATGAGCATTAAAAGTGGATACCTTTTCCTGAAAAAAAGTTTTTACGGGTCGCTAAACCGTTTTATTACAGGGTCATTAAAAAAACGAGTATTAGTCCCCAGTCTGCATGATCTTTCAAATGGTCCTTCATCTGGCGGATGGCGGCATAGAGATGTTTTTTTACCGCAGCGCGGGAAACGCCAAGGGCGGCCGCTATTTCATCGAGGCTCATATCCTGCTGGGCGCTCATCAGGAAAATAGTTTTTTTCTTATCAGAAAGCTGGGCAAGGGCATCGAGGGCGATGCGGTGGTATTGATTGAAGAGTACCTCGTTATCCACCAGGTTTTCGGTTTCGGGACTACTGCCGGCCACTACTTCCGCCACACGGTTACCGGTAAGGCGGCGGCGGGTTACATCCAGCAGGCGGTTTTTAGCCATGCGGAACAGGTATTGCTCAAATGAACGGATGCCGATAAGGGTATGCCTGCGCTCCCAAACCTTTAGCAAACATTCCTGTATTACCTCTTCCGCATCTTCCTTTGACTGGCAGAAAAAGAAAACGAAATTGTATAAACGCGGGTAGTACTGCCGGTAAAGCATCGAGTAAGCAGCTCTATCGCCATCTGCCACACGAAGTAGCAGCGCATTTTCATTTTCAATGGGTGGAAGCATAACAGCAGGGTACAAAATAGTAAAAAGCATCAAATTATACGGCCGGGGCTGTAAAAAAGCGGGAAAATGCGCCTTTATTCGCTTACTTGTTAACAGGGCGTATCAAAGATCATATAGTATTTCGCCCGCTCACTTCAGCTCTAAAAACAATCATTCCAACTTCCCCCGGACCATCCCCGGCAAACCACCTTCTATCTTTGCGCCTCATTTAAACCTCAAATCAACATGAAGCACACCTATTATGCATTGTTAGTGGGCCTGGCGATGATCGCCGGCTGTAAAAAAGAAGACGAAGGCGATGATTACGAACTGGTCGCCTCACAATCGGTAGCTGAATGGAAAGGCTATCTGAAAACCGGTTATTATAATGAAGGAGAGATCGGTGTAAAAAGTATTTCCCTGAAAGTGCACGAAGATCGCGTGATTGGCGGTACTTTTTATCTGCCGTTAAATACGATCAAGAACCTCAACCTGCCTACTGAGGACCTGAAAACTGAATTAGTAAATCACCTGAAAAGCGCCGATTTCTTCGATATGGCGAAGTACGCGAACCTGCAGTTTAAGATCTCGAAAATTGCGGTTTATACCGGCGGCACTACTGGTGCTGTAGATGGCGCGAACTATACGGTTTCGGGCAATCTTACAATGGTAGGGAAAACACTACCTATCAGCTTTCCCGCGAAAATTAATGTGGCGAACGGACAGTTGTCCCTGGCTGCTTTGCTGAAAGTGGACCGTACGAAATGGGGCATGACTTACGCTACGTCAGATACGTTAGCAGATGATAAGCGGATTATGAATGATATTGATATTGAATTAAACCTGAAAGGACAGAAGAAGTAAATAAAAAAGGGGGCTGGTTATATCAGTCCCCTTTTTTATTATGAAGTGATCAGATCATCAACTTAAGGAATAATAACGCATACCGGTGCAGGCACTTTAATGTTTTCACCCGTATCCTTCAATTTGCCGGTGACCTTATCGCGTTTAAACACCACGATGTTATTAGTAGCCTGGTTAGCCGACAATAAAAAGTCACCGTTCTTCGTAATGAGGAAGTTACGCGGACCTTTACCACCCGAAGGTTCGTGCCCAACCAGCGTTAATTTACCATTAGCCCTGCTGATGCTGTATATCGCTATGTTATTCAGGTCGCCGCGGTTAGTCATGTACAGGAATTTACCATCGGGAGAGATATGAATATCGGCGCTGCCGAAATTATCGCCCTTATAATCCGCCGTATTGGAAGATATAGTTTGCACGGCATCCAGCCTGCCCACCCTGTATTCAAATGCTGTTACATGTCCGCTGATCTCATGTACCACGTAAGCGTGTTTACCATCGGGATGAAACACCAGGTGCCTGGGGCCACCGCCGGGCGTGATGCTTACAAACGGCACTTTAGCCGGCGTAAGTGGCTGCGCCGCATCCGGGTTGTAATCATAAATCATGATCTTATCAGTACCCAGGTCAGTAGCAAACACCTTTGTACCCTGGGGCGAAAATACGATCTGGTGTACATGTGGTTCTTTCTGCCGCGAAGTAACCGGGCCCGAGCCTTTTTGATTGATCACCTGTACAGCAGCACCCGCCGTACCATCGGCATTTATAGGTAATACGGATAAACTGCCACCGCCATAGTTAGCCGTAATGATATGACGCCCGTCCTTATCAATCGACAACTGGCAGGGGCCGCCACTACCAACCGGCTGCTCGTTCAGCAGCGTTAGTTTACCTACGGCCGCATCCCACGCAAAAGCATACACGCTGCTTTTGCTTTCGCTCACCGCATAGACAAACTTACCGTTAGGCGCTACCGCCACGAACGAAGGATCTTTCAGTCCCTCCGCCACACTCACCTGCTCCGATTTACCGGTAGCCGTGTTAAACTTATAAACATATATCCCTTTGCTTTCACCGGAGGTGTAAGTACCAACAAGCATATGAACATCCTTTGGAAGTTGTGCAAGCGCTGCCGCCCCGGACGTGAGAGGGGCCAAAAACAGGCAGCATTTTAAAAAAGTATGACGCATAAAGTGTAAAATATCGATTTAACCGTTATCTGCAAAACCAGGATAAAGCGTCATGCCCCCATCGATGTAATGCGTAGCGCCTGTTACATAATCACTATCGTCCGAAGCCAGCCACAGTGCCTGTTTCCCAACATCTTCCGGTTTACCGATGCGGCCATATGGAATAAGTTGCAGTAATTTATTAAGCGCTTCGTCAGTTTCCCAGGCTTCTTTATTGATATCGGTTTGGATAGCGCCGGGCGAAATACTGTTCACCCTTATTTTTTTCGGTGCCAGCTCCTGTGCCAGTGTTTTCATCAACAACATCACACCACCCTTGCTGGCAGCATAGTTTGCATGCCCGCCCCAGGGAATAATATCGTGTACACTGCTGATGCAGATGATTTTACCGACCGCGCTGCTAACACCGCGCAGCCCCTGTTTGAGGAAAATATTCACCGCTTCACGGGCGCAGAGGAACTGCCCGGTCAAATTCGTATTGATCACCTCATTCCATTCATCGAGGGTCATTGCATGAAAAGCCCTGTCGCGCTGGATGCCGGAGTTGTTCACCAGGATGTCTAAAAAGCCGTATGTGGACAGGCATTTATCAAACATATCCTTCACATCCTGCTCTGTTCCTACATTTGCCTGAAAGGCAAACGCCTTGCCCCCTGCCGACACAATCTCATTCACCGTTTCTGCGGCCGCTTCCTCATCGGAATTATAGTTAATCACCACATTTGCCCCAGCCGCAGCCAGTTCTACCGCTATAGCCTTTCCCAGTCCGTTACTCGATCCTGTAACGATCGCGGTTTGTCCTTCCAGTTTACGCTTTTTTTCCACCTTGTGTTTTTTTTGGGTAAAGAATGATAACAACAACACCGGGGCTCCAAATACTATTCCATCTATTTCAAAGATAAACTACAGCGATCATACTTCAGTAGATATCCCCAAACGTTGTATTGACAGCCGTTGGATTTCTGCTAATTTTACGATCGTTCGGCCAGTGGCCTGTTCATAAATATCATCATCCACCTGAAACTTTCTACTGCTACACATTTGTACCCGTTACAGGCACTTAAGTGCTGGTGGTAAAAATCATGTAAATGGAGAACAAAAGGGATGAGACGACTTTTCCCGTTAAAAGGTGTGGCCGGCTAGCCGCACTTTTTTTATTCAGGTTGATGCGGTAGCCGGGCATTAAAAAAGGCAACCCTTGCAGGCTGCCTTCCTATTGTTTTGTACGATTTATTTGTTCTGTGCCAGCGAACTGCCGAACACCGTTTTTAGCAATTCTGTCACCCTTGCCGCCGGATCTCTGCGGATCTTCAGCTCTTCCTGCGCTACTTCATGAAAGATGCCCGATATCGCCTTTTCCGTTACATACGCCGTAAGGTTAGTGTTAACCGGTGTTTTAGAGAACCTGTTGTACACGGTAAATACATCTTCCCAATATTTGGTCGCATCTACATTTTTCAACGCCTGCTGTATTACAGGACTGAACGCGTTGGTTAATGCTGATGTGGTTTTGCCTTTAAAGTACATAGTGGCCGACGAGTCGCCGCCCCTAAGTATACCCACTGCATCTGTAATGGTCATGCCCTGTATGGCACTAACAAAGATAGGGGCCGCTGATTTCGCAGCCTCTTCGGCCCCACGGTTCATCGCCAATATAGCCTTATCCACTACGCCGCCTAAACCCACGTTGCGCAGGGTCGATTCCACTTTCAGCGCCTCGGGCGGCATTAATATTTTAAGGGCAGCATTGGCAAAAAAGCCATTGGCGGCAGACAAGCGGTTAGCACTGTTCTGTGTACCGATGGTAAGGGCCTCTTTAAGTCCGGACGCTATTTGCCAGGCGTTAGGCTGCCCTGTGGTACCGGTAGTGGTTGGAAGTCCGTTTAGGATTTGCTGCGTTGTTTCACAACCAGAAAAAAGAAGTACCGCTGCAGCGGCCGATAATAGCAGGCGTTTCATATTTAGATGTATTTCTATGCTTTGAGAGGCAAATATAATACCTCTTTTCTATACCGGGCACCGCCATATTGATAAGTAACTGTAAATAAATTACATGAAAAAATAATTGTTAATAAGTAGTTATATATAACACTTATCAGCTATTTTTCGCATCTTGGCAAAAATTTCAGCAATAATGTTCAGAATCGCCCTTTCCCTTGCCTTGTTAATCTGCCTTTCATTTGGCGTTAAGGCAGCGCCTCCCGAAGACAGTACCACTGTTTCCGAGGCCGAACAACAGGCCATCGACTCCATCGTGGCTTCTTACAAGTACAAAACCGGTAAAATTGAGATCAGTAATGGTGAGATCGTGCTGAATGTACCAGCAGGCTTCAAGTTCCTGGATGCCGCGCAGAGCAAACAGCTGCTAACCGACATCTGGGGTAATCCACCCGAAACATCGGAAGATGCTTTAGGTATGATCTTTCCCGCCAACACCGATCCTTTTACGCCCAACAGTTATGCCTTTATCGTTTCTTATGACGAAACCGGCTTTGTAAAAGACGAGGACGCCGATAAGATCAACTACGACGACATGCTGAAGCAGCTGCAGGAAGACGAAGTAGAGGCAAACGCGGCCCGCACCAAACTGGGTTATCAACCCATCCACATGGTGGGCTGGGCGCAAAAGCCGTATTACGACAAGAAAAGGAACGTGTTGCACTGGGCTAAGGAACTAAAGTTCGGCGACGATGAGGTGAACACCCTTAACTACGATGTACGTGTACTCGGCCGTAAAGGTGTATTATCCCTCAAAGCCATTGCCACCACTACAGAGCTGGCGCTGGTAAACAAGAACATCGACCAGGTCCTGCATATCGCGTCCTTCAACAAAGATTTTACGTACGCAGACTTCAATCCAGGTGTGGACAAGATCGCTGCGGTGGGTATTGGCGCCCTGGTAGCAGGTAAAGTACTGGCCAAAGTTGGTTTCTTTGCTGTTATCCTCAAATTCCTCGCCCCACTCTGGAAATTCATCGCTTTAGGCTTCGTAGCCCTGATCGGTGTGTTCCGTAAATTTTTCACCGGCCGCAGGAAGAAGCAGGAGGAAACTGCTGAATTGGCTACGGAAGAAGAAGTGGTTGCAGCAGAAGAAGTAGAAGCCACTGCGCCTTCTGCGGGTGCAGAGCAGGAGAAACACTGATAAATATTGTTTCATTAACATATCGGAGTGCTGCCTTACGGGGTGGCACTCTTTTTTTGCAGTCCACTTACCGGCAGTATAGGGGTTTCCTAATGTTTTCCTGATGTACCCCTGGTGTGGGTTCATGCCAAAAGCATGATAAGAGTATGCCGGGTGTATCATCAGAGCCTGGAGAGAGTATGCTGAGAGTATGCTGAAGCGGAGGGTAAGCGGACGGTTAGACACGTTTTAGACGTGCGGGTGTGATTACGACAGCTGTCCAATGTTATTACTGCCGCTGAAGGGAGTGACACAACGGCGGCTTAATAGCATGACCAAAGCTTGCTCACCCCATGTTCTCCCAATAACGAAAGGGCAATGTAAGGGCAGGGAAAGGGCCAGGGATAACCGGCTAGGGTTTCAGGAACGTAAGATTGCGGCGGATACCGGCAAATTTGCTGCGTTTTAGCGGGGAATGGCGGAAGATGCGTTTGAATTCCTCCTCAGTCATCTCCTCCCACTGGCTGGTGGTAAAGTTCAGTATTTCGGGAATGGGGGTAAAGTCGAGGTCGTTATGCGGTTTGGAAAAGCGGTTCCAGGGGCATACATCCTGGCAAATGTCGCAGCCAAACATCCAGTCCTCAAACTGGCCTTTCATTTTATCGGGTATCAGTTGATCTTTAAGTTCGATGGTGAAGTAGGATATGCAGCGGCTGCCGTCTACCACGGTGGGCGACGTTAAAGCGCCGGTAGGACAGGCATCGAGGCACTTGGTGCAGGAGCCGCAGTAGTCGCCCGTAATAGGATCGTATACCAGCGGCACATCCACGATCAGCGTGGCGATAAAAAAGAATGAGCCAGCCTGTTTGTGTATCAGGTTCCCGTTTTTGCCGATCCAGCCTAAACCGCTCTTTTTAGCCCAACTCCTTTCCAGCACCGGGGCCGAGTCCACGAAACCGCGGCCATGCACCTCCCCGATCTGCTCCCGCATGTCAGACAGCAGGTGGTTCAGGCGTTCGCGTATCACTTCGTGATAATCCTTCCCATAGGCGTACTTCGCGATCTTTGGGGCCTCTGCCGACTGTTGCTGTGGCGGGTAGTAATTAAGCAGCAGGGTGATCACCGACCGGGCATCGTCCACCAGTTTACGCGGATCAATGCGCTTGTCGAAGTAATTCTCCATATACTGCATATTGCCATGCATGCCCTTATTCAGCCATTGTTCCAGGCGATAAGCATCTTCATCCAACTGCTCCGCTTTGGCAATGCCACAGTGGTCGAAGCCGAGTTCACGGGCCCGTTGCTTAATAAAGAGCGTATATTTTTCTGCCGGAAGCATAAGAGCTGCAAGGTACAAACTTTTTCTGCCGTTGGTCGTGGCATGCCGATTGATATGCTATTATCAGCCAAAACACACTAATTATGAAAACATTCGGAATCGTTCTAATTGTACTGGGCATAGCCATGATCGTATTCAGGGGCTTCAATGTTCAAACTGAAAAAGAAGTGGTGGACCTCGGCGCGGTGGAGATTAACAAGAAAGAAAACAGGTGGATAGGATGGCCTACCTATGCCGGCGGTATTATAGCCGTGGTAGGTGTGGTGTTGGTTTTATCCGGCAGAAAGAAATAAAAGATACAGCGCCCGCTTCATGTAGCGGGCGCTGTTATATTTTAGGGGTTAGTTGACCATAAACCGGCCGACTTGATCACGATCCTCGGGTTCAGTTTCAACTGGCTTACTACGAATTCCGCCAGGTCTTCGGCCTGCATTACCTTATCCGGGTTACCATCCGTCAGCTTCAGTTCAATGGCCATATCCGTACCCACCGTGCTAGGGGTAAGTGCGCTTACGCGGATGTTGTGTTTACGTACTTCCAGCATCAGGGATTCTGTGAGTCCGAGCAGTCCGAATTTAGATGCACTGTACGCGCTTGTAAGCGGGGCGCCCCTTTGACCGGCTGTAGACGATATGTTGATGATATCTCCGCTTTTACGGGCGATCATGCCGGGCAAAACAGCCCTGGTTACATAATACACTCCCATCAGGTTTACCTGGATGATCTTTTCCCACTCTTCCGGCTCCAGCTCCAGGAAACCACCGAAGGAGGCGATGCCTGCATTGTTGAGCAATATATCTATCTGCCCAAATGACGCCTCCAGTAATGCAACCGCTTCATCAACCGCCTTCCTGTCCGACACGTCCGCTACTGCCGTTACCACTTTCACACCTGCATCCTTAAGCGTGGCCGCTGTTTCCTCTATCGTTGCAGCCGAACGTCCCATCAGGCCGATGTTTACACCTTCTGCTGCCAGCGCTGCCGCCAATGCCTTTCCTATTCCTCTGCCACCGCCGGTGATTACCGCTGTTTTCCCTTTTAATGACCCTGCCATATATCCGAGTTTTATTTGCCTGCAAAGTTAGGGGAAAGGGTCGTACCAATTCACCTGCCCGTTGTATAAATCAGGGTTACTTTTCCATAAACAGATGCGGCGGTATATATTTGCACCAGTTCACCGAAAAACACAGGCATATGCAGTACTTATCCAATGAACAACTCAGCATCAGCATTAGCGAAAAAGGTGCGGAATTACAGAACATCAGGCGCAACGACCTGCAACTCGAATACCTGTGGAGCGGCGATGCAGCTTTCTGGGGAAAGAAAAGCCCGGCATTGTTCCCGGTAGTAGGCGGATTAAAAAACAACCAGTATACACATAAAGGCCATGTATACACGTTAGGCCGTCATGGGTTCGCACGTGACCAGGTGTTTACCGTTGCTGAGGAAACCTCCGGCAGCATTACTTATACACTCACCGAAAGCGAAAGCTCACTGAAAGTATATCCATTTAAATTTAAGTTCAGCATTCGGTATACACTTGATCGCGACACGCTCCACGTGAATTATATCGTAGAAAATACGGGAGATGCGGAACTCCTGTTCTCTGTTGGTGCGCATCCTGCATTTAAACTACCGCTTACAGGCGACACAACGTTCGACGATTATTACCTGGAGTTCTCTAACGTGGAGAATACAGGTAAATGGCCACTGTCGGCGGAAGGACTGATAGAATTGAGCCCTGAGCCTTTGTTGAATAACACACAAACGCTGGCGCTTACCAAACCCATGTTTTATGCAGATGCGCTTGTATTAAAGCACATGGCATCTGATAAGATCAGCATCAAAAATGATAAAACATCTCATGGTGTGGAGATGCATTTTGAAGGGTTTCCTTTCTTCGGTATATGGTCCGCCAAAGATGCAGATTTCCTTTGCCTGGAGCCATGGTGCGGCATTGCCGACTCCGTAAATGCAAGTGGTGAACTGGCGGAGAAAGAAGGTATACTATCGTTAGTACCAGGTGCTTCCTGGAATAAACAGTGGTCAGTTAGCTTTTTTTAGATAAGATAAAAATACGCTGAAATACAGGCAGCTGCGCGGTTTCGTGCAGCTGTTCTTTATTTAACACACTTAAGTGGCCATGTTTAGAAAATAATATTTCTATGCACTTAAAAAAATTTATGTTGTTATCCGAACCCCTACTTTTGATCTTGTTGATGCGAAAATAAAAAGCAAAAACAAAGAGTATATGCAGCTCCCAACTGCGATACTACGGTTACGTTAGCCCTCGTTCCCGGTATTTTAAGCACCATATTTTTCACTGCATGGCGATATGCCGGCATAAATACTTCATCATGAAAAGGATTGTCCAGACACATGAAGCAGCGTTACTTCATCACACATTATTAATGCCCGTACCACCGGCATGTAACGGGCAGTTACAGCATCACAACATCAACGCCCTGAGGCAGAAGAAACCTTCTTTTGTGCAGACGGAAGTACACGTCCGCTATAGCCGACATGCGAGATATGGCTTCCGTCAATGCCCGCTATAACGGGGGTTTAAGTGGGTAACAAGGCTGTTACCGGTTACGGAGCAGCCTTGTTATAAAATCAGTTTACATGGCAGCAAGTGTAATACCGAAGGCTGCCCGGGTTGTTAGGGTGGCCTTCATCTAAACGATCATCACGATGTCCATTTGGGTAACTTAACTTTTCAACAGGGTCCGCAAGTGGGGTTATTATGGCGGGCCATTGTGATCAGTTAATAAAAGGTACTCTAGTACGCGGCGCATCATTTATGCGCGGCAGCGGGGTACATAAAAAAGAAGGCGGTACAGTTTCCTGTACCGCCATATATAAGCTCTTTGTGAAAATCGGGCGTGTATTAGTCCAGCAACTGCCGGAAAGATTTAAACTCTTTACGTAACTCGGAGAATAAGCGATCAAACTGTTCCATATCTTCCTGTTGTATTTTTTCCAGCACAAGCAGTTTATCAGTATCGGCTCCATCCTCAGACATCAATTTGTCTACTTTGGAGATTTCCCCGAGTTTGTCGTTTACAACTACTTTGTGGCGGATCAATGCATTCTGAAGATGCTCCAGCTGGATTTTCTGATCGGTCGTAACGGCTTTGGGAGACAAGTCGGTAAGCTCGGCTTGCAGTGCTTTGATCTCCTTTTCCGATTTTAACAGGTCTAACTTCCAAAGCTGGTGTTGCTGGTGAAGTTCATCAAAATTCTTAACGGACATGTTATTTATTAGTTTTTAGATAATAAAGATTTAAACATGAATACCGTGCGCGAGCACTTTTTTCCATTGGGGATACTGGCGAATGAAGGCGGTTACATAGGGGCACAATGGCACCATTTTGAGTTTGCGGTCGGCAATCATTTCAAAAACCCTTTCCACCAGAGCTTTGGCAACACCATCCTCAAATTGAGCAGGTACGTCTACGCTGGTGAGGAACATACGTCCTCCTCCCATCATATATTCAACTTTTGCAAGTTTGCCATTTACCCGCATTTCGAATTGGCGCGCGCCCTCATTTTCAACTACAGCAATGTCATTCAGGTTCATATAATGTATTTAAATATAATGATAATCGACAGTTTGGTGGGGAAAACAAGGCGAACAGGGAGTAGGTTTAATTACAAGACAGGTGCAAAGATACGAAATTTCCTGCTAAACAGTACAGCATTGGCAGATGAAGGGGGCTGGCAGGGACCAGCATTCGTGAGAGGCCTGTCTCTTATACACATCTCCGAGCCCACGAGACTCCTGAGCATCTCGTATGCCGTCTTCTGCTTGAAAAAAAAAA
>NZ_CABHOU010000066.1 GCF_902168175.1 uncultured Chitinophaga sp. | reverse complement strand
TTCAGTGGTAGCCTGGCTACCTCCACCGGATTTCCTGATTCGGCGCTCACCATTACCAGGTAAAGGTTTGCAGCTTCTGATTTAACGCCGATCCAGGCAAAGTTCTTTTGCAGCAGCAGAAGGCCTGTGCAGTCGCCCTCTTTCATCCTTGATACATCGACGAATGTACTGGCAGAGGATGTTGGCCCGAAAGTTCGTTGCGTTAGTGTATTACGGGCAAAAAGTATGGAAGTGTCTACACGGCCTGTGGTCAGGCGCAAATGCCCCCGGCGGGCTGTAAGCGACCAATTGCTGCTATCAGGATTATGGTTCCACTGCCATGCAAGCGGTAATGGGCGTTCGTGCTTAGTGCGGCTAAATTCATCAGAGGTTACAATACCCGGCTCCAGTCCTTTGCTGGCGGGCAGGCTCAATTGTTCCGGCACTTTCCCATTTTCGCCTAATACCGGCCAGTCATCTTCCCAACGGACCGGCACCAGGTAAGGAATGCGACCTACCGCTCCGTTGTCACGGAACAGATAGGCAAACCATTCTCCCTTTGGCGTGTTAATCAGCCCTCCCTGTGCCACGCCTTTGTCTTGCAGCGCTACACGCCCTTCCCAGGGGCCCGATAGCGTTGCTGCACGATGTATAGTAACGGTGCGCATACCTCCTTTCGGCCAGCAAATATTAAACAGGTAGTAAGTGTTACGGACCTTGAACAACTGAGAACCTTCTGCAGGTAAGCCTACATTGGGACCGGCAGCAGCGCTCGCATTTTCGATAAGTACCTTTGCGCTGCTTCCTGGTAATGGCCCCGATAAATCATCGGCCAATTGGGTGATCATTATTTTACCACCACCATACACCATGTATGTTTTGCCGTCATCATCAAAAAACAGGGAATGATCATGTAACGATGGTTTGAAACTGATCTTTTTCCATGGCCCTTTTTCTATATCTCTTGTTGAGTAGATGTAGGTTTTGCCGGTAGTTCCTGCGAACGTACTCACATAAAATACACCCTTATGATAACGAATGCTGCTGGCCCAGGACCCACTGCCGTAAGCGGTTTTTCCCTGCGCCAGGTTGAGTGCGTCTACATCGTCGAGTACATCGTAGGCATATGATATAAGCCGCCAGTTCACCAGGTCTTTTGATTTCATGATAGGAACGCCGGGGCTCATATGCATGGTGGTACTACTCATGTAATAAGTATCACCCACACGAATCATCGCCATGTCGGGCACATCGGCGTAAATAACAGGATTAGTGGCTTGGGTTTGGGCTATCACGTTCCGGACGTTGCCTGCTGCGCCAAACAACAGCGCCAGTATACAAATAATCGTTTGCCGCTTACATATCATTCTTTCATAGTTTTGAGTCAGTATTGCTTTGCCGGGTGTAAAACAGTGCCTGGCCGGTTAAAAGCGCTATTCCAAGTTGAAACGTTTTTATTCAATTTCCTAAAGATTTGTTTTAACGGTAGCTGCCTGCCAGCAGAAAGGCCACCCGGATTTGCAATAGTGCTGAATCCGGGTGGCTGTTACATCTCTGTTGATGTGTTTAATAATCTTTGTTCTGTGGAAAAGGCGGACCATCCACCACGCGATCTATCTGCGACTGCGGAATGGGGCGCAGTATGTGGAAATCTTTAATGTACTGGCCCGCTTCCGGGTTCCATTCTTTTGTTCTTCTAACGAGCGACTGTGTCCTTACCAGGTCGTGCCACCGCTGCCACTCCCCGAAGAATTCGCGGCTCCGTTCGTCCAGGATGAAGTCCACCGTTACATCGGCTGCCGAAATAATCATGGCGGCAGCAGCATCTGTATTTTGCTGTGCTGTATTGGTTTTACGGTACGCGGCACGCTGGCGCACGATGGAAATCAATTCAGCGGCACGGGTGCTGTTGTTCGCTTTAAAAGCAGCTTCGGCGCCAGTCAGGTATACATCCGAAAAACGGTACAACACGCAGGGACGCGTAGAAGGGTCATTAAAGTTGGCGCCACGGCTGGGGTCCATGTACTTTTTTAGTGCGGGAAAGATGTTGGGCTTCCACATGCTGGGTGGTACCACCAGTCCTTTGAATGGCCGGCTGCCAACGAATTGGGGAGCCCCGGTTATTTCAACATCAGGCAGCCATACAGCAGTATCTACGCCCACCTGCATGCTGTAACCAATACCGCGCGTATTGTTGGCCGCATTGGCGGCATTCGTAATGGCCACGTTCGAAATATATACGGTGTAGAAGGAGTTGGCATAACGTGAATCTATATCTCTTCTTACAAACGCCTGGTCGAGAAAGTAGTTTTTACCGGCATGCACGCCTGTAGGCCAGCGATAGCTATTGGGCCGCATACGCTGGTAGGGCCTGCCATAAAAAGCATCCCTGATCATGCCCGACGTGCCTGCGTTAACGAGCATGCCTGCGCCATCCTTATAAGAGTTGATACCGCTGTTGTTCGGGTAGTCCCAGTTCGTGAACCATGGAGAAAGATTCTGGGCAGCGCCACCTCCGGCTGCTCCGCCCACAGCGTAATAACCGTACTTTGGATCTAACATATGGTCGCTTACAAACATCGTCTCTTTGCCATAGTCGTTAGCGGGTACAAAAGCATCTCCGTAATCCTGCCACAGGTCAAGGTTGTACGCGCCTTTATTAGCGATGATATCTTCGCAAAGAGCAGCAGCTTTCCCGAAATCTTCCTGTGAGTTGGTGAGCCAGCCCCTGGTAAGATAGGCTTTCGCCAACAGCAGTTGTGCCACGGGCTTTGTTGCCGGTTTGCCGAGGAACGGGGCAGCGGGAATGTTAGGGAGGTCTGCGGCAGCTTCAGTAAGGTCCTGAATAATGAGTTCATATACCGCTGCTGCAGGTTGGCGCGAAGCTGCCTGAGAAGGAACGGTGATAAATTCTTTGTGTAGAGGAACATCGCCGAACGTTTGCACCAGGTAGAAATACCAGAATGCCCGCAGGAATTTTGCCTGGGCGGCATATACTTTCTTCGTTTGGTCGGGCAGGTCAACTGACGGCACGTATTTCAGCACGCCGTTGACGGTATTAATGTCCTGGAAGGCTATGCCCCAGGCTGAACCAAAGTTGCTTCCATTGAGGCCGTTGTAGTCGTGTACCGTGGCTCCGCCGGAGCTGGCGCCGCGTATAAATTCGTCTGTGCCGGCCTGCATTTCATTCGTGAACCCTTCTGTTCCCCATTGCGATCGGATATCGTTATATACACCGGCAATACCGCCCAGAACACCCGCAGGTGAATTGAAATAAGCAGGAACGATCTGCGACTCAGGGTTTTCATTCAGCACTTTTTTGCAGCTTCCGTTTATAAGTACACAACACAAAACCAGGAGTGATATTTTAGCTGTCTTCATGACTTTTACATTTAGAATTTAAGGTTTACGCCCAGGGTGAATTGCCGTATCGGCGGGTTGTTCAGGTTTACTGCGATTTGCCGTTCAGGCGTACCGCGATCACTCGCACCCTGCGGGTTTAACGTACCTGTACCTGCATAACCATTACCTTCGGGGTCAACGGCCAGGTTATCGCGCACCAGGGGAGAATAAATGATGAAAGGGTTGGTGATGTTGGCATAAAACCTGGCAGATGAAGCGCCTACTTTTTGCGCAAGTTTGGCCGGGAAAGAATAGCCAAGGTTAATGCTTCTGCATTTGATAAATGATCCGTCGTAGTAACCCAGGGTAGATCCAAACCACTGCACGGCATTACTGGCATCGGGTGCAGGGAATGCATTGGTTGGATTATCGTCACGCCAGTAGTCTACTTTTACCTGGTTAACGCGACTCTGGTTGAAGAACGCGTAACCGCCGGAGCCGGTAGAATTCCCGGTGAGGTAAGGAACCAGCACTTTCATGCCCATCCTTGCATACACTACTACAGATGCATCGAAGTTTTTAAAACTAAAACGGTTGGTGATGCCTCCTTCCCAACGAGGTTGGAAGTTACCGAGTATCTGCCGGTCGTTCGCATCAATCACATTATTATCATCTTTATCTTCTACTCTTATCTGCCCCGGAAACTGCACTGGCGCTGTTTGCTGCGCTAGTTTGCTGGCATCACCTGTTTGCCATATCCCCAGCTTCCTGTGATCGTAAATTACTGTTAAGGGTTCGCCCACAAACCAGCCGGCACCCACATTGGCCTTTTCATCTGGCGTAGTAAGCTGTGTTATTTTTTCGCGGTTAAAGAAATAGGTGATATCGGCGCTCCAGTTAAAGCCGTCATCTTTACGGCTTCTCATCACCTCGTACGTAAGCGATACCTCAACGCCCTTACCTTCGGTGCGTCCAAGGTTTTTTAGGGTAGAGCCTGCACCATTACTGGGCGGCAGGGGAACCGATAACAGGATGTCTTTTGTTTTTTGATGATAGTAATCAACGGAACCTGTTAACCTGCTGTTGAACAGCCCAAACTCTAAACCGATGTCGAGCTGTGAGGTGGATTGCCAACCCAGGTTGGCAGATGGGAGGTTCGTAACGGTGTAACCCAGCTGCTGGCCTGCAGTGGTGGTCCCGAAGTTATAATAGCCTGCCGACAGTGCGCCAAGGGTGGAATAGGCACCCACGTTCCTGTTGCCGGAAATACCCCATCCTCCGCGTAATTTTAGGTTGGAGAGCCATTTTACCGTCTTCAGGAAGGCTTCTTCTGAGGCATTCCAGCCCAAACCAACGGCCGGGTAGTTAAAATACCGGTTACCGGGGGATAGGGTGGAGGAGCCGTCGCGACGTAAGGTTACCGTGAGAAGATATTTGTCATCATAACTGTAATTTAACCTGCCCATGTAAGATAGCAGGCCGGTTTCGGAGAAGTTATTGCCAAAGTCAGCATTCGCTACAGGTTGCCCTGCTGCCAGCGAAAAGTTGGAAGTTTTGATATAATCGGCCGGAACGCCCGTTACGGTAAAGCGGCTTCCGAGCGTGTGGTCCTTCGTTACTTCAAACAAGCCGGTAAAACCTATTTTATGTTTACCAGCGAACGTTTTATCGTAATATAACAGGTGTTGCAGGTTGTAGTTCCAATACTCCGTATTCACAATCTCTGCACTGGAAGAAGCCTGCACGGTAGCGCTGTTAAAGTAGGTGAGCGGGCCGTTATAACGGTTGTAGTTAGTCTGGCTGAAATTCAAACCGGCATTGAACCTGTATCGCAATCCCTCGGTAATATTTACCTCCGCGTAAAGGCTGTTGAAAGTCCTGAGTGTACGACTGCGTGAAAGGGTGGAGCTTTCTTTCGTCATGATAGTTAAGGGGCTTACCTGCGCCGCATCAATAGAACCGTCTGCAGGAAGGAGGTTAAGGCTGCCGTCCGCGTTATACGCTGGCGCCAGTGGCGTTAAACGGACCAGGCCACCGGTTACACCGCCACCGCCCGGGTCATAATTGTAGGAGAGGGTGTTCAGTGTATTCAGGCCTAATTTTATCCGGTTCCCGATCTTCTGATCGATGGTGGCCCTCAGCGTACCCCTATGAAAGCTCTGGTTTGGTATAATACCGGTTTCATTGAAGTAGCCTGCGCCCAGTCCATACTGCGTGTTTTCTACACCGCCCTGCAAGCTAAGCTGGTGGTTGGTCAGGAACCCCGGTTGGTAAATTAGGTCCTGCCAGTTTGTAGAAACGCCTGCCTCCAGTGCATCGCGCTCCTTTTGGGTAAGCAGGTATCCCGATGTGCCGGGATTGGTGCGATTGTATTTTGCCGCGTCTTCCTTGAATTTGGCATATTCAGGGCCGTTCATTACATCATACTTATCCATAATCGTGGTAACACCATGGTAGCCATCGTAACTAATTACCGGTTTGCCTGTTTTTCCTCTTTTGGTGGTGATAAGGATTACCCCGCCCGCACCTCTCGAACCAAATATAGCGGTGGCTGAAGCGTCTTTTAGTATCTCCATGCTCACCACGTCATCCGGGTTAATATCATTGAGTCCCCCAAACGGGATGCCGTCAACTACTACGAGCGGTCCGTCGAGGGCATCCGAAGATCCGGAGCCCGTTGTGAGGGACCGGTTACCCCTGATACGTATTTGCCCCTGTGCGCCTGGTGTGGAGCCGTTGCTGACAATCGATACGCCGGCCGCCCTGCCTTTCAGCTGGTTCAGGATGTTGGGTGCAGGTACTTCTCTTAACGTAGATCCACTCACCGAAGTAACAGCGCCCGTGACGTCTTTTTTTCGCTGCGAGCCATAACCAACCACGATTACGTCGGTTAGTGAGCCCACGTTGGTTGTGAGTACCACCAGTAGCTGGTTCCGGTTTTGAATGGGTACTTCATTCGGTGAATATCCTATAGATGATATCACGAGCGTGCCCGTTCCGGGTGCCTGAATCGTGAAATTTCCTGCTGTATCAGCGGCCACCCCGCGGGAGGTGCCCTTCAATGCGATGGCAGCTCCGGGTACAGCTTGCCCGCGATCACTTCTGACCTGGCCTCTGATAGTAATGTTGTTCTGTGCGTAAATGGGTTGGAGTAAAAACGCGGGCAGCGCAAAAAAAACGGCAATAAACTTAATCGTGTATTGCTGCAGCCGCTTTGGGAAATACCAGCGTGCATCAAGCTTTCGCATAACTTTGGAATTTTAGTATGAATTGATGAATTTGAGGGGTGGCAGGTAATTATGCACAGGGAGCGCAACATAAAAAATGCCTTTCCACGCGGAATAATCGATTTATTTGGTTCATGATGTTGTCAGCAATGTTAAAATGGACAGGAACACCTGTAGGTGTTGTAAACAAATTTAGCCGGGTGGCCCCGGAGGGAATGGTTGACATGTAAAAAACAATAGCACAAATGTAAAAGCCGGTCGGTTTACCGGGCCTTGGCATAGGATAAGTGTCAGTGTTACACTCTTTTCACCGGGCACCTGTATCATTAGCTGTCGTAATTTTTTATCCGGGATTGCAGTTTAGCAGGGAGTTGTTTACCTTACCAATTGTTATCCGATAATTGCATGTTCGTCAGTAGCCTGATCTTTACGTTATTGAAAAGATGTACTAATGATTCTTTGTCGCCAGATCATACTTGTTTTTTTAGCCTGCCTGAGTTCCGGTATTGCCAGGGCGCAGCATCGTGATTTTCATTTTGTCAACTTCGGGAGCAAAGACGGCCTTTCCTCTAACACGGTGAATGTCATATTGAAAGACCATTTTGGTTATATGTGGTTTGGCACTGATGACGGACTAAGCCGTTTTGACGGTTCGCGTTTTACCATTTACACCCATAACGCGGCAGATACAACTACTATCCGCTCTAATACAGTCCTGGCGTTATTGGAAGACGAGCGGGGTAATCTTTGGATCGGTACGCATAAAGGCCTGTCCTTATACGACCGGTCGCGAAATACGTTCCGCAGCATCAATGTAACCGGCGGCAATTCTGTACGGGCACTATGCACCGATCACAACGGCTATCTCTGGGTAGGGAGTTATTCCGGATTATACAGGTACCACCCGCGTACCGGTGCGGTGAAATATTATACAGCCGGAGATGGTAAAAGTCACCTGGCATCAAGTATGGTGCTGAGCCTGCTGGAAGACGGTGAGCAACGACTGTGGGTAGGGAGTAACGGTGGGCTGCACCTGTATCAGCAGGCCACGGATGATTTTCGGCTGTTTAAAGGCCGCGCGCCTGATTCGTTACTCACGGATATTACGATCAGGGTGATTAGTGAAGACCGGCATGGAGATATCTGGGTAGGCACGATAGATGGGGGATTACACAGGTTGCCGCGCGGCGGTACAGGCTTTCGCAGGTATCGGTCTGAACCAGGCCCGGCCCCGGTACTAAGCAGCAACCGCATTTTCGACATAGCACACGATGTAGATGGAAAGATCTGGATTGGCACGGAAAAAGGTCTCAATATACTGGACCCTGAAAAAAATGAAGTACGTCAGGTTACCGCCAATGCACGCAATGCGTATAGCTTAAAAGGTAATTCTATCAGAAGCATTTATATTGATAAAAATGGAATTTACTGGCTGGGTACATTTCAAAGTGGTGTTAATAAGTACGATAAGAATCTTACCGCTTTCCACCTGGTGCAAAGTAACCCTTTTGACCCCACCGGGTTAAGCGCTCCCAAAGTAACCTCTTTCGCAGAAGCGGAAAAAGGAAAAATGTATGTGGGCACCGATGGCGGGGGACTAAATCTTTATAATCCGGACAACGGCCTCTTCGCCCGGCTAACTGTTGGCCGCGATCCGCTTACCATATTGGCAATGGAAAGGGCTGGTAACGACCTGTGGCTGGCTACCTATCTCCAGGGTATTTATGTGCTGAATATGGTGAGCGGTAAAGTAAAGCACTATTACAAGGATGATGGCATTTCGGGACTTAATAGTGATGAAATATTCTGTATCCGCAAGGACCGTCGCAATAACCTGTGGATCGGCACAAACGGAAAGGGTGTACTGGTATACAGTGCAGCCACGGAAAAGTTCGTCACACTGGAAGATTACACAGCAGGGGCATCTGGCGATAAAGCGCTTCCCAAAGGTTTTATCCGGGCCATTGAGGAAGATAAGGATGGAAAGATATGGATGGCAGTGCCGGGCAGAGGTATAGAGATGTACGACCCGGTAACCAACACATTCCGTCTTTTTGGGCCCGCACAGACACAATTGCCCGTAGACGAAGTATTATGCCTGCTGGTAGGAGAAAACAATGTGTTGTGGGCCGGTACAGGAGGAAGAGGCATTTGCCGGCTCGATTTTAATCGCGACAGTTTTAAATTGTATGCTGCCCGTGATGGCCTTGCAAACGATGTTGTATGGAAGATATTGGAAGATAGTACGGGTAAGTTATGGCTAAGCACTAACAAAGGACTGAGTTTGTTTGATCCGCAGCAACCAGGGTTCAAAAATTTCACGCACGAAAATGGCCTCCAGCAAAGTGCTTTTACGCTTGGCGCAGGATTGCGGACTACCAACGGTCAATTGTTCTTTGGCGGGCTCGACGGGTTTAACTACTTTTCTCCAGCGTCATTACAATTTAACCATAATGTACCTGCCGTGATTTTTACAGGTTTGAAAGTAGATAATATAAATGTAACCCCCGGCAGCCGGCAACCGGTGAAGGAAGATATTGCCTATGCAAAGGAAATAAGGCTGAATTACAAGCAGAACTTTTCCATTGACTTTACAGTCCTCGACTACACAAGCCCCAACGACTGTAATTACAGTTATCAACTCGAAGGTTTCGATAAAGGATGGAATAATATCGGGGCAAATAAAACGGCTGTATTTACAAATCTGGATCCGGGTGAATATACCCTGTTAGTAAAGGCGCACAGCCCAAACGGGGGATGGACGACCGGGGCAGCTTCGATGGCAGTGTATATTAAACCGCCTTTCTGGAGAACGGGGTATGCGTATGCGTTTTATATAGTGGCTATTTTACTCCTTCTGTGGGGATTACGTTACCGCGGCATCATGAAGTTGAAACGGAAATTTTCGGAGGAGCAGGAGCGGCAACAAATCAGGCAGCTCATCGAAGAGGAAAGAAAGGAAGCCGAACGGCAACGGGTATTCGATAATGTTAAAATTAAATTCCTCACTAATCTGAGCCATGAATTCCGTACACCGATTTCCCTGATCGCGGGGCCGGTACAAACGTTGCTGGACGACGAAGCCGACAGCCGGAAAAAGGAACAGTTGTCGATGGTTAAACGCAATACACGCCGGTTACTTAACCTTGTAAACCAGTTGTTAGACTTCCGCAAGCTGGAGGAGCAGGAGCTTCGGCTTGACGCTACTCCGGGCGATATAGCGGCTTTTGTGAACGAGGTGGTAGAATCTTTCAAAGATCTCGCAGAACGCCGGCATATCAAATTCTCGTTCCAGTGTTACCTCGACAACTACTATACGCTGTTCGACAGGGATAAGGTGGAACGCATATTATTCAATCTCCTCAGCAACGCATTTAAGTTTACAGGGCGTGATGGCAATGTGGGCATGGAGCTTCGTGCGGACCCGGGCGATGATAGCGTGCTGATTATTATACAGGATAATGGCATAGGGATGTCTGAAGAAGAACAAAGAAGGATCTTCGACCGGTTTTTCCAGGTAGAAAACCCTCCCGGTATTATGAACCAGGGCAGTGGTATCGGTTTATCCATCACCCACGAATTCGTAAAGCTGCACGGAGGTTCGATAGACGTGGCGAGCGTTTATGGAAGCGGCAGCAGGTTTACGGTCAGCCTGCCACTTATACGGTTGGAACAGGCGGCAGTCAGCACCCAGTCAGGGGGGGTAATATTGCAGGAACCTTCCGTGCCGGCAGACGACCTGGCCGTTGCCAGGCCTGATACCGGAGAATATTTGACAGTATTGATCATTGAAGACAATGAAGATTTTCGCAGCTATCTGAAAAATTACCTGAAGCCTTATTATAAGGTGATGGAGGCGGCCGATGGGAGAGAAGGCTGGCAGAAAGCCCTGTCTGCACACCCGCATGTAATCGTGAGCGACATCAGCATGCCTTACATGGATGGCATTACGCTCAGCAAAAAGATAAGAGCCGACAAAAGGACCGCGCATATTCCGATTATTCTGTTAACCGCACTTACAGGCGATGCTTATCATCTTAAGGGCCTGCAAACAGGGGCCAGCGATTATCTTACCAAACCATTCAGTGCCGAAATATTGAAGGTAAAGATCCAGAATCTTGCGCTGCTTAATCAAAGCTTCAAGGAAACTTACAGCCGCCGTTTGCAGGTAGTCACGCAGCCGGCTGCCATGGAATCGGAAAACGAAAAACTACTGTTGAGGATTACCGGTTATATCGAGGATAATATAGATGATGAAAAATTGTCCGTAGAGCAACTGGCCAAATACCTGTTTATCAGCCGGGCTACCCTTTATAATAAGGTCGTTGATATAACAGGTGAAACACCGGTTGAATTTATCCGTTCCGTAAGGCTGAACCGGGCGGCCGTGTTACTGGAAAAAAGTGATTTGCGCATCGCGGAAATTGGGTATTCTGTGGGGTTTCTAACACCTAACTATTTTGCCCGCGCGTTTAAAATGAAATTTAATATGTCTCCTTCCGAGTATGCTGCCATGAAAAAGTCGGCCAGTTAGCGATGCTACCGGTCTGATATCCAGCACTTTTTGACATTTGTGCTAGGGTTTTTGTCATTCGTGACTGCTGTTTGGGCCATTGCAGGAGTATTTTTGGCGCGAAGCCACCTGCGGCGGAAACACGGCTGTTTGCGCTGTTCAATTAAACAAGAATTACACGTAATGAAGAATTTAATCGTTAAGCCTGCCATTTGTTTTATAATGATGGCCTCTTTATCAGGCGTTCGCGCTTTCGCTCAAAAGGTAACCGCTGTTAAGGACCAGCCACTGTTTACATCGTACACCTATCGCGGTGAGGATGCTGTATATAAGGAAAATCCTTTACAGGCGGGTGAATTTTACAGTCCTGTTTTACAGGGTTGTTATCCCGATCCGAGTATCACGCGGAAAGGGAACGACTATTACCTGGTAAATTCTTCCTTTTCAATGGTGCCGGGTGTTCCCATATTCCATTCGAACGACCTGGTAAACTGGAAGCAAATAGGGCATGTACTTGACAGGCCTTCGCAGCTAAAAGTTGAAAAGGCGGGAATATCCGCGGGTATTTATGCGCCGGATATTAAATTCAATCGCCACAATAATACCTTCTACATGATCACCACCCAGATCGCGGGAGGCATCGGGAATATGGTGGTTAAAACGCAGGATCCGTTAAAAGGGTGGAGCGATCCGATTAAACTCAAATTTGACGGAATAGATCCGTCGCTTTTTTTCGATGACGATGGTAAGGCCTACCTGTTACATAATGATGCGCCAGACAAGGGTAAAACACTTTATAATGGCCACCGCGTAATTAAGATGTGGGAATACGACCTGGAAAAAGACCAGGTAATCGAGGGCACCTCCAGGATAATTGTTGACGGAGGTGTTGACATTACGCAGAAACCCATTTGGATCGAGGGACCGCATCTCTATAAAAAAAATGGAAAATATTATCTGATGTGTGCCGAAGGCGGAACCGGTGGGTGGCATAGCGAGGTTATTTTCGTTAGTGATCATCCCCGAGGCCCCTTTGTACCGGCAAACAATAACCCGATACTGACACAACGCTACTTCCCGAAAGAGAGGGCAAATAAGGTTGACTGGGCTGGTCACGCCGATCTTGTTGAGGGACCGGATGGCAAGTACTACGGAGTGTTTCTGGGAGTAAGGCCGAATGACAAAAACAGGGTAAATACCGGCCGCGAAACGTTTATGCTGCCTGTTGACTGGACTGGAGAATTTCCCGTGTTCGAAAACGGCCTGGTGCCCATGAAGCCTAAAATCAAAATGCCGGCCGGGGCAACTAACCAGGTAGGAACAAAAGGTTTCTTGCCAAATGGGAATTTCTCCTTTGTAGATAATCTTACAGCAGAAAAGCTCGACTTTCAATGGATTGGTGTTAGAGGCGCACGGGAAAATTTTATTAAGACGTCAAAGGAAGGTCTTAGGATCAACCCTTATCCTGTAAACATTAAAGCGACAGCACCCACGTCCACATTGTTCCGCCGTCAGCAGCATGCCACCTTCGAGGCTGCTGTAAAACTTACCTATACTCCAAGGTCTGAAAATGACCTGGCGGGGATTGTCTGTTATCAAAAAGAATCATTCAACTACGTGTTGGGTATAACGAAAAAGGGAGCGGCATATTACGTTTTGCTTGAACGAACGGAGAACGGCAAATCAACGGTTGTTGCCAGTGAGAAAATTCCGCTGAAGGGCGCTGTTTATCTCAAAGTATCTGCACGGGGCGATGCCTATTCGTTCAGTTACTCATTTGACGGCCAACAATTTAACAGCCTGGGCGGCACGGTTTCAGGAGATATACTATCGACCGACATTGCAGGTGGATTTACCGGAGCTTTGATCGGATTGTATGCCACCGCGGCGAACGACGCAGTAGTGCCTTAACATCATAGGAAAGGCTGTATCGAAAGTAATTTTTACCCTGTTTAATGCGGGTATCCTGATTCAACTACTTTCGATACAGCCTCATTACTTCCGTCATTTATTTACTTAATATCATTTTTGTAGCTACCCCGTATATGCCGGTGTAACCAGGTGAAGCAGGCAATTGGGGCTTCGACATCACGCCATTTTTCCAGATAACGGGATAAAACGCTGTGCGCAGGTCGGCATTACCGGCTACATATACTAAACCTTTTGTTACCCTGATAGCTGTGGCTTTACTTCCAAATCCGCCCTCGATTTTCGAGAGTTTGTTCAGCTGCCCGTTTTTCCAGAAACACGCAATAACGTCCGTTCCTGATCCTGCTTCTGCGCCCGCGATATAAACATCGCCTTCCAACACATCGATACTGTTAGCGAGTCCCTGGGGAGCGCTGCCGGGAATATTAAGGGAACTCAGCTTGCCGTCTTTCCAGTATAAGGGTACATTTCTGCCAATGTCGTTGGTGCCTGTTCCGCATATATGTACCACGCCATTTACTACCACGATACCGGAGGCGGTGGCGGTTAACACGCCCGTTGGCATCGGCAGCATGGTACGTACGCCGGCTACCCAGTAACAGGGCAGGGCCAAATCATCTTCTCCGGCGCTGTACCCGCTGATGTACAGTTTATTGTCTGCCACACAACCACTGGTGGCGGAGCTGGCATTTTTGCTGCTCAACACGTCGTCTATTTCCCAGGTGTTTTTGTTCGTCCAGAAGAAGGGCTTCGCCGGTTGGCCGGCAATCTGGAGTTCACCCACCATGTAAAGGGTGTTGCCCACAGCAAACAGGTCGTTCGGAATACCCGGGTACACCGGTAACCCGTGTTCATCAATCGGAAACTCCTTTCCATTTGCCCAGAAAACAATTTTGTTCTCACCAGTTTGTGTATGCGTGCGGTACCCGCAGGTATAGATCGTCGTCCCGATTTGTGCAATTCCCGTTGCCAGGTAGCTCTGCTCAGGCGCTGGCAGGGCCGGGTCCATGGGCACCAGCACGGAATCTTTCCAGTAACAGGCTCTCGTAGTGAAGTCGCCGTTAGGGAAAGCACCTGCTATGTAGGTAGTAGCTGGCGTAGCAGGCGGTTGCGGTGGAGGGTTCTTTTGACAGGATATCATAAGAGCTGCAAGAACAAATGCGGATAAACAGTGTTTCATTTTCATGATTTTATGTGAGAATATATGCTGCATCAATAGGAGGGGTTTGCCTTTATCGATTCCCGGGGCCAATTTCACGAGGGTAATGCTCCTTGAAGTATGATGCAAATATGAATCGGGATGGGGGGTGAAAAAATCCCCTGAAACCGGGATTTATTTCGGGAATGGGTAATTTCTGACTGGGTGGGCAAAAAGGAAACAAAAGGTCATCAGGATATTGAACAATTTTTTATATTTTTCCCGGGAATACGAACAATTAATACACGTCAATTGCCGGCAAAACATTGTTCATGCAACGGAAATGGTTCAACAGCGGCTGAAGGGGAGGAGGAAATGCGAAGCAATATAGGGGTACCGCAGGCCGGGTTACGAAATAACATTACCTTAATAATCACCACCACACTATTGTATATTTTTGCGGTATGATAAACAACGAACTGATCAGGCTTCATTTCCGCAGTATTTGTACTGCAGGCGATATGACTGCCTATGATGAGTTGTACCGGTTGTTATACAGCAAACTGGTACACTTTTCAGCAGCGATAGTTGGTTCATTCCACCTGGCTGAAGAAATCGTGTCGGATGTTTTCATCATCATCTGGCAAAAGCGGCAGGAACTGGCTGCGGTGGAAAATCCGGTTGTTTATATATATGTCAGCACCCGTAACCGTTCCCTTAACGCGTTGCAGCAGCAAAAGCGCCACCGGTACACCAGCCTTGAACTACTGGATACCGACGCACTGGCCATGAGCCCTGATCCTGAACACAGTATGATCTCCGTAGAGATCATTCAAAAAATAGAAATGGCCATTCGCAGTTTGCCCGACCGCTGCCAGCTGATTTTCCGGCTGGTGAAGCAGGACGGCCTCCGGTACAAGGATGTGGCGGAACTATTGGATATATCTCCCAAAACTGTAGACGCCCAACTCGCCATCGCCGTGAAAAAGGTGGCGGCAGCTATCCGGCTGGATATGCCGCTGGAATTGGCCCAGGCTTTCCTGTTTCACTAGCCCGTTTCTCCCCTGAAAAAAAAACTTTAAAATTCTTTAGGGAATTTTCTCCACCCATATTGTCCTTATAGTATGACGCATGATCGGATCTGGTACCTGCTCGGCCGCAAAATGGCAAACGAACTGCTCCCCGAAGAGAAGAGGGAGTTGGAGCGCCTGCTACAGCAACATCCGGACGTTTCTTACGCTAAAGAAGTACTAACGCAATCCTGGAAAGATAAACAGAAAGACCTTTCACCTGCAGATGTGGAAGCCGCTTTGCAACGCCACAAACAGCGGCTGCTGGAAGTACAGACGCCTGAAGAAACGACAATGCCCGCAAAAGGTAGTAATAAAATATTTCGCCTGGCCCTCCGCATTGGTGGCGTAGCTGCCGCGGTAACGGTGTTATTCCTGGCAGGTAGAATGTGGCTTGGCGAACGGGAAGCCCAGTTGCAACCTGCCTTACAACAGCTGGTCACAAAAACCGGCTCCCGCACACACGTTAAACTGCCCGACGGTACCAGCGTATGGCTGAATGCCGGCAGCAAACTCGATTATCCTGAGAAGTTCCATGGCAAAAACCGCGAAGTAACACTGGAAGGAGAAGCTTTTTTCGAGGTGTTAAGGGACGCGGACCATCCTTTCCTCGTAAAAACGACCGCGTGCTCTATACGCGTACTCGGCACTTCTTTTAATGTGCGCTTTTACCCGGTGGAAGAAATGGCCACTACCTCGCTGGTAACCGGCTCCGTAGAAGTGACGATCGATAAGAAAGTAGTGCGCCTGCAACCTAATGAGAAGTTATCTGTACCCTGGGTGCTGACTAACCTGGCCACCACCACTGCTAACACCGCACCTGAAATGCCGGTTATAAAAATGGGTACGCTCACACCTGTACGGGACAATATAATGGCCGAAACGGCCTGGAAAGATAATAAACTGGCATTTAAAAAATTACCGCTGGACGAAGTTGCTCAACGGATGGAACGTTGGTACGGGGCAGAGATACGTTTTAAGAACGAACGTAAAAAAAGCCTGTCATTTTCAGGAGTATTCGAGAAGGAGAGCCTTACCGAAGCTTTACAGGCACTGGAAATGAGTGGTGGATTCCATTTCACCAAAGACAATGACAATATCTACTGGATAGAATAAATATCAGGGAAACAATTTTATAAAATATAATAACGGCAGTGAAACCGAAAAAAACGGGAAATGTTGCGACCATTCCCCGTCTATAAATCGGTTAATGACATTGCTATGCGTAAACAGTCACTTTATCTATTAACCAACAAATCAAAGGTATGAAAAAAACTACAGTGGTGAGTTGGCTTCCACCAGGGCGAAGCCTCAAAAAACTGTTTATTTTTATGAAGCTCTTCGCAATTTTCTTTTTTGTAGTGTGTATGCAGGCAAGTGCTTCTGTTTATTCGCAGCGTACGATCTCTGTAAAACTGACCAAAGCCAACTTAGAAAAAGCCTTTACGCAAATCGAAGACCGGTCTGGTTACCGCTTTGTGTATAATGACGACAACCTGCCACTGTGGCACAGAGTGAGTATCGATGCAACCGATGCGCCTATCAGTGAAGTGTTGACCACGATGCTGGCCAATACCAACCTGGGTTTCCGCATGATGCCGAATAACCTGATCGTTATTGCGCCAACCGCCACGGTGAAGAAAGATGTTATCGTGAAAGGCCGTATCGTAAACCCTGCGGGCGAACCGCTGCAAATGGTGAGCGTAAGGCTGAAAAACAGCACCATCGGTGTGTTGACCAACGAGAAAGGTGAATTTGAATTAAGTGTACCTGAAGAAGGTATGCTGATTTTATCTTACATCGGTTTTGCATCGCAGGAAATAGCGGTAAGCGCCAGTATGATGAATATTGTGCTGCAACCTAATTCGAACTCTATGGAAGAAGTGGTGGTGGTAGGTTATGGTGTTCAGCGTAAAATATCTACTACAGGTGCGGTAGACCAGATTGCGGGTAAACAGCTGGCCGAACGTCCTATTTCCAATATCATGCAAGGCCTGCAGGGCGCAAGTCCCGGACTAAACATCAACTATTCCGGCGGCCGACCAGGTGCTACGCCTACAATTAATATCCGTGGTGTGGGATCGATCGTGGCCAATGCGACCGGGGTTACAACACCGCTTATTATAATAGATGGCATTCCTTCTACAACAGAGGATTTCTTCCGCATTAACGCGAATGATGTAAGTACCGTGACGGTGTTACGCGATGCCGCATCGGCAGCTATTTATGGTGCGCGTGCCGCTTTCGGTGTAATCCTTATTACCACCAAATCGGGTAATGCCGGAAGCCGTCAGAAAATCAGTTACAATAACTACTTCGCATGGTCTAAACCGACTGTGCTGCCCGACCAGATCACCGATCCTTACATTTTTTCCCGTGTACTGGAAACATCCACTAACAATACGCCCTGGGATTATGTAAACTATTCCGATTACCACTACCAGTGGGCGAAAGAACGTTCCGACGATCCTTCTGTGGAAGATACCCGTATCGACCCAAATGATCCCAACAAGTGGATCTATATGGGCAACAATAACTGGAACGACTACTTCTTTAACAAATCCAGCATGTCGGCCAGCCACAGCATTTCATTAAGCGGTGGCGGTGAAAGTGGTAAAGGCCGTCCTTTCGGCTACCTGCTGTCTGGTGATTATACAAAGGAAAATGGATTGAACCGCCTGGCGAAAGATGAATGGAACCGTTATGGATTACGCGGGCGCATGAACTTTACACCCTTGTCATGGCTGAAGGTCGACAACAACCTGAATATTTACCAGACCCAGACCGATGCACCAGCCTATAACATTACCGACATCTATTACCTGATGCCTACACAGGTGGCTGTTAATCCCGACGGTACCTGGGCCAATACCGCTGCGGGCCAGCTGGGTGCCAAGCTAACGAATGGAGGCCGCGATGTACAAACCCGCTTCGGTTTTCAGAACGTGGTGCGTGGCGTGGCCAGCTTCCTCAACGACGACCTGCAGATCACGGCTAATGCATCTTTTAAAAGAGAGATGTGGAAGTATAATACAGATAACCGCAAATACCGCATAGGATATGGCCCGAATGATATTCGCGAAGAGGGTGGCAATGGCCTCGTATCGGTGAGGAACGGTATCCTTAAACAGGATGTGTACGACCTTTACGCCAATTACACCAAGCGGTTTAACGATCATGAGTTCAGGCTGCTGGCTGGTTACAACCAGGAAAAGTACGAATGGTCTTATGAAGATGCAGCCCGCACCGTACTGATATCTTCGTCGCTCCCTTACCTGGGCCTGACCACCGGTACACCAACAGTGGGCGCTTCCTATACAGCGTATGCACTTCGTGGCGTATTTGGCCGTTTAAATTATTCTTACAAGAACAGGTATATTATTGAGGCCAATGGCCGTATGGACGAAACATCACGTTTCCTTGCCAAAAAACGCAGGGGCTTTTTCCCTTCGGTATCAGGCGCATGGATCGCAACGGAGGAACCGTTTATGCAGGATATCACCCATGTACTCTCCACGCTTAAGTTCCGTGTGTCTTATGGCTCGCTCGGTAACCAGGTAACGGATAACTTCCGTGCCATCATGAGCCTGCCCGTAGGTACCAGTGGTTATATTGTGGATGGTCAAAAACCATCGATCATCACCCGCTCTCCGCTATTGCCGGTAGACCCCGACACCTATACCTGGGAAAAGGTAAAAACCTTTAACCTCGGTGGTGATTTCGGTTTGATGAAAGATCGTTTGCTGATTGGCGTGGATGTATATGACCGTCGCACCATCGGTATGCTGACCGCCGCTCAGAAATTGCCGGCAGTACTGGGTGTTGCGCCTCCGCCCACCAACGCCGCAAACCTTAGCACCAAAGGATGGGAACTGTCTGTAAACTATCGCGACGAAGTGAACTTAGCTGGTAAACCCCTGCACTTCGGCGCCAAAGTAATCCTCTCGGATTCCCGCACAAAGATCACCAAATACAATAACAACGCATTGGGCCTGTTAAGCGACTACCGTGTTGACCAATATACAGGAGAGATTTGGGGGCTTGAGAACGATGGCTATTTTAAGAACAAAGAAGAAATAGACGCGCTGGACCAAACTGTACTCGTTCCCTGGGGGGCGCTTGACATTGTTCCGGGATGGCCTAAGTATGTAGACCAGAACGGCGATAAAAAGATCACAAAAGGCAATGGTACTACCAAAGACCCGGGCGACTACAAGGTAATCGGTAACAACAGTTCCCGCTACCGGTATGGTATTAACCTGGATGCAAGCTGGAATAACATAGACATTTCCGTATTCATGCAGGGCGTGGCTAAACGCGACTTCTATCCCCGCCACTATCTGTTCTGGGGACCTTACCAGCAGCCTTATGCCGGTATTTATTCCTGGAACCTCGATTTCTACCGCGGCGTATCTGAAACTGGCGCTGATCGCGACCGTCACTCGCAGGCCTACCTTAACGCGGGGCTGGCAGATGCAAATACCGACTCGTACTTCCCGGTGCTGCAGTCATGGATGGCAGATGCCAACTATGGTGCGGGCCTGGATATCCCACAAACTAAATATCTGCTCAACGGTGCTTACCTCCGTATAAAGAACGTAACGGTTGGTTATACCCTTCCCAACCAGTTGACCAAACGTTTCAAGGTAAGTCGCCTGCGCTTGTTCGCCACCGGCGAAAACCTGTTTGAGTTTTCTTCCATCAAGAAATATTTTGATCCGGAAGCAATTGAAGATGGTTATGGATGGGCATATCCCTTCTCCCGTAAATATGCCTTTGGTGTAAATCTTGATTTTTAACGATCAAAAAGAAGTCAATTGAAAAAGATATTATTACGCAACATATCACTTGCCCTCATAGTTATCGTATCGATAACCTCCTGTAAAAAGGGCTTCCTCGACCTTTACCCGGAAACCACAATACCGCCGGACCTGTTCTTCCAGTCAGAGGAAGACCTGAAGTTATATACCCTTGGCCTGTTAAGCATGCGCGAACGTGGCAGTTACCTGTCTGACCAGGACACGGACGACAAAGCGACTACCGGTGCTATGGAAATAAAGACCATCATGACCAGCACCGCTACTTCCCAAACGATTACCGGCGGCTGGGGCTGGGACCGTTTACGCAACATCAACTACTTCCTGGACAACTATAACAAAGCGAAAGTAACGCAGGAGGTCAAAGATCACTATGCAGGTTTGGCCCGTTACTACCGCGCGCTTTTCTATGTTGATAAAGTACAGCGTTTTTCCAGTGTACCCTGGTATGCAACGGCTATTAATCCCAGCGATTCCAGCCAGCTGTACAAGGCCCGCGACCCGCGTGCTTTGATCATGGACAGTGTAATTGCAGACCTGGAATTTGCAGCGGCGCATGTGCGTGCTACCGTTCCATCCGGTACACCGGGTAAATGGGTGATGAAACTCGTGTTGGCCAAAACAGCCCTCTACGAGGGAACCTATCGCCGCTATCACCCCGAACTTGAACTGGGAAACACTTCAGCAGGTTTGCTGGAAAAAGCATGGAAAGCAGCTGAAGACGTGATGACCAACAGTCCGCACAAAATCTCCGCCGACTACGCAGCGCTCTTTAACAGTGCAAGCCTCGCCGGTAATACCGAAGTAATGCTGCTGAACGTATACGACCAGGATATGGGCCGCAACGGGAACAACAACAGCAATATCATCAACTATGAACAATCGCCTTCCCGCGAGCTGGTACAAACCTACCTGATGAAAGATGGTAGCCGCTTCACCGAACAGCCGAATTACCAGACGATGCAGGTGGTGCAGGAGTTCAAAGACCGTGATCCGCGCATCTACGCCACTTTTATGACGCCAGGTTTCGTAATGGCAGGTGCTTCTGCGCCTTACATTATGCGTCTCAACAAAAACTTTACAGGTTATCATCAATTGAAAGGCTACATCAATAGTACCGATGCTAAAATCACCAACGGCGCAGATTTCGCAGCTTACCGCTTTGCAGAAGTGTTGCTGACTTTCGCGGAAGCTAAAGCAGAAGCCGGAAATCTTTCGCAGGCAGATATTGATAAGTCGATCAAACTGCTGAGAGACCGGGTAAAAATGCCTAACCTTGATTTGGCTGTCGCTAACGCCAACGTTGATCCTGTATTGGCTGCCAAATATCCCAACGTTACAGGCGCCAATAAAGGCGTGATCCTGGAGATCCGCCGCGAAAAAAGGGTGGAGTTTGCGATGGAAGGTCTGCGTTATAATGATCTCATGCGCTGGGGCGCCGGCAAATCGCTGGAAGCAATACCTGAAGGTATGTACTTCCCCGGCCTTGGCAAATATGACCTCACCGGCGATGGTGTGGAAGATATTATTCTGATAGACAAAAGTCTTTCTATTCCGGCAGCAGCGCAGCAGGAAAGTAATTCCCTGGGTGTGAAGCTGGTGTACTACAAAGCCGGCGCTTTCGGCGACGATGTAACCGTATATCTCAGAAACGGCAATGCCGGCGGTACGATCGTAACGGAAGTACGTACACGTAGTTTCCAGGAACCAAAACATTATTACCGCCCGGTGCCATTCAACGAAATGTTGATGAACCCACGCCTCGCTCCCCAGCTTTTTGGTTGGGAATAATCACTACTCAATATTAATAGCACGGAGGATGAAAGTCCTCCGTGCTTAAATTCCTGATATATGGACAGAAGGACACTCCTCAAATCCGGCAGCCTTTTGCTGGCGGCATCCGCGATGGGTGGTGCCAACAAGGTGATGGCCACACCGCCTCCGCCTAAACGGGTGCTTACCGTGGCGCATATCACAGATGTACACCTGATTGCTGAGGATGCGGTGAAAGCCCGCTTCCGGCAGTGCCTTGAAGCGGTGAAAGATCGTAAGCCCGATTTTATCCTGAACGGTGGCGATTCCATTATGGACGCGTCCTACAAAGATGTGGTGCGTGGTAAAGTGACGGCTCAATGGGCCGCCTGGGATGACTGTCTGAGTGTACTTAAAGGATATGAAGTACACAGTTGCCTTGGTAACCACGACATGTGGTGGGCCGCACCTGATAAAAGCGATGCGATGTATGGAAAGGACTACGTGGTAAAACGGTTGAAAATACCTCATCGCTACTACAGTTTCTCTAAGAGCGGCTGGCATTTCATCATCCTGGATGGCAACAATAACAACACGTCGCTCGACGATGAGCAGTACCAGTGGCTGGAAAAAGAGCTGGCCGGGTTAAAGCCCAATACACCGGTATTGTTGATGTCGCACTTCCCGGTATTCGGCGCCACGCCGGTATTGGTGGGTGGCAACCATTCGGACAACAAGAAACTGAAGGATCTTTTCTATCAGCATAAAGATAAAGTGAGGGTAATGCTCGCCGGCCACAATCACCTGTACGATAAAGTGATGTACAACGGTGTATGGTACTGCTGTAATGGCGCTATGAGCGGTTTTTGGTGGGGTAAAGGCGATAAAGAATCCGCCGGACCCGGATATTATCTCGAAACTCCGCCAGGTTTTGCTATTTTGAAACTTTACGAAGATGGTACGGTAGAAAATGAATACCTGCCACACTCATTTTAAACATGATAACATGAAAAAATACATCCTGGCACTTGCTTTCCTGGCCGGCACCAGCGCCTACGCCCAGCAAAAGAAAGCGGTGTTTATTATTGTAGACGGCATTTCAGCCGATGTAATAGAGGAAATGAAAACGCCTGCACTGGCGGAAATCGCCAAAACAGGGAAATACATACGTGCACATGTGGGCGGCGAAAAAGACGATTACGCACAAACACCTACTATTTCTGCCGTTGGTTACAATAGCGTGATTACCGGCGTGTGGTACAATAAGCACAATGTTGGCGGCAACTCCATCACGGCGCCTAACTATAACTATCAGAATATTTTCCGTCTTTTTAAGGCGCAATACCCGAAGAAGAAAACAGCGATCTACAGCAGCTGGACCGACAATCGCACTAAACTGGTGCAGGATCAGTACCTCGATATAAAATTCGACGGTTATGAACTTGATACCGTGAAATTTCCGCAGGATAAGCAGCGTGATTTCATGGAGCGCATCGACAACCAGGTGGCTACAGATGCAGCAAATAACATCCGTACACAAGCGCCTGACCTCTCGTGGGTATACCTGGAGTACACTGATGATATGGGTCATGCATACGGCGACAGCGAACAATTTCACACGGCTATCCGCAAGATGGACGAAAAGGTGGGCCGGATCTGGAAAGCGGTACAATATCGCGAAAAGCAGTTTAAAGAGGACTGGATCATTGTTATTACCACCGACCATGGTCGGGATGAAAGGAGCGGAAAAGGCCATGGCGGTCAATCAATGCGCCAGCGTTCGGGCTGGATCGTTACGAATCAGCCGCAACTTAATAACTACGCGCAGTACTATTATCCTGGTATCGTAGACATCATGCCCACTGTCGCCAAATTCATCAATCTCCAGCTTCCAAAAGACATTCTCATGGAAAACGATGGTATTTCACTGATCGGCAAAGTGTCTGTTGCACGGCCTACCGTCAACTATTTCCAACACAAACTGGACATCACCTGGAAAGCCATGGATAAAACAGGCAACGTTAAAATCTGGGTAACACCCACGAACCTTTTTAAAGAGGGACAGAAAGACGATTACAAATTGCTGGCCGAAGTGCCGGTAGGACAAGAGCATGCCGTATTGAACGTAAAAGATATGCCGTCTGAGTTTTACAAAGTAGTACTGGAAGGTGCCGAGAACACCGTGAACAGGTGGTGGATGCCTGAGGACGCAAAAAAACAAATGCTCAAGACGGTAGTACCGTAATCATAAAAGCTTCTCTATAAAATAAGGGCTGACCAATTCCAGGTCAGCTCTTTTTTTCTTGCTGCTGACACCATAGAAGATCATTGTACTCAACGTTTCCCGATAAGCGCAAGCATTTCTATAATCTGGTCGCCGAGCAGCTCTAACGATATGCCTTTCCAAAAAATACCAATATTGAGGTTGTGGTATTCTTCCAGTTCATGAGTGGCTGTACTTGTAGTGAACAGTACAAGCGGTATATCTCTATACTCCTCCATCGACCGGATAATTTTTAAGGCATGGAATCCGTTCATAACAGGCATGTTGTAATCCATTACGATCAGCTCGGGAACAGGGTTTCCATCCCTTATGGAACCAAGGTAATCAACAGCGTCCAGGCCATTACTGGCGCGGATGAGCTGGTATTCCGGACGAACATTCGCTAACGAACTCTTAAAGAAAAGGTAGTCATCGGTGTCATCTTCAGCATATAGAATGAATTTGCTTTCTTCGATCATGGTCCATTTTTAGGTCGGGTGAATAGGGCGGTGTGTGCGTACTGGTGTAGAAGAGTGTCTTGCGAGGCTTAACGGAATAGCGGTCTTTTATCGTCTGAAAAAGGTCTTCTTCGTACCAAAACTACCGTATTTTGGTTCAATTCATCAATATAGATGTATTTCTTTTTATTATATGTGTAGTGCGCATTACTGCTGCATCTAAACGGCTCAGCAATGGACTGAATTATGGGGTCTTTAACGTATGGCGTTAATATCGCTATATGGGATGTACACCTTTTGCATCGTCGGGCAGAAAGGTAATAACAGTATTCGCAACATGGTAAATGCTTCAGACGCAACCTCCATGAGCAGTCTTTCTAATAATGATGCGGCTGTATGGGCTGTTAATACTGCCTGTAATCAGACTTTTCGGCCAAATATATGCCGCGGCATGGTGGCGGATGTTTACAGCGTTGTGTTTTAACGCTGATCATCTGCCTGCACATGGTAGGTGCCACTTTGTAGTTCAAAAACCTGCTTACCCTGTTGCTGTGTTATATACTTTACGCCCTTTGCTGCCGACAGCGGTTTCCCGTTTTCAGTAACAAGGCCAGGAGCCGCCGCATCGAGGCGTAAAGTGGCAACGGTATTGGCTGGTATCGAAAAATAATAATCTACAGCCGCGCCTTTCTTCTCCCATCTGCTATCGATCCTGCCGTACGGCGAGTCGTAGTATCCTTTGGCGAAAGTCATTTCACCGGTGGGGTCAGGCTCAGGCTGCAGGATGAAACGTTTGAACCCGGGTGATGTTTCATCGCGCCGGATACCTAAAGAATGGTTGTACATCCAGGCGCCTACGGCCCCGAAGGAGTAGTGGTTAAACGAGTTCATTCCATTATTTCCACCAAACCCGTTCGTATGCGTGTAAGAGTTCAGTCGCTCCCAGATAGTGGTGGCACCCTGTTCTACAGGATACAGCCAGGAAGGGTAGGTGGTTTGCTGCAATAAACGATAGGCAACATCGGTATGGCCGTTTTCCGATAGCGCTTTGTTGATCCATGCAGTGCCGATAAAACCTGTAAGCAATGAATAGGCGGGGTATGTTTTACCGTCGTCGGCTACATTCTCCCTGGTAATAGTATTTACAAGGTTATCTGCCGATTTTTTCCTGTTCTTTTCATTGTACACATTAAAGGCTAAAGGCAGCACATACGATGTTTGCGTATCCATGGGTTTGCCTTTCGTAAGTCCTTTTTTATCTTGCTGAAAGCCCGAATACACTGTTTTTTGAGTCGCGTTATCTACGTAAGTATCGTTGAAGAATTGCCTGCGCTTTTCAAGAATGCTGTTGAAATATTGGGCGTCTTCTTTCTTGTTGAGTACAGCTGCCGCCTTTTTCATCATATCGAGGTCGAAGATGTAGTAAGCTTCCCAGAGTAAAGAGTTATCGTTTTTCCCCTGCTCAGGCCCCAGCCAGTCACCGAGGTTTGCCCATGAAGAAGGATTTTCCTGCACCAGTATGCCGGTTTTAGGGTCAAAGTACTTGGCCTGGATGAATTGAATGTATTTTTTCATGGCATCGTAATGTTCGGCCAGCATCCGTTTATCGGCATACTGTAGATAGCTTTCCCAGGCCACCGTGATGCCGGCGCTGCCCCATAAAATGCTTCCAAATCCCCCGCCCATAGGTGCTACATCCGTAAAACGGCCATCTTCACGTTGCACGTCCCGCATGGCCTGCATGTGCCGGCGGAAAAACTGGTGTACGTTTGCCAGGTAGGTAGCCGTGCGTGCGAAAACTGAAATATCACCGCTCCAGCCCAGGCGTTCGTTGCGCTGCGGACAGTCGGTAGGGATTGACAGGAAATTGCCCATCGTAGACCAGGTGATATTCTGCCAGAGTTTATTCACTTTGGGATTAGAGGTTTCGTACTGAGATGCCAGCTTATGTACGGAGCTGAGTACGATGCCCTTTACCGCATCCGGAGGCAGGGCAGCGTCCATACCGGTGATCTCTACGAAACGGTACCCGTGAAAGGTAAACCTCGGGGCAATGGTATCTTGTTCTCCTTTTGTGATATAGATATCCTGCGCCATTGCCGCCCTGATGTTTTCCAGCATTAGTTCGCCCGTGTTGCGGGTGTATTCCGGCAAATCGGGGTATTTCACTTCTGCATAGCGCAGCGTAACCGTGGTACCAGGTTTTGTTTTCGATAAACTGATACGGGGTACGCCTACCATGTTTTGCCCCATGTCATAAACAAACACGCCAGGGCGTACCTCTTCTACAGATTGTGCCACGAGTTCTTTCACCGCTTTAACCGGTTCTCCGAACTGCGCCAGCATTTTCATTTTTGAGAAGTCATCGCTGGCTGGTCGTTCAGGATAGCCACCGATGGCAATATGTCCATCGATGCCGATCTCACTTGCGGGCTTCCAGGTAATGCCTGTAGCCGCTAGTCCGCCGCGGCGGGCATCATATACCTCTCCCTGGAAGAAACTGCCGTATATCAGCGGGCCGTTGCCCGCATATTCCCAGCTGCCCGGGTTGGTGGTAACAACATCTGTACTTCCATCCGCGTAAGTGATCACCAGCTTTGCCAGCAGCGATTGCCGGTCGCCGTAATTGTTCCAGTATTCGCCCTGGTAGGTGGCTGCACCGCTCCACCAGCCTTCGGCCAGTATAGCGCCTAAGTTGTTTTTTCCGGGTTGCACAACCGCAGTCAGGTCATACACCTGGTATAACTGAGTTTTGTTGTATTGGGTATGACCCGGGTTGAAGTAGTCGTTACCGATCCGTTGACTATTCAGGTACATTTCATAGATGCCCCTGGCGGTTACATACAAACGAGCTTTTGAAATTTTCTTGCCCCCGGTTGTAAATGCAGTGCGCAACATAGGTGAGGAGTTCCGGCTCGGGTCCATCGTTGTAAACGTTGCGTTGGCAGGCAGTTCACAGCGTGCCAGCAGGTTAGAGGGGCTACGGTAGTTGCGGATTTGCACATCTGCAAAAAGCGCCTTTCCCGCGTAACCAATATCTGCCAGCACGGGGAATACAATTACGTCATTGTTACCCATTGGGTTGATGTTGATGTCTGCCACCTGGCTGGCTTTGTCCTGTCCGTCAATATGTATGATCGTCCGGCCATGTACGGAGCTGATATGGAAAGCATGTTTTGAATACTTGTTCCCGCTATTGATCAGGGAAGTGCTGATGGCATATGACTTAAAGGGCGTGTTGATCTTATCGTCCGGGTGATAACCCACCCGGTAAATATGTAACATGCCGGTGTCTTTAGATACGTCCAGCTCGATCTTTATATACGATTCATCCTTTTTGTTTTCGAGGTGATAGATGTTCTTGTATTTGCTCATCAGCCTCGCATCATTAGCGCCGTAAAGAAATCCAGCCTTTGCCGTGCCGCTCGTTAGTTGAAGGGTATAGTCAATCTTAAAAACGGGGAGATATTGCGCGTACAGCACCATGTCCTCATCGCCTCCGCCAATCCATTTGGCACCGCCCCAGGCTTTCGTGCCTGTATCCATTAGCCCTGTTTCGAACCATGATTGGGCGGTATGTTTTGTTTGCCGGTTATCCCAAACCGTTAATGCCCAGTTGTAACGCGTAGTGGCCGTGAGGGGTAGGCCTGCGTATTCAATATTTAACGACACATCGCCGGTTACCTGTCGGGAGTCCCACACCACGCGGCCTGCTTCGTTTTTCACCACGATCCGGTAAGCTGTTTGCTTCAGCCCGCGGACGTTATTTACATCCTGCATCTGCCAGCTGAACCGGGGGCGTGCTACATCTATGCCCAGCGGCGTTTCCGCGTATTCAACCTGCAAAGCAGTAAGTTCTACATCCTCGCCAAAGAGATAGCCCGGCACAAGCACAAGTAGCAACAGTATCAGTCTTTTCATATTTTTCATCATATGGAATTTAGTTAGATGGCCCCACATGCAGGCCCAGTGTCCACAACGTGTTACGCTAAAAATAGAGAAATTACCTGAAGCACTATCCTGTGCTGTCATGGCGGTTGCGTTGGTGGTTAGCAGTTAGCGTGCGATTGTCGGCTTATGTGGATTATTAAACGCCGTATTTTGTATGTATATTAAGGCTTTCGAAACCACGTTATGAAAATGATCCAAAAGAAGATGGGCTTCCTGACAGCCCTTGTATTGATGGCCGGCATCACCGTTGCCCAGGATTCGCTACCACGCTGGGCGCTGGGCCCATTTGTCCGGCCTGCAAACGTAAACCCGGTTATCTCGCCCGATCCACGCAGTATTTTCCAGGACCCGATGAGTAAACAGCCCCTGGCCTGGGAGGAGAGCGATGTTTTTAACCCGGCGGCTGCCGTTAAAAATGGTAAAATATATGTGCTGTACCGCTCAGAAGATAATTCCGGGCAGGGTATAGGGAAAAGAACTTCCAGGCTGGGCATTGCAGAAAGTAAAGACGGCATTCGTATGAAGCGCCGGTCCACCCCGGTGATGTATCCCGCAGAAGATGCACAGAAAGAGTTCGAATGGCCGGGAGGTTGTGAAGATCCAAGGATCGCTGTAACGGAGGATGGAATGTATGTAATGATGTACACCCAGTGGAACAGGAAAGTACCCCGCCTGGCTGTGGCTACTTCCAAAGACCTGAAGAAATGGGAGAAGCACGGTCCTGCGTTCTATAAAGCGTACGACGGTAAATTTGCTAACCTGGCCAGCAAGTCCGCTTCCATCGTTACGAAGCTGGTAAATGGCCAACAGGTGATCTGCAAAGTAAACGGCAAATACATGATGTACTGGGGCGAACGATTTATGAACATCGCCACCTCCGACGATCTGAAGAACTGGCAGCCAACGGTAACGGAGGATGGCCGCTTAAAAACCGTAGTAACCCCACGCAACGGCTACTTCGACAGCGACCTTACAGAGTGCGGCCCGCCCGCCATTATTACAGATAAGGGTATTCTCGTATTATACAACGGTAAAAACAAGCGGGGGCCCAACAGCGATACCAATTATACCGCTAATACCTACGCCGCAGGGCAGGTACTGTTCGATCTGAATGATCCTGAAAAAGTGATCGGCCGCCTCGACAAACCTTTCTTCATACCCACTGCACCCTTTGAAAAAAGTGGCCAGTATCCCGCAGGAACTGTATTTGTAGAAGGGCTCGTCTATCACCGCCAAAAATGGTTTTTATATTATGGCTGTGCCGACAGCCGGGTAGCTGTTGCGGTGTATGGTCCTTCGAAGCTTTAGAAAAGGGAAGACAGTCAGGTAATTCGTTTGCTGGTGAGCGACTTCACCCACTTCGTCTGCTTGCAGCGTTTGCATGTATGCTGGCCGGTGCGGAGTTTTACGGTGTTCGCACAATAGCAACAGGAGTATTCTCCTTCGCAGGAAATTTCGGCACATTCCTCGTAATGGGTAGGAGGAAGTACGGGTAAGCCTGGTTTCACTTCTTCGTCCGGGTAGTAGAAGAAGCTCACCGTACCATTGGTTTCCAGGATACCGAGCCGAACCTGTCCCATGTGTTCAATTCCCTTTGCCCGCATCTCCGCAAAAAATTCATCTTTGGCAAAGGGGGATTTTCCTTTGTTATTGAGGGAAATTTCGCCATGCTCGATAATGACCACCGGGTCACCTTCCAGCACACTTTCGAACTTTTCATATCTGGCAGCGAGCCAGGTAATCAGCCGGTAAAAGCCAAGGATAGCGGCAAATACGATCAGCGACGGAACGATGGCATCTTCCTGGTGAAACATCGGGTCGCCGGCTGCGGAGCCGAGCGCGATGATGATCGCCACTTCGAAGATTGAGAGTTGCCGTACGCCTTTTTTGCCAGAGGCGCGGAGGAGCAGGAGAACGAAGACGAACATGACCAGTGTCCGTACTAATATTTCCAGCGCTACGGCGCCATCGAGGTCTTTAAGAAACACTTCTTGCCAATCCATTGCGGGGTGTATTAGAGGTATGCCGGTGGTAGGGCAAATTTTATTCCAGAAGCCGCCTTTTGGGGATATTGAGGTTGGAAGAGGGCTTTGGATGTTGCTGTTTAATGGAAAGAAACGCAATTTGACTGAGCTGACGTGCTATTGGAACACTCAGTATGCAAATGTCATCAAAAATACAGGCCGCGATCAGCGGCCTGTATTTTTGATGAGTAGACTTTAGTCCCTGTTAGCAGTAATTGCCCTTAACTGGGCCATAAAATCATCCGCATCTTTCTGGGTGCGAATGGCCTCTGAAAGAGCATCCGGGGGCGAGGGCGTTACGTAAGCTGGTAACTTACCAGCTACTATTGCCTCGTCGGACATCCTTAAGATTTCGTTCATCTTTTCCCGTAGTTCTGGTTTCATACTAAATACATTTTTCAATAAATAATAAAAGAGAATAGCAGAGCCGTGCTATACCTCCGATTGTTCACTTATTTGTAGTGTTAGGAGTTAGAAAATTGGGTGTATTTGACCAAAAAATTCATTACAACCTGCGCAAAAACAGGCCTTGATTACTTTAATAAATACGTTGAGCATTTGTATGGTATTTTGAAATCCGTAAACATTATTTGACCTCACACAAAATCACTGTTTCCGTACGCCTGTTTTGCTGGTGTTGCGCTTCTGTACATGGTACATTGTAGTTTAAACAGGGCAGAGAAAAAGATAGGGAAGGGGGATGAATGTCCGAATGGGATGTTTATCCGACGAATGATACCTGTTTATTGTGGTAACGCACTGTTTTGGATGGAAGTCACCCCGCGGAGGTCGGTATTCGCAGAAAATATGTATTCTTTTTAAAGGCGCGTAGCAGCAGCAAGCAGGCGAGGTGACTTGTGACAGGTGAACACTATTTGTTGTAGATGCAAAGCACTACGATGTACCGGTCCATATCATCAACTTCCATATTGCCGATGTAACCAATATTTACACCATGCTGGTCTTTAATCGTCCAGCCTGGTATGGGGCCGCGTACGGGAGTGATAGGGGTTTCCAATTCGGCAAGATCAGCCAACATTTTTTTGACAGCATGCTGCGCGCCGCCGGCGTCGGCGCCTTTGTACAGCGTGGCAAAAAATGAGTACTGCCCGGTCGAAACATTTTTTCTCACTTCCGTTGTTTTAGCTTCCGGGTATTGAAGTTTGCTTTCGAATGTGATCATATTCTGGTCTGTTGAGGATGGTTGTCCTACACCGGCTATTATATCCTGCAATGCCTTTCGTTGAGATACCAATATATAGAAAGCATTGGCGCCAGAGAGCTTTTTAGTCGGCGTTTCTGAGGCCATGTCGTCAGATCCCACAGTTTGCCGCGCTTCATTGTCCCCCAGGCAGGAACAGCTATACAACGAATTTGTACTGCCAATGGGAACATATAAAGGTAACATCGGAACAGGCGGCCAGTTAAGTCGGCCGGTCATCACTTTCGATTCTCCCGGATGAAGCGTCACAGACAGCGGTTCTGCGTTAAGGGTAGTCCAGTAAAGGCTGTTTTCAGGGTCTGTAGCCAATCTTTCGTAAACATAATTCAGGTAGTTTACAGTAACGGTCCGGTCGCCGGTATTCCTGATGTTTTGCGTGTAACTGACATAGGGGTTATCTGAATTTGTATGGTACTCCCATTTGTTGCTAACTACAATATCCCGGCAATTAGATAATTGTGTGTGAACAATTTTACCAGCCTGCCGGAGCGACCAGGAAAAGCGCGTGTCGTCCGAAAAAACGTTAAGGGTTTTTTTGTATTTTTTAATTAGCACCAATGCCGATTGCCGGACATTTGAGGACACAGCAGGGTCGCCAGCGTTTTGTTCTGCGAGCGAAAGTAATCCGTAAGTATAGCCGTCACGGAACGCCATTCTTCGTTCAAAACTTCTTGGATGCGTGTTTTCAACGCTGTAGTTATCTCCGATATTGAAGATGGCCGAATATAATGCGAATGTCTGGTTGTTCAACGACTCGAAATAGGGCCTTATCAAAGGATCACTTGCCGAATTCACCTTAAGCGCTGTTTTAGCTTTAAAAAAGTCCGAGTTACTAAGTACGAACAGGAAGTAGCCTGCAATAACATCTGCCTGGCATTCTCCCAGCAACGTATGCAAAGGAACGGGATAAACCCGGTACTGTTCCTGGTGAGCGAGTTCGTGAGCTAACAGCAGGCGGACTATAGGCAGGTCGAACTGGATGCCGGCCTGGCTGATGATCCGTTGCAATTGCGGGATATTGATCACTACAGTCCCCGATTTTCGCAAGGAAGAAGATGATTTGCCAGGCTTTGTATCAAACTGTAATTTCACTTCCGGCGTAATAACTATTCCTTTTAACCTGTCGAATTCTTCCTGTATCATGGTTTGCAATACAGGGGATTGCGCATATCCCCAACCTTCCATCAGCAGGCAAAAAAGCGGGAGGGCGATACTACGTTTTATTAATCTGGTGCGCTTTATCATAACAGTACATTGCCTGGGTAACCGATAATAGAAAGAAAGCCAGTGTAAGTATGGTAATGGAGTATAGAGTACTCATCATGTAAAATCGATTCTTAAGTTCATCTTCCGGCCATATGTACTGTGTTTCTCCAACACGGGCTTTTACGAATGTTTCGTTATCAATAAATGGACGCTCCAGTAATATGGCTGTTTCAGCTTTTTTTTGCACGGCTTCCGGGTACATATTTTTCCCTATCACCAGCGTTTGACCATAAAAATTAACAGACCAGTTCCTGACCACATACGTGTAGCAGGCGGTCAGCGAAACAAAGATCACCAGTGCCGCAATCGCCGCATAATACCAGAACTTATAATCCTTTGGCTGCGACTTACGCCTGGCAGGGATGTAAAGTACGGCAACGCAGGCAGCAATAAGGAACCTGACGAGATTACGAGGGTCCAGTTCGTTCGACAATTTAAGCAGTGGCGGAACTATAATGAATGTTCCGGCAACCGACAATACCCAACTTGCAATCTGGCTGAATGCCAGCCACTTCTTTGAGGGCTGCCAGGTTTTAATCAGTTCCGACATTGAATGTAATTTTGTTAGGGTGTTTGGGATCAACCTCTATCATTTTTTGGTCTAGTACCGTCGGATCATCCTGGCGGGTAACCCACATCCGGTAGTAGCCAGGCACCATCATTTGCTTAACTGGACTTGTCAGGTTGCGAAAGGAGTATTTGGGCTGTTGATAGTTAGGAGTATACCCGAGTGGGGAATAATACACAGACAGGCTATGCACCGGTACCAGGTTTTTCTGTGCAATTACTTCCACTTCTACAAGGTCAAATGAATTTTCGGCACTCATATTATCCGCTGTGATCTCAAATTTCAGCCGTAAATCCAGAATGATTAGTGAAAGACCTCTCCTCTGTATACTATCTGATTGTCCTTTAAGCTTATCTACTGTAACCAATAGATTGTCAATAGCACGCTCGTATTCAGCGGGGGCCGGGGCAGACAGGGCGTCGAGATTTACCAGCCCCTTGTTGATCAGCTTCGCAAGGCTATCGCGCTGTGGCTCACAGTTGCAGTTAACGTTGCTGATTTGCGTACCAAGTTGCCGGATTTTTTTTGATAATCCGGTAACCTGGGCCGTCGACCATACCGCTATCATCATCAGCAGTATTGTAAGGGAAATTTTCATTTACTTAAGGTTTAAGATAAAGGCCCAAAACCTGATCCTCTTCATTGAAGGTGACTTCAACCGTCGCATTACCTTTTTTAAACTTGCAGCGAACTTTAACCTGGTTATACCCATTCACCGCATTCACGGTAGAGGAGGCCACCTCCGTGTAGGTCCCGGTTGTTTCAATTAATTTTTTCCATCCCTCTGCCAGTCGTTCGGCAGAGAGTTCTTGCTTTAATGCCGGTGCAAAGTCCTTGCGAACCGAATCATAGTTTTCCTTAACAAGGTTGTTGACAATTTCGAGCGAAATCTTTTTCCTTGCCGGCTCATCAAAACGAGTCAATACAACTGAAGACGCATTCCTGGTAATTGTATTTACCTGGAAAGTCAGGAACATGCCTAACACGATAATAAACGATTGCATAGCGGGGGTTTTATCTATTGTGAAAAAATAAACAATGTTGGAATACAGTCAGGAGTATCTGTTAATTGGAGTAACTAAGAAAAATGCCGGTCTTGAACGAGGTCTGGGGCGTTAATATCTTTTTAGCATTCTAAATGAATTTACGATTATTCCAGGTAAAAACAAAATGAGTCTATATTAATTGGGGAATCCTCGTAACCTATCTTCAAATAGCCGTTGTCGACAGCCGTTTTTTTGATCAGGCGATTGATGCCTGCGCGATTTTGACCATTCATGGAGATTGAAGTCAAGAATAGCAGGGCTACGGTAATGGATGTTTTATTGGTTTTGAGGGTGGAGAATTTATAAGGATTTGGCTTAATGCTAAATTTAATCTCTTTACTTCTTCGTACAAGTCAACAACAGCGTTCAAATTTTTTCTTTACTGATCTCTATTATAAAAGCATATCCGCCACCCCCTGCGCAATCACCGCAGCATTAGTCGGTTCCGAATTCGTCAGCACAATAACAGCCGTCCGCTCGTCCGGAAACCTGAAATACATGGCCCTGAAACCAGGCAACACACCACCATGGAAAACTGCTTTCCTGTTTTTATACCTGGCCACGTACCAGCCATAACCATACTTAGTGGCGCCGCTGCTCGTATCAGTCGCCTGCGTTGCCGAGAGGTCCTGCCACGTTTGTTGCCACTTTTCTTTCGGAAGTATCTTTCCTTCCTGCATCAACATTTCCCATTTTAACATATCATTGATGGTAGATAGAAATGCACCACTGGGTCTCAGTGCAACGTAGTTCAGGGCATTCACTGTCGTATCGCCGGAAAGGCGCATATAACCGCCTGCTCTGCCATATATAAGGTCGCCCAGCGAAGTGACCTGCGTGTTCTGCAGTCCATTCTTTTCGAAGATCTCTTTCTTCATATACTCCGCAAAGGTTCTGGTATCTATCTGCCTGATAATGTCTGCCAGCATAAAATATCCCAGGTTGCAATATTGCCATTTCGTACCAGTTGGAAAAACCAGCGTGTCCTTGTAAGCCGCCCTTATCAATAAAGAATCTGGTTGCGTGGCCATCGCATCGAATATGGGGGATTCCCTTACCAAACCGGAGGTATGGTTCAGCAGGTGCCGGATAGTGATGGCAGACCAATGCGATGGCGCGTCCGGATAAAATTTCTTTACCGGGTCATCCAGCTTCAATTTACCTTCCTGTATTAGTTTCATAATGGCCACAGCGATGATGTGTTTACTTACAGAACCCAGTTTAAACACCGTGTTTGGCGTAACCGGTATATCAAGTTCCAGGTTGGCGTGACCGTACCCCTTCGATTTTACGGTCTTTCCATCTTTTATGACGCCCACCGCCAGGCCCACTATCCGTTGCCTCGCCATGCTATTTTCGATAAAAGTGTCGATCCTGTCCTTTTGGGCATAGGCACCGGCAGGGAACAGCAGTATTAGCATGATTACGGCATGGAAAAGATGTGTTTTATTTGAAGATGGCATATAACAGGGGTTTAGTGGGTAATTTCAGGCTGATACAATTCCAGATAAATCTATGGAAAAATATGAGCATCCTTGAAAGATAATCCCGTTAATTGATCCTGATGCGGTTCGTTCTGATAATCAATTGTTTGCGACCGTTATTTCAAAGGGATCGACGAGTAGCTGACGCATAGCAAATCATCCCTTAAAGATAAGGGAGGCGCAATGATATTCTAAAAAAGGGGGAGGAGTGCTAGTGCATCACGAAGATCAGGTTTTCATAATCATGGGCACCTACAAACACAGGCACATCAGCCCAGGGGGCTTTCCCTTTGTTGGCGGTAATGGTATGCATCACCAGTTCCTGCACGCGGAGGATGATAAGATAGAAATAGGGAAAATATGCCGTCAGCGGCCCCTGTAGGCGCAGCCGGTTTTTGCCGATGATAGCATGAAAATCGGATGGCGACAAATACCCTTTTTCATGCCTCATCCTATATCGATCCTTTACCCATCCTATATACAAATCTTCTGAAACCCGCGCCCATGGTAATAGCTATTAAAGGATCGATATAGGATGGATATACCTTCGCCCTGCGAACATCAGAAGCCTTTGTTCGGATTTTATAGTATGAGTTCGACACGGTATATACGTTCCTGCTACCTTTACTACGTCGCGCCCGATGGCCTCCATATCAGGCACACATACTACTTACAACCTGCTTGTTTTGTTGCATTTCTCTGCGCCCGGGGGCATTGATGTTTTTGCCGATGCAGTCCGGCAGTAAAAAGCGTTCACCGGGTACGTGCAGTTTCAAATATTTGCCGTCAGCTTCCGGTCTTCCACCATGGGAAAGTCGATTGTCTTCGAAATTCCATGTTCACGGGGGAAGAATGGTTTCATTTTCATGGCTTTCTGTATTTAATTATTTGTTATTCAAGTCGTTTTCCTTTCTGGTAAAGGGTTACAGCGGACGAAGGTGTCATTCATTCCCCCGTTTTGCATACTTCATTCCCTCTTCTGCTAAGCTTCGTTCCTTTTTCGTCCACATCGCCTTTTCACGACAGTACCTTTGTTTTGTTGGCGGTCATCCTCTGTAAAGAAAAGACCAGACCCTCATAAAATACAGCGTGCTTGAAGAATGAGTAGCTGTTCGCATCCGGTTACAGCCTGGTATTACCGTCGTAAGACGCTTTAAAGGCAGTGCCGGAGCAGGGTTTTCGAAAAGTAGGTAGGATAGCTAGCCTCGCGATTGCCCTGTTAAGTTCTTTGACATATTGGAATTAAAGATGGAGTGCTGATTGCAAGGGGTTTTATATATAGGGTAAGGGGGCTTACCGTCGCCTTACCCTTTTTTTAGCCTTTTTCTATGAGCGCTGCTGGTGATGGTATTGCGTGTGATCGGGCGTATAAGTTGTGGCCATATCTTTCTGATTGTCGCAGCCCCCACCCCCTAATGTCGCATTCACACAGCATTTATTTTCTTGTATATGGTACCTTAGTAACAGCACTAATCACCACCACTCATGAAAAAAACAGTACTCTTTATACAGGGCGGAGGCGACAACGGTTACGAGGCCGACGCACCACTTGTTAAATCGCTGCAGGACGCTTTAGGAACAAGTTATACCGTTATCTACCCTAAACTCGGGTCTGACAATGATGCAGCCGATTTCGGCTGGCCTGAGGAGATCGGGAAACAGATCGCTGCGGTCAGCGAAGAATTCATCATTGTGGCGCATTCATTAGGCGCATCTATGCTACTCAAATACCTGTCTGAAAATAAGGTGGCTACAAAGGCGAAAAGAATTTTCCTGCTTGCAGCTCCATTTTGGTCGGGTAAGGAGAAATGGAAAGAGGGTTTGAAACTTAAAACAGATTTTGCAGCAAGGCTTCCTGATGACTACCAGTTCTACTTTTACCAATGCAAAGATGATGAAGAAGTGCCGTTTGATCAGCTGGCGATTTACAGGCAACATCTTCCGTCTGCGACGTTTAGGGAGTTCGATAAGGGCGGGCATCAGCTCGGCGAAAATGTGCGTTTAGTGGGGGAGGATATTAAGCGGTAAACTAGCTAATCTTCAAATCAGCTTACTTCCCACCGCACACGACAACGCATCCATCACATTGCTCACTCCCAGCCGTTCAAAGATCCTTCTGCGATAATATTTTACCGTGTCCGGTGCCACATACAACCTGGCCGCGATTTGATCGATGGAAAACCCCTGGGCATGCAACCTTAAAACCTCCAGTTCTCTTTCTGTGAGTGAGGGTTTTGCCGACTTCTGCCATATCTTTTTTCCGGGGATTAGCTCCCAAACCTCCTTACTTCCCTGTTTGTAAATGCGCACATTGCCCGCGGCCTGTTCCCGCGATAAGGACACCACGCACATAGACTTCCACATCTTGCCTTCTGGTGTAAGAAAAAGTGGGGTTAGTTTGTGATTGATGAGGATTTGTTTGCCATTTTTATGGAGTAGATGAAAATCATATGTAATACTGTAAAGTGCCCGTTCCTGTACAGGGATTTGCGCGTAAAATTCAAAGCCTGCTTCATTAAGCTGCGTCAGTAATTCGAGGTCCCGGGCCGGCACCTGCCGGAAGTAAAATTCATAGCCCAGTTTTAATACCTCGGCTGCACTATATCCGCAGAGAAAAAGCGGGTTCTCTGAAACGTATTCGAACGACATGTCCTTGTAGTCGATCACGTATATACTTTCGTAGCTCAGCCGGGCAAAGGCTTTTACCGCCTCGAGGTAGTGCTGGCCGGTTTCTGTGATGGTGCCCAGCTTGTTAGTCGTTAGCAGGGTAGTACTGGAGGGAGGCTTCATGTACAGTTTTTATAGGAAACTAAATTTACACCCCGGTGTAGGTATTTACAAGTTTTTTGTATCGAATTTTGGGGAACAGGATTGTGTCATGTTTCCTTTTCCTGCATTTAGCTTAATGCATGGGAGCATATGTACTATCAGTAATTCCTTAAAAGACATAAATTTAAACAGCGAATATGGAAAAGAAAAAGGTGCTGAATTTTACTTTCAGTATTGTAGCCATCATTTTGGGCGTAACATTGTTTAAACAGTTCGACTTTAAGACCCTTAAATTTGAGCATACCGGGTTAGCCGTTATTTACGCAATTGTATTCGTATTTTCCATTTATATGCTGATAAGGAACGCAAAGAACAAATGAGCATCGTTCGTTCCTATAAAAAAGGAAAGCGCATCAACGACGCGCTTTCCCTTTTAAGTACCTATTGATTATACTGCGGATTTTGCTGTGGCAGCAAACCCGGGTTAGCATTGATCTCTGTCTGTGAAATAGGCAAAAGCGTTTTAAAGAACGTCCTGTCTATTGTTTTGGGTCGGGTAGCTACCGTCAGGCCGATCACCTCATCATTAAATGTGATGGATTTGTTTAAACGCATCATATCAAAAAACCGTTGCCCTTCGCCAAATAACTCTTTACTTCTTTCCTCCAGGATCATATCAACCGTTACCGTTCCGGCAGTGGCTGCAGGTAAGTTCGGGGCACGTTTACGGATGGCGTTCAGGTACGTGGCCGCCTTGCCTGCATCTGTAGGCAGTACCGCTTCTGCTGCTATTAAATAGATTTCTGACAGCCTGATCACTTTAATATTTACGGCTGTCGGCGTTGTTTTTCCATCACCCGCCAATGCTGTACTGCCATTGTATTTGTAAAGGGCTCCTTTACGGGGGGCAGCAGGAGTGGAGAGTTCATCGTCGTTCATTACGCCCCATCTGATATCCGCCGCATCCTGTTTTAAGCGGTTTAAGAAGTAATCGCTCGCCATATACCAGCCCAACACATTGCTTCCGCCTTCACCTTTTTTCCGGAGATAGGCACCCAGGGAAGTAAGACCTAAATCACCCTCCAGCGGGTAAATGCCCAGTTCAAAGATAGATTCTGAACCAAACTGGGTTTTCCAGGAGTCTACCCAATTGGCATTGGTGTACAGTACGTATGGGCTGGTGGTAATGATCTCCTCTGCATATTTCAAAGCGTTGGTGTAATCCTTCATATAAAGATATACACGGGCTTGCAGGGCTATATTACCGAAGTAATTGATAAAGCCGTTGGTCTTTGTTTTCCCCAGCAATGGAGCAGCGGTGGTAAGGTCGCTGAGTATTTGCGTGTAGTTTTCCTCCACGGTGTTTCTAAGCGGTTGGGCTGAAGAAGGGAGTGGAGTGGTAACGTTGGGCACGCCATAAGCGGCTTTGTTATCATCGTACGATT
>NZ_CABHOU010000065.1 GCF_902168175.1 uncultured Chitinophaga sp. | reverse complement strand
TCGAACCCGGCGCGGCCGAACTGGAACTTGCCACCATTGCGGCTGTCGCTTACCTGGCGGGTGTAACTGGTGTCGCCGTTGGCAGGGAAGTTGGTACGATCGGTAACACCATTGCCCCAGTTGCGGTTGGCGTTAATATTATAGTTGATGAAGAAGTTAACTTTACCCTGACGGATGTTCAGGTTACCGCCGCCATTATATTTATCGTTGGTGCCTATGCCACCGTTCACCATACCGTTAATACCCGCTTTACGGTTCTTTTTCAGTACGATGTTGAGGATGCCGCTCATACCTTCCGCATCGTAACGTGCAGAGGGGTTGGTGATCAGTTCCACGCTTTCGATAGCGTCGGCGGGGATCTGGTCGAGCGTAAGGGTAGAGGGTTTGCCGTCTACAAACAAGGTAGGGGCAGCGTTGCGCACCTGTACATTACCGTCGATGTCTACATTTACAGAAGGTACACTTTTCAGTACATCGGTAGCGGTACCGCCCACGCTTACGAGGTTACGGTCTACATTAAATATCTTTTTATCGATGCCCATGGAGAACGCGCTGCGCTGGCCGGTAACTTCTACTTCTGCCAGTGCTTTTACATTCGGTTCGATACGAATGTTGCCCAGGTCCTGGTCGACAGTTTGCGGCGTAACGGTTACTTTTTTAGCGAGGGTTTTGTAGCCCATAAAGGTAATGCGTACGAAGAAAGGGCCGAAGGGTACGTTCTCTAAGCTGAAGTCGCCGTTAGGTTTGGTCAGCATGCCGGTAACCAGCGAACTGTCTTTCGCCCTGTGCAGCGTAACGGAGGCGTACTCCACCGGTTGTTTTGTTTTAGCATCAAGTAGTTTTCCGTAAAGGTGACCAATGGCCGGCATAGCGCCACCTGGTGCGCCAGGCCGCATACCGCCTTGTGGTGCGCCGGCGGGCGGTTGTGCAATGGCTTGTAAGGTAAATGTGGATAATAGAAGTAAGATAGCTGCGAATCGCGTTTTCATTCTCATAAATTGTTTTGCTTCACTGTTTTCAGACCAAACTGATGTTGATATTACAATAGATACGTGTTCCGTACCAGCTGCAAAAGTAGCCGACGGCAGGATGTAATCCCGTTATATTTGATAAGTGGGTGTTTTAGCTGGACAACCATACTAAAACACTAGAAAGGAGGTGTTAACACTTGTTAACACTCCATGTGCAGGATATATTAAAAGAGGAGCGTAATACCGAGGTAAACGAGGCCAGTCAACAGTCCTACCAGCGCACCGAAGCCGCTTAACATCGCGAGTTCTTTCCCCATATTGGCCTGTACGGCTTTCTCAATTTCGGCTACAGAAATCTCGTTCACTTTGCGGGTTACGATCTTTTCCATATCAAATTCCTGCTGTGCATTTTGCAGGTATTGATCAATGATTTTAGGGAACAGCGTATTGAGTTCGTCCACCAAAGTGCCTTTGATTTGCGAGATGGTGCTATCACCGATGAACATGGACAATACCGGCATGGCTTTCGGCAGTTTCTCGCGCAGGAAGTGGTCGAGGTGTGTTTCCACGAAAGGCATGATAGCTTTTATCTTTTCAGGCTCGCTGAGTTTGGCGCGGATAGCGTCGAAAGAAAAGAGTTGGGTAGCTACGAGTTGCCCCAGTTTGGAGGCGATGAGCGGCTGCTGTTTAGGCAAAATGCGTCTGAATAACAATTTCACCGCCAGGAAAATAGCGAGCCAGCCGGCTATGGCTGTAACGATGGGTATGATGTAAACAGGCATTTGCATGGTATTAAAATAGATTGCAAAAATACGTCCAAGAATAAACAAAAACGGCCTCCTGAAAGGAAGCCGTTTTATCCGGGTGGATGAGGGGGCTCGAACCCCCGACCCTCAGAACCACAATCTGATGCTCTAACCAACTGAGCTACAACCACCGTGTCTGTTTGTTTGTGGAGTGCAAAGGTAATACAAATCGGATTTAATTTCCAAATGTGATTTGAAAAATGTTGCAACTTTTTTGAAAAGCTTGTTTGGTTGCAGGTTGGAAGACTGGGGAAGTATGGAACAAACATTTGTTCGCTATTCAGCCGCCGTTGTGTCACTCCTTTCAGCGACATCTCAATACCCGTCAGAAAGTAAAGGCGGGCATTACCAAATCCGTCATGGCCAATAATTGGTTGTAAGGAGGGCGGGAGAAGGCTATCGGCTTTAGCGGTGCCTGGCGAAATTGCGGATGCTTTGCCCAGCTAATATCCCCTTGCACGCACGGCTTTACTGACGCGAAGACTGCGCACGAGGATGGCTTCGTACCTCGCCATGACGGAGATGGTGATGCCCGCGTTAGCGGGCACACAATAGGATTTTGCATCCGTCGGTTTTATACGGGGCCGCGCGATGCGCACCGTTACCCATATAGCAGCGGGTACGCTGAAGTAAATTCGATACCCTCTATCAAAAAATAGTTGCTTTTAAACCCGAACTGTCACTCCAGTCTTCGCGACGATAAAGCAGCGCTGTACGCAGGTTGTGTTACCGATACAGCTCTCTCCCCGGCCGTCATGGCGAGGTACGAAGCCATCCTCGTGCGCAGTCTTCGCTACCGTAAAGAAGCCTGTACACAGATTGTGTTACCGATACAGCTCTCTCCCCGGCCGTCATGGCGAGGTACGAAGCCATCCTCGTGCGCAGTCTTCGCAATAGTAAAACATGAGTAGCGGCAATGCTGATTACTACGACAGTGCTTTTCACTTCTGTCAGTTATCGGCGTGCGGCCATGGAGGCGGGTTGCCGGGCTTACTGATAAATACCGCGATACGTGTTTCTTTGCCAGGCGTGTGGTCGGTAAATGTTTTTGCAGGGAGCGACGAAGCTGTGGATATACCCTCCGTAAACATCTCCTGTGCAGCAACATTCCCCGCTGCATCAAATGCTTTTATCACCACGCGTGCGGCGTTTTTAGTCTTCACTTTATATCGCCAGTTATCTGCATGATTACTTCTCGTCGCCATGCCTTTTTCGATCAGTACACCTGTATCGTCATACAGCTCCGCACTTACCTGGCTTACTTCGAAATTATCGATAGCCACAATGCGTATCATGCGGTTATGTTCCTGAAGGTGCCTGATCTCAGGGGCCTGCATAGCGTCGGAGATGGCCTCGTTGTAGGCACTGCGGCCTTTACGGGCGCGGCGGGCGTAGGAGGCTTTGCGCGCAGGGTTGCCTATTACGGATTGGGCGAACAGGTGGGCCTGGCGGAATTTGTTGTTGCTGGCTACCTGTTTGTCGGACAGCGGGCCGGTATATGGGTTTTCGATGCGGCAAAAGTGAGTACGACCGTTACGCTGACGGAAGTAACTGTATCTGCCGAATTTTCCACTTAAACCGTGGGTGATAATATTATGTGTATAAACTGCCATGTTTGTTTGTTTTATATATTAAAGATCGGTTATCGCAAAGCCGGAAAGTTGGCCGTTCCGGTTAAAATTCCGGTTCCTGCGCTTACGGCATTATCAGACAAAGATCGGTGATGGCCTGGGGGAGGAATTGATCGTTTGAGAGAAAAAGTTGTCCGTTTAAGAGAAAATGTAAGGTGAGTGCATGGACAAAGCTGGGTGAAGCGGCGCGCAAGCGGACGGTTAGACGCGTTTTAAGGCTTGCGGGTGTGATTGCGACAACGGAAAAGCCATTCCCCAGCCCAAACTACCCACTACAGCTGAAGGGAGTGACACAACGGGGGCTGGGGAGCGCTCCCTCCGCTGGCCCCAACATATTAGGATTTTGCACCCTGGCCGGGTCAAAACGGGCGCGAAAAGCCATTTTACATCCAGATTACAATCTTTTTTGAAGCTCATTCTCACCTGATTAGATGGTTGCAGAGTCCGCACGGCCCTAACTGCTCTTTGCCCGCCTTCTAAAATGCCTTATTTTTGCCTCTCGCAACCCAGGATACTGAAAAGCATCCACAAAACTTACTAGCCCAGCATCGCGAAGTGCTGGGATTTTTATGCCCATAACTAACCGAAATAGATGTTTTGTAAACTGTGTGAGTGTTCAATTTTATTGTAGAGGTTTAAAAAGTATTAATTAGTAAGTATATGGATCAACTCAAACTTAAACTCAGGGAGTATTACCAACGGATCCAGGAACAGCAGCCAGGCGCCGAAAAGGGGAAAGCAACAGACGATGTAGTGCTGGAACTGGAAAACGATATCCTGACACAGTTCGGATTACCGTTTTCTAAACGTTTTGTCCAGATCCTGCACGATTTTACAGACCACAGCCAGGTGAACGACCAGCTGTTGGACTATGTAAGCAAAAAACTGCGCGCTGCCGCCAGGAAGTACCTGCTGGCACCCGTAATGTCGGACCATGAACAGCTGAATCATGCCCGCGATCAGAAAAGGAGTCCGCTGGACGTATTGCCGGAACTCGGTTATCCTACGCACGAATACGCGATATTCCTGTTAGGCGAACTGCTGTACCGTCGTAATATGGCCGTGGCCGACATTCTCGACGAGCTGAAGAAAGTGGAACGCCACGACCAGTGGGACAACATTATGGTATTAAGCAACGTGACTAACTATGCCGCGCATGCCATTTACGAAAAACTGCAGAAGCAACACCTGCGTTTCGTCGACGACTTTATGCAGCATAGCCGCCGCAAAGCCTCCCGGCCTAAGAACAAACGTTCGAACCCGGCAGACGAAGGCTACAAACCAAATTATCATACCATTACCAAGGCGCAGGTAGAAGACATTGTGTTTGATGATAAGGCAGCGCCAAAGCTGTATGGTAAAATGAAACTCGGTTCAAGGCTTACCCGTGTGGCTATCGGAATGGAATTTTCGGAACTGAACCAGTTGCTGACCGGCAGCGGGGAAATGGCCGAACAGGTGGGCGAAATGCTGAAGAAACGTATGACTGCCGCCGCACAGGCTGGCAAGCCACTGGTGATGGACATTCGTGCTGAATTTGGAGAAGTGCTGAAACTGGACAACTGTTACCTGGAAGTGTACAAACCGCAACAACTCGTGAACGGAAAGTGGGTAGAGGACAAAGAAGCTTTTTATTATGTTGATAAGATACTCAGCAAAAAAGAAGTGGAAAAGAGATTAAAAGAAGAAGATACAAAACAGAAGATCCAGGAATGCCTGGAACTGGTTGGAGGCTCATACGTGGCGTACCAGCGCCTTCGCAGACTCGGCATCACTGAAGACGAAGCGAAGTTACGCGCCGGCCTGCAGGATGAACTGCTCTTCAAATTATCTTTCTATCTGCATAAACTGAAGGACTAGTAACAACTGGCCTGTTTATTGTACCCGCGCAGTATTAGCTGCGCGGGTTTTTTATTGGCGCATCTTCCCTAACTTTATAGAATGCAATAGCGAAATGCGGCCACCTCTTGCCTGGCCGCCGGGAACATTGAACGATAAAACGGCCACGATGAAAAAAATATCCCTGCTTTGTCTGATCTTACTGACTACATTTCTAAATACCAGGGCTGCCGGCAGCGGCCAGCCTCCTTATTACCTCATACAACTCGATAACCGCAATGGTTTATCCAACAGCGCCGTAAACCAGTTACTGATGGACAGTGGCGACCTGCTTTGGGCAGCCACCTGGGATGGTCTTAATATGTACGACGGCAGCAGCTTTCACGTGTTTAACTACGGGAAAGATAATATGGTGCGTAGCATTGGCAACAATGTAGTGTTGCAGATGTCGGAAGACCGTCGCGGTGATATCTGGATGAGTACTGTAGAAGGGGTGTCGCGTTATCATAAACTCACAGGCCGTTTCTCAAATTACTTCTACGAAAAGCGCCAGCACAGCCGCATCAGCGAGCAGGAATACGAACTGGTAACCGATACGGCCGGACAGGTGTTTTGCCTTACACGACAAGATGGCTTAATGTATTACAATGCCGAACGCGACTCATTCGTGGTATGTGCATTGCCCGTAAGCGGCGACCGTATTGCCAAAGCAGCATTCGACCCTGCTAACCGCCTGTGGTTACTGCATGCCGATGGACGGCTGGAAGCGTATACGCAACATGGGCAGCAGTACAAGCCCTTTCGCCAGGAGCAAAACATCAGCAATTTCTTTATCGATAATGGAAAGATGTACCTGTTTGCCGGCAACCAGGTGCGCCAGTTGGACGGGTATAGTTTGCAGCCCTTATTAACCGCATCGTTACCAGCATCGGTAAAAGCGATGTGCCGTTACAAAGATCATTACCTGCTGGCCTGGGCTACACAGGGTTTCGGTGTATACAACAGCGATCTGCAGGCAGTAGGTTTCCTGAAAGAAGAGGCAGCCGCCCTGCAGGGTACACGTATCACTTCCTGGGCTACCGGTCGTGAAGAGGTGTTGTGGTGTGGTACAGATGGTAATGGGATATACAAGATCTATCCGCAAACACGCTACTTCGGGGAAGTGAGATCGATCAATAAACCGGTACGCGCTTTTACTGAAGTAGATGGCGCTTTGTGGGTGGGCACGAAGGGGAACGGTATTATCAGCTTTCCAAAGCAAACACCGGGAGAGCGGCAGCCGGTATTACAAGATAAACTGGATAACAATTCGGTGTTCGCATTTTACAATGCCGGCAGCCTGGTGTACATCGGTACCGATGGTAAAGGCATAAATGTGTACGACCGTGAACATAAAAAGCTCTATCGCTGGGATGAAATAGCAGGCAGTGATCAGTACCCTGCATTCGGTTCTGTGTACGTGATACTGGGCGATACAGATGGCTCGGTGTGGCTGGGTACCAGTGGTTACGGGTTGGTGCGGGTGAAGATAGAGAAGGAGAAGGCGGGATACCGGGTAGCCATGTTCCGTCAGTATACTTTTAATGGTACAGGCAGCGGGCCTGCGAACGATATTATTTACGCACTCGCCTTTGGCAGCGATCATACACTTTGGATAGGCTGCCGGTATGGTGGCCTTAGCAGGTTGGATATTAAGAAACAGCAGTTCCGTAGTTATAAGGCCTTTTCGTACGACGGTAGTTTGTCCCACAACGATGTGTTATCATTATATCCTGATAAAAATGGCCGTTTGTGGATAGGTACCAGTTATGGACTTAACTGGTTATCGTTAAAAGATGCAGATAAAGCAACACCAACGTTCAGCAAGTTCACCACCGATAATGGCATGCCCAACAACACCATCCACGCTATTTCAGAAGACGGGCAGGGTAATATATGGGTAAGCACCAATAAGGGGCTGGCGCGCATCAGCGCCACTACCATGGAAATCTCACACTTCCAGGAGCCCGACGGCTTACAGAGCAACGAATTCAGTGATGGGGCGGTGTGGAAAGATGTGGCAGGCAACCTGTACTTCGGTGGCATCTATGGGTTTAACTATTTCCAGTCGGGCGATATACGCGGGCGTAACGGGCATCCTAACCTGTTACTGAGTGGTTTGCAGTTAGGCGGTAAGTTATTGGAAGATAACGTACTGCTGGTATTAAAGCCCGGGCAGGCTAACGTAACAGACTATACGCTGGAACGGCGTGGTAACTTTTTTGAGTTACAGTTAAAGGCCATCAGTTATTTATATGCAGAGAAATGTGAGTACGCGTACTTCCTCGAAGGATATGATAAAGCCTGGCACTACTCCGGTGGTAATGGCAAAGTGGCTTACGGTAACGTACCACCAGGGCGTTATACCTTAAAAGTGAAATGGTCGAACGGCGAGGGTAACTGGACGGCAGAAACAGCCGTGATGCAAATACAGGTGAAACAGTACTTCTGGCTTACCTGGCCCGCGTTCCTGTTATACCTGCTGGTGATAAGCGGTGCATATACCGCCATGTTCCTGTACCGCCGCAATAAGCTGGAAATGAAATACCAGCTCGAAATGGAACATATGCTGCGCAAAAAAGAAGAAGAGGTACACCAGCAGCAGTTAAGTTTCTTTACCAACATTGCGCACGAACTGCAAACGCCGCTAACATTGATAGTGGGTGCGGCCGAACGGAACAGGAGCCAGGAGAACGGTTACTTCCCGTCGTTATTGCAGCAGCAGGCGTCGCGGCTAACCTACCTGGTGCAGCAGCTGCTCGAGTTCAGGCGGGCAGAGTCGGGCTTTCTGAAGAACTACTACACACAGCTCGATGTATCGGCCCTGCTGGAGAACATCGCAGAACTGTTCGCGCCTTTGTGTAAGCAAAAGGGGCTGCGCTATAAAATGAATATCCAGCCGGGAATAGAAGGGGTGGTAGATAAAGATAAGCTGGAGAAGATCATGTTCAACCTGCTGTCTAACGCCTGCAAACATTCGCCCAAACACCAGGAAGTGATATTCAAAGCCGGTGAACACCAGGGCATGCTGGAGATCAGTGTGAGCAACTCCGGCATTACCATACCCGAAGATCAGCTGGATAAGTTGTTTACGAGGTTTTTTGCGGCCGATACCAATCCGGGGGAGAAGTTTAGTGCCGGGATAGGGCTGGCTTTTACGCGGCAGCTGGTGAACCTGTTGCAGGGGCAGGTGAGCGTGGCCAATGAGCAGGGCGGTGTGGTATTCAGGGTAGCGATACCGTTGGAACCCGAGGTAACCGAGGGTACCTTTATTATACAGCAGGACGATGTAACGCCCTCTCCTTTACTACAATCTATTACCGAACCGCTGGGCAAACAGGAGCTGGACATTACAGAAGCCAACAGGTTGCCGCGCTTAGAAAGCCTGGCCGAAGGAGAGCGTAAAAGCATCCTGGTAGTTGAGGATGAATATGCGATCCGTCACCTGTTACGGGATGTGCTGGCGGCACAATACATTATATATGAGGCAGGCAGCGGGGTAGAAGCGCTGGAACTCATCCGACAGACCCTGCCCGACCTGATCATCAGCGACGTGATGATGCCAGACATGAACGGCCTGGAACTGTGCGACCGTGTAAAGAACGCACCCAGCACCTGCCATATACCTTTTATTATACTATCCGCCCGCGGCGCCATCGAACACGAGATCGAAGGCTACGAAGCCGGGGCAGATGCTTACATACCCAAACCATTCCACATTACCCATTTACAGGTGCGCGTACGTAAACTGCTCGGGTACCGCGAGCGAATGCACGACCTGTTCCGGAAAGACAGTCCGCTCAGCAACATCGAAGAAGAGGAGATGGGCGACGATGACAAGCAGTTCCTGCAGCAGCTGGTGAAGTTTATAGAAGATAACTTTACCGACGAGCAACTCAGCGCAGCACACCTTGAAAAACATATGAACCTCAGCAAAATGCAGTTGTACCGGAAACTAAAGGCACTGTCGGCCATGACGCCCGGTGAATTTATCAAGTGTATCCGGTTAAAAGAAGCAGCCCGTTTACTGGTAGGTACCCAGCTTACCGTGACCGAAATATTTTACCGTACGGGGTTCAATAACCAGTCCTACTTCTTCCGCGAATTCAAAAAACAATATCAATGCTCGCCCAACGAGTACAGGACCCAGCAAACGATGGTATAGGCCGTTTGTATAGTATTAATCATTTGATTTACAGTTGGATGTGTTTTTAGTAACAGGGCCGTTCCGTTACTATTGTACAGTACTTTGAAAGCATAGTGCAGTAATTTCGGGTGGCATGCGGGTAACTTTACCTTACTCAAAACAAAATCCACCACGTATGAAAAAGACATAACAGCCGCTTTGGCTCTTCCGTCATATTCCACCATTCTTAAACTCATTTCTTCAAAAGACTCCCTTTAAACAGGAAATCATTAAAACACTTCACACATGAAAAACTGTCTGAACCTGATTAGCTGCGCGCTACTCTTACTCGTCTGTTCCACAGGCTTCGCACAGGTAAAAGTGAGCGGCAAGGTAACCGACGACCAGGGCGAAGCTATTCCCGGGGTAACTGTAGTACAGCAAAATACGCGTAACGGCGCGGTTACAACCCCCGAGGGTACCTTTACCCTTACACTTAACAGTACCGCTCCACAGGCGCTTCAATTTTCCTTTATGGGCTTTCTACCACAAACCGTATCCTACTCAGGCAGCGGCGATTTAAACGTGGTATTAAAGAAAGATGAAGTAGCACTAAAAGATGTAATAGTAGTGGGTTACGGCACCCAGAAGAAAAGCCAGGTAACCGGCGCTATTGCCTC
>NZ_CABHOU010000064.1 GCF_902168175.1 uncultured Chitinophaga sp. | reverse complement strand
ATCTGCTGGAGAACAACTGGGACATCGCTGCCCGTTGCGAAGAGGCTTTCGCGAAATGGGGTATTGCAGGTATTACTTTAGATCAACCCTTACGGCAGTTAAGCGGAGGCATGAAGACCCGGCTTTTTCTTTCGGGGATAGGCATTTTTAATCCGGCGGTGGTGCTGCTGGACGAGCCCACTAACCACCTCGACCGCAAAGCCCGCACGCAACTGTACGACTGGATGGAACATACGAAATGTACGTTGCTGCTTACCAGCCACGACCGGCAATTGTTACGTGTATGCGAACCAATCTGGGAGTTACAGCCAGATGGGATCAAAGTGTGTGGCGGCAATTACGATTTGTACGAAACACAGAAACAATCGGAAGCATTGGCCGCAGAACACCAGTTATCGCATCATGAAAAAGCCCTTAAAGAGGCCAGGCAAAAACAGCAGCAGGCGATGGAACGAAAGCAGCGGGCCGACTCGCAGGCGAAGAAGAGCGCTGCAAAAAGCGGTGGTCCTAAGATACTGCTGAATTCGCGGAAGAACGCAGCAGAGGTAAGTACATCGAAACTGAAAGAGGTGCATAAAGCCAAAGTGAGCGAACTGCGGGCCAACCTGCAGGAAGCAGCAGCTATGGCGCAGGTGCAGCGTATCATGAAAGGTTACTTTGGTCAATCGCCTATGCCACAGGGCAAGGTACTGGTGCAGGCTACGGAGATTAATTTTAGTTACCAGCCCGGTCATGTGTTATGGTCTGAGCCCTTAACGCTCACCATTCGCAGCGGCGACCGCCTGTACGTATCAGGCGGCAATGGCAGCGGGAAAACAACGTTGTTTAACCTGCTGCAGGGCAATATCGTCCCCACACAAGGCAGCATTCAACTGGCACCCTGTAATACGTTGCTGCTCGACCAGGACTATAGCCTCGTAGACAGAAACAAGACTGTGCTGGAACAGGCTGTAGCGTTTAATGACGCCAAACTGGAAATGCCGATGGTACACACATTGCTGGCTAACTTCCTGTTTTTACCCGGCAGCTGGGATAAACCTTGCGCCGTATTAAGCGGAGGTGAAACCTTAAGGCTGGCCCTGTGTTGTATGGTGCTTCAGGACCGCACGCCCGATATCATCTTTCTGGATGAACCGGTAAACAATCTCGATTTAACGAACATTCAAATGCTGGCGAAGATATTTGCCGGGTATAAAGGAACGTTGATAGTTATTTCGCATGATACAGGGTTTTTACAGGAAGCGGGGGTAACAGAAGAAGTACAATTAGCGGAATAGTAAAAAGGCAGTTCCCCGCGAACTGCCTTTTTTATGTAAGCACTTATTCCGCTTTTAAACTCTTAACAGGATTTGCTATTGCCGCTTTTATCGTTTGTACGCTGATGGTGGCCACAGTCAGTATCACCATCAATCCACCCGCTATTAAAAATACATCGGGGCCAAGGCTGATATGATAGGCGAAAGTGCCCAGCCAGCTGCTCATGAGCCAGCATGATAAAGGAATAGCGAGTACAATGGCGATGGCGATATGTTTCATTAAATCCATGCCCATCATTATTACCACGTTGTTTACCGTAGCGCCCATTACCTTCCGGATGCCAATTTCCTTACGCCGGCGTTCTGCCGTGAAAGCGGCGAGTCCGAACAGGCCAAGGCAGGAAATGATAACAGCGAGTACGGCGAACCAGGCCGACAGGGACGCTGTTCTTTTTTCCGCCGTATACTGTGCCTGGTAAGTTTCATCAAGGAATTTAGATTCGAATGCAAAGCCAGGATTGTATTGCTTGTAAAAAGCAGCTATCGCAGCCACCGTTTGCTTCTCCTGCCCCTCTTTTAGTCTGACCATGATGGTGCCCGTTTGCGAGTCTAAACGGAAGAACAGCGGCTTCACCGCTTCGTGCAGCGACTGGAAATGGAAGTTCTTTGTGATGCCAATGATTTCCCTTTGTGTGCCGTTGAACGTGATGACTTTTCCTACCGGGTTTTGTATGCCCATGGCCTCTATGGCCGCCTCATTAAATATCAGCTTGTCGGCATCGGTAGTAAAGTCTTTGGAGAAAGGGCGGCCGGCAGTCATCTCAATGCCCAGCGTTTCTATCAGGCCTTCCTGCGCCAGCAGCGGGCGCGCTATTATCTCACCCTCTTTGCCGTCGATGCTGTATTGCCGGGGAGCAGTAGGTGCGCCCTGTAGGTTGCCTACCATAGCCGAAGCGTTTGCCACGCCGGGCAATCGTTTCAGCGCAGCTAAAAAAGAAGGCATATTAGCAGATACGCGGCCTTCGGAGGTGAAATAGATCACGTTGTCCTTATCGTACCCTGTGTTGCGCGATTGTATATATCCCACCTGTTTATACACCACCAGTGTGGCAATGATGAACGATACAGACATACAGAACTGGAATACGACCAGCCCTTTTCGCGTCCATAGTTCGCCTGTATTACCATGTAAACGGCCTTTAAGTACCGCTACCGGGTTAAAACCCGACAGGTAGAAGGCAGGATAGCTGCCCGCCAGCAGACCGGTAAATAAAGTGATCCCGATCACCGAAAAGATAAGCACCGGGCTAAATTGAATGGATAACGATTTGCCTGTAATCGCGTTGAATTGTGGAAGCAGCAGTGCTACTAATACCGAGGCTACCACAAGCGACAATATGGTAATCAGCATGGCCTCGCCCAGGTATTGTAATATAAGTGTACCACGACTGGCGCCAATAGCTTTACGGATACCCATCTCCTTCATTCGTAAAGCGGCCCTGGCGGTATACATGTTCATGAAGTTGATGCAGGCCATCAGTATAATAAAAATGGCAATCAGGCTAAAGAGTTGTACATACCAGATGCGGCCTCCGGATTGTTTCCCCTGTTCGTACTGGCCATAGAGGTAGTTGTCGGCATAAGGCTTAAGGAAGATGGTACGTTCGGCCTGGCTTTTCTCCGTCATAAAGCTGCTGAGCTGCCTGTTGAATTTATCTTCCACAATACCCGGCTGCAATACCAGGTAAGTATAGAACGGTCCATCGGGGCCGAAATCGCGAAGGTTCATGATCTCCCTGAAGATATCGAAATGCAGTACGAAATCGAATTGTACCGAAGAGTGGGAGAGCGGGGCGAATACGCCCGTTACCACTGCCTGTTTGGATAGCTGATCGAACTTCCATTCCACCGTACGACCTATGGCGTTATCGGCATTTTTGAACAGTGTCCGGGCTAATTGTTCGGAGATCACCACACTGTTTTTATCGGCCAGTACCCGGGCGGCATTGCCTTTTAACAGGGGATAGGAGAATACAGAGAAGTAGTTACTGCCCGCAAACAGGCCTGCGCTTTTAATATGATCATTGCCGGTAGTTAAGGTCATTTCCGTAAACCAGTCAGGTGGCGTAATGGTTACCGCCCGGACTACGCCGGGGAAGTTGGCCTCCAGCTGTTCGTCTAGCACGGCAGGCATGGAAGATGACGTTTGGATACCCTTTTCATGTTTACGGTGCTCCATTACCTGGTACAGATGCGGTTGATGGAAACGGTCGGTAGTCACTTCGTCGTTTACCCATAACACGATGAGCAGGGCGCAACTAAGGCCTGCGGAGAGGCCGAGGAGGTTTAGCAGGGTAAAACGCCGGTCTTTCCAGAGCCCGCGGAAGGCTATTTTGAGGTAGTTTTTTAGCATAGACGTGGTGTTGGATGGTAAGATGCGATGAAAGTCAATTTCCATAAAAAGTTTTAAATTAGGGAGAGTAGATGTTGCTCCTTCGGCGCTGGCAATTACCGGGTTTGTCTTTCTGATTTGGGTCGCAAAAAAAATAAGCGCATTTTTAGAAAGAATGAGAAGTAATTAATTCTCTAACTTGAAAAAATTTCACCATGAACCTGACCGAAACGATTAATACCGCCTGTGCCTATACTGCGAATGATTATCAGCCAGCCGCCTGGCTCCACTTCATCGACACCCTCGTCACCGAAAACCAACTTGAATACTCCTCCAACGACGAAGGCGATGCCTGGATCAATGTAATGAACAGCGATGGCAACCAGGTATTCTTTTGCGGGCGTAACTTTCCTCTGATTTTTATAGGCGATGAATATACACCCGGTGGATTGGATCAATATGAAAAAAAGGAAGTTGTTCTTGTGAAGGACTGGTGGAGTGCGGAATATGCTATTGAATTAAAAGAATTAAAAGGATGTGTAAACTGGCACGCCACGGAGATAGATCCTGCTGAACTGTTTTCTTTGTTAGACCTGGTATACGCTACCCACTAAATAAGGATGGCAGGCTCCTCAACGAGGTCCGCCATCTGTTGAAGGAGGCTGCAAAGGCAGGCAGCGTATGGGATTTGTATGATGTTATTTAACAAATGTATATTTTTGAACTGTTAAATAATATTCGGGATGAAAGAACAAGTAACAGCATTGATCGGACAATTAAAAGACAAGTCACTTACATTTAAAGAAGTGATTGAATTTATAGAAAGCAGGTATGAGCATACACCCACTGCTTTCAGGAATGGTGAGGCGTACAACGAGGCTACTCAGAACCAGGGCAGCGCGAAGGTGTTTACGTTTGCGCGGTTAAATAATTTGAGCCAGGAAGATACCCTGTTCCTGTTTGCGGAGCATTACCAGGCGGTACTGAGTACGCCCGACGCGGCGGACCACCAGAACATCAGGCAGTTTATAGCTAATGGCTGGCAGGGTATAGCGTTTGAAGGAGAGGCGCTGAAGGCGAAGTAAATTTTTCCAAGAGCGATAAAAGGAAGGGGCTACATGAGTAGCCTCTTTTTTTTTGTTTTAGTGACAGGGACTTTTATACAGCATTCTCATCATCCGCGAGAGAGTTTAAATTCGTTAACCGGTATAATTCCCGTTAAAGGCGGATAAAATAGTATTCACACTCCCCATCCTTCATGGCCTATCTTGCTTCTGCAAATGTGCGTTGGCCCTGTGTTCCCAAAAGTTGATCCTCGCTCCATGCCGGAGAAAGCCCATATATTTCACTAACACGTTAAAACAAATCGGAATTATGAAAAAAATGATCATCGCATCTTTAGTAGTGCTTTTCTGCAGCGTAAGCATGTCGCTTAAAGCAGCTACCATCACCTTAATGATTGGCGAAGCTCCCGGCTATAGTACCGCTTCTATAGACGCCAGTAACAATATTACATTAACCAGTAGCAGCGGCTACATTACCCAAATCATTTACTTTTCGAACGTACCTTATCCCCGCTACTGGTATGAATCTGTACCCAATCTTGGTTGGTATACTTTCCCATCGCAAAGTGCTTATACTATAGTTGTACAATGGTGGAACTATGAAACCAGCCAGGTAATGGGCACTACTTATAATATCACTTACTAGACACAAAAGAGGATAGGTTACCAGCGGCTTTCTCCGGTTTTATATTAACCCGGATGCAGATGGGGTAATAATTATGTCTTTAGTAGGTTCTTTGGATTTGCAGGATTACCTTTAGCCTACACCCCCAAATCCTTTGTTTATGAAATGGTTGTTACTTGCCACCGTTCTTCTTTTTACGAGTAATTGTTTTAGCCAGGCGCTTCCCAACAGCGAAAAAGATGGCGTTTATTATACGGTAAACGGGGCCAAATTATGGACGGTAAGTTTTGGTGCCGGTGAACCACTGTTTTTAATAGCTGGTGGTCCGGGCGGGGCGCATGTAGGTATGCGGGCCTTCGACTCACTATACAAAAATTGCCGCCTCGTATACTTCGATAGTTTTGGCAGGGGTAAATCAGACACCGCACTGAACGTAAAAGAATATACCCTGGCCCGTGATATCGACGATGTGGAGGAACTGAGGAAGGCGATGAAGCTGGACAAAATAAACGTGCTGGGGCATTCGTACGGCTCAGTGGTGGCACAGGGGTACGCTATTAAATATCCGCAGCATGTTAGCCGGCTAATTCTTTCCAGTCCGTTTCACAGCAACGTGATGTGGCAGGAGAACTGTGACAATTGCAACAGGCAAATCCGTATCAGCTATCCCGAAGTGTGGGACAGCCTGTTATTGGTGAGAAAGCAGGGCTTCCGTTCCATTGACTCCATCCACCGCGCCGTTTATAGCCGGGTACCTTCGTGGTTTTTATACGGTTACAATCCCGAAACGCTGATTAACTATCCCCGTGTTCCTTATCCCAATAAAAGAAATATGGCTTTGTACTACCAGATGGTAGGCAAAGACGGAGATTTTAAAGTGACCGGCGATTTAGGCGCATTTGACTACCGCAGGCAGCTGAAAGACCTGAAGATGCCCATACTCATTATCGCCGGCCGTTACGACCGCGTAGCCGTGCCCTGGATGACGGTCCAATACAGGAAATATTGTCCGCAGGCGCGGTTTGAGTTGTTTGAGAAAAGTGGGCATGTGTCGATTATCGAGGAGCCGGTGAAGACGGTGGCGTTGATTAGGGAGTTGTTGGACAGGTAGGCGACTTCTATTACAGATTTATTTTTGAATTCTGAAAGGGAATAAATCAATCCCATTACAAGGTAAGCATAGCCTGTTCTCATTTCCATTCAGACATTTCACGGTAGAGTAGGGGCGTTATGACAGTCGTGGCTGCAAAAACAGTTTCAACTATCGTAAATCTTAAGTATCTTTGCATTTACACCGGGGCTGACCGGTTTTGACAGCATAGGTCTTTGAAAGTGTAAGCATGTCGTGCGTTGGATAATTAGCACGTAAATCTGAATACCCAAACTTCAAATGGCGAATCTAACTACGCCATGGCTGCCTAATTAAATTAGCGCACCCATTATAGCCGCCGGAGATGCTGCCCACTACGCCTCCAGCCGCCGAATCAAACCATAGAGGGATAGGTACACATGGTTTCTGTGAGTGTGTAATGAAAAACTAAACGGATACGGACTGGGTTGGTTTGTTTTGCCCCTGCTTAGTCCCGACAAAGCAATGCAGAAATAAACATGTAGAAAGCTTTTGGAGGATGTGTTTGGACGCGGGTTCGACTCCCGCCAGCTCCACCGAGAAATATTATTAATTTAAAATATCTATCTATTAACTAGATAGATATTTTTTTTGCCCTTACGTCAAGGAAATTACCAGGCAATTCATTGATTAACATATATTCGTGCTGTTACACTTCTTTTAAGGCAAATGATCACAACCGGATTTTACAAATTCAAAATTATTATATATGGGCGGTCGGCCGGTATAGACGAGGGGGCGATCGAACACCTTAAACATACTGGATTCGAACACCTTACAAAATGAATAATTTTGTCTCGAGCCCTCTATCATGATCCAAAATTCGAGATGCGTAATTGAAAAAACTATGGAACATTTTCTAAAGACAATGTTAATTCGGCGAGACGGGAAAAGAACTTAGCGATCTCTCTTGCTTGCTTCACCGTTATCCGTCTATCCGCATCGATAATTTCCCTTATTAGCTCACGTAGAATGGTGTTGTTTTTAGAGTCTCCGCCAAACAAATTGTCATAGTTTTCGGCTTCTTGTTCGTTACTATCTTTAAACGGGGGTGTATACTCTTCAAAAATTATCCTTAAGCACTCTGTTATATTATTGAGGGTGAAGCAACTTGCGCTATAAATTATACCAAAAGGAAAAAAATATGAAACCAACTCTCTTTTTTGTCGAGGTCCCCAAGTAGAATAGAGTTTCCCAAGCTGTGTAATGCCAGATAAACGATGTTTACGAAGCAGCGTCACTTCCTCCAGATTTGCCTGAGCCAGTTTCGCTGCATCCTGAAGTATTTCGATCTGCGCGCTACAGTCATATCTAAGCTCCTTATAATGCACAGGCTCAATGGCCCCATCTAATAAAAGCCGATTCAGCCTGGATAACCTTTGTTTAAAAACTTCGACTTTTCTGAGTGCATTAGCATGAGCATGAAGCCGTTGTTCTGCGAAGTGGTCGAGCCACTTCTGTTCAACCTGTAAGTAATACTGTTCAAAATAGATGTTTGGATATAAACGCTGCAAAAAGAGCTCAAATTGCTCATGCACGTCCTGCACTCTAAATCTGACATGGCAGCGCGACCGGCAATGATAATAATGGTAAACTGTCTTCCGTTTACCGGTTGAGCCACTACCTGTCATCACCCGCTGGCATACTGGGCAAAGCAGCAACCCTCTTAATGGCATCATATCATCATTTCGGATATTTCGTGCAGCTACTTTTTTACGTCCAAGTATTCCCTGCACTTTTAAAAACAATGTTTCGGGTATAATTGCCTGGTGCTGTCCCTGTACTACGCTCACTTTGCCCTCCCGGCGTACAGGTATTTTACCACAATAAACCGGATTCCTTATTGCATTCCAGAAACAATTTATGCTTTTATCAAAGCCATATTCGACCACCATTATAAAAACATCTTTAACTGTACGAAGCCCTCCTGATAACTCCTGAAATGCCAATCGCATGATTCGCGCCTGCATTTCGATTGGCTCTATAGACTTCACTCCGTTTATATCCATTTTATTTTCATATCCATAAGGCGCAAGGCCCATCCATTTCCCCTCAGTAATGCCACGGTTTCGTCCCTTTTGAATTTCCAGCGATCTGCGTGCGTTCTCCACCTCCGGAACTGCCAGAAAGAAAGCCAACATCATTTTATTTTCAGGAATGGACATATCAACGGGCTGTTCTATTGCACGCACTTCTACGCCAAACTTGGTAAGCTTACGCAACATCTCGTAGGCGTCTGTAGTGTTGCGGCTAAATCTATCCCATTTCGTAACTAACAGTAATCGCGGTATGTCCCACTTGTGATCACGATAGGCGGCGAAAAGCTCCCGCCAGGCGGGGCGGTTAAATGATTTTGCAGAATAATCTTCGAGGACGATGTGTTCTATGCTAATGGAGTGTATGGAGCAATAAACTTTTAGAATTTCCTCCTGGTAACGTTGAGAGAAACCAGTCATTTTTTGTTCTTCCGTGCTGACACGGATGTACAAATCTGCTACGGCTTTCATGCGAAGACTAATTTGCAACATAAAGTTACGAAATCGCATAATAATACATGACAATAACGAAAAGATACTCTGATCCGCCCGCATCTGTGGCGGGATTAACATGACTGCTCAACCGATTAGATATTGTTTCCTATTGCCTTTTCACCGAAGTCAAGGCATTGGCCTTTCAAGTCATTAAAATGTGTAAATTGCTGAATGCATCAGATAGGAATAATCAATCCCAAGACTGCTGCTTCCCTGGCGGAAAAATTGCAGTGCGGCGACACCAAAATTACCCATGTGGATGGCGAAGATATGATGATGTCATTTGCAGAGACTGTACTGGAAGGATTTGAATTGCCTCCGGGCTTTCCAGACTGTTGCAATTTTCATACGGGATTAGTGACCGGGATGGAGGAATTTTGGAAACGCTTCCCCAACTGCTGCGAAAATCATATCCGACTATCTGAGATGGCGGGATTTTCAAAAGACCAATACGCCGGGATTGTCCAAAAGACAATAACCACATACATGCAGACGGAATACCTAGTGCTGAAAAAAATCAACTCGAAGGAATGGTTTGAGGACATTTCCGACTTTATCGAGTATGCTGATTTCAGCTTTGGCCACATGCCCAGACGGGTTGGTGGTCCGCTAGCTGTTGGTACTTATCATCAACAACTAACAGGTCTATTTAATCATCACAGCGAAATACCAGATAAAAAAAGGACAAAGCTACTGTCCATAATTGAACCTTTGGCGAACGATAAGAAAAAGAAGCCCCCCCCTGACCCATTAAGGCTGATCGCAACATACGAGAAATGGCTGGGGATTTTTCCTTTCTCAATGTCTTATTTTTCGCACCTTCAACCGTACTTTGCCAATCGGCTACCAATTCTCGAAAAGGAGATTACGGTAAATCGATATTCTGGCATGGCCAGGGGCAAAATTATATCCACCAAAAAATTAATCGAATACCTCTTAGATACCACCAATATGCTGTTGGTTGAAATCAACGCAGCAGTCTTTCAAAAAAAAGGACTGCTTACCGACCCTGAGGAAAAAAGGATGGAAGTTATTATTCATGACCGAGAAAGAGAGTTAAAACAACTGAGGCGGGATTTTACTGATGAACGAGCCGGGTACGACCGAATGCTAAAGACTTGGTTTGAGGGGGAACGCCATTTCCTTGAATTGCTTATAGCCGCCCTGCAGCAGGCTCCTGTTACGCAGGTAAAGGAAGTTCCAGCGCCCAAACCATTTGAGGTAAACGTCTTTTGCGAAAAAATGCCCATTGATAATGCTACCAAGCATTTCAAGCTCTTAACGGAACGGAAAAGCAGTAATGGGAAACCGTTTTTGACATCCGATCAGCTGGATGTTTTCATTGCCCGTGCTTTCGGTGGACAAAAGGGGCTGCCGGTGCAGTCCATAAATTTCAGGAGAGGAGAAACGCAGTTAATCATTTATCTATTTTACCAGTTCTATGAAAGCAGCGTGCGACAGTGGGAATCAAATGGGCAGTGTAGGCATAAATACATTGCGCTGCTCACCGATCACTTTGAGAACTGGGGGGAAAGGCAAGTCCGGACAAACTTCAATAAACGACCAACTACGCCACTGTAAATACTAAAGTAATACTACGGCTACTACTTGTTCCATCGAGGCAAATCACTAGCTAAGTTTGCATTATAAACATTGTAACACATGAATAAGCAAACTAAAAAATTGAAAATCAATATATTGTTCTTTCGGTTTGAATCAGAAGGTCTATCCGGCCCAGAAAACCGACAAATGTTCTTGACGGCGGCTCTAATCCTTGCCCTAGTCCTGCTGCTCCTTGCCATGATCAAACAGCCCCTGCGGGTCGGGATTAGCTCTAGCTTGCCGCTGGACGCTGAAAACATAAAAATGGCCACATGGGAGGGCTCCCTATCGTCATCTGGCATACTCAGCGCGCCCAATATCCGGTCGAATTGATCATGTAATTTAATGACAGACCAAGTGACACTTTAATGCATCGTTCCTATCAACGATTCCAACCATTCCAAGGTCGACATTTTTGAATTTGCCAACACCATAAGTTCCTTTTTTGATATCGGGACTAAAAGCAGACCGTCTGCATTCGCCAATTTAATCTCCGTTTTAACCGGCGAAGTGAATCCGCTGAGGGAAATAAAGAATCCTAGCGTTCCAAACTTCTTATGACTTCTCAGTTTCCCGATAAAATCTCTTATTTCTTTTGCGCCTGCTTTCCCTATCCAATTTTTACACTCTACAAAAAAAATGGGCTACCTAATGATGTCCAAAATGGTCTATTAACGTTGTTTTTGATCAAAATATCAATCTCCTGGTTACCGGTATTGATGTTCTTTTTTTGAATTGTTAATCCATCTGCTGAGTCAAATATGGCAGCAATGAGCATTTCCAAAGCTCTTCCTTTTTCCTGCGTCTTGACTATCCCTTCAACCCTCTGAAGCTCAGACAGAAGTTCCTTTTTAAAATAAGTTTCTTTTACGAGGTTAGACTTATTTATTACAGATTGAAAAAAAGCATTATAAAGCTCTATTTTATCAACTATAGCCTTTGCCGACTCAATATGAAATTCTTCAATGTCGGAAGTATCTTCGATAATATCTTCTAGATCAAGTACCACAGAATCTTCTGGATGGCTGGCTTCGAGCAAAAGTTTGATCTGCAACATGGAAATAATTTCTGAATAGTCTTCCCTGTAATCATAATCAAATAAGTTCGCTATCATAACCACCCATGGAGGGAACTTAAGACGTCGGCTATACAAAAAATCCCAAGGGTCGTATAGGAATGTTGAGGAAGTGTAACTGACATTGCTTTTTTCAACACTATATGTTTTTCCGTCAATTGATTTAACGAGGGCGTCTTCCTCGCCCTGGGAGGCCCACAGTAGGGGGAAGATAAATTGAACAAAGTCTTTTAATTCCTCCTCTCTTGAAAGTTGCCCGTAGCCGGTTAAATAATTAGCAAAGAGTTCATCAATATTTATACTTGAAGGATCAGCTCCATCCTCGATAAGATCCTCGCCTATATATTCTAAAAGTGATAACTTTAGATCTTCATAAAAATGACAGTATGTTCTTGTCATCAAATTCCAGTCAAATCCCAACTCATTTAATTTTTCTAATGCATCCTTGACCGTTGTTTTAAATCCAATACCATCGGACTGATCCATCTCATCATCTTCTGATTCCTCACTTGGAATTGTGAAATATAAATTTCCTTGATCGAATAGAAATGCTAAATAATTAGGGATTTTATACTTCCAATGCAGAGATGCAGTTCCGATGTTCAGGGTAGAATAATGTCCCATAGACTTGTTTTACAGTAGATTTGCCCGTACCTTTAGTGAGCATGTACGCTGAATGTACATACTTTCAGTTTTTTACTCCTGAATTGCAATATGGATGTGTGAGTTGCGCATTTGCAAGATTACCTTTTCCTCCGTCTTCCTTTCTAATTTTATGATCAATTGAAATCGAATTTGCATGAATTCTAGCACCACATATTTTGCATCTTAAAGCATTATCTAGGGCTTCAATTATAAAAGCGGAAGACTTAGTTTCATCCGAAAACCTGGAGGCCGTGACATTTTCATCTTCCTCATTAAGTTTTAAAAATTTGAAGTTATCAACGGCCATGACTGCTTTTATTGCGGCAACTTTATCTTTGCTATTTGTGCTCAACTGCTTCATTAAATTTTCATAAAAAGATTTGATGTGGTGCATTGCGGGGCTTGCACCTCTATATTGTCGTACTATTTGCTGAATCAGAAAATCGTACTCGATTAGCATATCCTCGAACGCATCCCGGATTTTTGTAAATTTTGTTAAAGCCTTTTTATTGTCTAACTCAATCAAAAAGTCTGTTACTGCGAAAAAAGACGCTGTTTTGTGTTTCCCTGTCTTTGAGTAAAAATATACTGCAGGATGCAGTCCTAGTGATGAAATATGGTTAGCATTAATTAAGCGCACGATCTTTCTACAACACTTAAGGTACTCTACCGTCAACGCCCCATCATAGTCTTCAGGGACTGCTTTTGTTCCTACCTTGTTAACCAAGTTTACGAATTCAAATATGAGTAGCGCGCTTTGGTTTGAATATCCTTTTCCTCCTATAGGTAAATCAAGAGTTTTAATGGGAGTAGTCATCTTGGGTAAGAAAAGAAGTTCGTTTACTTCTTTTGATAAAGAAACAATCTCCATGATGTTTTCATCCGTAAATTTGTTCCAATATTGATGGCCTTTACCTGCTTTAATTATCGCTCTCGAAGCAATTCCGCCAGCAAGTTTCCTTGACTGAATTAACTTTAATTCCGTAGGATCAATTTTCGACGCATGTTGGTTAATTTTAAAAAAGGAAGCCTCTGCACTCGCCGCATCACCCTCAACCCACTGCAACTGTACGGCAATCGAACCTAATCGTCGTGCCTTCTGAGCGATCTCAGGACGTACTTTCTCAGGATGCTTAAGTCCTAAAGCGTAGTCTGCATAAGCTCCAATTTCCTTTTCGATCAGTTTTCTTGTCTTTTTTGCAAGTTCGATTTGTTCATCTGGTATAAGCCCATCAAATGCCATTTTAGTAATTTGCCCATCGCCATAATCGTCGTTAATCCAGGCTATTAATGAGCTTACACGGTGGGACCCATCTATAACAAAAATATTTCCTCCTTTACTTTGCCAGAGAATAACAGCGGGAATCAACTCTTCATTCAAGAAGCTTTTAACCAACTCACAAATTTTATCGCTTCCCCATTCGTTTGTTTCTCTTTGAAAGTCTGGCTTCCTTAGCGTAGAATAGAAAAAGTCACTTTCCCTAAGATCGGAAATTGAAAACGATTCCTTTTTTTTTGAACCATTCAAATTTTCGTTAAAATCAAAGTCTTCCCTGGGAAGTAAGGCATCGAGATAAATTTTTGCCATATGCAATTAAAATAGTATAACACCAAATTATGCTAAAATTCGTACCTGGCAAAAACATGTTAATGAACACAAAGTGGGTAGCCGAACCGATTATTGGGATGCTTGCTAACAAGTTAGACAGCCGTTCGCAAAGAGTTAAACGAGGGAACATATCACTATTGTAAGTAATTGAATCATAATGTACGAAGGCTTCAGTGCAAATATAATTAATGCAACTTAGACTGATAATAGCTTAACAGGGTGATGCAATAGAAGTATTACGTCATTACTATCGTTTAAAATTCAGTCCTGTATGGCGATAAGTACTTCTCCTTGTCCGCGGGAAAAGGAATTGACGGTGACGGCAACTTAAGCACGCCATATACAGTTTAATTAGGAACGTGTCTAACAAAGTAGAATAAAGGTGATTTCACAGAGCTTTAAATATCTGCTGGCGAATTATTTTTATTCAGCTTTGTATAGAAGTAGGTTTTTTCATAAGCTGGTCTGTCAACGTTGTAAGTTGCGACTAGACTTTCAAAGTTTCGAAATAAATCGTCACCGTGAACGTCACTTGCTAAATTCACTAACTCTTCATCATGTAATAGTTCCAAGAGTTCGCTGTGGGAATGCTGAGCCAAATTGTATGCAAATGTTAAAAATTCACTGCCAGAATCAGTTGTCTTTAGGACTAGAACTAGCTGTTTCTTGTAATTTTTAAACCCTGTGTTTGTAAAATAAAGAAATGCCATTTGTTTTATTGCGGGGTCTTTCAGCAAAATCTCCCCTGAAAATAGATCGTCCGCGTATTCACTTTTCTTAGTGGAAAGAATGTAAGCAATTTGCGACTTTATATTAGGTTGGTTGTGCTGTTTCTTCAAAAGTGAATATAATCTAAACAGTTGTTGATCAGAATAGCCACCGTATTGTGTTAAGCTTAAATATGATATTGCTCGATTTCGGAGTTCGGTATTTCCTAGCTCAAGATTCTCGATGGCCGCATCAATTTCCCGTTGACGGACGTCACTTAACGACATCGCTAATCTCCTATCAATATTGTCTTCCAACTCCTGTAGGGCAAGCCTGGAAGGCTTTATGCCAAACTGGTACATTACTATCGGTAGAGCTAGAGAAACTATACCAATAAATATTCCTAAAACTGTAAAAATCTGACCAAATGAATTAACGACAGAATTAAGGTATTCCATTGTTTGTGAGGCGTCTTCAATTTTCTTAGCTAAACGTTTTTCGTTTTCAGCCAATTTACGTGTTAGGCTATCGACGTCACGAGACAAACGTTGATTAGCTATTTGGAGTTGTCCGCTACTAATGCGAAGCTTTTCAGTTTGCTGGCCGAATAAGCTCATGAAAGAAAGCGAAAAAATTAGAATAAGGCCAAATTCCCTCATATACTAAGTTTAGAATCCAGAACGCTCAAGAAGTTGCAATAGACTAGTTAACCTATTTGCTTGCAAATATTCCAGTAAAGCGCGTCTTGGTGGTTGATTACTGCTGTAGGGCTTGTCGGTAGGCCCCGAGTATCGACCGCCACCGGGGCCAGTGTACAATCCTCCTCCAGGGCCAGTATACAGTCCTCCTCCAGGCCCAGTGTACAGTCCTCCTCCCGGGCCGGTATAAAGTCCCCCGCCAGGGCCCGTATATAATCCACCGCCCGGGCCAGTATACATACCTCCGCCGGGGCCGGTATACATCCCCCCACCAGGCCCCGTATACGCACCTCCACCTGGACCCGTGTAAAGCCCCCCGCCAGGACCTGTGTAAAGTCCGCCTCCGGGGCCGGAATATCTATCTCTTGGCCACATATTTTATTATTTTTTGCTAATATAAGGATATAGCAGATAGTATAAGTTCACCGACAAAAAAAATCGACATCTGACTCCAAATACCCTTGTTGGTCACAGGATGATACTGCCAGCACAAAGTGAACTCCATTGAATAAAGAATAGGACCAACGGGGTTTGCAGCGGGCACCGAACGTTATTTGCAGATTGTTTATACTGGCCTTGATCTCCATCTTAGGCTCGGTGTAATACTAGCAGATTTATTGTCGTTTATTTTCATAAGCAGTTGTAATATAGGAACTAAGGTTTCGACATTAACCCCGCCGACTCCACCCGAGGGGAAATCTTAACGGATTTCCCCTTTTTTATTGATAAAAAGCAAGTCTAACTTAATGTTTGATAAGTAATTATAAGACAAGGCAGGATGCAAATTTGAAAATTCATAGTGAAGTTTTAAAACCCTCTACGCAGCATGTCTGCATATTCATTAGGCAATGGACTTTCCTCAACCGCCTTTGCAGCTTTTTCGATATCATAATCAAAACGGACGAACTCAACCTGGATACTATCCTTATTAGTGATGCCACTATTGTCATTAATGCTGAGCATTACGTAACCGCCTTTTGGGTTGCCGTCTTTAGGTTTCCCAACAGAGCCGATATTGATCGCATGGCGGAAATGATCGTTACCATCTACACCAGCGTTTAGTATGCGGTGGTAGGGCTTATGGGTATGACCAAAGCACATGATGTCGGCATCAGCCTGTTCCATAATGCGGACCATACTTTTTTCCTCCCGGTCTTCAAACAGGTATTCATTAATTTTACGGGGGCTGCCGTGTACCAGCAGCAGGTTCAGCTTATCTTCATTCAGCTGGAACTCTACCCTGATGTGAGCAGGGAGCGTGCGCAGGTAAGCCCTTTGTTCCTGCTTTACAAGACTGTTGGTATAGGAAATTGATATTTTTCCCATATCCTTCTCTGTATCGGTCTTATAAGCGCAGCCGCATTCATCACTCATCCGGCCTATACCAAAATCATAGTTCCCGGCAATGGTCGGAATGTTGCGTTTACGGACTTCATCAATTACTTCATTGGGCCAGATGTTGTAACCCACAAGATCGCCGAGGCAATAGATCATGTCCGGCTTCCGGCTGTCTACATCGTTAAAGAATGCTTCCAGTGCCGGAAGGTTGGCATGGATGTCGGAGAATAATGCGATTTTCATTTTATATTTTAGTTAGTGATGAAGGATAATATTTGTTACGC
>NZ_CABHOU010000063.1 GCF_902168175.1 uncultured Chitinophaga sp. | reverse complement strand
GCCCAGTCGAATGTTCCCGCTTTCAGGAAGTATAACGTGGCGCTCTCCACATCGTTCTTTTCCCAAAAGCCCGGCGTTGGCAGATAATCAATATTCACCCAGGTTTGAGGCACCACGTTTTGGGCCAGGTACAATTGCTCGCCAGTATTTTGATTATACATTAAAATATCAATCGGGTCGGTACTCTCAGGGTTATAAAGATAAAAACTCAGCTTATTGGTGGCAGGATCAGCAGCCGGAGGTTTTACTTCCACGATCTTATCATCAACGATTACCAGGTTGTGATAAAACTCCAGTGTGTCGCCATTTAACTTAAGTGTCTTTGTAAATATCTCCTTTCCGCTGGTAAGATCTTTCACGTGCAGGGTAGCTTCCTTTTTATCTGCCGGGAATGGGTATACCATACTAAAGCCTACCCGCCTGTTAGCCTGCTGTATGTGCTTATCAAACACCATTGTATCAACAGAAACCTCCAGTCGCATATCAGTGGCATTGTAGCCGTGAAAAGTAACGTTAATTACTTTCGACGATACTATTTCTTTATTGCAGGATGCTATTGCCAGCACCGTTAGTGCCACTATCGCAAATCGCTGTATGTATCTTCTTAACATAAATGATTTATTCGTTGAGTTATTAGAATTGTATCTGATAGAAATTCTCTATATAATTTCCGCCTATCAACCCCTGCTCCATTACGCCCACTACCATAGGTTTGGTGTTATACGGAAACGGGAACCCGGCAGAAGGATTGGCAGTGTAGCCAGTTCCTACATGATAGAGTTCATTAGTACCAGCTTTGTAAAACATTATCTGCACATTAAAGAAATATACCTTACCATCTATTTCATTTCGTCCGCTCTTAAACTCAGGTGCTTTTAAGAACTCCGAAAAGGTGTATGGTTTTGTGGTAATCCTGGCTAGTTCTTCCCGTCTGTCAAACACCAGCTGATTATTTTGCACGACTTCTACCTTCTTATAATAAACGATGTCGATGTCGCCCGTATAATTGGAAACATTTGGCAGGAACAGGTAACTCACTAACTTAAATCCCGCAGGATTGTCTGTCGGCGCTACCGGCTTACTTATCAACCTGCCTCCTACATATATCAATTCAATCGTAATACTATAATCACCTCTTTTTACACTTCTTTCGTACACCAGTTTACCGGTTTCTTTCTCCTTAAAACTCACCATTACACTGTCTTTACCTTCCGGGAACGTATACTTATCGGTACGTTTAAAATTTGAGACCGGGCTGATCCCGAATTTCATGGTCATAGTGTCTATCGTCACCACCAACTCATCGCTGCTTCCGTTAAAACCGCCAGTTACCACCGAAAACGCCTCTTCTTTTACCAGGTAATTGTCGTCGTCCTGGCAACCGGCCAGTGCGACAGAAAGCAGTGTTAAAGCAGCAAAACAGGTATTTAAGAACTTCATACTTATATTTTTAATCCGGTTATTAGAATGAATAAGAAACAGAGAAACTGAAGGAGCGGCCTACTTTCCTTACAAAAGTGTCGATATCGCCGATACGTGTTTTGGTTTTACCATCGGCAGATGTTTCGTAATAACCTTTCTCATACTTTTCAGAGAAACCGTATTTCCACTCGTACCTGTCGGCCCATTCCATGTCGCCATATACGTTCTCCATGTTATCTTTCACTTTGTAAGTGCCGGGAGAATTGATGAAGAAGCGGTGCGGATTATCTAACAGGTTGCTCATGTTCAGTTTCACCTTTAATGCCTGGTTTTTGAGGAATGTATAACTTACCTGTGCATCCAGCTGGTCGCGCGGACGTTCATACTCCACAAACTCAGGCTTCATACCTACGGTGAAAGTTTTGTAGCCCATATGGTTAAGTACCACGTTCACACTTAAACGATCGTCGTTGTACAATAAGCCCAGGTTATACAACACTGGCACCTGGCCGTACAGCGGACGTTTTTCTTTGAGTAATGTTTTGGTACGGTATGCGTAGCTTAATTCCTGTTTATCGTAACTACTTTCACCAAAGCTGTTGTACTCGAACCTGCTGGCCTGTACCTCGGATTGCTGGAATGTAAGGTTGCCGCTCAGGTAGAAGTTTTCCAGCGGCTTCCATCCTTTGGCCAGGAAACCAAGGTTTTTACGAAGGTCAAATTCCCAACCATTTACTTTAGCCCAATCGGAGTTACCGGTTAACGCATCGATCGACTGGCTTGAGTTAGTAATATCCAGGTACAGCTCCACAGGGTTCTTGAAATATTTGTAGAAATAACCCACGGACAATACCTCTCCGGGAGAAGGATACCATTCCAGTTTTGTATCATAGTGATCGATAACGGTAGATAACACCCCAATGTTATGCTGAATACGGCCCAGTATAGGGTTAATACGAGAGAAGCCCGAATTTTCGATCAATGAAGGCCTTACTACTGACTGTGCATAGGAAGCCCTGATATTTAAGTTTTCCAGTGGCGTGGCAGTAAGATTTACAGACGGCAGATAGCGCCATTTTTGCTCTTCCGTAGCAGCATTCAGGTATTTGTGTACCAGTTCGCCAGTTTCAGGATCTACATACCGGCGTCTTGCTTCCGCCTGCTGCTCTATCTTAGTACTGATATTACTTACGCCGTCTTTAACCTCGGTGTATACATACGATTCTACCCGGAGACCCCACACCATTCTCAACCATGGGGTGATGTGGTTATCCATCATACCAAAAAACGCTTCGTTCGTATTTTTACCCTCGTAGCCCGATAAAGAGAACGTGCCGGGATAATAGTATACATCGTTTAACGGATCACTAAATTCGAAGAACTTAGTCCATTCGCTTACCCGGATACCTCTGAGTCGGCCACTGTTCACAGAGCCAATTGGCAAAATATTCCAGCGATATTCACCATGACGTTCCAGGAACTGGTATCCGCCTTTAATCTTTTGATTAAGACCACCTATTTTGAACTGGTAGCTAAGGGCAGCATCAGCTATCATGTTATCTTCATCATATTTATACTGCGACCTGTTAAAAGCACCGACACCAGGATCGCTTACACTATTAGGTGCATAGGTGTACACGATGCCATTAGCTGTACTTTCAGGCGCTAACCCTGCCTCTACCGCATCGTGCTCGTAGTTAGAAATTTTATTGCGCGCCAGGTTCCAGTCTATCGTAAAGGCACCTATTTTATGTTCACCGGTTAATTTATTCTGTAACAGGTCAAGAAACTTCGGACTATCGTTTTCCAGTACAGCCGGATTATCGTCAAAGCCGATATCATTCCCCCAGCCCACTATGCGAACGAAGCGGCTTTGGAAGCTGCGTGAATAAAAATTACGGGTAATGATCTTATGCTTATCTGTTTGCCAGCCGCCATTTACAAGCACAGCCCAGTTGGTGTTGTAATTGTATTGTTTACTCTTTGTTTCCTGCAACTCTTTGCCTGTTTTGGCATCGTAGGTGGCTGCAGGTTTTTGCCAGCTGCCTCTTTCGAAATGCAGGATATCGTCGATATTCTGTTCGTTACGATAACTTGCTGACGCTACGAAACCAACACGGCTTTTACCGAGGTTATAACTTCTGCCGAGGCTAAACTGGTAGTTTTGCGATGGCATTGTTTTATAAATACGGGTACCCAGTCGTTCAGTGCCTCCGATCCTTTTATTCTGCTCCGCTATCATTTCAGGTGTGATGGGTGTAAGCCCTGAGTTGGGAGGTGTTACGTCCGTATATGGATTCCTGGGATTGTAACGATCCATCTCGAAGTAGAACAAGCCTTCCGGAAAGCGGTCTTTCCTGCCTCCGTCATCAAAACCGATCCAGTCATTCTTTCCACGGCCATAGCCAAGAAATTCCTTACCAGTGCTGCGATCGTTGTATTTACCACCGAAGTTGATGTTGTTGAAGTTTTTAGTAGGAATAGCCAGCGTATTGATTTGCACCAGTCCGCCTCCAAAACCGAAGCTCATATCAGGCGTGTAACCTTTAGATACGATGATATTATCGATCAGGTTACTGGGGATAATATCGAACTCAAAATCACGCACCTGTACGTCCGTACTTGGCAGTGTAACACCATCGAGCTGGGCCACGTTGTAACGCTCCGCAATGCCGCGGATCACTACCCGGCGGTTATCGTTGGTACTCACGCCGGAAATACGTTTCAGGACCTCGCCCACGTTTTTATCTGGAGTAGCGGAAATTTGTTCCGAAGAAATACCATTGGAAATTTCGGCCGTGTTCTTCTGGCGTGCATACAAAGCAGCCACGCCCTCTTTCCTGGCCTGCGACTTTACCACTACGCCGGCCAGTTGCCCCTTTTTTCTTTTCAACACGATATTCAGTTCAAACGCCTCGTTATCCTTAATAATCACCCCGCTCACCTCTTTAGTGCCGTAACCGATATAACTTACGGTAGCAACATAGGAACCTTTAGGAAGAGAGATGCTGAAAGAGCCATCTGTACCAGTAGTAGTACCGGTATTACCGATACGGATAGTGGCCCCTATTACCGGTTGGCCGTTTTCCTCGTCCAGTATTTTACCAATTACTTTACCAGGACCTTTCTCCTGCACCGGTTTAACCTGGGCAGCCTTTTGTACAGAAACAATTCTGCCGGTTTGTCTGAATTGCAGGCCGGTACGTTTTGTAATTACGTCCAATACGCCAGACAAAGGTTTGTCCATTTCTCTGAAACTGAATTTCTCTTCCAGTTCATTTTTTATTTCCCTGCTGTTATACGCGAAGGTGTAGCCGGTTTGTTGTTCCAGCAAACGAAATGTTCTTTCTAATGGTTGATTATCTGCCTGCAGGTTCACCTTTTGTTTACCTGCGTCCTGTGCGTGCAGCTGCTGGCCTAATAACAACAGGCAAAATAGCATCCGGGACAAACACCTCATCAGCGGTGCTTTTTCCAGGGTTCGGGCACAGGAAATCCTTTTTTTCATACTTTTGAGTTGAGTTTTTGTTAATTAATAATACCCGGTATAGTCATTTGGCGATGCGTACCGGGTGTTTTATTTTGATTGAATAAGTATAGTTCCTTCCTTTTTAGTGATGGTTAAGCCATAGATGTGATGGAGGCTTTCCAGTATATTATCCAGCGATTCGTTCGCATCAAACCTTGCCGTACAGAACTGGTCGGCACCAATTACTCCAACCACCTTCACCGGCACATTAAACCTGCGTTCCAGGGTAGCGATCACGTTCGCCAACGGCTCATCATGGAATTGGATCACACCATCGCGCCAGCCGTTGTAAATAGCAGCATCAGTTTGCGTAGTTTCAAATGTTTCTTTCCCTGCCACCCATACAGAGCGCTGGTTGGGCA
>NZ_CABHOU010000062.1 GCF_902168175.1 uncultured Chitinophaga sp. | reverse complement strand
TACTCGGGCAAGTATGGTGGTTATCCTTATCTTTTTAATGCGGCCAGTCTGATCATTCCTAATGGTACGCTCACTATCCGCGATACGCGTTACACAGATTACCTGACGTCGAACACCATCAACTTCCGTAAGTCATTTGGTAAACACTCCGTGTTTGCACTGGCAGGGCAGGAGTGGGGTAAACGTACCACAGAGGTGAACACTGCTGATATGTTCAATGTATTGCCGGGCGAACGTAATGCCGGTGCAGCCAAATCTTATGGCAGCGCTATTTATGCAGCGTACTATACCCCGGCTACTCCGGCGCCAGGGCCAGTTGGCAGCTACCAGGAGCGGGCTACCTTCTCGGTTTTCGGGCAGGCAGATTACAACTACGATCAGCGCTACTACGCTTCCGCTTCGGTACGTACAGATGCGACTACGAACTTCGGCCGCGATAAACGGTACGGCACGTTCTACTCCGTAAGCGGCGGCTGGTTGCTTTCCAACGAAGGGTTCCTGGCGGGCAATGATGTAGTAAATAACCTGAAGCTCCGCGCCGTATATGGTACGTCCGGCCGCGATCTTGGAGATGGCTATTTAAATACCACTTTTTATACCGACGGACCGCGTTATGGCAGTGCCAATAACGTAGGTTCCAATATCTCCCAACTGGCTAACCCCGGCATTTCATGGGAAACTATGTACAGCACTAATATCGGGCTGGACGCAGGACTCTGGAACAGGATAGACGCTACCATCGATGTTTACCATAAAAGAAGCGCAGGTTTGCTGCAGAATGTAAGCCTGACCTCTGCACAGGGCTCATTAAACCAGTACCAGAACATCGGGGAGATCATCAACAAAGGCCTGGAAGTCATGTTGAATGCACATATTGTGAAAACAACAGACTTTAACTGGTATTCGAACTTCAACATCAGCTTTAATAAAAATGAAATATCCGCGCTTTACCAGGATTCGCTGCGCGATAGTTATTCCGGTGTGTATTACAGGAAGATAGGAGAGGATATTAACGTGATTAAAGCAATACAGTACGTGGGCATCAATCCTGATAATGGTAACATCATCCACCGTAACTATGACGCTACAGGTAAAGCAGTAGATGTACAGGGGATAGGCAGCACCACGAACCTGGCCAACTGGACACCCGTAGGTTCTGCCACGCCTAAGTTCTTCGGTGGGTTTACCAATACGTTTAAATACCGCCAGTTCACGCTCAGCGCCGAATGGTGGTTCCAGTACGGTAACTATGTGATGATGTCGCTGGTAAACAATTTCCAGTCGCCTACCGCACCAAGGCTGGGCAGGAATAACGTGAACTTCGGCAGCAACCAGCATGTATGGCAGGGCCCTGGCGATACGGAAGCCAATTACCCGGATGTGTTCAGCACCAGCCCGAATGGCTGGAGTGCGCTTACTTTCCGCTCTTCCCGCTTATGGGGTAATGCCAGCCATATGCGCCTGCGAAATGTACGCTTCAGCTACGAACTGCCGCGCAAATTGATTCAGAAATGGCGGTTACAGCAGTTCTCCGCCTATGTAAGCGGCGATAACCTTTGGGTGTTGAAGCATAAAGACTTTGTGGGTGCAGATCCTGAAGGGGCAACGCTGAGCAGCAATACCGCTTATGGTGGTGTAGGCACTGGCTTTGCTAATCCACGCAGGTTCCTGGCAGGCATTAATGTAGGTTTCTAATTTTAAACTGTAAGAAGATGAAATTATCGGCACTGTATATATTCGCATTAGCGGCAGTAGTATCGGGCAGCAGTTGTAACAAGCAGCTGGACGACCTCCGCCCGCACAACGTAACGTACGAGGACCAGCAGTTCTCCTCGCCGCAGGGGTTTACCAAAGCGCTATGGGGCGCATATGCTTCCATTGCAGGCGGCGCGGTAGCCAGCTCGTTCAACTACAACGATATCACATTATTCCTGTCCGAAGCACATGGTAATAATATCCGCGCACTGGATGCCGGGGTAAACAAAAACACCAACGTGTTCAATTACCTCAACTCCGCGGAAAAAGACCTTTCGTACACCTACGAATACTGGCGGGGAAGTTACACGGCCACGTTGCTGTTGAACAAGATCCTCGCTAACGTAAAGGCCGAAGAAACAAATGCAGACATCCTGCAGGTAAAAGGCGAAGCCTTATTCTTACGCGCCTACGTATACTTTAACCTGGTACGCATTTACGGCAAACCTTACTACCAGGACGCCGCGAACAGTCCGGGTGTGATGTTGATTACCACCGACAATAACGGTATTGGTTTTGCTCCACCGCGTGCTTCCGTAAAAGCCGTATACGACCAGGTAATTGCCGATCTGCAAACTGCACTGCCTTTGCTGAAGGCCGCCAAAGGGAACAGTTATGCTACCCGCTATGCTGCCTTTGCTTTACTGTCAAGGGTGTACCTTTATATGGGCGGCACCTTCGCCCAGCCCGACAATGCAGCTAACGCAAAAGCTAAGGAGTATGCCGATTCGGTAATCCTCCGCGGAGGCTACACTTTGCTGCAGAACACGGCCTATACTGCTTACTATAGCACAGATGCGCCGGGTAATAAAGAAGATATATTCGCGATAAACACCCAATACGCCAACGGACTTATCAGCAACCTGTACGCCATGCCTTCGCAGATCAACTACTCCGGTGGTTTGTATCGCCCGTCGCCCGACCTGTTAAGCCTTTTGCAACCAAACGATTTGCGTAACAAGTTTTATGTAAAGAACGTAACACCTGGTAATCCGAACGATTCGGTAGCGTCTGTGAAGTACATGCTGGGTTATGTATCGCTGTACAGTCCCTCGCCTCACCGTTACCTGCGACTGGCCGAAGTATACCTGAACCGCGCAGAAGCGGCGGTAAAAGCGGGCGATAATGGCGCGGCGCTGATCGATCTGAACGTTATCCGCTCGCGTGCGGGCATTGGCGACACCTCCAATATTACAGGCGAAGCGCTGTTCCGGGAAATACTGAAACAACGCCGCATCGAATTAGCGTTCGAAGGCCATTCGAGTTACGATTACTTCCGTAACGGCCTGCCGATGATACGCAACTATACGTCCGGCAGTTCAGGGGTGATGACCGTACAGGCAAACGACCCGAAAGTAGTATTAAGACTGCCCTCAGATGAAATTTCCGGCAATGGTAACCTTTCTCAGAACGAACAATAAACAAGCTGATATATGAACAAGCTATTCTCCATCGTCCTGCTCTCATTGGCCGCCCACCAGGCGACCGCACAGCAGCAGTTTACCCTCACAGGCAAGTACACCGGCAGTGCGCTTCCTTACATCTACCTGCAGTACGCCAATGCCAAAGGCGTGTATGTAAAAGACAGCAGCGCCATTAAAGATGGCCGCTTTTCCTTCAAAGGGGAGATAAATGGCCCGGGAAACTGCAGCCTGAGCGGCCGTACGGTCAGCCGCGGCATGGACGATCCCAATACGCATTACTTCTTCCTGGAGCCCGGGAACATCACTGTTGATGTAAAAGAGAATGCGTTCAAGGAAGCGAAGATCAAAGGTGGGCCCATTCAAACAGAAATGGATGCGCTGAATGTGCAAAAGGCCCCGCTGAAGAAGCAATGGGAGCCGTTCTTTAAGTCGCTCGATTCGGTGAATAAGATCAGTAATTTCAAGTTCCAGGAAATGAAGGAAGGGTTGAAACCTTACTACAAGGAAATGGAAAAGATCGATTTTGCTTATATCGATAAACACCCGGGTACTTACTACAGCGCCTACCTGCTGAGGGGATATTCTTATTCCTTACCTACCGAAAAACTCCAGGCTTATTACGACGGCCTGGATGCAAAGCTGAAATCAACGGTAGCTAAAGGTATGGGAGATGAGCTGGAACGCAGGAAGATAGGCGTTCCCGGTACAAAAGCTTTCGCTTTCGCCACTACCGATATCACCGGCGCGCCGTTTAACCTGGCCGATTATAAAGGGAAGTACGTACTCATCGACTTCTGGGCCAGTTGGTGTTTGCCCTGCCGTAAAGGTAATCCGCATCTCAAAAATCTATATGCACAGTATAAGAACAAAGGTTTTGAGATCGTAGGTGTTTCCGATGACGATAGTAAACCTGACGCCTGGAAGAAGGCGGTAGAAGAAGATGGCATCGGCATCTGGAAACATGTACTGCGTGGTATGGACAGGGAGAAGCTGATGGCAGGGATATTTAACCCTAAAGACCTCAGCAAACAATATGGCATCGCCAGCCTGCCCACTAAAGTATTGCTCGATCGCGAAGGTAACATCATTGGCCGCTTCGAAGGTGGCGACAGGGATGATGAAAAGATGGATGCGCAGTTGAAATCACTTTTAGGTAATCATTAAATCACACAAAATAATCCGATGAAAAATACCATTAAACTGTTGTTACCCGCACTGGTTATGAGCGCTACAGCAGCCAATGCACAGGCAATAATCGAAGGAAAGATAAAAGGCCTGGAAGCAGGCACTAAAGTATACATGCAACCATTGACCAGCAGCGGTAAGGTAGATTCTACAGAAGCAACAGCAGGTGCTTTTAGTTTGCAGGCATCCGCTGAAACCGGCGATATTTATCTTTTAAGAGTAGGTAAAGACCGTACAGCGGAAAATGGTTCCCTGCTTTTTTACCTCGAACCAGGTAAACTGCAGGTTACTGGCAACGGCCCGCTGCTAAAGGACATCACTTACAAAGGCCCTGCTTACGCCGCTGATCTTAACAGCCTCAACGCACTGAGCAAACTTCCGGTGTTTAAAGAGAAATCTGCATTGTCCAAACAGATGAACGAAGCGTATAAAGTAAAAGATACCGTGCTGCTCGCAAAGCTACAGAAGGATTACCCGAAGCTCGATTCCTCTGCTAATCTCGTGTACGAAGCATGGATCGATAAACATAAGGGCTCTCCGCTGAGCGCTTTTGTACTTTCTTTTTACCTGCGTTACAGGGATATGGAGAAGCTGGAAGCCCGTTACAAAGAACTGGAGCCGTCCGCAAAGAAGAACGCCGTAGCGAAGAAGATGCAGCATAGCATAGACGCTGCAAAAGCGACCGCTATTGGAAAGTTAGCCCCTGAGTTTACGCAGAACGATACATTGGGCAAACCAGTAGCACTGAAAGATTTAAGAGGTAAGTATGTACTGATCGACTTCTGGGCAAGCTGGTGCGTGCCATGTCGCCATGAGAATCCTGCGGTGGTAAAGGCTTTTAATGAATATAAGGATAAGAACTTCACCGTGCTGGGCGTGTCGCTTGACAGGCCGGACGACAAAGACAAATGGATCAAAGCCATCCACGACGATGGCCTTACCTGGACGCATGTATCTGACCTCAATTGGTGGGATAATGCCGTGTCGCGCTTGTATGACATTCGCTCTATTCCGGCTAACTACCTTTTAGATCCCGAAGGGAAAATTGTAGCGAAGAACCTGCGAGGTGAGGATCTGGAGAAGAAACTGGCAGAAGTGTTAAAGTGATAGGTTTCATCTGTACATAAAAAAAGGGCAGCCGTACAAGCTGCCCTTTTTTCAATTTCTTATGAGATGATTATCCTTGTTTTCTCACATACTTCGTGAGTATCACAATCACCTGTCCCTCTATCTTTCCTTCGATCTGTTCTTTATTTTCTTCTACCAGGCGGATGTTTTTTACGACGGTACCCATTTTAGCATTGAGGGTAGAGCCTTTAACATCCAGGGATTTGATAAGTACTACCGAGTCGCCGCCCTGTAATACCGCGCCGTTGCAGTCTTTGTGCAACTCCACGGCCGAATCGTTTTCATGATCGCCGGTGGCTTTTGCCCATACCAGCGTATCGTCGGCCAGGTACATCATATCCAGCAGGTCGGCAGCCCAGCTTTCCTGTTTCAGTCGGTGCAGCATACGCCAGGCCGTAACCTGTACGGGTACTACTTCGCTCCACATCGCTTCTGAAAGAACGCGCCAGTGACTGCTGTCCAGTTCTTCTTTCTTTTCAAGTTGCGCCAGGCATTTGCTGCAAACGAGAATGTGAATATCATCACCACTGCCGGGTGCATGCGGTACTTCATAAGGGCTTAAACCTTCGCCAGACTGGCAAAGCTCGCATTTATGCTCACTTCTTCTGAGTAGTTGTTCTTCCAGTTTCATATCAAACGAATAAATCAGGCGCAAAGGTAACATTTTGATATTTGAAAAATTGGAATAACAGGCCTCCTCTTTTTTACCATTCTATCTTTAACAAAGAAACTGCCTGCCGCGGCAGGCTTATACTAATCGCAGCGTCCTGCAACTGCTGCTTTTTAAAAGAGGTTGGTTTGCCCATAGTAGCCAGTTGCCCCGCCTTTTCCAATGTCGCTATTTGCTGCGCTGTCGGTTTTTGGGGAGAGCCCATCTTTTTCCATACAGTATAAGAATTACTATGCTCCTGGTCGATGCGGTACTCAGTTACTTTATAAGCGGTGGCCGGGATACCAGTTACGTTTACCCGTACTTTTTCCGGCCCGGTAAGGCTATCGGCATCGTGGTAGTTCCATACCATTACAGTAGCGGATTTCCCGTTTTTAGAAGCCAGTACGCCGATGTCCGGGCGGTTGCGGATAGCGGAAGCCAGGATCGTGTCGAGGGGGTACATCCTGTCGCTGGTCGATTTTACCAGCGTACCGTGCATGAGGCCGAACATGCGAAACACATTCAGTACTGGTTTGTCTACCCCATTTGTAGCCAGGTCGCGGAAGCCGAAGAACCAGGGCTGATCTTCGAACTCAAACGACCAGGACACGGCGCCGGCCAGGTTTGCATTATGACGTTCCGCCAGTTCATACTTACGTGCGAATGAAGCGGCAGTGTAACTTGAATACATGGTGCCATTGCGGTACGCATTGGACGGATTGGTAGCCATACCGCAGGCGGCGCAGCCTTCCGGGTCCGATTCGCCAACGATCAGCGGGAGGTTAGCCGTTTCAGGGAAACTTTTGGCCATCAGCATGCCCGCCTGTATATCTTTTAATTGTGGTGCCATGTTCATCCAAACAACGCCGTTATTCAGCTTCGGTTCGCCTTTTGCATGAAACAGGAAAGCTTCGAGGGGTGAGCCTTTTTGCCCGGTGGCATAGTTTGTTTCGTACAGGCAGTGACGTATAAACGCGTCCATCCATTCCTTCGCACCTTTGCTTTTAGTGCCAGCCACGTTAAGTCCGCCTATACGGGCAGTGGGCAGGGCTTTCTTCAGGCCGTCGGCCGCGTAGTCGTACAGTTTAAAGAACTCTTCGCGGGTGCCTTTGAAGTAATAGTTAGGTTCGTTCCAAACTTCCCAGTACCAGCTTTCCACTTCCTTTTGGCCATATCTTTCCACGCTGTGTTTTACCCACTGGTACACCAGTTCGCGCCATTTGTTATAGTCTTTGGGAGGATAGGCCCATCCGGTAAAGATATCATCATATTTATCACCTGGTTTCCAGTAATGGCGGTAAGGTTCGGGTCGCGTACTCATCGCCTGCGGCATAAACCCTATCTGGGCGAGGGGTTTCATGCCGCGATCGATGTAAGTATCGAAAATGCTGTCTACAATACGCCAGTTGTAAATAGGATTTCCCTGCGCATCTTCTTTGTAAGCATCAGTGGAACCCCATTTAAGTGCCGCCGTACCGTCGCCCGTGCATAAAAGGGAGTGTGCGCGCACATATACAGGGGTTGGGCTTAACGCGGCTATTTCTGTAAGCAGCTTTTTACCGTCTTTCATGTACGTGTAGTTCGGCTCATCATAGCCAAACCAGGCCCATATAGGTTTCATGGGGCCTTTTTCTTCTGTAAGATGTACGCTGATGTTGGCAGCTGGCTGCTGCGCCTGTAACGTGCTGCAAAAGGGTGACAAGAGTAGTAATCCGGTCAGGATGCGGATATATTTCATAACGATCGTATTTAGACAAGTTCTCCCATCAAAATAGAAAACAAAATCAACAACCGCAACATTTAGTGTTAACCTGACACTTTTAGTGTGTAAGACTCTTACGGTAAGCCCCGGGCGTTGTGCCCATCTTTTTCTTAAACATCCTGGAAAAATAGAACGCCGATTCAAAGCCCGCATCAAAAGCAATTTCCTTTACCGCCTTTGGCGTGGTGGCCAGTAACTGCCGCGATTTCTCCATCCGCAGCTCCAGCAGGTATTGGTGGGGTGGCATGCCGGTGTGCGATTTAAACGCTTTCCTGAAGTGCGAATAACTTACCTGTAACTCTTTACACAACGCATCGAACGAAATTGCCTGCGACATATGTGTACGCATATACTGCATGGCTTTATTCACCAGCTGTGCGTGTAGCGGGTCTTCCTGTGCAGTTTCCTGTTTGCCGTAAAATTGTACAAGTCCCAGCAGGTGCATCACAGCGCTGCTGATTAACGGCTGGTAACCCGGTAACTCATCGCCGGTTTGGCCGATCATATCGTGGAACAGCTGCATCACGTTTTGCTGGTAACCGATATGGTAAAGTGGTTTCTCTTTGCTGAAAAATTGCCGGCGTAACAGGTTATCCAGCACCGGGCCTTTACATCCTGCCCACCATTCGTCCCATCCCGCCTCGGCATCGGGTTTGTAACGGTGCCATTCGTAAGGGAACAGCAGTAATATAGTACCTTCTTTAACCACCGTAGGCGCACAACTGGCCGATTCAAATATGCCTTTGCCCCGCGAGATGTAGATCACCTGGAATTCCTGCAATA
>NZ_CABHOU010000061.1 GCF_902168175.1 uncultured Chitinophaga sp. | reverse complement strand
CCGAAAGCCAGCAGCACCAGGTTGCGCAGCCGCTCGTCCTTCCGGTCGTTAAGGGCCACATCGCGGCCCAGCAGAATGTTTTTCCTGATAAAGCCTGCCTTTTTTGCAAATAAATACACCGCCGCTGCAAAGGCGATTATAAAAAAAACTTGTTGCACAATCAGCATATCCTTGATTTGACTACCCCAATTTACAGTTTAATTCTATTCAACAACGTGGAGGGCAGCACAATTTATGTATTTTTACAGCGCGCAAAATTCGAACATGGAAAAAAAGAATACCATCTTAACACAGGATGCCATAGAGAAAAAGATCGAACGTATTGCCTATGAGATCTACGAGCATAACAGCGAAGAAGAACAGGTTATACTGGCCGGCATCTGGGACAGGGGCATTATCCTCACCCATAAAATAGCCGATCATCTCCGCCGTATCGCCTCGTTCGATATCAAAGTGATGGAAATACGTCTTGATAAACAAAAGCCGGAAGGCGTGGAGTTGTCGGACGCTATGGACTTCTCCAATAAAACGATCGTTATCATCGACGATGTGGCCAATTCGGGCCGTACAATGTTATATGCGCTCAAACCTTTCTTAGAGTTCCTTCCTAAAAAGATACAAACGGCTGTGCTGGTAGACAGGAAACATAAATCTTTCCCTTTGTCGGTTGATTTTGTGGGTTATTCTCTCGCTACTACTTTACAGGATATGGTAATGGTGGATGTGGAAGGCGATGATATTCTTTCTGCTTACTTAGTGTAGTCATCCCAATCAATTCGTTCCCGCGGGGCAAAAATAAAGGAGGCTGTAAACGGTTCATGCTTAACCGCTTACAGCCTCCTTCGTATAGTTCGGCTATTTTAATTTCATATCGCTGATAATCGCAGCTACACGCTGGTCCAGCTCAACGTTTACCTTATCGAAATCGCCTGCTGCGGAGAGCTTTGTATTTACGCTAAAGTAAAATTTGATCTTAGGCTCTGTGCCGGACGGACGGGCTGATATTTTGCTGCCATCTTCCAGTAAGAACTGTAGTACATTGGACTTAGGCAGGTTGATCGCCTCTGTAGCTCCCGATACCAGGTCGCGCTTTTGCTGCGTCTGGTAATCATAAATTGATATTACCTTGGAACCGTTGATAGTGGCTGGCGGATTATCGCGGTAGCCCTGCATCATTTCTGCAATTTCTTCCGCACCTTTCATACCCTTCTTGGTCAGCGAAATCAGGGATTCTTTATAAAAACCATATTTCAGGTAGATGTCGATCAGTTGCTCGAACAGCGAGCGGCCTTTCTCCTTAGCGTAAGCAGCCATCTCGCACAACATAGCTACCGATGCGATGGCATCTTTATCGCGTACGTTGTCGCCGATCATGTAACCGTACGACTCTTCACCTCCACAGATAAAGTTCTCTTTACCTTCTTTTTCCTGGATCAGTGCAGCGATCCATTTAAAGCCGGTGAGTACGTTGTAGCAGTTCACGTTATTGGCAGCTGCAAATACGTCGATCAGGTCGGAGGTTACTACGGTTTTACAAACATAGTCGTTCGACTGTGCCAGTCCGCGTTGTTTGCGGCCTTCCACGATGTAGTTGAACAGCAGTACGGCGGTTTGGTTACCGTTCATGAGTACCCATTCGCCATGGTGATTTTTTACGGCGATGCCAACGCGGTCAGAATCGGGGTCGGTGCCGAGCAGGATGTCCGCATCTATTTCCTTTGCCTTTTTAAGACCAATGCTCATGGCTTCGGACTCTTCCGGGTTAGGATATACCACGGTAGGGAAGTTGCCGTCTGGTTTAGACTGTTCTTCCACCACATGTACATTGGTAAAGCCGTAACGCTTCAGGATTTCCGGAGCGAGGGTAATACCGGTGCCGTGGATCGGTGTGTATACTATTTTTAGGTCGTGGTGTTTGGCAATGATATCCGGGTTGATGGAGAGGCCTTTTAATATACCGAGGTAGGCTTCATCCACATCTTTACCAATGCTGGTGATGTTTTGCTCGCCACCGGTCCATTTCACTTCGTCGATACCGGCGATCTTTTCCACTTCGCGGATCACGTTTTTATCATGCGGTGGTATGAGCTGGCCACCGTCGTTCCAGTAGGCTTTATAACCGTTGTATTCTTTAGGGTTGTGCGAGGCAGTAAGCACAATGCCGCCCTGGCACTGCAGGTGGCGGATGGCGAAACTCAGTTCCGGGGTAGGACGCAGGCTTTCGAACAGGTAAACATGGATACCGTTGGCGGCCAGTACATTAGCGGCTACTTCTGCAAAGTAACGGCTATTGTTGCGGCTGTCGTGGGCGATGGCCATTTTAACACCATTGGGGAAAGACTGGTTAAGGTAGTTAGCAAACCCCTGGGTGGCCATACCTACCGTGTATTTGTTCATACGGTTGGTACCAACACCCATTACGCCACGCAGGCCGCCGGTGCCAAATTCAAGATTACGGTAAAAGGCGTCGGTAAGTTCATCGGGGTTCTGCTGCTGCAGTAATTTAACGGCAGCTACCGTTTCCGCGTCATACTGGCCGTTGAGCCACTTGTCTACTGTGCTTAAAATGTTCGCGTCCATATTTTTTAATTCGGCTTTTATACAAACAATACGCTAAAAAATTTTAGCAGTGTAAAGTAAAGATAAAAATTGCATTAAGGCAAAAGGATAGACGAAGGACACTACGTAATACTACGTATTTCTGAAAATCAGGTGGTTCTACTTGTAATGGAAATATAAGGTAGCTGTACCTTTGCGGCGCAATCAGGAAGTGAAGTAATATCGAATACGCCTTCGCAATACTAATTAATATTTTTTTATAAAACAAACCCCAAAATGAAATCTTTAGTAAAATTTATTCTCTTAGCCACCGTAGCAGCAACGGTGAGTTGTAAAAAGAGTACCGAAACCACTACCGCCAGTCAAAAAACATGGGCCGACAGCAGCCGCATCGAATGGACTGGTTTCCAGGAAGATGTTGCCCACAAAGGTTACTTTGATCTTAAAGACGGTAAGGTCCGCATCCAGGACGGCCGTGTAATAGGAGGCTCCTTTAATATCGATATCGCCTCTATGGTGAGCAGCGATCCCAATTCGACAGAGTTGCGGAACATGATGCTGGATAAACTACAGGGCCCCGACTTTTTTAACGTAGCCATGTACCCCTCTGCTAAGTTCGAAATCCTGGAAGTTACCCCTTACGCAGGTGACAAATATGTAGGTATCAACGGTGCCAATGCCCTGGTACATGGCGAACTCACCATGTTGGGCAAATCCATGGTGATCAGTTTCCCCGCTAAAATCGAACTTACTGCCGAGCGCATCCTTGTAGATGCTGCGTTTACCCTCGATCGTACCGACTGGGGTATGACCGCCGCCGCTAAACCAGGTGATGAATCGTATGTGGAAAAAGGAGTTGACATCCGCGTGAAGATTAAGGCCGGCCGCTCTTAAACACAGCCTATTAACAGTATATTATCCCTTGTACGTACCGCCATTCCGTACAGGGGATAACTTTTTGTGGAAAACTGTACATGCAGGGCTTTGTGAAAAAGTTGCGGTTAATGGTTATTTTTGCGGCGATATGAAGCAGTACATTGATGATTACAAACAAAAAGGATTACGCAGGCAACTGGTTGAAAGCATCAAACAAAAGGGAATCACGGACGAAAATGTACTGGCAGCCATCAACAACATTCCCCGGCATTATTTCTTAGACACGGCATTTGAAAGCATCGCTTACGAAGACAGGGCTTTTCCGATAGGTGAGGGACAAACGATTTCCCAACCCTATACAGTGGCTTACCAGACTCAGTTATTAGAAGTACGTCCTTTTGAAAAGGTGCTGGAAATAGGCACCGGCAGCGCTTACCAGTCTTGTGTACTGGGAGAGTTAAAAGCAAATGTATACACCATCGAACGACAGAAAAAGCTGTTCGAGATCGTGAAGAAGTTTGCTTTTAAAACTAAATACCCGACGCTGCGTTTCTTTTACGGCGATGGTTACGAGGGGCTTCCTACCTATGCCCCGTTCGATAAAGTACTGGTAACGGCGGCCGCCCCGCAAATCCCCCAGAAACTGCTGGCCCAGCTTAAAATAGGCGGCAAAATGGTGATCCCCGTTGGTGGCGGCGATGTACAGCGGATGTTACGCATTACACGCATTGCCGAAAATGACTACAAAGAAGAAGCATTCGATAACTTCTCTTTTGTACCCATGCTTACCGGGAAAAACAGTTGATTAAAGGCCCATTTCCCTGCCGTTGGTTTTAGGCGGTTGCGGGGTTTCTTCTTCCTCTTCTTCTTTCTGGATTTTCTTTTTCCTGAACAGGTTCGGATCTATCTTGGCGAAACGGTACCGCACATTGATTTTTACAATGCGCGACGTTCTGCGCCTGTCGTAGTCCTGGATGAAGTCAGGCGTTTCGTAGTGGGAGGCGAACTGGCGGGTGTTGAATACGTCGGAAAGGTTCAGGGAAACCGCTAAGGCGTTGTTTTTCAGGAACTCTTTCCTAACCGAAACGTCAATGCCGTTCATGGCTTTGTAGGTACCCTGCGGCATAACGCGTGGCGAGCGATAGCTGCCCACGATCTGACCACTGAATTTATAAGGCAAACGGAAATTACTGTTCAGGTTAAGGCTGTAGCCAAAGTTCTCATTCTCTATTTTACGATCACCGCTCTGGCCGAATATTTTTGAGTATTCGAAGTTGAGCGTTGTGGTATGCGTCCACCATTTGAATATCCGCATTTTGTAGGTGGTATTGGAACCTATGCTGTTGTTGGTGGCAAGGTTTTGCGGAGAGGTGGTGGTGATACCGGTCTTAGGATCAAGGAGGCTTAGGCGGTCAATGAGTTTATTGGTGTTAGAATAATAGAAACCGCTGCTGAAGTAGTTCCTGGTTTCCGGGAAATAAATGCCGTAGTTCAGTTCAAACTTGTGGGTGAACGAGGGGTTAAGCGCCGGGTTGCCCACACGGATGTTCATGGTATCGGAGTTATTTACGTAAGGCAGCAACTGGTTAAAATCAGGGCGGTCTATACGGGTCGAATAGTTGAAGATCAGGTTATGGTCGTTCGGCAGGTTATACTTCAAAAACAGGCTGGGGAACACGTTCAGGAAAGTATTGTTCACGGACGTGTCTTTGCTGTAGGAGTAACCTTCGAGCTGGGAACTTTCAACCCTGATGCCTGCCTGATAGCCCAGGTTGCCAAGGGCGTTGGCCACGTTGATATAGGCAGAGCCTACCTTCTCCTGGTAGCTGTAGTTATTGGACAGTACAGGGCTGATGATGAAATCGCCTGTGTTATAATCGTATATGTTCGCGATGTAAATGTTCTCATAATCGCGTGTTCTGTATTTACCGCCTGCTTCCAGTTTCCCTTTTTTGCCGTAGGGTGTGGTATAATCTGCCTGTGCTTCCAGGAATTTGTTACGGCTGTCGCCATTGTTTACCTGGCTCGACGGACGGCTGTAAATGCTGCCATCGGGGCGAAAGTTATCGGTGCGGTACTGGCTGCCGCTGGTGCTTTTGGTATCGTTGAAGTTTACGTAAGCGGTAAGTTCCTGGTTAGGTTTATCGAAGGTGCGTTTGAAGTTGAAGCTGGTGGTATACGAAAGGCCTTCGCCGCCGCTGCCGTTGTTACGGAAGCCGTAGCGCTGTTGCTGCATATGTTCGTCTTCGTAGTTCATGTAACTGCTGTCGCGGTTTCTGTTGTCCCAGGTGTTCCAGCCACCGGCAAACGTAAGCGTGGTACGGCTGTCGAGGTAATAGTCAAAACCTATCCTGCCGCCGCTGCCTTTGTTAATATTATGATTGGAGCTTTCCTGTATAAAGTAGTTTACCGTATCCTTCATGTTCTTACGGTAACTGTAACCACTGCCGCTTTGCTCGTTATACCGCTGCTGGTAGTTGCCGAATAAGTTGATCTTACGCAGGCGCAGGCTCGCATTCACACTACCATTCGCTTCTTTAGGATTAGCGGCCGATACGTTGATCATGTAGTTATAACCCATCGCCTTATCTTTCTTCAATACGATATTAATGATACCGCCACCGCCCGCAGCGTCGAACTTAGCGGAGGGGTTGTGTATCAGTTCTATTTTATCGATCGATTCGGAAGGGATCATTTGTAAGGCGGTCTTTGTATCACCGAAGGGAGAAGGTTTTCCATCTACATAAACTGTGATGGATTTGCCGCGCATGGTCACGTTCTCGTCTATATCTGACTCCACGCCAGGCAAATTCTTCATTACATCCGAGGCTGTACCACCAGCCGCGGTAAGCATGCTGCTCATATCAAACACCTGCCTGTCTATTTGCATGGAAAACTCCGGTTTCTCCGATTTGATCTCTACACCCTGCAGGGAGGTTCCGGCGGCAATAAGCCTCAGTTCCCCGAGATTTCGGTTTGCATCCGATTGCAATCTTTGTTCAAATTTATCGTACCCCATAAAGGTAATCCGCACTACATAGTCGCCCGCGGGGATGCGGGGAAGTGAGAATTTACCGTCTGGTGCGGTATATACACCTGTGAGCAGCGAGGAGTCGGCGAAGCGTAACAACACTACCGATGCGTATTCCACTGGTTTACCTGTTGTTCCGTCCACGATTTTACCGGTAACAGCGCCTTGTGCTGCAACGGTTTGTGTGGCAGTTACTTTGTCCTGTGCCCAGGCACGGGGAGCTAAAAAAGTAGTAAAAAGGTAAAGTGGTACGAGTTTTCTCATGCGCAATAGGTGAGATCAGCAATTTTGGTTGACAGAGACGTGATTCGTAGCAAAAGTAGCACTGCCGCCCTTAGAAAGTTTTCAATTATGATAAGTGGTCGAAGCCGTGCGGGGAGCGGCGATGTAGGTGCGGCATTGCATAACTCAGGTGGAACAATAGAATGCGGATGAGCATTTATCCCATAAAAAAGGCCGCCACAAAGCGTGGCAGCCTCTTTCGTATCATACAGTTGGCAACTTATTAGAATCCCATCTCCATATTTCCCATATTCTCACCCTCTCTCTTGTTGTTCTTACGTTTGAAGATCTGGCTGTCGAACTTGCCGAAACGATAGCTTACGTTCATTTTAAGGATACGTGATTCGCGTTTGCGGTAGTAGTTCTGGGCAAAGAACATCGTGGTTTGGTCCAGGTTGTACTCGCGGGTATTGAATACATCGGAGAGGTTCAGTGAAACGGATAAAGCCTTGTTTTTCAGGAAGTCTTTTTTAACCGCTACGTCTACACCGCTGAAGCCTTTGATTTTGCCCTGGGCAGAGGAAGAGGCCATGCCCATACCACCTGGTCCGCCGCGACCGCCGCCACCGCCGCCCGCAGGCATAGCGATAGTGGGTGCCTGGTAAGTGGCATTCACCTGGAAGGT
>NZ_CABHOU010000060.1 GCF_902168175.1 uncultured Chitinophaga sp. | reverse complement strand
AGCGACGGATCTTTATCCAGTCTGTTCATCAGGGAATCCATTTTACGGTTGAACGTAACAGTGTCTGTGAACTTGTAAGGATTCGGGTGCTGCTTCTTCAACAGCTCCACAGCGTATTTAAAATCATCTTTTAAATCCTGCTTCGTAAACCCGGTGAAAGGTTGCACCTGGGCCAGGGCGGTTGTGGAGAGTAGGGACATAAGTATCCCTGATGCAATAAATTGCTTCATATTGTTTATAGTTTTTTAAATAGTAAGCTACACGGCAGATGGCCGCGATATAATCAGTAGAATCTTACATTTTATTGATCAGTGCAATAATTCCCTCGTTTTCGATGATCATCATACCCTGACGGTCTTCGGTAATGCCTTCGTGTAAGGTGTAGGTGTACCTGGGTACATTTCCTTCCAGTATCGTCGGCATAAACCGGAACTGCACGTTAGGCAGGTCTTTGAGTGCTTCTCCTACCTCGATGATGTGGGTAGATACGATGAACAGGCAGTTGTTGTATTCGGAGAACCCTTCCGTTACCGCCAGGGTACCGTCAAAGGCGTCTTTAACATTGGTGCCTTTGAACAGTTCGTCGAACATCAGCAGGAGGTGTTCGCCGGTGGCGGCGGCCAGCGCAGCGTCCTTTACCCTTACTACTTCTGCATAGAAGTGGCTGTAGCCCATCGCTATGTTGTCGGCCACGTTGATGCTGGAGAAAATGCCTTCGCGTACAGAGAATACCATTTCGGCAGCGGCCACCGGAAAACCAAGATGGGCCATGTACATACCGATACCGATGGATTTCATCCAGGTGGATTTACCGGCCATATTGGCCCCGGTGAGGAACAGCACATTACTGCCCTCCTTCATTTGGATATCGTTGCCTACCGCTTTTGTAATACAGGGATGCCTCAGATTACGGGCATGGAACACGTTTTCTTCTTTCTCCACCGCTGTTGCATAACAAAAATGCCGCTCACGCGATACATTACTGACCGCGATGTATACATCTGTTTCGGCAATAAACATCAGCACGTTCTTCATAACCTCGTTATGCCGGTTGCGCAGCAGGAAGTCGTACTCGGACACGGTGCTGGTCGACATCGGCTTATAGATATCACTATCGAGGATCTTTCGGATGTCCTTTTGGTGCATGATGGCCAGTAAGGATTCCACGCGGGCCTGCAAAGGACTGTTTTCGCGCTTCAGCAACTCCAGCAGTCCATAACACTTCTTCAGCGTTACGATGGTGGCCTGCAACTTCAGTAAGGTGCTTTTGTAACGGGTATCTTTCATGAGTCCCGCCAGCAACTTTTGCAAGTGCAGGTCTGCCGTCACCGCCAATTGCGATTTCCCCGCCGTAGTGTCGATATATTCCCGCATCAGGGCCACCTGGTCGGCCTCAAAAGGAAACGCAACACCTTTCTCTTCGAAAAACTCGAAAATGGCCACACGCCGGTTGATAGCGGCAGCATCATTCAGCGGATGTGAAAACATCTCATCCATCAGTTTTTCGCCGATCCGTGTTCTCACTTTATTGAAGAGGAAGTACACTGATCCCTGGCGGAATTTGCCCATGAGGTTCAGCTCCCCTACCGATTGGCGATCTATTTTAAAACTCATAATTGCTTATTTAACCTTTTACCGCCTTTGTTTCCCTGCTTCAGAATGTCGAGTATACCTTCGTTATTGATGATAATCATTCCATGTTTATCATTGGTAACGCCCTCTTCCAGCGTGTACGTGTATTCAGGTACAGGCCCTTTCATAATGGTGGGCAAAAAGTAAAACGCAGCGCTTTCCTTTTTACGCAACTCGCCGGCCGCCTCAATGATATGGGAGGAGATGATAAACTTACTGTCTTTACGGTTGGTAAACGCATTACAAACCGCCAGCGTTCCCTCCAGCGCATCCTTCACATTCGTACCCCGGAATAATTCATCGAACAGTACGAACAGTGATTTTCCTTCACTGAGTTCCTGCCCTATTTTCTTTACCCGTAATACTTCCGCGTAGAAATGGCTGGCCCCTATGCCCAGGTTATCAGGCAGGTTGATCGTGGTATATACACCATCCATCACCGAAAACTCCATGGAGGCTGCGGCTACCGGAAAGCCCATATGGGCGATGTACACCGCGGTACTGAACGAACGCAGGAAGGTAGACTTCCCGGCCATGTTGGCCCCCGTAAGGAATACCAGGTTGCGGGCAGGTTCCATATGCAGACTGTTCGCCACCGCATTTTTTAAAAGTGGATGGTATACACCCTCCACTTTTAAAATGCTCGTCCCTTTTGGGTGTACTATAGGAAATACCATGTTATGCTTCGCGGTCACCTGCGCAACAGACACATACACATCGATATGGTAAATAAAATGCAGCAGCTGCAACACCTTCCGTTTCTCCTTGCTACGGATCAACACATCAAAAGCCGTAACAGCAGCAAAGGAAATCCGGGCATTCGGCTTTTCGTTGAACACCGGTATAAAAGCCGGGTCGTTCAATACCCCGATAGCCGTCAGTCTTTCATCCTCCAGCTCTTTCACGCCTGCCATTTCCTTCGACTCCAGGTACTGCCTGAGCGTATGAAAAAGTTCGATCACCGACATAATCCCCTGCTGCACCTCTTTCTCACTAAGTGTAACTTTTGTGCCGCCATCCTGGTTATCATCGAAAGAGATGTATTTCTCTGCCTGGTCCAGCATGCCGCCATCGAAAGGAAAGCTGGCCTTCATTTTCACGAAAGCAGTAATGGTATTGATCCGTTTGATGATCTCTTCCCTGTTGTTCAGCGGTTTCCTGAACATGGCTTCCATAATGGTTTGCCCGCCACGGGTAAATGAATGGTTATAAATATCATAAATACCCTGTGTGTCTGCTTTCGAAAACAAGCGCAAGTCATCCATCGTCTGCGTATCTGTCTGCAAATACATATTCTACTTTTTTAAAACAGTTAAAGCTATTTGCGTTTTCTCCTGATCAGTATTACAATGCCTGCTACCAGTATCAGGGCTGGTATTAAATATTGCAGCACCATCTTCAATGTTGCGGCCGGCGCCTTTTTGATGGTCACCCATATATCAGTGGGCACTTTATAATGGTGGTATACCGGGTATTTGTTATCTGTCGTGTAGCTGTAGAACGCATTGCCATAATCCTTTCCGCTTGCTTTGGCAGTAGACATCATGTCTGCATCGCTGGAAACAATGATCTTCTGCACTTTGGGGCCGATTTTGCGGGTAAGCTGCAAACCAACCGGATAAGGCCCTTCCTTACGATAGTCACCTTCCGCGGGCTTGAATATAGGCGCGGCAGAGTCTACCACCAGCAAACCTCTTTCTACCCAGGTATTGGCATTGTTCTCCAAAGTGGTAATCTGTTCTACCTTAAACCCGGTGGTATCGGAATAGCTTAATACACTGGCACCGGCGATAGCGGTATAGCAGGCGGTGTAGATACCGTTCCTGAAGTAGAAAAATGGCTCCTCATCGGCCATATCTGTGCCTTTCTTAGAAATCAATCCCGGAAGCTTGTGCGGCATATCGTGCGGGTTAGGCTGCACAACGATGCCTTCATCCGCATTTACGCCAACATGGTTCAGGATGGGGTTCATGATGAACTGCTTGCCTGGTTCAGAATAGAACATGGCATTTCCTCCCCTGTCTATATACTGTTTAACGCTGTCGATAATGCTTTGGTCCAATATTGATTTCGGATCGGATATCACCAGTACATCTTCAGGTTTAAATGTAGCGGCACCTATGGCCGGAATAGTATCGAAATTCAATCCCATGTTGATCAGCGACCACCTGGAAGCTGTATTAACGGCGTGGTTGCCATATTCCCGCTCGCCGAACTTAAAAGGCGAACGCTCATAGTGACCCGTCAGGAACTTAAACACAGG